>JAJWFY010000060.1:0-1804 GCA_021615735.1 Segatella copri | reverse complement strand
TTGAGGATGCTAAGGCATTGCAGGCTGGTACAAAGAAGGGTTCTGATATTCCTGAGGAAGACCGCGACTACTACTTGGAGCGCCGTTACCCAGCATTCGGTAACTTGGTTCCTCGTGACGTGGCTTCTCGTGCTGCTAAGGAGCGTTGCGACAAGGGCTTCGGTGTCAACAACACAGGTCTTGCCGTATTCCTCGACTTCTCTGAGTCTATCAACCGTCTCGGTATCGACGTTATCCTGCAGCGTTATGGCAACCTCTTCGATATGTATGAGGAGATTACCGACGTTAACCCAGGTGAGTTGGCTAACGAGATCAACGGCGTGAAGTACTACAACCCAATGATGATCTTCCCTGCTATCCACTATACAATGGGTGGTATCTGGGTTGACTACGAGTTGATGACTACTATCCCTGGTCTCTTCGCTATTGGTGAGTGTAACTTCTCTGACCACGGTGCTAACCGTCTTGGTGCATCTGCTTTGATGCAGGGTTTGGCTGACGGTTACTTCGTATTGCCATACACTATCCAGAACTACTTGGCCGACCAGTCTTTGTGGCCTAAGCTCTCTACCGATCTTCCAGAGTTCGCAGAGGCAGAGGCAGGTGTTCGAAAGGAAATCGACCGCCTGATGGGTATCCAGGGCAAGCGCTCTGTAGATTCTATCCACAAGGAGTTGGGTCACATCCTTTGGGAGCACGTAGGTATGGGTCGTACCAAGGAAGGTCTTGAGGAAGGTTTGAAGAAGATGAAGGCTCTGCGCGAGGAATTCAACAAGAACCTCTTCATCCCTGGCAAGAAGGAAGGCTTGAACGTAGAGTTGGATAAGGCTATCCACTTGCGTGACTTCATCTTGATGGGCGAGTTGATCGCTTACGATGCATTGCACCGCAACGAGAGCTGTGGTGGTCACTTCCGTGAGGAGTACCAGACAGAGGAAGGCGAGGCAAAGCGTGATGACGAGAACTTCTTCTACGTAGGTTGCTGGGAGTATCAGGGCAACGACACAACTGCTCCAGTACTCAACAAGGAACCTCTCGAGTATGAGGCAATTAAGGTACAGACAAGAAATTACAAGAACTAAAAAGCGAACAAGACAATGGCAAGAAATATAAGTTTCACAGTTAAGTATTGGAAGCAGGACGGTCCTACAGCACAGGGTCACTTCGATACACACGAGATGAAGAACATCCCAGATGATACTTCATTCCTCGAGATGCTCGACATCTTGAACGAGGAGCTCATCGAGTCAGGTCAGGAGCCTTTCGTCTTCGACCACGACTGCCGCGAGGGTATCTGCGGTATGTGCTCTCTCTATATTAATGGTACACCTCATGGTAAGACAGAGCGTGGTGCTACAACATGTCAGCTCTACATGCGTCGTTTCAACGATGGCGATGTTATCACCGTTGAGCCTTGGCGTTCTGCAGGTTTCCCTATCATCAAGGACTGTATGGTAGACCGTTCAGCATTCGACAAGATCATCCAGGCAGGTGGTTACACCAGCATCCGTACAGGTCAGGCTCAGGATGCCAACGCTATCCTGATTCCTAAGGAGAATGCAGACGAGGCAATGGATTGCGCTACATGTATCGGTTGCGGTGCTTGTGTTGCTGCATGTAAGAATGGTTCTGCCATGCTCTTCGTCAGCTCAAAGGTTAGCCAGTTGGCACTTCTCCCACAGGGTCGTGTAGAGGCTGCTGCCCGTGCTAAGAAGATGATTGCACGCATGGATGAGCTCGGCTTCGGTAACTGTACAAACACTCGTGCTTGCGAGGCTGTTTGTCCTAAGAACGAGTCTATCGC
>JAJWFY010000059.1:0-17865 GCA_021615735.1 Segatella copri | reverse complement strand
ATCATTTTCCATCAGTTTTCCACCTTTCTGTGTCTACTTTTTGAGGGGCAGCACGCTATCACATTATTCCCTATTCGTTATACTTTTTTAATCTCTCTTTTTATCCGATTTCAGAAAAAAGATGTACTTTTGCCGCTCAATTCATGAAAGACAGGAATTTGGTTATACAAAAACATTATTAAGGAAGCAAAGGACTTCTGTTATATTTTATAGTATGGACAAGAATGAGAGAATATATAACGAGCAAGAGATGCCCGCAGAAACGAAAAAGAATCATTCCGCTGATGCGGATAGAGTAAAGGAAGTATATAAGGTGACGATAGCGGGAAGCATCATCAATGTGGTGCTGCTCGTACTGAAGTTTGCTGCAGGTATTCTCGGACATTCGGCAGCAATGATAGCGGATGCCATCCACTCGCTCACCGATTTCGCTACCGATGTGGTGGTACTGGTATTCGTTAAACTGGGCAATAAGCCGATGGATAAGGACCATGATTATGGTCATGGCAAATACGAGACGCTTGCCACAGCCATCATCGGCATTTCGCTCTTCGTGGTGGGTGTGATGATCTGTTATTCTGGTGTTACCAAGACCTATCGTGCCATCTGCGGCGAGACATTGCAGCAGCCGGGCATTGTAGCCTTGATTGCTGCCATCGTAAGTGTCGTGATGAAGGAATGGGCTTATCAGTTTACGGTAAAAGCCGGAAAGAAATATCATTCCGAGGCTGTAGTGGCGAATGCCTGGCATCATCGCAGCGATGCTTTATCGAGTATCGGAACGATGTTCGGTATTGGCGGCGCCATCATCCTGGGAGAAAAGTGGGCGGTGCTCGATCCGCTTGCAGCCATCATCGTGAGTGCCTTCATCATCAAGGCCGCCTGGGGACTGGTGATGCAGTCTGTGAAAGAACTGACGGATGCCAGTCTTCCTGAGACAGAGGAAGATGAAATCCTGAAGATTGCGAACGAAGAGCAGGGAGTGGGAGAGATTCATAACCTGCGTACCCGTCGCATCGGAAACAAGATTGCGATAGAAATGCATGTCCGCATGCCGGGTTCTCTTTCGCTTTATGAGGCACATGAGCATGCTACTCATATAGAAACAAAACTGAAGCAGCACTTCGGCGCAGATACCCATGTGGGAATCCATCTCGAACCGATAAAAGTGAACGGAAAATATCAGAAACCGGAATAACTGAAATAAAAGAAAATAGCCGGAATAAAAGGAAACGAGCCTTGACGGAAGGAAGAAACCTCCATCAAGGCTCGTTTTTTTATTTGATATCCGAATCGTGTTTCGGATATTTATCATCTTTTGGGATGATTATTATCTGATTATATTATCGGCCGAGATTTACGCTGGCTCCTGCCATAATCCACAAACCTGGCTGCTTAACGGCTGTGAGGTCGTAATAGCGGTGGCAAGTGATGTTGTCGGCTTTCACGAAGATATTGTATTTCTTCTCGTCCCACATCAGTTTGCAATCTACCTTGGTGTATGGATGATAGCCATTCATTCTCTGCTGCCATCTTACGCTCCAGGAAGCTGAAAGCTTGCTCCAGATCTGATGATCCAGTCCGAATACAACTTTGTGCTTGAGATACTCCAATGCATAGAGTGATTTCAGAATGTTTGTCTCGGTCTTATGATCCTGATAAATGTAAGCATAACCCAACTTGATGCGGGTGATGAAACTGTTTGGTACCAATTCTCTCATGTAGATAGTAGCATCTACGTTGAAGCCCATGTTGTTGAGCTTTCCGATGTTCGTCACGTGATACGTGATGTCTTTCTGCTCGGTCACGGATGTCTGAACCCAGTCAATCATGTTGGTGCCGTGTGCGTAGAATCCGCTAACGGTTGCTGCAAAACCAGTCTGGCGATATTGAGTTCCCACCTTGAAGGTTGAGTTCTTCTCCGGGTTTAGGTTGATGTCGCCCTGCTGCACCGCATTACTTATGTATAAGTCGGTGTAGGTAGGCATTCTCAATGCCTTGTTCCAGGAAGCGTAGAACTTCCAGTTGTCGTTAGGACGATAACTCATATCCACACCAGGATAGAAACGGAAGTCGTTGTCAAGACCTGTATTCTTGTTTGCCAAGACACCAGCCGACAAGGTGAAACCGCCGAAGATGAAGTTGTGCTCCAGCATGATGTTGGTGTTGGTGCGCTCGCCCTTTCGGGTATATTGACGGTCAGAACCCGAGATATCCTTATAGTCTTTCTCTGCGAGTTCCTCGCCCAATGCAGTAGAGTAGATGCACTCCTTGCTGATGTCGAAACCTACTGCAGTCTTACCCAAAGCCCAAGCCACGTTGGCATTCAGACCACCACCATAAACATCTAGGTCGTGATAGTTCTCGCCTGCTGCTGCTCCAGCCTTTCCACGAATCAGCTGATAGTGATCCTTGAATTTGTTATAATAGAATTGAGGCGCAATCTCCCAGGTCTTCTCCTGGTTGTGCAGACTCAGGTTGAGCGAAGCCATACCGTGGTCTGTCTTCTCATATTGGTTGTTGTATTTGGCGCTGTAGAAAGTATTAGCACCATAGCTCTGGCTAGCAATACCCAACTGGGCGTTGATGTCGAAACGCTGGTCGTAAGAGAAAGAGAGATTGCCGTAGCCCTGTCCCTTCTCGAAATCGCTGTTCTCCGTGCCGCCATCCGAGCGCTTGTAGCCTCCGCTTACAGAATAAGCCTGGGTCCACTTACCCGTTTCAAAAGCTGTTTGAATGCGTCCCTGTGCTCCGAAGCTTCCAAAGCTTCCGCCTTCTACACTTGCAGATACCCCCTCTCTCTTAGCCTTCTTGGTTACGATATTGATGGCACCATTGAAGGCTGAAGTTCCGAATAAGCGCGATGCTGCCCCCTCGAGCACTTCGATGTGGTCGATGTCGGCAAGAGCTACAGGAAAATCAGAAGCATTGTGACCAGTCTGTGGATTGGAAATGTTGACGCCATTCAAGAGAATGGTAATCTGGTCAAAGGTTCCACCATTGATGGAGATATCCGTCTGAACACCAAAGCCACCACGCTGACGGACATCCACGCCGGTAGCTAATTTCAATACATCGTTGATAGTCTGCGCAGCCGCACGATGAATATCGTCGCGGGTAATGACAGACACAATCTTAGGTGACTGCTCTACAGTCATCGGCGCACGAGATCCGGTAACGCTCACCGCATCCAGCTCGTAAGCCTTTCCGCCCTTGTAGAGGGTAGAATCAACCTTGGCTCCCTCTGTGCTTACGCCTGCTGCCTTAGCATGGCTCAGGGTAGCAACGCTGAGTGCACCAACAAGTACCTCTCTTCCCAAAACTGCGAAGAGTGAGTAATTCTTGTTAGAGAATCGGTTGAACTTCAAGCTGTTGCGCTTGTTGAAAATTGTTTTGTACATTAAATTAAATGTTTATAAATGAATAATAAATCGAAGCCTTCCGCCTTCCCGGCTTTCGGCATTCGGGGTGCAAAGGTACTGCCTTTTGGGCAACTGACAAAATAAAATGTGAATTATTTTTTCAACTGCTGATGCAAAGTTAATGTAAATCAAGGTCGGTTTCCTACCTCACAAATCGTATTCAATTCAGCCTTCTTGTGGCATAAAAAAGTATTAATTAGGCATAATCCTCAATAGGGTGATGCGATTTTCTTAAAGAAACATTCGCTTTTTCAGATTATTCTTGTATCTTTGCAGTTGATATGGGCAGCATTCAGCAATCAGAATACTGCTGTCGCAATTTTATGGTAATTAGAAATTAAAAAGAAAGGAACAGATAAGATGGAAAAGATCAACGTAAAAGAACTGAATGACAACGTCTTCGAGACTATTGGTAAGGAGTGGATGCTGGTATGTGCCGGCAACAAGGATCATTTCAATATGATGACCGCCTCTTGGGGCTGTTTGGGATGGCTTTGGAACAAGCCGGTGGCTGTGGTCTTTATCCGTCCGGAGCGTTTCACCCACGGCATCATCGAGGAGAATGAATTCATGACTCTCTCTTTCCTCGGCAAAAGCGAGGAGGCTCGTAAGATTTATAACTTCTGCGGCTCTAAGAGCGGACGCGATTTGGATAAGGCGAAGGAAACAGGACTGACTCCTGTGGAAACCGATAACGGCTGCATTGGCTTCGAGCAGTCACGACTCACCCTGGAATGCCGCAAACTTTATAAGGACAGTATGACCGCCGAGAAGTTCCTCGACAAGGACCTGCTCCAGTGGTATGGTGCCAAGGGTGGATTCCACGATGTTTATGTTGTGGAGATTACCAATGCGTATAAATAGTAAGAATTAAAATATGGCTCAAGAACAAACAGCAATTCGTGAACGCCAGAAAACCAGGCTCAAGGAGCCGGGGCGTTACGTGGTAATGATGTTCAACGACGACTTCACACCGATGGACTTCGTGGTAGAAATCCTGGAATCCATCTTCTTCAAGTCGCAGGCTGAGGCTGAAGCAATCATGCTCAAGGTTCATCACGAAGAGAAAGCCGTGGTGGGCACCTACAGCTATGACATCGCCAAGAGTAAAGTGGAGAAAGCGATGGAGAAAGCCCGTACGCAGAAGTTTCCGCTTAAACTCACTTATATGCCGGAATAGGCGTTGATTTCGGGGAAATATCCCCAATATATGCTAAGAAAAAGAAAGGAAAAAATAGAATGGACAGTATGGGATTGACCCGATATATGAGTGTTCTGATGGACGATGCCATGAAGCAAGCCCGGTTCTTCGACCACGAGTTCGTGATGCCCGAGCACATGCTGCTGGCGTTGCTCAGGCAGTATGCATTCTGTCAGGCGCTGCAGGAAGAAGGCGTAGACAGCCTCAAGATGCACGAAGACTTGGTGGAATGGCTCGCCAAGCAGGAGCGTGTGCCTGAAACCATCAAGTATCTGCCAGAGCCGTCATCGCTCTTCAAAACCATGTTTGGAACGGCGTGCGCCCTGGCTGCTGCTGCCGACAGACAGCTGGTGAATGTACCCCATTTTGTGCAGGCGATGTTTGGCTTGCAGAATTCAGAAGCCGCCTTCCTGCTGTGCAAGAATGTGGGCGACCGGCAGGGCGAGTTCCTGGCGAGCGTTGACAGTTATTATCCTATTGGAGAAGATACTGGAGAGGCTGGCATGGGCATGGGAGCAGACTTTGATGATGACGATTATGCCAACGAGTATGATGACGACGAGGAAGAAGGCAGAAGACAGGTTGTACAGGATTGGCATCAGCTGGTTACCTGTATTTCTGACAAGGTAGAAGAGCACAATCCGCTCATCGGAAGAGAACAGGAACTGGACAGAACCATCCAGGTGCTCTGCCGTGCCGAGAAGAACAATCCGCTCCACATCGGAGAAGCCGGAGTCGGCAAGACAGCTCTGGTCTATGGTCTCGCCAAACTCATCAACGAAAACCAGGTTCCTGAACGCCTCAAGGGGGCTCGCATCTACGGCATGGACATGGGACAGATGCTTGCCGGTGCCCAATATCGCGGCGACTTCGAGAAACGCATCAAGATGGTGATGGAGGGAGCCGTGAAGGAAGGCAATACCATTATCTACATCGATGAGATTCATAATATGATAGGTGCCGGTCGTGGCTCAGATGGCGGACCTGATGCATCCAATATGCTGAAGCAATATCTGGAGGCAGGTGATATCCGTTTCATCGGCTCTACCACCTACGAGGAATATAACCGTTACATGGCTCAGAGCAAGGGCATCGTGCGCCGGTTCCAGCAGATTGACATCAAGGAACCTACCGAGGAGGAGGCTATCAAAATCCTGGAGGGCTTGCAGTATAAATACAATAAGTTCCACAATGTAACTTATCGCAAGGATGCCCTGGAGTATGCCGTTCGTGCCAGTGCCAAATACATCAGCAACCGTTGTCTGCCTGATAAGGCCATCGACCTGATGGATGAGGCGGGTGCTTATCTGGAGGTGCATCCGGTAGAATCTCGCCAGCGCTCTTATGTTACCAAGTCTATCATCCAGCAGATTCTGATTAAAGTCTGCAAGATTGATGCGGCTGCGATGAAAGATGAGAATAACGATGCTCTGGCTACGCTCCGCCAGCGCATACTCGACAAGATTTACGGTCAGGACAAGGCTGTAGACAAGGTGGTTGAGGCTGTGATGATGGCAAAGGCGGGATTGACAGATGATGACAAACCATTGGCTTCGCTCCTCTTCGTGGGACCTACCGGAGTAGGAAAAACCGAGGTGGCACGGCAGTTGGCCAAGGAACTCGGCATCGAACTGGTACGCTTCGATATGAGTGAATATACCGAGAAGCATACCGTGGCAAAACTCATCGGTTCGCCAGCCGGATACGTGGGTTATGAGGATGGAGGACTTCTGACCGATGCCATCCGCAAGACGCCAAACTGTGTACTCCTGCTCGATGAGATAGAGAAGGCGCATAGCGATATCTATAACATCCTGCTCCAGGTAATGGACTATGCCCGTCTGACTGATAACAAGGGCCAGAAGGCTGATTTCCGTAACGTGATTCTCATCATGACCTCAAATGCCGGAGCACAATATGCTTCACGGGCTAGCGTAGGTTTCAATGGAAACGTAAGTCGTGGCGAAGCGATGCTGGCACAGGTGAAGAAGACTTTCAAGCCTGAGTTTATCAACCGACTTTCCGACATGGTGGTGTTCAACGATATGGATAAGCACATGGCAGAGCTGATTCTTGCCAAGAAACTTCGTCAACTCGATGCGAAACTGGCAGCAAAGGGAGTTACCGTAACGTTAACCGATGCTGCGCGTGAACAGTTGCTGAAATGGGGCTTTACCAAGGAATATGGTGCCCGCGAGATGGACCGTGTCATCGGTAACCGCCTGAAACCGATCCTGATGAAGGCGCTGCTCTTCGGCAAACTCAAGAAGAGTGGCAAGGCGCATGTCGACTTTGACGGAAAGGAACTGGTGATTAATTATTAGAATGAAAGTCTAGTCAAGAATATTCTTGATAAAAGATAAGCGTATGATATTACAGATAGATGATACTGCGGACGAGATTTACTTTCCCGATCCGCATTATGGCGATGAGGATGGATGCTTTGCGATTGGTGGCGATTTGAGTATCGACCGCCTGTTGCTGGCTTATAGCAATGGCATTTTCCCCTGGTATAGTTTCCGTGACCAGCCTGAAATACTCTGGTTCTGTCCGATGAAGCGTTTCGTCATCTTCCCTGATGAAATCCACATCAGTCATTCTATGCGTACCCTGATGAGAAAGAACCGATACAGCGTAGGAATCAACGAAGATTTCGATGGCGTAATACGGGGATGCAGCAAGACCAACGGACGGTATTGGGAAGATGGCGCATGGCTGGGCGAGAACATCATCCAGGCATTTACTGCCCTCCATAAGCAGGGCTTTGCGGCGAGCGTAGAGGTATGGGATAATGAAACTGATGAACTGGTGGGTGGACTTTATGGTGTCACCATCGGCAAGGTTTTTATAGGAGAAAGCATGTTCTCCAGGGTTCCGTCAGCTTCTAAGATTGCCCTCATCTTCCTTGCCAGATACTTGCAGGAGCACGGTGGCAAGATGATAGATTGTCAGTTGGAGACTCCTCATCTCAAATCGATGGGTGGCAGATATATTTCTTACGAGGAATATATGAAGATTATGAACGAAGAATAAGAGATGTTCTTCTCGGAATAGAAGAACATCTTCTTTTGAATAAAAAATAAAGGCTAGGTTCCCAGAATCGTGAACCTAGCCTTTGTTATTATCTGGCTTTTTGCTTTTTATTAGAATATCGGTGTGCCGATGCAGCCGTTAGGTGCCTGAATATGCAGCATCGCACAAACGGTAGCGGCAATATCTGTCATATAGTGAGGCTGGGCACTCTCGCCGTGCTGGATGCCCCAACCCATAAACAGGCAAGGAATATGGATATCGTATGGATTCCATGCTCCGTGGGTAGTTCCCTTGCTGCTGTAATAATCGTAGTGACCTGGTTTCAGTACAATCTGAACACCTCCGCTGCGCTCGCGGTTATAACCGTTAATGGCGCGGAACTTCAGCTCTTCAGGGATGCTCTCGATAGAGGTCTTCTCCATGTCGAAGGCATAGTGCACGTCCTTGTCCTTCTTCAGTCTGTCTACTACCACCTGCTTGATGGCTGCGTAATCCAGACCGAGTTCCTCGATGATGTCTGTATTGAAGAATACCTGATAGTTCATGATGGTCTTTACTAGGTCCTTGTCGGTGTTGAACTTTGTCTTCAGACTCTTGTTCAATTCATCTACCAGTCCCTTCTTGTTCCAGATGCCGGCAGGGATTCGCTGGTCTTGCAGGAAGGTGGCGTTGTTTACGCCTCCATGGTCGGCGGTGAGGAAGGTGAGATAATTTCCCTTGCCTACGGTCTGGTCGAGATAAGTGAAGAAATCTGCCAATGCCTTATCTAATCTGAGATAGCAATCTTCTGTTTCGATGGCGTTCACGCCCACCTGATGACCGATGTAATCGGTGCTGGAGCAGCTGATGGTCAGCAAATCAGTATCTGTGTTTCTACCCAGGTTCTCGCCCTCGATGGCAGCCTTGGCAATATCGAAAGTCAGGTTGCAGCCGAATGGGGTACTGCGGAGAATCTTGTAACCATGCTTTTTATATAAGGTAGGCAGGTCGAGTGGCAATACCGCCTTCTCGCCTTCAACAATTCCATTCTCGTAGTTGTTGTCATCGCTGGTGCTCTCCTTGTAGGAATCGATAGGGTAGAGCGTCTCCCATTTCTTGGAAAGATACTTGTTTGGGAGTTTCTGCTTGTTGAACTTGTTCACCCACTCTGGCAACTTATCCATATAGAAAGTACTGGTGATGAACTTGCCCGACTTGTCATCAAACCAGAAAGCGCCATTGGCGTGATGGCCCGCAGGGAGGATGGATGCTCTGTCTTTCAAGGCTACACCAATCACCTTAGAGCGGTTGTTGGTAGCCAGACGGAGTTCATCACCGATGGTGGTTACCCACAGATTGCGAGGCGACATCTTGCCAGCCTTGCTGTCAGAACCTACAGGGTTGACGGTATCGTCGGCAGTACAATACACTACTTTTCCATCCTTCACGAAGTTATTTCCTGCAATTCCGTGGATGGAAGGAACGGAACCGGTCCAGATAGAAGAGTGGCCGATGGCTGTAACCGAAGGGATATAAGGAATCTTGCAATTTTCTACGCAGAATCCTTCTCCGAGCATTCTCTTGAATCCGCCTTCGCCGTAGCGGGCGTAGTAGCGATAGAGATAATCCCATCGCATCTGGTCGATAACGATGCCTACAACGAGCTTAGGGCGTTGAGGCTGAGCCTGTGCAATGCCGCAGAAGCAGCAGAGTACGAAGATGAGTTTGATAATCTTATTCATAGTCAAAATGTCTTTTTTATACATAACCATTCAGTATTGTATATTAGAATTCGGTTGCAAAGATACAACTTATTTTGGTATTTAACGATAAAAAAGACGATTTTTACCCAAACTTCTCATGGCGTTCAATACAGCCAGTACCGTAACACCTACATCGGCAAAGACAGCCATCCACATGGTGCCGAGACCAATGGTGGCGAGAATCAGTACGGCAACCTTTACTCCGATGGCAAATATCACGTTCTCGTGAGCGATATGAATGGTTCTTCTGGCTATCTTTACGGCAAGGGCAATCTTTCTAGGGTCATCATCCATCAGTACTACATCGGCAGCTTCGATGGCTGCATCGCTACCCAGTCCACCCATGGCAATGCCCACATCGGCACGCTTCAATACAGGGGCATCGTTGATGCCATCGCCTACATAAGCGAGCGTCTTGCCTGCTGGTTTTGTCTTCAGCAGTTGTTCTACATGCGAAACCTTATCGGTTGGCAGCAGTTCTGCGCGGCACTCGTCCAGTCCCAGTTTGTGGGCAACATCTTCTCCCACTTCTCTGCGGTCGCCCGTCAGCATTACCGCTTTCTCTACTCCAAGTTCTTTCAGCTCTCTGATGGCATGGGCGCTTCCTTCCTTAAGGGTGTCGTTGATCACAATATGTCCCGCGTACTTGCCATCAATGGCGACGTGGATGATGGTTCCCACTTGGTTGCAGTCGTGCCATCGGGCACCGATGCTTTCCATCATCTTCTTGTTGCCCACGCAAACCACCTTGCCGTTCACTTTGGCACGGATACCCTGTCCTGCAATTTCCTCTACATCGGTCACCTCGCAGTCATCCGTTGCTTCTTGCGGGAAAGCAGTCCGCAGGGCTGCACCGATAGGGTGGGTAGTGAAATGTTCAGCATGAGCCGCCAAATGCAGCAGAATCTTCTCCTTGTCAGAATATTCGCCAATATGCACATTATCTGCATCATGGGATGAATGGTCTGGGCAGGAAGTGTCTGCATGAACAGCTGCCACGGCAAACTCTCCGTGGGTCAAGGTACCCGTCTTGTCGAACACAACGGTTCCCACCTTGGCTAAAGCATCCATATAGTTGCTGCCCTTGATGAGAATACCATTCCGGGATGCTCCGCCGATGCCGCCAAAGAAGGTGAGGGGCACGCTGATGACCAGGGCGCAAGGACAGGAAACTACCAGGAATATCAAGGCGCGGTTGAGCCATAATGGGAAGTTCTCGCCAAAGGTTCCTTTGCCGACGATTCCCGTAGCTGCCAGGAATGGAGGAATAACCGCCAGGGCAATGGCTGCGAAAACAACGATAGGAGTATAGACTCGGGCGAAACGGGTGATGAAAGCCTCGCTCTTCGACTTGTTCTTGTCGGCGCTCTCTACCAGAGAGATAATCTTGGATACGGTACTTTCGCCAAAACTCTTGGTGGTGCGTACACGAACTACTCCTGAAAGGTTGATGCAACCGGACATGATAGTATCGCCTTCATTCAAATCCCGTGGCATACTCTCACCTGTCAGGGCAATGGTATTCAAGGCTGAGCTTCCCTCAACAACAATACCATCCAATGGAACTTTCTCTCCCGGACGGATTACGATAGTTTCTCCTATCTTGACGTCTTCCGGCGAAACCGACTCTACCTTTCCGTTTCTTTCAACATTCGCTACATCCGGTCGGATATTCATCAGATGCGAGATGCTGTCGCGGCTCTTTCCTTCCGCATATCCTTCGAAGAGTTCGCCCACCTGAAAGAAGAGCATCACAAAGACTGCCTCTGGAAATTCTGTATCTGATCCTGGGAAGAATCCGATGCAAAGTGCTCCGATGGTTGCAATAGCCATCAGGAAGTTTTCGTTAAACATATCGCCCTTGGCAATACCTTCTGCAGCTTCGCCCAGCGTCTCATGTCCTATCAATAAATAAGGAATGAGATAGACGAGGAGTAACTGCCAGGTAGCCAGACTGTATTCCTTTTCGATGAAAACAGCGATAATCAGGAGGATGATGGTTGCTCCTATCAGAAAGAGTTTGGATTTCAAACCGCCTTCTTCATGGTGATGATGGTGGTGGCAACCGCACCCCTGGTGCTCATGTTCTTCTGTGCCGCATGAGCAGTCATGATGATGTTCGTGAGAATTTTCACAATGGCATTCATGATGATGTTCGTGAGAAAGTTTCATTTCTTCCATAATTTTGCAATACTTTTAGTCCTATATAACCAGGAACATTCAGTTCCATTTTCTATTTCGGTTGCAAAATTACGAAAAGGTTTCTGCAACTTGGTTGCAAAAGCTCCAGTTGGCCTCTTTTTTTTCTGTCGGATACGTTTTGTGAAAAAAGAAAAACAGCGGCCTACGATTGCTCGTAAGTCGCTGTAATAGAAGCGTGGACCAGCTAGGGCTTGAACCTAGGACCTCCAGATTATGAGTCTGTTGCTCTAACCAACTGAGCTACAAGTCCGTTGAATTTTTATCAAATTCGAGTGCAAAGATACTAGATTTTGGGCAAATAACCAAATAAAATCTTAAAAATTTTCTTAGAATCAGAAAAATAGCGTATCTTTGCACCAAATTATGTGCGCACACGTGCGTATGTACTTATTAATCGTACAAAAAAGAAAAAGTATTTCTATTCAGAAATGGACATAGACAAAAATAAAAGAATCGGTCTTACCGATGAACAAGTTAAACAGAGTAGGGAACAGCATGGCAAGAACGTGCTCACCCCTCCTCAACGTACTTCATTATGGAAATTGTATTTGGATAAATATCGCGACCCGATTATCCAGATACTTCTTGTGGCGGCTTTCGTATCCCTCATCCTTGCTTTTATCGAAAAGAATTTCATGGAGACCATCGGTATCTTCGTGGCAGTTTTCCTTGCTACTACTGTGGGCTTCTACTTTGAGCGCGATGCTGCCAAGAAGTTTAATCTGCTCACGGCGCTCAGCGAAGAGCAGCCGGTTAAGGTGCGCCGCAATGGTAAGGTGATGGAGATTCCGCGCCACGATGTGGTGGTGGGAGATGTAGTGCTCGTAGAAGTGGGCGACGAGGTGCCTGCCGATGGAGAACTCATCGTCTGCAACGACCTGCAGATTAACGAATCTGCCCTTACGGGCGAACCTGTTGCCGAGAAATCTCTGGAGGGCGGTGGCGATGGAGCCTATCCTCGCAACGTCATCCTCCGTTCTACCATGGTGATGAATGGCAGGGGCGAGTTTGGGGTTACTGCCGTGGGCGATGCTACCGAGATTGGTAAGGTGGCGAAGAAATCTACCGAGCAGACTTCGGTGGAGACGCCGCTTCACATGCAGCTCGACAAGTTGGCTAAGATGATTTCCAAGGTAGGCTCTGTAGTATCTGTGGCAGCCTTCTTCATCTTCCTGATTCACGATATCCTCACCAATCCGGCATGGGGCGGCAAGGATTATTTCTATATGGCAGAAATTGTGCTGAAATACTTCATGATGGCTGTTACCCTGATTGTGATGGCGGTGCCGGAGGGATTGCCGATGGCGATTACCCTTTCTCTGGCGCTCAACATGCGAAGAATGCTGAAGTCGAACAATCTGGTGCGCAAGCTTCATGCCTGCGAAACCATGGGTGCCGTTACCGTGATCTGTACCGATAAAACCGGTACGCTTACCCAGAACAAGATGCAGGTGAGCGCCCTGGAACTCAAGCAGGGCGATGAGGCGCTGCTTGATACTGCCATTGCCCTCAACTCTACAGCTGAGTTGAATGACGGCAAACCTATCGGAAACCCTACCGAATCGGCTCTCCTGCTCTGGCTCGATGCCCGGGGCAAGAATTATGAAGAACTCCGCAAGCAGGTGAATGTGCTCAAGCAGTTGCCTTTCTCTACCGAGAGAAAGATGATGGCAACCTTGGCAGAAGTTGATGGTGAGACCTATCTCTTCGTGAAGGGTGCGCCTGAAATCGTGATGAAGAAATGCATCATCGGAGATAGAATGCTGAGACAGTCAGCTGAAGAACTCGATGAGTGGCAGCATAAGGCTATGAGAACCCTGGCGTTCGCCTATAAGAAGATAGAAGCTTCTATCATGAGAACTTCCAGAACCTCTACTGCCGAAGTGGTAGCACTTCTCGATGCCAACGACCTTCAGTTGCAGGCCATTGCAGCTATTGCCGATCCTATCCGTCCGGATGTTCCTGCTGCCGTGCAGGAGTGCCGCCATGCGGGTATCGAGGTGAAGGTGGTTACGGGTGATACGGCCGCCACCGCCTTGGAGATAGGCAAGCAGATAGGTGTCTTCGAAGATGAACCTGAGAATATCGGAGCAGATGGCTCTCTGACCTCGCTCGACCAGCAGATGATTACGGGCGAACAGTGGGAGGCGCTTTCTGACGAAGAGGCTTACGAACGGGCGAAGGATATCCGTGTGATGAGCCGTGCCCGTCCTACCGATAAGCAGCGACTGGTGGCGATGCTCCAGAAGCGTGGCGAGGTGGTTGCCGTAACAGGCGACGGTACCAACGATGCTCCGGCGCTTCACTATGCTCACGTGGGCTTGTCGCTGGGTTCGGGAACTTCCGTGGCTAAGGAGGCTTCGGATATGACCTTGCTCGATGATTCCTTCAAGTCTATCGCCAACGCCGTGATGTGGGGACGCTCGCTCTATCGCAACCTGCAGCGCTTCCTCTTCTTCCAGTTGGTAGTAAACGTGGCAGCCCTTCTGCTGGTGCTTGGCGGCTCTGTCATCGGAACCGAGATGCCTCTGACGGTTACCCAGATTCTCTGGGTGAACCTCATCATGGATACCTTCGCAGCCTTGGCACTTGCCTCATTGCCTCCATCTCACGAGGTGATGAAGGATAAGCCACGCAAGGCATCCGATTTCATCATCAACAAGAGCATCGGTTTCGGCATTCTGTTCTGCGGCATCGTCTTCTTCCTCGTTATGTTTGCCCTGCTGGTTTACTGCGAGCGCAGAGGCAAGGGTGGAGTAGATGTGCATGAACTGACCATGTTCTTCACCACCTTCGTGATGATTCAGTTCTGGAACCTCTTCAATGCCAAGGCGCTGATGAGCCATCACACCGCCTTCCGCCATTTCCTGAAGGATAAGGGAATGATTCTGGTGCTTGTACTGGTATTGGTGGGTCAGTGGATTATCGTAACCTTTGGTGGCGAAATGTTCCGCACCACACCATTGTCGCTCCACGAGTGGCTGCTCATCATCGGCTCAACCTCCGTTGTACTTTGGGTGGGCGAGCTGTGGAGAACTTTTAAGAGAATGATAGCAAAGAGAAGATAATCCATCGGAGTTCTTCTTCTGATATGAATGTTAAAGTCAGTCCTTATGAATACAATACATTATAATGATATCGTGCAGTTGCCGCCTTGTGTGGCAACCATCGGTTTCTTCGATGGGGTGCATCGGGGACATCAGTTCCTGATTCATCATCTCGTAGAGACGGCACGAAAGGATGGCTTGCAATCTACCGTCATCACCTTCGATGCGCATCCCCGCAAGGTATTGCAGGCAGATTATCAGCCAGAGATGCTGAGTACGCTCGACTCCAAGCTGCTGCTGCTTTCGAAGACGGAAGTGGATAATGCTGTGGTGCTGCATTTCGACAAGGCGATGGCTGCGATGTCGGCAAGGGAGTTTATGCAGCAGGTGCTCCACGACCATCTCAATGTAAGGAAACTCTTCATCGGCTACGACCATCGCTTCGGTCACAACCGCGAGGAGACTTTCGAAGATTACGTGCGCTATGGCAAGGAGATGGGCATTGAGGTAATCAGAAACGAAGCCTTCCAGATAGATGGCATCAATATCTCTTCTTCTGTGATCCGCTCTTTCCTGAAAGAGGGAGAAGTGGAGATGGCAGCCCGGTGCCTCGGTTTCCCTTACACCCTCATCGGAAAGGTGGTGAATGGATTCCATGAAGGCAGAAAACTCGGTTTCCCTACTGCCAATCTCGATATCTCGCATTTCGGACAGTTGATTCCTGCTCCTGGCGTTTATGCCGTAAAGGTAAGACTGGAGAATACGGTAGTATGGAAGCGGGGAATGATGAATGTGGGTAATCGCCCGACCTTCAATGGCAAGCAACTGACACTAGAGACGCATATCTTCAATTTCGACGGGGATATTTATGACCAGCTCTTGCTCGTAAGCTTCGTGAAGCGAATAAGGGGCGAACAGAAGTTTGACAGTCCCGAGGAGTTGGCGGCGCAGCTGAAAGAGGATGAGCAGACCGTGCTGGATCTCTTTGAAAAGGAAGCGGAATGATAGCGAGAATGCTATTAACTATAAACGATTAATTATAAACAGTAAAAGCAATGGCAAAGATTAATTTAAAGAGAGGTTTGACGGATATCGTCCTCTACCTGATTATATTTATAGTAGTACAGATTATCGTGATGTATGCTGGCGCAGGAATCTGGGCGGGCATTAAGGGCGAAGGTTATCAGGCAACGCTCCTGGCTGTCAGTTCGGGCAGCAATCCTATCCTGATGGCGCTTACCTCAGCGTTCAGCAACGTTATCACCCTCGTCATCTTCCTGAAGACGAAGTGGACACCGCTGACTCGCGATTATCTGCTTTCCAAGCCTTGGGCAACGCTTCTCTGGGTGGCATTGTTCACCCTGGGAACCATCATTCCTCTGGAGTTCATCTATGAGCAGATAGGCATCGAGATGGACGAGAATACCGAGCAGATATTCGCATCGCTCATGAAGGAGCCTTGGGGCTATGTGGCTATCGGCGTTCTGGCGCCTTTTGCTGAGGAGGTTGTGTTCCGTGGAGCCGTTCTCCGCACCCTGCTGGGTCTTATGAGCAAGAAGAACCATTGGGTAGCCATCATGATTTCGGCAGCCATCTTCGGTCTGGCTCACGCCAATGTAGCGCAGTTTGTCAACGCCCTCCTGCTGGGCTTGCTCCTGGGTTGGATGTATTATCGCACCAAGAGTCTTGTTCCGGGCATCCTGCTCCACTGGGTGAATAATACGATGGCGTATGTCCTATCCAATATCATGCCGCAGAGCGATGGCAAGCTCATCGACCTCTTCCATGGCGATGAGAAGACCATGTATTATGCCGTAGGCTTCTCTCTCTGCATTATGATTCCAAGCTTTATACAGCTGATTATCAGATTAAAGAAGGTGAAGGCTTAAGAGATAAATAAACGAGTAAAAAGGTTACCTTGTATGGGTAGCCTTTTTTCAGATATATAATCAGATAGATAAGTAGATTTTATGAAGATTATAGAAAGCTGTATCATAGGAAAGAAGAGCCCTGAGGCTTGTGAGGATGGAATGGTAGTTACCGATGATTTCATCGCTGTGATTGATGGCAGTACGAGCAAGACGCCGAAGCATCTCAATCCTGATATGAAGAACGGAAGATACGCCATGATGCTTATCTCGGAATATATCCGGGAGGAACTGAAGACGGATGCCTCGGTAGATGAATTCTGCCAGGGCGTAACGGCGTATATATATAATAAGGTGTATGAAAAGCTTGGGGTGGAAGAGCGGTTGAAGGAGCATCCCGAAGAGCGCCTAACAGCTTCGGCTATCCTTTATAGCCGGACAAGGAATGAAGTCTGGATGGTGGGCGATTGCCAGGCAATCATCGATGGAAAGCTTTATGAGAACGGCAAGCCTTATGAGGAGAAGATTGCCCGGAAACGAGTAGAACTGATAGCGCAGGGCCTTTCGCCTGCTGAGGCTAGAAAGCAGATAGAGCCATTGCTTATCAAGGCGATGCTTTCGGGGCAGAACCAGACCTATACGGTTATTGATGGATTCCCTATCTATCGGGAGGGAGTGAAGGTTGTCTCTGTTTCAGATTCTTGTTCTGTTCAGGATTCTGTTCCAGCATCAGATTCTGTCCCTTGCTCTGATTCCGTTTCTGCATCAGGTGCAATTCCATCTTCTTCCTCCGAGATTGTATTGGCGAGCGATGGCTATCCGTTCCTGGAGCCAACCTTGGCAGCGAGCGAGGCGGCATTGGCAGAGCAGATTGCCAACGACCCTCAGAACATCCATTCCTTTATCGCCACCAAGGGCATCGTAGAGGGCAATAAGAGCTTTGATGATAGAACTTATATTCGATTTGTTTATTGCCAGTAAATAAAAAACCGCAGATTTATTTATTGGCAAGAAACAAAAATGGCTGATTTCGCCAGAAAAAAATAACATGGACAAATTGAATTTGTCCGGTTTGTTTGTCTGGAGGCTTGTAATGTCCCAATAATCAGTAGATTATGAGCCTTCGGACAATTTGTCCGGACAAATTCAATTTGTCCGTGTTATTTTTTTAGCATGAATTTGTAAAGAAAAGCAAGGATTTCCATCCGGTAGGCGATGTATTCCCAAGAAGAAAATGATGACTTCTGATCCGAGAAACGGTGAGTTTCAGGGGAGAAAACTATGAGTTAGATTTGTTAACATAAAGCTCTAAAGCAGCCAAAGGAGAATAAGAGAGGTTGGAACGTAAAC
>JAJWFY010000018.1:0-61581 GCA_021615735.1 Segatella copri | reverse complement strand
GTCTCAATATATAGAGGGTTACCTCTTCTGAGATTTTATCCGGACACTAGTGGTTGCGAAGGTATACAAAATGTTTTACTTAGGCGGCGAGTCCTATAGGACTCGCTTTTCACAAAGAATAACCTAGGTTAAACTTTTTAACGCAGCATTTTTGCGCCCATTTTTGTTGGGGTATTTCGAAGAAGAAGTAGTGAAGAAGTGAAACATCGGAAAAGTGACGAGGTGAAGGGTGAAGGGTATATTTTAAATCTTATATTATATTCTTTTTTTAGGATTTTTGGAAAATCCAGAAAGTCAGAAAAATGAAAAAACGGATTTTTTCCCTTGCCGCGCGTATATATAAAAAAGAGTTTTCAAACCTTCACCCTTCACCTTTTTATTTAACGTTTTGTGTGTCAAATAGTTACGGGTGAAGGGTGGTGAAGGGTGTTTTTCGCTTTTTATAAACATATTTTAAGAATTCAGCCCGTTTTTACATATTTTAAGCGTTTATTTTTGGTTCCGAAATGGGTGCTTTTTTTTTAGGGTCCCTTTTTTCCTCTTTTCTTACCGCTGAAATCTTTGAAAAATTGAGTGGGGTAGGGAATTCCGTCTTATGTTGTGTTAAACAATTATCATATAAAAGAAGTTAACGATACCGAAAAAGGACTGGTTTTTAAACAAATATTAACGCAGAAAACTTGAAGTTTCGCATATTATATTCTGGTTTCGGAAGTTCAGAAGTTAAAGGATTTTAAGGAGTTAAGAGACAATAGTCTTCTAGCTTAAACTTAGGACATTTGTCCCTTAACTTCCCTCTAACTTCCCTTAACTTCCCCACATGCGAAGCTCAGAAAATAAAAAAGAGGGTGAGTCATCTGCTTGTGACACACCCTCTTTTTGGCTTTTTATTTCTTTTTCTTCTTCTTCTTTTTGATGCCGAAGAAATCGCGAAGACCATTGAAATCTTTCTTCATGATCAGACCTAAACCTTGCGTGTTCAGACTGTTGCGCGTAAAATAGCGGTCGTTGGTCTGATTGTACATGCGTATGGCTAGGTTGCCGTTAGGGAAGATGAGGTAGCGGAGGTCAAAATCGCCGATGAAACTCTGCGTGGCATTCGGATTGTCGCGATAACCGAACTGGCCATTGAAGAGTAACCGGTTGTTGAGCAGCTTGCCACTCAGAATGCCCTCATATTCGGCATTGTTGAAACCTTCATCGCCCGTAGATATGTTGGCACCGAAATTCCAGTTGTTGCTCTTCACCACGTTGGAAAGTACGGTGTTCAGCTGCTGCGAGATGGTGCCGCTCAGCAGGCTCTGCATCGCCAGCGAAGTCTGACTCTGCTGTTCACCATCCTCGCTCACCTGGTTGTTGTTGGTCTGGGCGTAGAACCGGCCGATGCCCAAGAGATAGAGCACCTGCTGGTTCATCTCTTCCTGCGAATTGATGATAGAGTAGATCATCTGCTTCGCATCGCTGTTAACCGTAGGCAGGTCCATAGAGAAATCTACCTTAGGCGATTGAGGCGTGCCGGTGATGTCCATCAGGCAGTCTACGCGGATGTTGTTGCCCGAGAACGAACGGCCTATGCGCAGGTCGCTCAGCGGCACTCCGTTTACGGTATATTTAGCCCGCAGGTTGAGTGGGGCGTTGTATGGGTTGCCACCGAAGGCGATGGTGCCGCCCGGCATGAACTCGAACTCCTTCTTGATGAGATTCTGGATGGTGAGCTTGTAGGTGCCGTGGTCTACCACATAGTTGCCAAACATGTCGAACGAGCCCTTGTTGAAGTAGTTGGCGCGAATTACGCCATCTCCGTTCAGGGTGATGTAATCGCCCGACTGCTCGTCCATGATCAGCTTGAGCGTGAGGTTCTGGTTGGTGTTTACGAGGAAGTTGATGCGCATATCCGATTCGAAATCGATGTCATCCTCTCTCTGTTTCGTGGTTGGAACCCCGTTCAGGCTGTCCATGATATCCGGCACAATCTCGTGCCAGTGGATAAAGCTCTTGTCGCTGATGGCGTCCGGACTTGCCACATTATATACAAAGATGCTGCCCGGTTCGGGCTCGGCGTTGATATCGATGACGGTTTCGCCGCTCTTGCCGTGGATGCCTACATCGCCTGTGGCATAGATGGTGCCATAGAAGGTGTTGTCGCCAAACTCGCGGGTATCGAAGCCCAGGAAGTTGTGCGCCTTGATATCGAGGTCGTAGCTCAGCCTGGTGAGGTGCTTGTGGTGGATGCCTCCGCTCAGGATGGCTATGTTGCGGTTGCGGTCGAAGATGGTATCATTCTCTATGAGGATATCATCTGGGATGGCGTGGGCATGGAGCGCATCGAAGGTATAATCGGTGTTGAGCTGCTTGAGGTGCACCTTGCCGTGAGCGGTAAGGTCGCCCACGAGATTGATGTTTTTCAAATCGCCCACCACATTGAGATGGCCATCGCCCCAGGCTTCTACCTGGTTCATGAAACTGCCGCAGAAATTCTCGAGGAATTTCATGCTGGTGCCCTGGGCATCGATACCCAGGTCGATATAGTTGCGCTTAGGCGAGACGTATCCGTTGATGAGCGTCTGATGCTCCGGACCATCGTCGGCAACTGCATGAATATCAATCTGTTCGAGCTCCTTGTTGAAGTTGACACCAGCATGGAGCACGCCGAGCGGTCCGTTTTCGAAGGTAAACTCCTTTACATCCAGCTGGGCGTAGGCATCAGGGTCGTTGAAGAGGCTCTTGATGATAGCCTTGCCCGAAGCCTTGCCGGTGAAATCTACCGAATGGAAATTGACGAGGTTCAGCACGTAGGCTACATCCACATCCTTCAGGTCGGCTACGATAGAATCGGTCTTCTCGGGTGTAGCAAGACCGGAAACGATGACGTGCTGCTGGTCGTGGCTCACGGCGAAATGGTCTACCAGCAGGCGGTTCTTGCTGTAGATGATGTCGGCAGGATGAACCTCCCACGGCGTGCCGTCGATTCTGATTTCAGACGGGTGTATGGTTACGTGGGCGGTAGAAACCTGATCTTCGTTCTTGAAGAACTGCGCCCTCGTATCGATGATGCCCTGGATAGGGAGCTTAGCCGAATGGTTGTTGTAGAAGAGCTTGGCGAAGAGCTGGTTGTCGGCAGCGGCTGCCTTTACGTGGATGCCCGGTCCGTTATCTCCCCATTTGCCCTGCCTGATCTGCGCATCTACCTTGAGCGAATCGTTGATGGTATGCAGTCGCACTTTGGCTCCATGATAGTCTTTGCCTCCATAGTTGAAGCCAGGCACACTGGCATAGATGTTGACGGTTTTCTCGGCATCGTTCATGAATCCATCGGCAAATACGGGCTGCTCTATCTTCAGCGGAATGCCCAGCATGCGCTGCAGAATCTCGGTAGAGGTGATTTCTGCCTGGAAGGTGAAATGGTTCTTCGCACTCCTGTCTACCTTGCCGATGCCCGGAAGGGTAGGCAGTTTGCTGGCTATCAGGTTGGTGAAGCTCTTGGTGAGGGTAGCGTAATCGTACTCTCCGTCAACATGGATGCTGGCGAACGGGGCTTCGAGGTCGAAATAGCTGTCCTTGCCCTGGTTCTTGGCGCTTACGGTGATGTCGTCGAGGCTGTAGGTCTTGTCGGCTACCTTCAGTCCGAGGATGGTAGGCAGCAGATGCTGTACATGGGCTGTTGCGGCATACTGTTTGCGCGGGATAGAGTAGGAGCCTTCTACCTGGATGTTGGCGTTAGGGTCGGCGATGGATGCGAGTCCCTCTACCAGTCCCTGCTTATAGCTGCCGTCTATCTGAATGTTGCGGTAGCTGTACTTGTTGAAATCGAAGCGTGGAATGCTGCCCTTGGCATAGAAATGCTGCTTGTTGCCGTGAGCCGAAAGCGAGGCTGCGAGGATGCCAAACTGACTGTTGTCGAGGATGCGGCCCAGATTGATGCCCTGGGTGTTGATGCTTGCCTTGAGCTCGGAGCCAGCCTTTTCTGCCTTGATGGCAACTTCGCCCACATCGGTCTTCAGCTGTCCGTGGGTGCCTACTTTCTTGCCGGCGCCATAAACTTCACCTATATAATATATGTCGCCCAGGCGCAGTACTTCCTTCGGGATGCTGATGCGTTTGCCCAGATTTCGGGAAACCTCATCGATGCCATCGCCCGATACTCTGAGGGCAGCGATGTTTGCCTTCCAGCGCAGAAGGCGGTCCCAATCGCTCACACGGCCGTTAGCCCTGAGCAGCAGACTGCCGCTCTGAGTCTTGAATTCTAGGTTATGGATGCGGGCAGATGTACTGGTGCCCGAAAACTGGAGATGAAGCTGCAGGGCATCCTTGAACTTGCGGAGTTCAGGCACGAAGCAGGCGATATCGGCAAGCGTGATGACGGACGGCTTGATGCCGCCCTGAAACTGGAGTGTAGGCTTTACGATATGCTTGTTCTCGATGCGGTAGGTAGCGCGCAGGTCGTCAAACTGCAATTGCGAATGAGGGAGCTCGATGCTGAAGTCTCTGAGCAGGGCTTGCTGCTGGTCGGCATCGAGTTTGAATCTCAGGTTCTTGAGTTGAAGTCCTGATTTATCTTTCAGCGCTATCTTCTTGACAGCCAAGTGGATATCTTTATCAGTAAGATGCCCCAGGATGATGTGGGCAGAGAGGTCTGTGATGCCGATATGCTGCGGCGAGAAGACGCCCGGCTTAGGAGCAATATCGCGCTGGTTGTAGGCAACAGCACCATGGCGGATAATCAGACTTCCGATGTGGAGGTCGAGCGGAGTATGATGGGTGGTATCTTTCGAAGCCAGCGAATCGAGCACGAACTGGATGTTCATCGGGCTCTTGGCATCCTGCTTGTAGATGTTGGCGTTGAGACCGAAGAGCTGGGCAGATGAAACCGAAATCTTGCCATCCTTCAAAGGCAGGAAATCAAGCTTTGCCGATACGCGCGAAGCACAGATCATGCTGTCGCCCTTCTGGTCGAGCATCATCACGTCATCAATGATAATACGGTTAAAGAAGCCCAGATTCACCTTTCCGATGCTAACCTCTGTGCCGAATTTCTGAGCCAGGGCACCGGCTACCTGAGAGCCTATGAAGGCCTGTACTGGTGGCACGTGCAACAGTACTACGAGCAAGAAATAGACAGCAGCCAGCGTCCATATAATGCTATTGATGATATGTTTTAAATGTTTCAGAGTTGCTTTCTCTAGTTTACAAAAATGTTACTAATTTGAATTTTGCGACAAAATTACTGAAAAATCGGCATAAAATCGAATAATTCACACAATTTTTCTTTTTTATATCACTTTTTTTCACTATTTTTGCAGCACGTTTAGAAGTTTCAGCATAGAAGTAGATAAAATATATGTTTTATGGCAGATGGCCAGTATAGCGTCTTGATGAGGGCGCTGAGGCATATATCTTGAAGTGATTAATAAGTTTATATATAATATTTTTTAATGTAGTTATGGCAAATGTAATTAAGTTACGTAAAGGCTTGGACATTAACCTTACGGGTAAGGCTTCCAAGGATGTAACGCTCCAGGTGGCTCAGGCTGGCGAGTATGCGCTGGTTCCTGCGGCTTTCGTGGGTGTGACTCCTAAGGTTGTGGTACGCGAGGGCGATCATGTCAATGCCGGAGATGCCTTGTTTGTGAACAAGGCTTGCCCGGAGGTGAAGTTTGCCTCGCCAGTGAGCGGAGAAGTAACCGCCATTGAGAGAGGTGAGCGCCGAAAGGTGCTCTGCGTGAAGGTGAAGGCCGACGCAGTACAGACCTCTACGGATTTTGGTAAGAAAAACGTTGATGCGTTAGACGGTGAGGCTGTCAAGCAGGCGCTGCTTGAGGCTGGTCTCTTCGGATACATCAACCAGTTGCCTTATGCTGTGTCCACAACTCCCGACACCAAGCCTAAGGCAATTTTCGTTTCCGCTCTCCGCGACATGCCGCTCGCAGCTGACTTTGAGGTAGAACTCGAAGGCAACGAAGAGGCTTTCCAGACGGGTTTGACAGCCTTGAGCAAGATTGCGAAAACTTATCTTGGTGTTGGCGTTGACCAGCACAGCAATGCGCTCGGCGAGGCTAAGAACGTAGAACTCAATGTATTCGACGGTCCTTGTCCGGCAGGTAATGTAGGTGTACAGGTGAACAACATCGACCCTGTAAACAAGGGCGAGGTGGTTTGGACAGTAGATCCAGCATCGGTTATCTTCTTCGGAAGACTCTTCCTGACAGGTAAGGTTGATTTGCACAAGACTGTAGCTGTGGCTGGTAGTGAAATCAAGACTCCTGGCTATGCTGAAGTTTTGGTAGGTACACCTTTAAGCAGTTTTGTAGCCAATCAGCTGAAAGCTGTTGACCATGTGCGACTTATCAATGGTAATCCTCTTACTGGTGTAAAGACAACTACAGCCGATTTCGTAGGTGGTCATACATCAGAGATTACAGCCATTCCAGAGGGTGATGACAACGACGAGATGCTGGGTTGGATTCTTCCACGTACCGATCAGTTCTCTACATCGCGTTCATATCTCTCTTGGCTCTTCGGCAAGAAGAAGGAGTATAATCTCGATGCCCGCGTGAAGGGTGGCGAGCGCCACATGATCATGAGCGGCGAGTATGACAAGGTGCTCCCGATGGATATCTATGGTGAGTATCTCATCAAGGCAATCATCACCGGCGATATTGACAAGCAGGAGCAGCTCGGTATCTACGAGGTAAGTCCTGAAGATTTTGCTGTGGCTGAGTTCGTGGATTCATCTAAGCTCGAATTGCAGAAGATTGTACGCGAGGGCTTGAATACCCTGCGCAAGGAGAACGCTTAGTTTTAGTACTATTAATTATTTAAATAATGAGTGCATTAAGAAATTATCTCAATAAGATAAAGCCTAACTTCCAGAAGGGAGGTAAGCTGCATGCCTTCGAGAGCGTGTTTGACGGTTTTGAGAGCTTCCTGTACGTGCCTAATACGACAGCGAAGAGCGGAGCCAGCATCCACGATTCCATCGACTCGAAGCGCATCATGAGCTTTGTGGTAATCGCCCTGATTCCTGCTTTGCTCTTCGGTATGTATAATGTGGGATACCAGAATTTCAAGGCTGCAGGTACACTGGATGCTGCCAGCTTCATCGAGGTCTTCGGCTTCGGATTCCTGGCTGTCCTCCCTAAGTTGCTGGTTAGCTACATCGTGGGTCTCGGCATCGAGTTTGCCTGGGCTCAGTGGAAGCACGAGGAAATCCAGGAGGGTTACCTCGTCAGCGGTATCATCATCCCATTGATCATTCCTATCTCTACACCGCTGTGGATGCTCGCCCTGGCGTGCGCCTTCGCAGTCATCTTCTGCAAGGA
Source organism: Segatella copri (assembly GCA_021615735.1). GTDB lineage: Bacteria > Bacteroidota > Bacteroidia > Bacteroidales > Bacteroidaceae > Prevotella > Prevotella copri_Q. The sequence goes on along the minus strand of JAJWFY010000018.1, from coordinate 54,262 downwards.
GATCTTCGGTGGTACCGGTATGAACATCTTCAATGTGGCTGTGGGTGCCCGTATGTTCCTCTTCTTCTCATATCCATTGGCTATGAGTGGTGATAAGGTTTGGATTGCCAAGGATTCCATCTTTGGCCTCGGCAACACCTTGGCAGACGGATTCACAGCGGCTACTCCGCTCGGACAATTGGCTCAGAACATTACGCCTACAGCTAATCTCAGCGATGCCATCACAGGTTTCATTCCTGGCTGTATCGGTGAGACATCCGTCATCGCCATCGCCATCGGTGCCGTTATCCTTCTCTGGACTGGTATTGCATCTTGGAAGACCATGGGCTCTGTATTCGCAGGTGGTATCGTGATGGCGCTTATCTTCCAGGCGCTCGGTATGACTCCTATCGCCTGGTACGAGCACATCGTCCTGGGTGGTTTCTGCTTCGGTGCTGTATTCATGGCTACCGACCCTGTCACCTCAGCCCGTACCGAGAAGGGCAAGTACTTCTATGGATTCTTCATCGGAGCCATCGCAGTCATCGTGCGTGTGATGAACCCAGGTTATCCAGAGGGTATGATGCTCGCCATCTTCTTCGGCAATATGTTTGCTCCACTCATCGACTACATCGTAGTACAGAGCAACATCTCTCGCCGTGCTAAACGTGCTATTAAATAATGTAAGGAGGAATGTAGATATGAAGACAAATTCAAATTGCTATACTATTATCTATTCGGTTATCATCGTAGTAATCGTGGCATTCCTGCTCGCGTTCGTGTCTTCTTCGCTGAAGCCAACACAGGATGCTAACGTGGCGCTGGATACTCAGAAGCAGATTCTGAACTCACTCAACCTGCGCGACCTCGACAATGCAACTGCGGCTGCCAAATATAAAGAGGTGGTAAAGGCTGAGAAGGAGAAGGACGGCATGAAGTATTACGAGTGCGAGATTGATGGTCAGAAGAAGACCGTTTACTCTGTAAAGGGTATGGGTCTCTGGGGCGGCATTTCAGGCTTCATCGCCGTGGATGCCGACAACAACACCATCTATGGCGTATATTTCAACCACGAAGGCGAGACAGCCGGACTGGGTGCTGAAATCAAGGACAACCTGAAGTGGCAGCAGAAGTTCCAGGGCAAGAAGATTCACAAGGATGGAGTAGAGGGCATCGCTCTGGGCGTTGAGAAAGACGCTCCTGCCGGCGACCCTAACAATGTGGATGCCGTTACCGGTGCTACATTGACATCCAACGGTGTGGATGCAATGCTCAAGGAAGGTCTTGCTAAATTCATTAAATAATTAAGCGAAATTATGGCATTATTTAGTAAACAAAATAAGGAGGCATTCATCAAGCCACTGAACGGCGACAACCCTATCCTCGTCCAGGTGCTTGGTATCTGTAGTGCCCTGGCTGTTACTTCCCAGCTGAAGCCAGCCATTGTGATGGGACTTGCCGTTACTATCATCACGGCATTCTCTAACGTGATTATTTCCATCATCCGCAACACCATCCCTCAGCGCATCCGTATCATCGTCCAGCTGGTGGTAGTTGCTGCCCTGGTTACCATCGTGAGCCAGGTGCTGAAGGCTTTTGCCTACGACGTGAGCGTGCAGCTCTCAGTGTATGTGGGTCTTATCATCACCAACTGTATCCTGATGGGTCGTTTGGAGGCGTTCGCCATGATGAACAAGCCTTGGCCATCATTCCTCGATGGTGTAGGTAATGGTTTGGGTTACGCCCTCATCCTCGTGATTATGGGTGCTGTTCGTGAGTTCCTGGGTCGCGGCTCATTGCTCGGTTTCCAGCTGATACCAGAGGGAGCTTACGACTTTGGATATGTTAACAACGGTATGATGACCATGCCAGCCATGGCATTGATTCTCGTTGGATGTGTAATCTGGGTACATCGTGCCTATATTTATAAGGAGGAGAAGTAAGATGGAGCACGCAATAAGTTTGTTTTTCCGTTCGATTTTCGTCGATAACATGATCTTCGCCTACTTCCTGGGTATGTGTTCATACTTGGCAGTATCCAAGAACGTGAAGACCTCTTTGGGCTTGGGCTTAGCTGTAACCTTCGTGTTGCTCATCACCGTGCCTGTAGATTACCTGTTGCAGACCAAGGTGCTTAGCGCCGATGGAATCCTGGGTGTTGACCTCACATACCTGAGCTTCATCCTCTTCATCGCCGTCATCGCCGGTATCGTGCAGCTGGTCGAGATGATTGTAGAGAAGTTCTCACCATCGCTCTATGCAGCGCTGGGTATCTTCCTGCCATTGATTGCCGTAAACTGTGCCATCATGGGTGCATCGCTCTTCATGCAGCAGCGCATCCTGATGGATCCTGCCAATACTCAGGCTATCACCTCAGTATGGGATAGCATCGTTTATGCCGTAGGTTCCGGTCTGGGTTGGACTCTCGCCATCGTGCTGATGGGAGCCATCCGCGAGAAGATGCAGTATTGCGACGTGCCAAAGCCATTGCAGGGACTCGGCATCACATTTATCACAGTAGGCCTCATGGCAATGGCTATGCTTTGCTTCTCAGGCTTGAAAATCTAAAATAGGAGGACTATAGATATGGGTAATACATCATTTATATTGGCTAGTATCGGAGTTTTCCTCGTGGTGATTCTCCTGCTGGTTATCATCCTGCTCGTGGCTAAGAAGTATCTGAGCCCTAGCGGAAATGTAAATATCGAAATCAATGGCGACAAGACCATCAACGTGCCTCAGGGCAGCAGTTTGATGACTACGCTGAATGAGAACGGCATCTTCCTGCCTTCTGCCTGTGGCGGTAAGGCAAGCTGTGGTCAGTGCAAGGTTCAGGTGCTCGAGGGCGGTGGCGAGATTCTCGATTCTGAGAAGCCTCACTTCACCCGCAAGCAGATTAAGGACCACTGGCGTCTGGGATGTCAGTGCAAGGTGAAGGGCGACCTGAAGATCAAGGTGCCTGAGAGCGTGATGGGCGTGAAAGAGTGGGAGTGCGAGGTCATCTCGAACAAGAACGTTTCCAGCTTCATCAAGGAGTTCAAGGTGGCTCTGCCTCCAGGCGAGCACATGGACTTCGTTCCGGGTTCTTACGCTCAGATCAAGATTCCTGCATACGACTGCATCGATTACGACAAGGATTTCGACAAGGATCTCATTGGCGAGGAGTACATCGGAGCATGGAAGAAGTTCAACATCTTCTCTCTCAAGGCTCACAATCCAGAGCCTACCGTTCGTGCTTACTCTATGGCGAACTATCCTGACGAGGGTGATATCATCACCTTGACCGTTCGTATCGCTACAACACCATTCCTGCCACGTCCACAGGTAGGATTCCAGAATGTACCAACAGGTATTGCTTCATCTTACATCTTCTCGCTGAAGCCAGGCGACAAGGTAATGATGAGTGGTCCTTACGGTGACTTTCATCCTAACTTCACCTCAGGCAAGGAGATGATCTGGATTGGTGGTGGTGCCGGTATGGCTCCTTTGCGTGCGCAGATTATGCACATGACCAAGACCCTGCACACCACCGACCGTGAGCTCCACTTCTTCTACGGAGCCCGTGCGTTGGGTGAGGCCTTCTTCCTCGAGGACTTCTGGGAGCTTGAGAAGGAATTCCCTAATTTCCACTTCCATCTTTCACTCGACCGCAAGGACCCAGTGGCAGATGCTCAGGGCGTGAAGTACTACGAGGGATTTGCTGTTAACTGCATCCGTGATACCTACTTGAAGGATCATGAGGCACCAGAGGATTGCGAGTACTATCTCTGCGGACCTCCAATGCTGATCAAGACAGTAACAGATTATCTGGATTCTCTCGGAGTAGATCCTGAGAGCATCATGTATGATAACTTCGGATAAAACGATAATTCAATCAAAAGAGCAATGCTTGTTCTCAAAAAATGAGAGGCAAGTGTTGCTCTTTTTTTTATTTTTCTGAATATATACAATATAATAGAGATAATTACGTTTTTATCTTGAAAGTATAGATTTAATTATGAATAAGATAAAGGTAGGTGTATGTTTTGCCCTTTGCAGTCTGGCAGCCCCATCTATGGCACAGTATATGTGGCAGGAGGGGGATGGCACGGAGAAGATAGATCTTCGGGAAGATATACAATATGGTGTTGAGATGCAAGGGTCGTTTTCGAAAGGTAAAACCCCATTGTGGCTTAACGCAAACAAACATGGTTTAAGTTCTTTAGAGAAGAATAACGGCTATCTCAGAGGTAGTCTGGTTCGTCCGCTTTCTGCAGATTCTGCTCGCCGCTGGGCTGTAGGATATGGAGTAGATGTGGCAGTACCGGTAAACTATACCAGCCATGTAGTGGTGCAGCAGGCTTATGTGGAGGCCCGCTGGCTTTATGGTGTGCTGACTGCAGGTGCCAAGGAATATCCGATGGAGCTAAAAAACCAGTCGCTCTCCAGTGGTAGCCAGTGTCTGGGTATCAATGCCCGTCCGATACCTCAGGTTCGTCTGGCGCTTCCTGAATATTGGACGCTTCCGTTTGGTAGAGGCTGGCTGCAACTGAAAGGTCATCTGGCTTATGGTATGACTACGGATGATGGCTGGCAGCATGATTTTACGAAACGGCAGACTAAATATTGTGACCACATGCTCTATCACAGCAAGGCTGGTTTCTTGCGTATTGGAAACGAAAATGCTTTCTGTCCGCTCAGCATAGAAATGGGCTTGGAAATGGTTGCTCAGTTTGGTGGCAATGCATATCGTCCAATAGGTGACAGTATGGTACAGATTCCTACCGAGAAAAATCTGAAAGGCTTCTGGCATGCGCTGTCGGCAACGGGCTCTGATGCAGGAGAAGGGGCTTATGCCAATGTTGCCGGCAACCAGTTGGGCAGTTGGCTGATGCGTATCAATTATGACACTGACAGTTGGAAAGCTGCCATCTATGCCGATCATTATTTCGAAGATCACAGCCAGATGTTTCTCCTCGACTATAATGGATATGGTGAGGGCGCAGACTGGAATAAGAAAGTAAAACGCCGTTTCTTCATGTATTCGCTGAAGGATATCATGCTGGGCTTCGAACTGAATCTGAAGTATTCGCGCTGGCTGAAAAATGTGGTGCTGGAGTATCTCTATACCAAATATCAGAGTGGTCCGTACAATCATGACCGTACATCGGGTATCGCAGACCATATAGCGGGTACTGATGATTATTATAACCACAGCATCTATCCTGGATGGCAGCATTGGGGCCAGGTGATAGGAAATCCACTCTACCGTTCGCCTATTTATAATAACGACGGATATATTGATATCAGAAACAACCGTTTCATAGCCTATCATCTGGGTTTTGATGGTCAGCCTACACAGCGGTTGGGCTATCGTATATTAGGCACCTATCAGAAAGGTTGGGGTACATATAGCAACCCGTTTACAAAAAAGCATCATAATGTAAGTTTTCTGGTAGAGGGTCATTACGATTTCCCGCATCAGTGGCAGATAAAGGCAGGCTATGCGATGGATTTCGGTAGCGAAAAGATGCTGGGACATAATGCCGGTATGCAGATAACCATCAGCAAAAGAGGTTTGCTGACGAAAAGAAAATAATAATCGATAAGATAGAAAATATGAAAAAGATAATAGGGGTGCTTTCCCTTGCTGTTATGATGCTCACTATAAGCTCATGTGAGGTAGAAACAAGCCAGAATGGTGATTTGGATGGTTTCTGGCATCTGGAGCAGGTAGATACTTTAGCTACAGGGGGTACTTGTAACTTTGCAGATAAGCGCGTGTTCTGGGGCTGCCAGTATAAGTTGATTCAGGTTGCTGATTATGATTACTTTGGTGATGGTAGAGGATTTTATCTGCGTTTTGAGCAAACCTCCGACAGTTTGCTGATTACATCTGTTTATCGTAATAAATGGCATGAGGATTATGGAGGCGATGTACTTTTAACAGAAATGAATGATTCTTTGCGTAGCTGTGGCATCAATCATCTGAATGAGCATTTTGCCAAGGAGGTAATGACCGGAAGTAAGATGCAACTGAAGAGTAAAACCCTGAGATTGCGGTTCAGAAAATTCTGAAAAAAAAAACCTCGATGCATGTAGCACCGGGGGCTTTTTTGTATGCTCGGTTTCTTACTTCTTCCTTTCTGATTCCTTGATGAAACCATGTCGGTAAGCATAGAGAAGCTCCTTCAGGTCTTCTATCTGCTTACGGAGTTCGCAACCTATATCTGTGTCGGCTACCAGCATTCGGCGGTTCGACATTTCTACAATCTGTGTGGTACTCTTGATGTCGGTGCCTCGCTTGATAGCATCTTCCATACTCGTAAATGGTTCGTGCTGGACCAGCTGAAATCCGCGGGAGTGATATACTAAGGTGTAGCCGGCAATGCCAGTCTCGTTGTGGTAGGCTTTAGAGAAACCTCCATCGATAACCATCAGCTTGCCGTTTGCCTTGATAGGGTTCTCGCCCTTAGTTGTGCGAACGGGCACGTGCCCATTGATGATATGGCGGTTAGGACCGGTTACCCCAAACTCATCCATAATATGGTCGATAACCTGTTCGTTATCGCGCAACAGGAAGTAGTATCCCTTCTCTTCTTTATGAGTCTCCTTATCGGTAATGAAATAGCGCTCGAAGGTGGCCATCTTACTCTTGTCGAAGAGCGGACTGTCAGGACCGCACCATAGGTAGATGAAATAATCGATGGCATATTCCTTTTCATTCGGATCAGAATCTGATTGGAAAGCTGTGCGTATCTGCATGCCCGTATGATGCATCAGGGCTCTGCCGCTGAATTTCTTGCCAGGATATATTTCTACCTCTTTTAATGAACCATCTTCGTTGAGCGGACAGGAAGCATGGAAAAGCAGGTTGTTGTTGAAGATAGCGTACATGCAACCATGCTGCAGCATAACGTTGATATGCTTGTGCAGCTTCTCGCAGACCATAAACGAATGATGCAGTTTCTGAATCAGAATTTTCTCTTCTTCAGATAGCTTGTCTGGATTGTCCGGATTGATGGTAGGGAAGTGGCATGAGGTCATGTCATACTCTTTTCCGTCAATCTCTACCTTGCCTTTCCTGTAATCGATATGGTCAAAAAGACAACGGTCTTTCATCTTCCATTCCGGATGCTTCTTGAAAAGCTGGCTCTCTAATTTAAACTGGATGACAGCTATAGCCTTGTGCATCTGAGAGGTGAGCCGCTGGGTCTTTTCATCCATTGCTGCTGCACCTCCGCTGAGCTTAGGCAGAAATTCTTTGCAATCATCCTCTTTGTAGGTTTCCATCGCAAAAGTAGCGAGTGGTACGAGGTTGATGCCATAGCCTTCTTCCAATGTCGAGAGGTTGGCGTATCGCAGGGAGAGACGGATCACATTACAGATGCAGGCATCATTGCCGGCAGCTGCTCCCATCCATAGTACATCGTGATTACCCCACTGGATGTCCCAACTGTGGTAGCGGCGCATCTTGTCCAAGATGATGTGGGCTCCTGGACCTCTATCGTAGATATCGCCCAGAATATGGAGCTGGTCGATAGCCAGACGCTGGATGACGTTGGCTATAGCGATGATGAAATCATCGGCTCTGCCTGTGCTGATAATCGTATCAACAATAACATTGACATAGGCTGTCTTGTCATGATCTTCGGTGTGCTCGTGCAAAAGCTCCTGGATAATATACGAGAAATCGCATGGCAGCGATTTGCGCACCTTGCTTCGGGTATATTTGCTGGAAACATCACGGCATACAGCCACCAACTGGTGCAGGGTGATGTGGTACCAATCATCGATATCTGGTTCATTCTGCTTGACGAGTTCCAGTTTCTGTTCAGGATAATAAATAAGAGTACAGAGCTCTCGTTTCTCCTGTTCGCGAAGGGTATTGCCAAAGAGTTCGTTCACCTTACGCTTGATATTTCCTGATGCATTTTTCAGTACATGCAGGAAGGCCTCATACTCACCATGGATGTCGGCAAGGAAATGCTCGGTACCCTTTGGCAGGTTGAGGATGGCTTGCAGGTTGATAATCTCGGTGCTCGCCTCTGCTATAGTAGGGAACGACTGAGAGAGCAACTGCAAATATCTCATGTCTTGTTCTATATTATAATGTTTCATGTTTTTTTCCATTTTCTTAGAGCCTTTTTACTATTTATCTTTTGCAAAGATAGTATAAATAATAGATAAAACAAAGGAAAAAAGTATTTTTTTGAAAAATCTTTCTGCTTTTTCAGATTTTTGCAGTACTTTTGCAGAAGAAATATAATAATTCTTCAAACTAACTATATTTGATTATGAAACAAACTATTCTTGTTACAGGTGGTACAGGCTTCATAGGTAGCCATACTACAGTAGAGTTGCAGCAGGCAGGCTACAATGTTGTTATCGTAGATGATCTCTCAAACTCAAAGATTGAAGTACTCGATGGTATCGAAAAGATTACTGGTATCCGCCCTGCTTTTGAACAGGTTGACTTGCGCGACAAGGCTGCTACCGAGGCTGTATTCCAGAAGTATCCTGATATTAAGGGTATCATTCACTTTGCTGCAAGCAAGGCAGTAGGCGAGAGCGTACAGAAACCATTGTTGTATTATCGCAACAATATCGTATCGCTCATCAATCTCCTGGAACTTATGCCAAAGTATCAGGTTAAGGGTATCATCTTCTCTTCTTCTTGTACCGTTTATGGTCAGCCGAAGCCTGAGAATTTGCCTGTAACAGAAGAGGCTCCTCATCAGAAGGCTACTTCACCTTATGGCAATACTAAGGAGATTAATGAGCAGATCATAGCTGATTATATCCATAGTGGTGCAGCCATCAAGAGCATTGTATTGAGATATTTCAATCCTATAGGTGCACATCCTTCTGCTGAGATTGGTGAGTTGCCAAATGGTGTGCCAAACAATCTGATTCCATACGTTACTCAGACAGCTATGGGTATCCGCAAGGAACTCACTATCTTTGGTAATGATTATGATACTCCTGATGGAACCTGTATCCGCGACTATATTTATGTTGTAGACTTGGCTAAGGCACATGTAGCTGCTATGGCACGTGTTCTTGATAAGGAGACAGAGCCTATCGAATATTTCAATATCGGTACAGGTAATGGAAACTCAACTCTCGAAATTGTTGAGACTTTTGAAAAAGCTACAGGTGTGAAACTGAATTGGAAGTATGGTCCACGAAGAGAGGGCGATATTGAGAAAATTTGGGGTGATTGCACCAAGGCGAACAAGGTACTCGGCTGGAAGGCTGAGGCTAAGCTTGAAGATGTGTTGGCTTCTGCTTGGAAATGGCAGCAGAAACTTCGCGCTGATGGCATCATGTAAAGTGTTGGTTGTTTTAGAAAATAATGTGAATTGGCTTCTTTTTTCCTCTGAAAGGTTAAAAAAGCTAATTTTTGGGAAACTTATCGTCGGGAAGACGGTAAGTTTCCTTTTTTTTATATATCTTTGCAGAAAGAACTATTGGTTTAACGAAACTTGAAAATATATGAAACGGACTTTACTTTCAATATTAACAATTGCAATGTTAGCACTTTCTGTTCCTTCGGATGCCATGGCCAACGAGGGAAACATAGAATGGGCAGACCTTGATGTGGCAGATATCAACTTGAACTATGCTGGGAGCGTGATGCATATCACAGGCGCTAGCGGGCAAGTGGTGAGAATATATAATGTGGCAGGTGTTACTATCAAGACCTTCCGCATAGAAGGTAATGACAAGCGCGTAAACTTGCCATTGGCTGATGGTATCTATATTGTAAAGGTGGGGAATACCTTTACGCGCAAAATTTGCGTAAAGCATTAATAGTACCATAGAGGCCTTAGAATGCCGTTTAACTTTAATCAGAAAGTGAAAGTCTTTCATTTTTCGTTACTTATCATTTCTTGCTGTTTGATGTTCTGTTCTTGCCACGACAGGGTGCCAAACAGTAATTCCCAATTATCGTTAGATGATTATCAGGACTTACGTTCTTCTGCCTATGCTATCAATTCGAGGGCGGTAAGGAATCTGATAGACAGCATCATGCGAAATGATAAAGACCGACATGCTGCTGATTTGCATACCCGTTGCTATTATCAGAATGAAGGTAATCTGCTTTGGATTACACGTCATGGGGTAAATAGTCAGGCTGACTCCCTGGTGACTTGCCTGCGTACTGTAGCGGATATGGGATTTGATAAACGTCGGTTCTATGTGGATGCTATTGCCCGAGATATTGACAGGTTACGAGATTTAAATCTAGATTCAGCTGATAATCAGATAAATCAAGTGATAGCCCGACTGGAGTATCGCTTGACCAAAGCTTACTTCAGATATACGATGGGGCAGAATTTTGGATTTATGAATCCTAGTTTTGTTTTCAATCGTTTAGATACTCTTGCTCCCAATCCTTATGATAGTAGCAAGAGACCCGTTAGGTTCAGAGGTCTGTTTGATGTAAAAATGGCTCATGCAGATGATGCGTTCTATCAGAAGGCTATGCAAATGGTTAGATGCGACTCGGTGGCTTCCTTCCTGAAAGAAGTACAGCCTAAGAATCCTTTCTATTATCAACTGCTGGAGAAATTGAAGGCTGGAGGACTGGGCAAGGCGATGAAAATCAAAATTCTCTGCAACATGGAACGTTGCCGCTGGAGACAGTATGATAATCCCTGGCAACACGAAAAATATGTGGTTGTCAATATACCATCGTTCCATCTGATGGCTATTGATCATCAGGATACGCTCTCGATGCGCATAGGATGTGGAGCCAGTAAAACCAAAACCCCGATATTGAACAGTCATATCAAACGTATGGAGTTGAATCCTCAATGGTTTGTTCCCCGTAGTATCGTTCTCCATGATATGATACACCGGGTGGGCAATCATGGCTACTTTCGCGCGCGTAACTACTATGTAAGGGAAGTGGCAACAGGTAAGGAGGTTGACTTAAACAGAGTAACTCGATCTATGCTTATTTCTGGTGCTTATGGCATCGCTCAGCGGGGCGGAAAGGGGAATGCTCTGGGAAGAATCATCTTCCGTTTTGATAATAATTTCTCGGTCTTCCTGCATGATACTAACAGTAAGGGCGTGTTTGGACAAGAGGATAGAGGAGTATCGCATGGATGTATCAGAATAGAAAAACCGTACGATTTCGCTGTCTTCCTATTGGCTGACAAAAACGAGAAACTGAAGGAAAAGATATACTATTCGATGACAGCAGATTCGCTAGCCAATAAAAAACTTGTTGTGAATAACGTAAAGGTTAATCCTCAAGTTCCTCTCTTCATAACCTATTATACACTCTACCCGTTAGCAGGAGGCAGAATAGCTGAATATTCTGATGTGTATGGATTTGATGCGGTAATATTCGATATGTTGAGAAAATATCTATAAACAACACATTTGTAAAAGCAATGATAAACGATAAAGAACTCTTGGCGATGATTAGGGATCCTAAGACCCAACGCGAAGGCTTTGCTGTACTGGTAAGTCAGTATAGCGAGCCGTTGTATTGGAAGGTTCGCCATATTGTTTTAGATCATGATGATGCTGATGATGTGTTGCAGAATGCCTTTGTTAAGGCTTGGACCAATCTGGATTCGTTTCAGGGAAAGTCTTCGCTCTCAACATGGCTTTACCGTATAGCAATTAACGAAGCGCTTGATTTCTTGAGACGCAAGAAGCAGATGGTAAATGTCAGTACCGAAGACGAGCCGGGCTTGGCTTCACGTCTTCTTGCCGATGACTATTTTGATGGTGACCAGATTCAGGCAGAACTGCAAGAGGCTGTAGCCCAACTGCCCGATGTTCAGCGCACAGTTTTCACTCTAAAATATTATGATAATATGAAATATTCAGAGATGAGTAAGGTGCTGTCAACAAGTGAAGGAGCTTTGAAGGCATCCTATCATCTTGCTGTGAAAAAAATAACCGATTTTTTCAATCGTAAGGATTAAACCTTTTCGGTTAGTTTTCGTCTATTTAATAAAGTATAAAAGAAAGGAATGAGGAATATGTTAAAAGAAGACAATATATTGAATAGCCGTTTTGGTAAGAAAAACCATTTCCAGGTGCCGGCTGGTTATTTCGACCAGCTGACGGATAGGGTGATGGCAAATTTGCCGGAGCAGGAACCCCGCATCATTCACATGCAGCCTAGCTTATGGCAGCGTATGCCGATTCGAAAGATTGCGGCGGCTGTTGCTGTTTTGGCTGTGATGGGAGGTGGTTCGGTATTGGCGCTGAAATATACGGGAAGCAGTAAGCCTGCTATGGCACATGTGGACCATATGGTTCAGAAAGCTGCTGTGAATAATAATGAGGATGCTACTTTTAATGAGATGGCCGATTATACGATGATGGATAATGAAACTATCTATGCATCGCTGATTGCAGAAAATTAATGGTTGGTATTTCTTTTTGTCTACAGATAAAGATTTAAAAAAAGATAAGGTATGAGAAAGATAATGCAACATAGGTTTCTTGCGCTTTTAGCTATGCTGATGATTAGCCTGGTTTCACTTGCTTCACAGCCTCAGGGTAGAAAACATCATGATGGATTTGATCCTAAAAGGTTTCAGGCAGAACTAGAACAGTTTATTACGACTAATGCCTGTCTTACGCCGAGAGAAGCTGCTAAATTCTTCCCGGTATATAGACAGATGGGTAAGAAAATGCGTATGATATTCGATGAAATGCGCCGATTCCGTCATGTGAATCCGAATGATAATGAGGCATGTGCCGAAGCTATCAGAAGACAGGATGAGTTGGATATTCAGCTGAAACAGTTACAGCAAGAGTATCATTCTAGATTTATGACCATCTTGCCACCTAATAAGGTGTTCAGTGTCATCAAGGCAGAGGAACGGTTCCATCGGCAGGCATTCAGACGGATGAAGAAATAAATCTCTAAAAAAGTAGAGATAAAACCATTTAATATGTATATATGTGACTTTTGGTCACATTAATAGGGTCGCGAAGATATTTTTAATAATATTTTCGCGATTTTATTTTGTCCTTTCCGTTATTTGTTGTACTTTTGCACTTTGGAAAATAATAATATAATATAATAAGGTATGTACAGAAGTAATACGTGTGGAGAGTTACGTCTCTCTGATGCCGGCAAGGAAGTGACACTTGCCGGTTGGGTACAGCGCTCAAGAAAGATGGGTGGTATGACATTCGTCGATTTGCGCGACCGTTATGGTATCACACAGTTGGTCTTCAATGAGGCTGATAACAAAGACTTGTGTGATGCAGCTAACAAGCTAGGTCGTGAATTCTGCATTCAAATAAAGGGTGTAGTAAGTGAACGACAGAGCAAGAATCCTAAAATGGATACTGGTGACATCGAAATCCTGGTGAAGGAACTCAATGTCCTCTCTCAGAGTCAGACCCCTCCTTTCACTATCGAAGATAATACAGATGGTGGTGATGATATCCGTATGAAGTATCGTTATCTTGATTTGCGTCGTCCTGCAGTGCGCAAAAATCTGGAGTTGCGTCATCGTATGTGCATCTTGATTCGTAACTTCCTCGATGCACAGAACTTCATGGAGGTTGAAACTCCTGTTCTTATTGGTAGTACACCAGAGGGAGCCCGCGACTTTGTTGTTCCTTCCCGTATGAATCCAGGTCAGTTCTACGCTCTTCCACAGAGTCCTCAGACTTTAAAGCAGCTCTTGATGGTTGCTGGCTTCGACCGCTATTTCCAGATTGCCAAGTGCTTCCGTGATGAGGATCTTCGTGCTGACCGTCAGCCAGAGTTTACACAGGTTGACTGTGAAATGAGTTTTGTTGATCAGGATGATGTCATCAACCTTTTCGAGGAAATGGCTCGCCATTTGTTTAAGGAGATTCGTGGTGTAGAACTTCCTAAATTGGAACAGATGACCTGGCACGATGCTATGCGCCGTTTCGGTAGCGATAAGCCAGACTTGCGCTTCGGTATGGAATTTGTTGAGTTGAAAGATGCTTTCACAGGTAAGGGTAATTTCTCTGTATTCGATGAGGCTAAGTATATTGGCGGTATCTGTGTTCCAGGTTGTGCTGATTATAGCCGTAAGCAGTTGAACGAATTGACCGATTTTGTTAAGCGTCCTCAGGTCGGTGCCAAGGGCTTGGTTTATATTAAGTACAATGCAGATGGTACCGTGAAGAGTAGCATAGATAAGTTCTATTCTCCAGAGGAACTTGCTGAAATCAAGACCGTAATGGGAGCCAAGGATGGTGACCTCGTTTTGATTTTGAGCGGTGATAATGCTAACAAGACACGCATTCAGCTTTGCTCTTTGCGTTTGGAAATGGGTGACCGTCTTGGTCTTCGTGATAAGAACGTATTCAAGTGTCTTTGGATTATTGACTTCCCTCTCTTTGAGTGGAGCGATGAGGAGCAGCGCCTGATGGCTACGCACCATCCATTTACTATGCCAAATCCTGATGATATCCCATTGCTCGATGAGCATCCTGAGCAGGTTCGTGCCAAGGCATACGACTTTGTTTGCAATGGTATCGAAGTAGGTGGAGGTTCTCTCCGTATCCATGATACTCAGTTGCAGGAGAAGATGTTCGAGGTTCTCGGCTTTACTCCAGAGCGTGCTGAGGCCCAGTTCGGATTCTTGATGAACGCTTTCAAGTATGGCGCACCACCTCACGCAGGTCTTGCTTTCGGTTTGGACCGTTTCGTCAGCATTATGGCTGGTCTCGACAGTATTCGCGATTGTATTGCTTTCCCAAAGAACAACTCTGGTCGCGATGTAATGCTCGATGCTCCTTCTGAACTTGATCCTAAGCAGTTGGATGAATTGGAGATCAAACTTGATTTGAAGGCTGAATAAAAATAGAGAAACGAAGGTATTCACTCCATAAAAGAGTATGCGTAAAATGCCTTGAGAAAAATTCAATGATATATAATAAGTAATTGATTTTTAGTAAATAAAGTGCTGCGCTTCTTGACGTAAATCAAGAAATGCAGCACTTTTGTTTATAAGTAGTAGTTTTTTCTATTTTTCTAACACTATTTCGAAATAAAAGTTATAAATTTGCAGCAGATATTAAGGTTGAGCTGACGAAATGAGGCTCAATAGAATCATAAAATTCTTAAAACATGGTAGAAAAGAAAGCGACAACTAAGACTGCTGCAAAGAAGCCAGCAGCAAAGAAGGCTCCAGTAGCAAAGAAGGCTCCTGCAGCAAAGAAGGACGTTCTTTACTTGAACGCAGAGAACGCAGGTTTTAGAGCTGGTGATGTATATCAGGCATTGGCAGCTTCAGAAAAGGCTCTCACAGTAGCAGAAATTGCTAAGGCTGCTAAGATCAGTACAGAGGATGTAATCCTTGGTATCGGTTGGCTCTTCAAAGAGGGTAAGATTAAGGATGAGGACAACAAGGTTGCTCTCGCTTAAATAAGGTTTATTTTTCAAAGAGCCGCGGTTGCTTGTAAGTGAGTAACCGCGGTTTTTTCTTTTTGTGTCTTCTCTCTTGAAAGAGGACGAATGTTATGATTATTATATGAAACTTGATCAGGAGATATTCAATGTTCTTTTGGCTGCGGGTGCAAAAGGGTTGAAAGTAGAAAAAATAGCTCGTCATGTATATAATTCCTGTAATTCGATTTTTACACCTCTGAATTACAAGGATGTTCATAGCTATGTTACACAATATCTCACCAGATGCGCTAAAGACCCACAATCGCTTATAGAAAAAGGTAAGGGGTATGGTCTATATCATGTTAATTTTGATTCAAAGGCCGTACAGCAACTGATGCTCAATTTTTCTTCTTCTGTATTAGAAAATTGTAATGAAGAGGAGGACAAGGCTGACGATAGTGCTCCTCAAAGTCTTTTTGATGAGAATATGTTCTAAATTATTTTTTTTATGAGGGGAATGTTGTAGTATGTTCGTATAATATATGTAGACTTTATAAAAACTGATAAAAGTTAAACAATAAACATATAAACGAATAAACTATGGCTAGTAGATATTTATTAGGTTTTGACGTAGGCTCAAGTTCTGTAAAGGCTTCGCTTACTGATGTTGACAATGGAGAAATCGTAGCTTCTGCATTCTATCCGGATCATGAAGCACCCATTATGGCTGTAAAGACCGGTTGGGCAGAGCAGGATCCTCAGATGTGGTGGGATAATGCTAAGTTGGCGCTTAAGAAAATCATGGCAGAATCTGGTGCCAAGGGTGAAGATATCCTTGCTATTGGTATCTCGTACCAGATGCATGGCTTGGTTTGTGTTGATAAGAATCAGCAAGTTTTGCGTCCTAGTATCATCTGGTGCGACTCTCGTGCCGTACCTTATGGCGAGAAGGCTTTTCATGATTTAGGTGAGGACTTCTGCTTGCGTAATCTGCTCAATTCTCCTGGAAACTTTACTGCATCTAAACTTGCTTGGGTAAAGGATAATGAACCGGAACTGTTTGATAAGATTGATAAGATTATGCTTCCTGGTGATTATCTGGCAATGAAACTTTCAGGTGAAGTTAAGACTACTATCAGTGGTCTTTCTGAAGGTATGATGTGGGACTTCAACCAGAAAAAGCCTGCTAAATTCCTGCTTGATTACTTTGGCTTCGATGAAAGCATTCTGGCTGATATTGTTCCTACATTCTCTGTACAGAGTGTAGTAAGTAAAGCGGCAGCTGAAGAACTTGGTCTGAAAGAAGGTACACCAATATCTTATCGTGCGGGTGACCAGCCAAATAATGCTGTGAGTCTGAATGTGTTCAATCCGGGTGAAATTGCAAGTACTGCAGGTACATCAGGAGTTGTATATGGCGTATTGGGTGATGTTAACTATGATCCAAAGAGCCGTGTCAATACTTTTGCTCATGCTAATTATACTACAGACCTTGACCGTCTTGGTGTATTGTTGTGTATCAATGGAACAGGTATCTTGAATGCGTGGGTTCATCGAAATATCACTCCAGATGTAAGCTATGCGGATATGAATGATCTTGCAGCTTCTGTGCCAATAGGTAGTGATGGTGTTAAGATTATCCCATTTGGTAATGGAGCTGAGCGTGTATTAGAGAATAAGGAAGTTGGTTGTTCTATTCGTGGCATCAGCTTTAATAAGCATAATCGTGCTCATATTGTTCGTGCAGCACAAGAGGGTATCGTCTTCAGTTTCTGCTATGGAATGGAAATCATGCAGCAGATGGGTATGGATATCAAGAATATTCATGCAGGTAAGGCTAATATGTTCCTCAGTCCGTTGTTCCGAGATACCTTGGCGGGTGTGAGTGGTGCTACTATCGAACTTTATGAGACAGATGGTAGTGCAGGTGCTGCTAAGGGTGCTGGTATTGGTGCCGGTATCTATAAGGATCATAATGAGGCTTTTGCTTCATTGAAGAAACTTGCAGTCATAGATCCTGATGAGGCTAACCGTTCTGCTTATCTCGAGGCTTATTCTGCATGGAAAGAAGAGATGAAAAAACTTTAAACGTTTGTAATTTACTTTAGACAAACTTTTTTTATAATATCAGATAAAGGGTGGGAGAAGTCTCACCCTTTATTTTTCTTTTTCCCGATTCTTTTGACTTTTGGGGGAGCTTCCGTCTTATTTAAGGATTGGATTTAAATATCTGTAGTTGATTTTTCTGAGTATCTATCCACCTATGTTTTGCCATGATGAAGCTTTAGAAGATAGATAAGTGATTATACAATGAAAAAATCCCCCAGCCCGCTTGAGAAAGCAGGATGGGGGATTGGTATTTTGAATCAAAAAAGTTTAATTCTTGAAACTGTGGATTGGAGCCGGAATACGACCGGCACGGTTTACGAATGCCTCGCAACTGAATGGGTTTACAGGCATGATTGGAGCATGACCGAGCAAACCGCCAAAATCTACATTGTCGCCTACCTTCATGCCCACAACTGGGATGATACGTACGGCAGTAGTCTTCTGGTTAACCATACCGATGGCAGCCTCGTCGGCAATGACACCGGAAATGGTGGTGGCTGGAGTATCGCCAGGGATGGCAATCATATCCAAACCTACTGAGCAGACACAAGTCATCGCCTCAAGCTTCTCTATGGTCAGCGCACCAGCCTCTACAGCGTTGATCATGCCCTGGTCTTCGCTGACAGGGATGAAGGCACCGCTCAAACCACCTACATAAGAAGAAGCCATGATACCGCCCTTCTTAACCTGGTCGTTCAGGAGTGCAAGAGCTGCTGTGGTACCAGGAGCACCGGCATGCTCAAGACCGATGAGCTCGAGAATATCGGCTACACTATCACCGATAGCTGGGGTAGGAGCCAATGAAAGGTCGATGATGCCGAAAGGTACGTTCAGACGGCGTGAAGCCTCCTTGGCAACCAACTGACCTACACGGGTAATCTTGAAGGCGGTGCGCTTGATGGTTTCGCAAAGAACCTCGAAGCTTTCGCCCTTTACCTTCTCCAATGCATACTTTACAACGCCGGGACCGCTGACACCGACACTCACTACCGCATCGGCCTCAGAAACACCATGGAAGGCACCAGCCATGAACGGATTGTCGTCTGGCGCATTGCAGAGAACAACGAGTTTGGCGCAACCCAGAGAACCTCTGTCCTTGGTTGCCTCGGCTGTATCCTTTACGATTTCGCCCATCAGTCGGACGGCGTCCATGTTGATACCGGTCTTGGTAGAACCCACATTGACTGAGCTGCAGACGAAATCGGTCTGTGCCATCGCCTGAGGGATAGAACGGATAAGGAGCTCATCGCTCTTGCTCATACCCTTGCTTACGATGGCAGAATAGCCGCCCAGGAAGTTGACACCGAGCTCCTTGGCACACTGGTCGAGGGTCTTTGCAATCTTCACGTAATCGTCGGTAGTCTTGCAGGCAGAACCGCCTACCAGCGAGATAGGAGTGATGGAGATACGCTTGTTGACGATAGGCACACCAAACTCCTTGGAGATTTCTTCGCCGGTCTTCACAAGGTTCTTTGCCAGACGTGTAATCTTATTATGAATGTTCTGACAGAGCTCATCGAGATCGGTAGATGCGCAATCCAAAAGGTTGATACCCATGGTGATGGTACGCACATCGAAATTCTCCTGCTCTATCATCTTATTGGTTTCGATAACCTCAGATATATTGATCATATTGTTTGCTTTTTAAATTCTGTGCATCATATTGAAAATTTCCTCGCGCTGGCATTTGATCTGCACGCCCATAGCCTTACCAACATTGGTGAGTTCATCGGCTACTTCCTCGAAAGTTTTCTGCATCTTGCCCATGTCTACGATCATCATCATGTTGAAATACTCCTGTACGATGGTTTGAGAGATATCCAAGATGTTGATACTGTTCTCTGCCAAATAGGTACATACCTTGGCGATGATACCAACGGTATCCTTGCCCACTACTGTAATAATCGTTCTGTTCATGTATTTATTCCTTATTTTAAATTGGTAAGTTTTCGGCTGCAAATTTACAACTATTTTGTTAGACTACCAAATAAAAAGTCAGAAAACTTGTAAAATCACTAACGCTTTGCAAGTTTTCTGACTCATTTTTACCTTTCTTGTTTCCTTATCTTACTTGATACCTCTTTCGTTGAGTGCCTTAGAATATTTGGCTGCATTCTGCAGGTGCTCATCGTAAGTGCGGGCAAAATTATGAGTGCCGCTGAAATCCTCCTTGGCACACATGTAGAGGTAATCGTGATGCACATGGTTGAGGACGGCATCGATACCTGCTACGCTCGGAATACGGATAGGCCCCGGTGGCAAACCTGGGTTCTTGTAGGTATTATACGGGCTCTTGATAGACAGGAGGTTGTTGTAGATGCGCTTGAGGTCGAATCGCTGCCAGGCATATTTAATGGTAGGATCGGCCTGCAATGGCATTCCCTCTGGATATTCGGCATTGCGAAGCATCAGACGGTTATAATACATGCCGGCTATCATCGGTTTCTCACCGTTGTTGGCTGTTTCTTCGTCCACGATGCTGGCAAGGGTGATGATCTCAACCGGTGTCAGCTTCATAGCCTTTGCCTTTTCGGTGCGCTCAAAGTTCCAGAACTTGTCGCTTTCTTTCTTCATGCGCTCCAGAAATTTATCTACCGAGATGTTCCAGTAGAGATCGTAGGTGTTAGGTACGAACATGCAGGCGATGGTGGCAGTATCGTAACCATATTTCTGACAGACGCTCTCGTCGCGCAGGGCATGGTAGAGGTCGTTGCTGCCAAACATCATCTTCTTGCCAATCTCATCAGAGAGTTTGTCGAGCGTGCGTACCGAAGGGATGGTAAGGCTAACCGGTTCCTGCAAACCGTTCTTCATGTGGCGCCATGTCTTGAGGGCACCATCGCCCGGAGCAATGGCGTATCTGCCGGTGCGGATATGATCGGCATAGCCGGAATGGAGAGTCAGGGTCTTGAATGCCTGGAACGGAATGCTCTTGGCAAATGGGCGGAGCTTGTTGTATACAGAGTCGATGTTATCATCGCTGTCGATGTAAACATACTCGGTGTTGCTGCTCTTCGAGAAGGAAGAGAAACAGTAGATGTAGCCCACGATGGCGATGACTGCGATGCAGCCTATAGCACCATACAGATAGAGCTTAGAAAATGATTTTTTCTTTTTCATATTCTTCTTGTTTGTTATTTTTCGGGTGCAAAAGTACAGCAAAAATGGGAAATAGCAAAGTATAGGAATTTAAAATAGGTTAATTGTCATCTTTCTTTATCCGTTGTGTCTGCTTTTTTGTTACCTTTGCACTTGACATTGAGAATCAACATGTGTATCGGTGCTTTCGGCACATTATTATAAAAGGATTATGAAAATGAAGTTTTCGATAGCGTATGCTGCCAAGTGGGGTCATGCCCTGCATGTAGAATTAACTTTTGCCGCCGCTGACGGCTATCAAGATACGATGGACTTGCCGATGACCACCCGGGACGGGTATCACTGGGAGGTGGAAATGGCGTCAAGGCAGAACCGCCATCACCCTTTCGTAGCTGTGGCTTACTGCTACTGCGTGAAAGATGCTGAGGGAAAGGTGCTGCGTAGGGAATCGCTCGCTTCTGCCCGCCAATATGTTTTTGATGAGAGTAAGAATTTCTATTTTCAGGACTATTGGCTGGAGGAGGATAATCCTTACGTGGAAAAAAATGCCTTCGTATTGCAGCAGGTAAAGTTTACTGATGTCAAGCCAGCGCGTCTGCCTCTCTTCGACCGTACTATCATCTTCAAGATTCATGCCCCGAAACTCTATGAGGGTGAGGCTGTAGCTCTGTTGGGAAATCATCCTACGCTGGGCAAATGGAATCCGGCTCATTTTCTGAAGATGCAGAACAATCATGGCAAGGACTGGGAAATATCTGTGAATGTGCAGGCTATCGATGAGCCGATAGAATATAAATATGTGGTGATTGATGCACAGACCCAGAAACTGAAGAGATGGGAATTTGGGGATAACAGAATCTTTGGCATTTCGGGTAATGAACAGGCTGGTGGACAGGGAACTCCTCAGGGTGAAATCCGTGTATACCATCAGGATGTTTATGTGCTACACGGCGGTGAGTTCCGCATCAAGAGGGTTTCGGTCCATGCCCAGTTCAATTTCGATACCTATATCTTCGATCTTGACGGAACCCTGATTTCTTCTCTCCACGACCTGGCTGCAAGCTGCAATTATGCGCTGAAGCTGAACGGGATGCCTGAACGTACGCTGGAGGAAGTACGCATGTTTGTAGGAAACGGGGTGAAGAAACTTATGGAACGTGCCGTGCCGGGAGGATTGGAGAATGAGAAGTTTGAGAAAACTCTGCAGGATTTCCGCAAGCATTATATGGTACATAATATGGATAACACAAAGCCTTATCCTGACGTGATGGAGATGCTGGAGGAACTGAAAAACAGAGGAAAGAACATTGCGGTGGTAAGCAACAAGTTTTATGCAGCTACCCAGGAAATCTGCCGCCATTTCTTCGGCGATCTGGTAGATGTGGCGATAGGAGAGCGGGAGAATATCAAGAAAAAACCGGCTCCAGATACCGTAAACGAAGCCTTGCGACAGCTGCATGCGGATAGAGACAGGGCGGTTTATATCGGCGACAGCGATGTGGATGTGATGACGGCGAAGAACAGCGGAATGCCTTGTATCTCAGTGCTGTGGGGATTCAGAGATCACGATTTTCTGTTGGCGCATGGAGCTTCTATCCTGGTATCATCACCCTTGCAGATATTATAAGAAAGGTAGGATAAAACTATCTGGAAGACCATCATAGAGAATGGTCTTCCAGATATTTCTTGATAAATTCAAAGTAGGTTTCTGATATCGGAATGCTCTGGTCGCCATAGGTAATGTGCTGCTGGTCTACCGTATCGAACTTTGTCATGTTGGCAAGGAACGAACGGTGTACACGCTTGAATTTCTCTCTTGGCAGCCTTTCTTCCAACTGTTTGAGGTTGCCCAGGGTTCTGATGTTAGGCCTGCCCTCAAGATGGAAACGGATGTAGTCTTTGTCGCAGTCAACAAACAGAATATCATCTATCGGGATTCTTACGCATTTGTAATCTCGTTTTACCACCAGAAAACCGTCGCGCTTGATAGGGTTGTAGTTATCGTCCTGCATGTAGCTTTCGAAGACTTTCTGGCATGATCCCATAAAATCATCGTAGGTGATGGGCTTGAGCAGATAGTCGAATGCATTCACTTTGTAGGCTTCGATGGCATACTCCTTGAATGCGGTGGTGAAGACAATCTTCACATTCTTGGGTACAACCTTTGCAAATTCCAGACCGCTGATCTGCTGCATGTGGATGGCGAGAAAAAGTATGTCGAGATGGTTGTGATGGATGCCGTCTACAGCATCTATCGCACTTTTGTAGGCTCCGATCAAATGCAGGGTCGGAGTTTTCTCTATATACTGTTCCAGGAGTTGCAAAGCTTCCGGATCTTCATCTATGATGGCGCAATTTAAAATCATAATTTTACTGTTTTAGTGATTTTATTCTCGATTTCCGTAAAAACGAAAATTGTGTTTGTTTATTGTGTCAAGCTGCAGATTTTTTCAGATAAAAATCTATTTTCATGATTTTACCTTAAATTTGTTTAATCTATTTGGCTATTTGAGGAAAAAACCGTAATTTTGGAGATTGATAAGTCAGACTATAACTGTAGAATATGAAATACAATAAGAAACAACATACCAAATTGTCCTGTCGGAGCAAGTGTTTTTTCCTTGCCTTGGCTTTGGCTATGGCATCGGTTGATGCCTCAGCCCAGAAGATTTCGCTAGGCTCTTGCATCACCCGTGACGGAGGTCAGTTTAAAGGCGAAATGGTGAGCGGAAAGCCGCAGGGAAAAGGTACTACCATCTATAAGAATGGGGATACCTACGAAGGCTCTTATATGAAAGGTAAGCGCGAAGGTTATGGCGTTTATACCTTCAGTGATGGCGAAAAGTATGAGGGACAGTGGATGCAGGACCAGCAGCATGGTAAGGGTACCTACTATTTCCAGAACAACAACAAATATGTAGGCCTCTGGTTCCGCGATTACCAGCATGGTCATGGCGTCATGTTCTATTATAATGGTGATAAATATGACGGCGACTGGTATAAGGACAAGCGTCAGGGACGCGGCGTTTATACTTATGCCAATGGCGCACAGTATAAAGGCCAGTGGATGAACGATATGAAGAATGGAAACGGCTTCTTCAATTGGGGAGACGGAACTACTTATGACGGTCAGTGGCTAGACAACCAGCGCTCAGGAAAAGGTACTTTCAAATATGCTGATGGCGATGTGTATATCGGCGACTGGAAGGATGATATCCAGGACGGAAAGGGTATCTATAAATTTCATAATGGCGACATTTATGAAGGCGATTATGTGCAGGGAGAACGCACGGGTATAGGCATCTTCCGCTCTGCAAAGGGCGCCAAGTATAACGGACAGTTTAAGGATGGCCTGCGTACCGGTCAGGGTACCTTCATCTGGAAGAATGGCGATATCTATGTAGGCGACTGGAGGGATGATCTGCAGAACGGCAGGGGCAAACTGACCAAGAAGAACGGCGACGTGTTTGAAGGTGAGTTCAAGAACGGTCTGGTTGATGGTAATGTCGTGATTCATTATGCTGATGGCAGAAGATTCAAGGGTGCCTATCACAAAGGTAAGCGTCAGGGACCTTGCATAGAAGAAGATAAAAACGGTAAGCGTTTCGAAGGAACCTACCGTAACGATGTGCGTGACGGAAGATTTGTAGAAAAAGACCGCAACGGACAGGTTACAGCCAAGGGAGCCTACGAAAACGGCAAACGATTTGAAGACTAATCTCTTCAGAAAATTAGAAAAATACAAAGAAATTATAAATAACGAGATAGAGAACCTTTATATTTTAAATAATGAGAAAAAAGAACATAATATAATGTTGAATATTGAATGTTGAATGTTCTGTTTTCAAATCTCAAAGTTAAAAGTAAATGTTCAAATCTCAATGCTTAAACTAGAATTATGGTAGTAGATACTTTAGACAATCTGGAGAAATACGTTTCTCTCAATCCGCTCTTCGCTGATGTTGTGAAGTTTATCAAAGATAATGACCTCTTTAAATTGGAGGACGGTAAGCATTTAATCAAGGAGGGTGACCTCTTTGTCAACATAACGACAGCTCATGGAAAGAGCGAGGAAGATGCTGTGCTTGAAACACATCGCAAGATGATTGATATTCAGATTCCTCTAGACAACGATGAGACTTATGGCTATACTCCTCTTGCTGATCTTCCTGAAGTGGAATATAACGAGGCTAAGGATGTAACCAAGTATCCTGGTGTGAAAGCGCAGACGCTCGTTACCTGCAAGCCAGGTCAGTTTGTCATTTTCTGGCCACAAGACGGTCATCAGCCATGCATCGGTAACGGTGATATCCACAAGGCTATCTTCAAGATTAAAAATTAAAGAAGAAAAATTCTTCAAGATATAATTAAAGAATAAAAATATAGAGTAACCATCTAAAATCATGATATATGGCAACAGAAAAGAAAACTACAGCCCAGAAGGCTGCAACTAAAAAGGCAACTGCAAAGAAACCAGTTGCAAAAAAGGCAGCGAAGGCTGTGGTAAAGCATATCGGACTCGTGAAGAACGACCCATATCTGGCAGACTATGAGGATGCCATCAAGGGCCGACACGACCATGCACTTTGGAAACTCGGTCAGCTGACTAATAACGGCAAACAGACATTGAGCGATTTTGCCAATGGATACGAGTATTTCGGACTGCATAAGACTGCCCGTGGATGGGTGTTCCGTGAGTGGGCACCTAATGCTACAGACATCTATCTGATAGGTGACTTCAACAACTGGCAGGAAACCGAAAAGTATCGTGTCAAAAGAATTAAGAATACCGGCAACTGGGAACTCAAACTTCCGGAGAAAGCGATGAAACATGGCGATCTCTTCAAGATGAAAGTTCATTGGGAAGGTGGTGAAGGCGAGCGTATTCCTGCATGGGCACAGCGCGTAGTACAGGACGACCAGACCAAGATTTTCTCTGCTCAGGTTTGGAATCCGGAACCATATAAATGGAAGAAGAAAACCTTCAGACCAAATGTGGCGCCTCTGCTCATCTATGAATGCCATATCGGTATGGCACAGGATGCTGAGAAGGTTGGCACTTATACAGAATTTAAGGAGAATGTGTTGCCACGTATCATCAAGGATGGTTACAACTGCATTCAGATTATGGCTATCCAGGAGCATCCGTATTATGGCTCCTTCGGCTATCATGTAAGCAGTTTCTTTGCTGCAAGTAGCCGCTTCGGAACTCCTGAAGAGTTGAAAGATCTCATTGATACAGCTCACCAGAATGGTATTGCCGTCATCATGGACATCGTTCACTCTCATGCCGTAAAGAATGAGGTGGAAGGACTGGGTAATCTCGCTGGCGATCCTAACCAGTATTTCTATCCTGGCGACCGTCATGAGCATCCGGCTTGGGATAGTCTCTGCTTCGACTATGGAAAGGATGAAGTCATCCACTTCCTGTTGAGCAACTGCAAGTACTGGCTCAATGAGTTCCATTTCGACGGATTCCGTTTTGATGGTGTAACATCCATGCTCTATTATAGTCATGGTCTGGGTGAGGCATTCTGCAACTACGGAGATTATTTCAATGGTCATGAGGATGATAATGCCATCTGCTATCTTACCCTTGCCAACTGTCTGATTCATGAGGTTAACAAGCATGCCATTACGATTGCCGAAGAGGTGAGCGGAATGCCGGGCCTGGCAGCCAAGTTTGAGGATGGCGGTTATGGTTTTGACTATCGCATGGCGATGAATATTCCAGATTATTGGATCAAGACCATCAAGGAACTGAAGGATGAAGACTGGAAACCATCCAGCATCTTCTGGGAGGTAAAGAACCGCCGTTCGGATGAGAAAACCATCTCTTACTGTGAGAGTCATGACCAGGCATTGGTGGGCGATAAAACCATCATCTTCCGTCTGATTGATGCCGATATGTACTGGCATTTCAAGAAGGGCGATGAAAACGAAATGGCTCATCGTGGTATTGCTCTGCATAAGATGATCCGTCTGGTTACCGCCTCTACAATCAATGGCGGTTATCTCAACTTCATGGGTAATGAGTTCGGTCACCCAGAGTGGATTGATTTCCCTCGCGAGGGTAATGGCTGGAGCCATAAATATGCCCGCAGACAGTGGAATCTGGTAGATAATCATGAACTCTGCTACCACTATCTTGGAGATTTCGACCGAGAAATGCTCAAGACGATTACAAGCGAAAAGAATTTTAACAAGACACCAGTTGTAGAAATCTGGCATAATGATGGCGATCAGGTTCTCGCCTTTATGCGTGGCGATCTGCTCTTCGTGTTTAACTTCTCGCCAACCCGCTCTTTCACCGACTATGGCTTTCTGGTTCCAACCGGTTCCTACAGCGTAGTGCTTGATTCTGACAGCAAGGATTTCGGCGGTAATGGCTTGAATGATGACACGATGACGCATCTGACTAATTACGATCCACTTTATGTGAAAGACCGTAAGGAGTGGCTGAAACTTTATCTGCCAGCTCGTACAGCTTTGGTGCTGAAGAAAAATTAATAGATTGATTTATGAAAAATAAAAGGAGTAGTACTGCGAAGATGCAAATCGCCTGTGCTATCATCTTTATCACATTTACCTACGTCTACCTGGCATTTTACCAGGCAGACGTACTGGCAGTGGCTCAGCATGTTTTCTCAGGCGGTTTGACCAACTACAGTTACACGCTGGCTCCACTGCTTATCACGCTCGTACTCTATCTGCTGCAAGTGGGAGTGTACGCGGTAACCCGTGTGAAACGCCGTTTCCACGGGCTTACTTATTTCCCTTCGTTCCTCATCCTGACGATGATTACCGATATCCCCGTTGATATCGACCGTTATCATTCGCTGGGGGCGTGGTGGATTATCCTGCCACTCTGTCTGATTCTATGGGGCGGATTAATATGGATAGCCCGCCAGTTGGAGCCGATAGAAACAGAGCCTCACAGTAACGGCTGGTTCTCCCGCTATATGTGGGTGAATCTGCTCCAGATGCTGGTGATAATATTGCTTGTCAACTTTGTTGCTAGCAATGATCGGCTGTTTCATGAACGTATGCGCATGGAACATCTGATGAAAGAAAAACAGTATGAAAAAGCTTTGGAAGTAGGTGAAAAATCTCTGAAAACAGATTCTTCGCTGACGATGCTCCGTATAGCCTGTCTCAACGAAACAGGCGAGCTGGGCAGCCGTCTCTTTACTTATCCGCTGGTAGGTGGAAGTAAGGCGATGATGCCGGATAGCGTAACCGTGAAGGCTATGATGTGGAAGGCGCCAAAATGGATGCAGAAACCTTCGGCATGGATGGTTAAACATCATCTCAAGTATCGTCTGCCTGTTGACTATCAGCTTTGTGCACTCTTGCTGGACAAGCAACTAGACAAGTTCGTAGCAGAGGTGCAGAAACATTACAAAGTAACTTCGGGCAAACTGCCTGTTCATTATAAGGAAGCGTTGGTTCTTTATACGCATCGCCGCAGTAATCCAAGTATCGTTTATCACGATAATGTGATGGATACAGACTTTGAGGATTTCCAGCAGATGGATCACAAATATGCTAATGAGACAGAAAAGCAGAATGCTCTTCGGGATACTTATGGAAATACCTACTGGTATTATTATGAGTATGGAAACAAATGAAAGTTTTAATTTAGGAGATTAATATGAAAATACAGATATTCAGAAACTTATGGGTCTTACAGATAGTTTTTCTCCTGTTGGCGCCATTAGGGCTGCAGGCACAGAAGAAAGAGATTTCTGCAGCCAAAGATCTGGTAAAGGCTGGCAAGGATTTGGCGAAGGCCGAATCCAGTATGCGCAAACTCCTGACGGATTCTGCCAACCGGAATAACAAGAAAATTTGGAATATTCTCTTCGATGCTGTGAAGAAGCAGTATGAACAGGGTAATGAGAAACTCTACCTCAAACAGGCGTATGATACAGCCCAACTCTTCAATGCAACCCGACAGCTCTTCGTTATAGCCCAAGGACTTGATTCCGTTGAGATGATTCCTAACAAGAAAGGAAAATGTGAGTATGATTTCCGCAAGTCTCATTCTGAATATTTGAACAGGATACGTCCGAACCTCTATAACGGAGGAACCTGGTTTATCAGGAAGCAGAAATACAAGGAGGCTTATCAGTTCTTTGACCAGTACATAGAGTGCAGTACTGCACCGATGTTCCAATCTTATAAGTATGCCCAGAAAGACAAATATCTTTCTTCGGCAGCTTATTGGGCTGTATATGCCGGATATAAGATGAAAGATACCAAAGCTACGCTTCATCATTCTTATGAGGCGCTGAAAGATACGGCTCATTATAACTATATGTTACAGTATTTGGCTGAGACTTACAAACTGGAGAAGGATACTGCGCGCTATCTCTCGACCTTGAAGGAAGGTTTTGAGCGGGATCCGAAATTCCCGTTCTTTTTCCCGCGTCTGGTAGAGTATTATTCGCAGG
The DNA here is from genome assembly GCA_021615735.1 of Segatella copri. Lineage (GTDB taxonomy): Bacteria > Bacteroidota > Bacteroidia > Bacteroidales > Bacteroidaceae > Prevotella > Prevotella copri_Q. The sequence goes on along the minus strand of JAJWFY010000018.1, from coordinate 25,276 downwards.
AAAACCAACTCGATTCTGCACTCGCCGTAGCAGATAAGGCGCTGGCGATAGCTCCCGACAATGATATCTATCTCTTTACCAAGGGAACCATTCTCCTGAATATGGGTGATTTCAAGCAATGCATCGAAGTGAGCAAAAAGGCACTTGCCGTGAACGATTCTTTGGCTGGTGCTTATTATAATATAGGTTTGGCTTATTTCAATCAGGCGGTTGAAATGGATAAGAATTCACTGCAATCCCGCAAAACGCATCAGGTGATAGACGGACTTTACAAGAGTGCAATGCCTTATCTGCAGAAGTACAGAACGATGGCGCCTGATATGCAGGACCAGTGGGCTTTGCCGCTATATACCATCTATCTGAACCTGAACATGGGTAAGGAGTTTGATGAGATTGACAAACTGCTCAATCAGAAAAAGAAATAATGCCTCATGATGAGGAATTTATGAAAACTTCTCTTGAAAAGAAAACTTCTCTTTAATAAAAGAATACTTCTCTATTGAAATTGATTATTAGGAAATTTATGGTAGACAGAATTTTAGATAAACTGGGCATTGAGCTCAATGATATGCAGCAGGATTCCATGCAGGCAATCTTGCACGGGAACAAGGATGTGGTGATACTTTCGCCAACAGGTAGTGGCAAGACACTGGCTTATCTTTTGCCTCTTACCCAACTTATAGATGCTACTGATGACGAGGCACAGGCGGTGGTGATAACTCCTGGTAGAGAACTCGCTTTGCAGTCGGCTAACGTATTGAAGAATATGGGCAGCGGTTTGCGTGCGATGGCTTGCTATGGCGGTCGTGCTACGATGGATGAGCATCGCGTGATGAAACAGGTTCGTCCTCAGATTGTATTTGGAACTCCAGGTCGTCTCAATGATCATCTGGATAAGGGAAATCTTTCTCCATATCACATCAAATACCTGATTATTGATGAGTTTGACAAGTGTCTGGAGATGGGTTTCCAGGACGAAATGAGCCGACTGATCAAGTCTTTGCCTGGCTTGCGTCGACATTTCCTACTTTCTGCTACCGAGGCGGAGGAGATTCCTCATTTCGTACACATGGGTAGGGTAGAAAAGATAGATTACCGTGTGGATGAAGATCAGGTTCCTGACCGTGTACATATATATAAGGTGGATAGTCCGGTAAAGGATAAACTGGAGAGCCTGGCACTTTTGCTACGCAGTTTAGGCGACCAGAGTACTATTGTTTTCCTCAATTACCGTGATAGTGTAGAGCGTACCAACAAATATCTGGTAGAGCAGGGATTTTCAACCTCTTTCTTCCATGGTGGATTGGAACAGAAGGAACGCGAGGCTTCTCTCTATCGTTTCAGCAACGGTAGTGCCAATATTCTGGTGAGTACGGATCTGGCTTCGCGCGGACTTGATATTCCTGATATAGATAATATTATCCATTATCACATGCCGGAGAGCGAAGATGGTTATATCCATCGTGTAGGACGTACGGCACGATGGGAAGCCCAGGGAAAGGCTTTCTTCCTGTTAGGTCCTGAAGAGCATATTCCGGAATATGTGGATGCAGAGATTGAGAATTATGAGATGCCTGTTGCAGATCTGCTTCCTGCGCCAGCCAAACCTAAGATGGCTACTATATATATCGGTAAAGGCAAGAAGGATAAAATCAGCAAGGGTGACATCTTAGGCTTCCTTTGCAAGAAGGGTGGGCTGCAGTCGGCTGAAATCGGTAAGATTGATGTTAATGACCGTTATGCTTATGCTGCCATTTCCCGAACGAAGTTGCGCAGCGTACTGAATAATGTAAAGGGCGAAAAGATAAAAGGCGTCAAAACGATAGTGGAAGAGGTAAGGTAGTTGACAAACTGCTATTATCTTTTCTCTGTTGCTTGCGAATGTATAATAAATGTAAAAATAGACATAAATATGCAGTTATTATACTAAAATGACTAACAAAATGAAAGAAATCTGCGCAAAACGCTAAAAATGTGCAGAAAAATTTGGTAGTTTCAAATAAAAAGTGTAATTTCGCAGTCGTAAATACAATCCAAAGGTTTACTATGTATCCTATATGGGTGTATTGTGCACTTATTTTTCCTGCTAACAGGATTATATCGTATAAAACTTAAATAATTATACAAAGATGAAGAAGTACAATTTTAACGCAGGTCCATCAATGCTTCCACGCGAAGTGATTGAGAACACAGCAAAGCAGATTTTGGATTTTAATGGTTCAGGTCTTTCATTGATGGAAATCAGCCACCGTGCTAAGGATTTCCAACCAGTAGTTGATGAGGCAGTCTCCTTATTCAAGGAGCTTCTTGACATTCCTGAGGGTTATTCCGTAATCTTCCTTGGTGGTGGTGCGTCATTGCAGTTTATGCAGATTCCAGCAAACTTCCTCATCAAGAAGGCTGCCTACATTAATTCTGGCACTTGGGCTAAGAAGGCAATGAAAGAGGCAAAGCATTTTGGTGAGGTCGTGGAGATCGCATCATCGTCCGACGCCAATTTCACTTTCTATCCACAGGTTCCTAACACTGTACCAGCCGATTGTGATTACTTGCATTTGACAAGCAACAATACAATATATGGTACCGAACTCCGTGTAGATCCAGATGTAAACGTACCATTGATTTCTGATATGTCTTCAGATATCATGAGCCGTCCAGTAGATGTTTCTAAGTATACTGCCATCTATGCAGGTGCTCAGAAGAATCTTTCTATGGCAGGTGTTACTGTTATCATCGTTAAGGATGATATGCTCGGCAAGGCTCCTCGCGAGCTTCCTACAATGCTCGATTATCGTACTCACGTTGAGAAGGGCAGTATGTTCAATACTCCTCCTGTTGTTCCTATCTATACCTTGATGGAGAATCTCCGCTGGTTGAAGGCTAACGGTGGTGTTGAGGCTGCTGATAAGCGAGCTCACGAACGTGCAGAAGTTCTTTATGCTGAAATCGACCGCAACAAACTCTTCAAGGGTACTGTTGAAGAAGCATCCCGTTCTTTGATGAACATCTGCTTCGTGATGAACGATGAGTACAAGGAGTTGGAGAAGCCATTCCTCGACTTCGCTACAGAGCGTGGCATGGTAGGTATCAAGGGTCACCGCTCAGTGGGTGGTTTCCGTGCCAGCTGCTACAATGCACAGACCATGGAGGGTGTTCAGGCACTCGTCAAGGCCATGCAGGAATTTGAAGCACAACATTAATTTTTGAATTTGTATGAAAGTATTAGTTGCAACAGAAAAGCCATTCGCAGCAGCTGCTGTAGATGGAATCAAGAAAGAAATAGAAGGAGCAGGCAATGAACTTGTTTTGCTCGAAAAGTATACAGAAAAAGCTCAGTTGCTCGATGCAGTGAAGGATGTGGATGCGATGATTATCCGCTCTGACAAGGCTGATGCTGAGGTGCTCGATGCAGCAAAGAACCTGAAGATTATCGTTCGTGCTGGTGCAGGTTATGATAACATCGACCTTGCTGCTGCTACTGCTCATAACGTAGTAGCTGAGAATACTCCTGGCCAGAACTCTAATGCAGTAGCTGAGTTGGTATTCGGTTTGTTGGTCTTCGCTGTACGTAATTTTTACAACGGCAAGGCTGGCTGCGAGTTGAAGGGTAAGAAACTCGGTATTCTCGCTTTCGGTAATGTAGGTCGCAATGTGGCTCGCATCGCCAAGGGATTCGGCATGGAAGTAGCTGCATACGATGCATTCTGTCCAGCTGATGTTATCGAGGCTGCCGGTGTGCATGCTGTAAAGTCACAGGATGAATTGTTCCAGACTTGCGACATCGTTTCTCTTCATATCCCTGCTACTCCAGAGACTATCAAGAGCATCGATTACAAGACTGTAAACCAGTTGCCTAAGGGTGGTATCCTCATCAATACAGCGCGTAAGGAGGTTATCAATGAGCCTGAGCTCCTGAAACTTCTTGCTGAGCGTGAGGACTTGAAGTTCATCACAGATATCAAGCCTGATGCCGATGCAGACTTCGCTAAGTTCGAGGGTCGCTACTTCTCAACTCCTAAGAAGATGGGTGCACAGACAGCAGAGGCAAATATCAATGCCGGTATTGCCGCAGCTAAGCAGATCAATGCGTTCTTTAAGGACGGCTGCACCAAGTTCCAGGTAAATAAGTAATTATTCTTCCCATACATTTAGCTCATGAAGGGTGCTTTTTCACAGAAGCACTCTTGATGGGCTTTTCATGTTTTTATTAAACTAGTCAATTTAAACGAAATATTATGGCAATAGTAAAACCTTTTAAGGGAGTAAGACCTCCTAAAAATCTCGTTGAGCAAGTTGAGTCTCGTCCTTACGATGTTCTCAATTCTGAGGAAGCACGTGCCGAGGCAGGCGATAACGAGAAGAGCCTTTATCATATTATTAAACCTGAAATCAATTTCGAACCAGGTACTTCTGAGTACGATCCTCGTGTTTATGAAAGTGCTGCAGAGAACTTCAGAAAGTTCCAGGAGAATGGCTGGTTGAAACAAGATGATAAGGAACAGTATTATATCTATGCACAGACGATGAACGGCAAGACTCAGTATGGTCTTGTGGTAGGTGCGTATGTAAACGACTATATGACGGGTGTCATCAAGAAACATGAGTTAACACGCCGCGATAAGGAAGAAGACCGTATGAAACATGTTCGTGTATGCAATGCCAATATCGAACCCGTATTCTTCGCTTATCCTGATAATGAGGTGCTTAACGAACTTCTGGTGCGTTATGCAGCAACAACACCGGAGTATGATTTCATAGCTCCAATTGATGGTTTCCGTCATCAGTTCTGGGTTGTAAGCGATGATCAGGATATTGCCACAATTACAGCGGAATTTGCCAAGATGCCTAGCCTTTATATTGCTGACGGTCATCACCGTTCTGCAGCAGCAGCTCTGGTAGGTGCAGAAAAAGCTAAGCAGAATCCTAATCATACAGGTAAGGAGGAATATAACTACTTTATGGCTGTTTGTTTCCAGGCAAGCCAACTTACCATTCTCGATTATAACCGAGTAGTGAAGGATTTGAACGGTCTGACTTCTGAACAGTTCCTCGATGCTTTGACAAAGAACTTCGAGGTGATAGATATTGATGCTATCAATGTGAATGTTTCTGGAGATGAAGAGGGCATTCCATGCTACGAGAAGATGGCTATAGATGATGCTATCAGTCAGTTTGGCTTGGACATCCTGAAACCGGCTGCTCTCCATTCTTTCCTCCTGTATCTGGATGGTAAATGGTATGGTTTGTTTGCCAAACCTGGAACCTACGATGATGCAGATCCAATCGGCGTGCTCGATGTGGATATTTCATCTCGCCTGATTCTTGATGAAATTCTGGGAATAAAGGATTTGCGTTCTGATAAGCGCATCGACTTTGTTGGTGGTCTTCGCGGTCTCGGTGAGTTGAAACGTCGTGTGGATAGCGGTGAGATGAAGATGGCACTTGCTTTGCATCCGGTTACTATGCAGCAGATTATGGACATCGCTGACAGTGGTAAGATTATGCCACCTAAGGCAACATGGTTTGAACCTAAGTTGCGTAGCGGTTTGATTATTCACAAATTGGATTAATGATAGACGAATTTAAGACTATATCAGATACGATAGGCGAGGGATATTACACCGAGAAAAGGAGTAAGTTTCTCGCCTTTGCTCACCATGTTACAACTGTTGACGAGGTGAAGGAAATTGTTGCCGGGTACCATAAAAAATATTACGATGCCCGACATTGTTGTTATGCATATATGCTAGGTCCTGAACGGACAGAGTTCCGTGCCAATGATGATGGCGAACCTTCTTCTACGGCAGGAAAACCAATCCTCGGTCAAATCACGAAATCAGAATTGACGGATATTTTAATTGTCGTCATCCGATATTTCGGAGGAGTGAAATTGGGAACCAGCGGACTCATTGTTGCTTATCGTGAAGCAGCCATTGATGCTTTGGCTCATTGTGAGGAGGTTACGCAACAGATAGAGGAAATCGTAACCTATGATTTTACTTATCCGATGATGAATGATGTGATGAGGATTGTAAAAGATATGAATCCGCGTGTCCTCGATCAGACTTTCGATAATACTTGCAGCATCAAACTGTCTATCAGAAAAAGTGAAGCGGAACAGTTGCGTTCCCGTCTAAAAAAGCTATCGTTTGAATAGCAAATAACCGGCAGACAGATGAATAACAGCTGGGTAAATAAAAAGAGGGTGAATCATTCATTTATGATACACCCTCTTTTTGATGGTTATTTCTTTTGAATTTATCCTTTTTCTTCCAATTCCTTCTGCAATCGGATGATTTCATCGCGATATTGGGCAGCTTGCATGAAGTCGAGGTCTTTGGCTGCTTGCTTCATCAATGCCGTAGTATTAGCAATGCTCTTTTCCAATTCTTCCTTGCTCATACTGCGCACAATAGGATCGGCAACGAAGGCTGCACTTTCCGGTTCCACGTAAATGCGAGGCTTGGAACCCTCGGCTCCCATCGGAACAATCTTTGCTCCTTCTTCCTTGCTAGTAGGCAGAGCTGAGGTTATTGCTTTCACAATCTGTTTTGGAGTAATGCCATGGTCGGCATTGTATTTCAACTGGATGCTTCGGCGGCGGGCAGTCTCATCTATCGTCTTCTGCATGCTGTCTGTGATGTTGTCTGCATACATGATTACCTTGCCGTTCACGTTTCGGGCAGCACGACCTGCAGTCTGAGTCAGAGAACGGTGACTGCGCAGGAAGCCCTCCTTATCTGCATCGAGAATAGCTACGAGCGAAACTTCCGGCAAGTCGAGTCCTTCACGTAACAGGTTGACACCTACCAGAACATCATAGACTCCTGCACGGAGATCGTTCATGATCTTTACTCGGTCTAAGGTTGCCACATCACTGTGGATATAGGCAGCCTTTACGTTGTGGTTGAGCAGGAACTCGGTGAGTTCTTCTGCCATACGCTTTGTAAGAGTCGTAATCAGAACTCGCTCGTTGCGGTGTGTTCTTGTTAATATTTCGTCCAGAAGATCATCTATCTGATTCTCACTTGGACGGACTTCGATTTCCGGGTCCAGGAGTCCTGTAGGACGAATCAACTGTTCTACAACCACGCCTTCGGCTTCTCTCAATTCATAGTCTGCCGGAGTTGCACTTACGTAGATGGCCTGCGGAATGAGATCGTGAAATTCCTCGAACTTCAGCGGACGGTTGTCGAAGGCAGCAGGCAAACGGAAACCATATTCTACCAGGTTCTTCTTTCGTGCCCGGTCGCCTCCATACATGGCTCCAATCTGCGGGATGCTCACATGGCTCTCGTCAACCACAAGCAGGAAATCTTTAGGGAAGAAATCGAGCAGGCAATACGGGCGTTCGCCTTCATGTCTGCCATCGAAATAGCGGGAATAGTTCTCAATGCCCGAACAATGCCCGAGTTCCTTAATCATTTCCATATCATATTCTACACGCTCCTTGATGCGCTGTGCCTTGATTCCATCGCCGATACTCTTGAAGAATTCTACCTGTTTAACCAGGTCGTCCTGAATTCTTCGGATGGCACTTTCCTGCTGCTCTTTTGTTGTTACGAAAAGGTTGGCAGGATAAATTTCGTAATCTTCGAACGAGGCAAGACGGTGATAGGTGAGTGAATCCACTTCTTCGATGCTGTCAATCTCGTCGTCCCACCATGTTACGCGCAAAACATGATCGCTGTAAGCCATAAAGATGTCAACCGTTTCGCCTTTCACTCTAAAGTTGCCACGTTGCAGTTCTATATCATTTCTAACGTAAAGTGCATCAACGAGTTTCCTCAGAAATTCATTTCTGTCGAGTCGCTGCCCGCGATGAATCTTGATGATGTTCTCCTGCATCGCCACAGGTCCGCCCATACCATAGATGCACGATACGGATGAGACAACGATGACATCCTTTCTGCCCGAGAGAAGGGCAGAAACAGCACCGAGTCGCAACTTGTCTATTTCATCATTGATGGCGAGGTCTTTTTCTATATATGTATCTGTTGTAGGCAGATAAGCTTCCGGCTGATAATAGTCGTAGTATGAAACATAATATTCTACAGCGTTCTCAGGGAAGAAACCCTTCATCTCCTGATACAGTTGGGCAGCAAGAGTCTTGTTGTGGCTCAAGATGAGCGTAGGCTTCCCCACGTTGGCAATCACGTTTGCCACCGTAAAGGTTTTACCCGAGCCGGTTACACCCAACAACACCTGTGCAGGGTCTCCTTCAAGCACCCCCTCTGTGAGTTGCCTGATGGCTTGCGGCTGGTCGCCAGTTGGCTTATATTTTGATGTAATCTTAAAATCCATTTTCTTCCTGATTTCTTCTCAAAAGTTCTGTTTCAAGGTGCAAAATTACAAAAAAAACGCCATTAATCGTTATAAAGATTAATTTTTTACGAAAAAATGTATCTTTTCTTTTGATAATAAGTAAATTATGAGTAACTTTGCAGTTCAAAATGAGAATTATGAAAAAATTGACTCTTATTGCATCGTGTGTTGCATTGCTCTTGTCGAGCTGTGCCCACGAATATAACCAGGTATTGAAATCAGGCGATTATACTTATAAGTATGAGTACGCCAAGCAGAGCTATGCCCAGGGCAAGTATTCCCGTGCCATTCCTCTTCTGCAGGAACTGGTAACGATGAAGAAAGGTTCTACCGAGGGTGAGGAATGTTTGTACATGCTGGCTATGGCCGAGTATGGTATGAAGGATTATGAGACTGCTGCAGAGTATTTCAAGAAGTATTACTCTTCTTATCCTAAAGGTAAGTTTGCTGAAAATGCAAAGTACTTTGTGGGAGAGAGTCTGTATCAGAATGCTCCAGAGCCTCGTCTTGACCAGAGTACCACGATTACTGCCATCGCAGCCTTTCAGGAGTTCCTGGATCTTTATCCGGATGCCCGACTCAAGCAGCAGGCTACAAACCGCCTTTTTGCTCTTCAGGACCTCTTGGTTGAGAAGGAGTATAAGAGTGCCAAGCTCTATTTTGATATGGGCACCTATTTCGGCAACTGTACCAGCGGAGGCAACAATTATGAGGCTTGTATCGTAACTGCACAGAATGCGCTTAAGGATTATCCTTACAGCAACCGACGCGAGGAGTTTGCATCGCTCATCATGAAAGGTAAATACGAACTGGCAAAGATGAGTGTCGAGAAAAAGCAGCTGGAGCGCTATCAGGATGCTGAGGATGAGTGTTATGGCTTTATCAACGAATATCCTGATTCAAAGGACCGTGCACTTGCCGAGAAGTATATTGAGAAGTGCAAGCAGTACGAGAAAGAGCATCCGGAGTCAGCTCTCGACCAGCTTGGCAATAATGCCAATTAAAAAAAGCATATATATAATAAGGTAAAAACAATATAATAATAATAGTACTATAATTATGGATTTCAAAAAATCAAAGGCACCAGTAAACACAGTAACTCGCAACATTATGGATCTCTGCGATGATACCCATAATATCTACGAGAGCGTAGCTATCATTGCAAAGCGCGCTAATCAGATTTCTATCGAAATCAAGCAGGAGTTGAGCAAGAAACTTCAGGAGTTTGCTTCTTATAACGATTCTTTGGAGGAAGTTTTTGAGAACCGCGAACAGATTGAAATCTCTCGCTACTACGAGAAGTTGCCAAAGCCAACTTTGCTCGCTACAGAAGAGTTTATTGAGAATAATATTTATTGGCGCGATCCTACCAAGACATCTGCACCAATGGTTCACGAGAGCGAAATTTAATTTTCCAGAGCTATATGATACAGCGTAAACAGACATTATTTCTGCTCTTTGCTGTCATCGCCATTGCTATCTGTCTTTTCCTTCCTGTCGCCAGCATCGCAGCTAAGACGATGGGAGGAGACACTATGGTTTATAACCTCGGAGTGGTAGGGGAGGCAGGAATGCAGATTTCAACTACTTGTGTTCCTCTGTTCCTTCTGCTCGCCGTTTCAGCCATCATAGCATTGGTAAACATCTTTTTGTACAAGAATCTGAAGCTTCAGAAATCACTCTGTTCACTTGCCATGCTTTTTGCAGGTTTATGGTATGTAGATTATATCGTGATGTTCATGGGCTTGATTCCTGTTCCTGAAGCAGAAGGAACGATGAAGTTTCAGTTTGCCGCTTGCCTTCCTTTGGTAGCAATCATATTCGAATGGATGGCAATGAAAGGTGTGAACGATGACATCAAACTCTTGAGAGCAGCAGACCGAATCAGATAAAAAATGCTAAAAAAGCATTTGAATATCGATAAAAGTTTGCTCAATTCAAATAAAAGTAGTAATTTTGCACCCGCTGTCACGAGATGGCAGCATAAAATTCAAACCTCATTATAAATTAAATTAAAATTAAGATTTAAAAATGGCAACAAAAATCAGATTGCAGCGCGGCGGTCGTAAAAGCTATGCTTTCTACAGCATCGTAATCGCTGACGTTAGAGCACCACGTGATGGTAAATTTACTGAGAAGATTGGTACTTTCAACCCTAACACCAATCCAGCTACTGTAGATTTGAATTTCGAGCGCGCACTCTACTGGGTAGAGACTGGTGCACAGCCAACAGACACAGTTCGCAACATCCTCAAGGGCGAGGGCGTTTACTTGATGAAGCACCTCAAGGGTGGCGTTAAGAAGGGTGCATTCGACGATGCTGAGGCTCAGAAGCGTTTCGACGCTTGGAAGAATAGCAAGGACGCTAAGATTTCTGCTGTTCGCGAGGGCGATGCTAAGGCAAAGAAGGAAGCTGCTGCTAAGGAGCTCGAGGCTGAAAAGAAGATGAACGAAGCAATCGCTAAGAAGGTAGCTGATAAGAAGGCTGCTGCAGCTGCTGCTGAGGCAGAGGCTAAGGCTGCTGAGGAAGCTCCTGCAGAGGAGGCTCCAGCTGAGGCTTAATCTTCGACAGAATCTTCTTTTGAGATTTTAAAGTATAAAGGTTGAATTTCTCTTTCGGGAAATCCAACCTTTTTTTGTTTCTTTTAATTATGGGTGATAAAAAGGAAAACAGTTATTCGCATATTCTGAAATATACAGGATTGTTTGGCAGTGTGCAAGGATTGGGAATTCTTGTAGGAGTTTTGCGTAATAAATTTACGGCGCTCTTCCTCGGACCTTCTGGAATGGGACTGCTGTCTCTTTTCAGCTCAACGATTTCTGTTCTCAGTTCTGCGTGTAATTTCGGCATTCCTACAAGTGGTGTTAAATTTATTTCTGAAAAGGAACATGCTGCAGATGAATCGCAGTCCGAAAAAGTTGATATCGCCGGGGCGGTTCTTCTTGTCCGCACCTATAGTCTGCTTGCTGCATTTTTCGGAGCCATCGTCTGTGTTCTTCTGGGTCCGTTACTCAATGGGTTTACTTTTTCCTGGGGCAATCATACGCTACATTTCATTCTCCTGGCACCAACCATTTTCTTCACGATTCTGGCTGGAGGTGAAACTGCCATTCTGAAAGCTACCGGACAGTTGCGTGCGTTGGCGATGCAGGCAAGTCTTCTGGCTATTCTTCTGCTTTTGGTTTCGGTTCCGGTTTATTGGATATTTGGTGAGGGAGGTATTCTGCCCGTTCTGTTCATTTTGGCATTTATGCAATGGGCTCTGAATTTTCGATATTCCCGACGAGTTGTACGGTGGGGCGTAAATATGCGAAAAATGACGCTAGTTGCAGGTTTCCCACTTTTGCGACTTGGCGGGGCATTTGTACTTTCGGGTTTGATGAATAGCGGATGCGAATTTCTGATTCGTGCCTTTTTGAACCAACAAGGCAATCTGGAAGTTGTCGGACTTTTCAATGCCGGCATTACGATTGTCTTTGTTTATGCGGGAATGGTTTTTTCGGTTATGGATCAGGATTTTTATCCCCGTCTCTCTGGCATTTCGGGTTCTCGAAAAAACAAGGAATCTGTTAAAGAACGCAATCTCTGTGTCAATCGCCAGCTTGAAATGAATGTCCTGCTGTTGGGACCAATTGTTGCTGTCATCATTTTAGGTCTGCCTCTCATTATTCCGATATTATACAATGCCCAGTTTATGGGGATGCTTCAGATGACTCAGCTTGCTGCTGTTGCCATGTTGTTCAAGGCCGTTTATCTTCCGATAGAATATCTCCCGTTGTCAAGAGGCGATTCCAGGCTATTTCTCATTCAGGAAAGTTTTTGTGTTATCTTGCTGATAATCTGTGAAATAGCTGGTTATCAGTTAGATGGATTGAGAGGAGTAGGAGGGGGTATTGCCGTTGCTTATGCCATCGAGACCATCGCTGTCTTGATTTTCAGCAGAGCTGTTTACGGTTATCGGTTATCCGCTTTTGGTTTCAGATTCAGTATTTTCCAACTTCTGATTCTATTCCTGATGCTGCTTCTGGTTTTCAAGATCAGTTATCATGATTGGCTTTATTGGCTGATTGGTGTAATCATTGCACTCCTGAGTGTATCGTTTAGTTTTAGGAAAATAAGAAAACTGCTACGATAAAATTATAAATCCAGTAGGATAAATTATTTTCTCCGAAAGATAGAAAAATATCTCCGAAAGATAGAAAAATATCTCTCGGAGATATTTTTTTATTCCAGTAGGATATTGGATTATTCCAGTAGGATAAATAAAGAAAAAGCCTTGAGAATCAGCTGATTCTCAAGGCTTTTATATGTTTTGTATCTCAAAGAAATTACTTCTTGTTGATAGCGAGGTCGATAGCTACAGCGATAGCAACAGTAGCACCTACCATAGGGTTGTTACCCATACCGAGGAAGCCCATCATCTCTACGTGAGCAGGAACTGAAGAAGAACCTGCGAACTGAGCGTCTGAGTGCATACGACCCATAGTATCAGTCATACCGTAAGAAGCAGGACCAGCAGCCATGTTATCTGGGTGCAATGTACGACCTGTACCACCACCAGAAGCTACTGAGAAGTAAGGCTTACCAGCTGCGATACGCTCCTTCTTGTATGTACCAGCTACTGGGTGCTGGAAACGTGTAGGGTTGGTAGAGTTACCAGTGATTGATACGTCTACATCCTCGCTCCAGTTGATAGCAACACCCTCGCGAACGTCGTCAGCGCCATAGCAGTTAACCTTAGCACGTGGACCGTCGCTGTAAGCGATGCGGTTAACAACCTTCAACTCACCTGTGTAGTAATCAAACTTTGTCTGAACGTATGTGAAACCGTTGATGCGGCTGATGATCTGAGCAGCATCCTTACCAAGACCGTTCAAGATAACGCGCAATGGGTTCTTACGAACCTTATTAGCCATCTCAGCAATCTTGATAGCACCCTCAGCAGCAGCGAAAGACTCGTGACCAGCCAAGAAAGCGAAGCACTGAGTCTCCTCACGGAGCAAACGAGCAGCCAAGTTACCGTGACCGAGACCAACCTTACGGTCGTCAGCTACAGAACCAGGGATGCAGAAAGCCTGCAAACCGATACCGATAGCCTCAGCTGCATCAGCAGCAGTCTTAGCACCTTTCTTGATAGCGATAGCAGCACCAGCTACATACGCCCACTTAGCGTTCTCGAAGCAGATACGCTGAGTATCTTCACACATCTGATAAGGGTCAACACCTGCGTCCTCGCAGATTTGATTAGCCTCTTCCAAGCTCTGAATACCGTTAGCATTAAGAGCAGCAAGAACCTGCTTCTCGCGACGTTCCTGACTTTCGTAACTTACTTTTCTAATCATATCTGTATCTCCTTATTATTCTTTACGTGGATCAATTGCTTTAACAACACCCTGCTCAGCAGTTGTACGACCATAGCTGCCAGTGAACTTCTTGACAGCCTCGTTGGCGTCCATACCGTTCTTGATAGCCTCCATCATCTTGCCGAGGTGTACATACTCATAACCACAAACTTGGCTGTCCTTGTCGAGGAACTGCTTTGTGATGTAACCCTCTGTCAACTCAAGGTAACGTGTACCCTTAGCTACTGTACCATAGAGAGTACCAGTCTGTGAACGAAGACCCTTACCCAAGTCCTCAAGACCAGCGCCGATAACAAGACCGCCCTCAGAGAAAGCGCTCTGGCTACGACCGTAAACAATCTGGAGGAAGAGCTCGCGCATAGCTGTGTTGATAGCGTCGCAAACGAGGTCGGTGTTCAATGCTTCAAGGATAGTCTTACCTGGAAGAATCTCAGAAGCCATAGCTGCTGAGTGAGTCATACCAGTACAACCGATAGTCTCAACGAGAGCCTCCTGGATGATACCGTCCTTGATGTTGAGTGACAATTTACAAGCACCCTGCTGAGGTGCACACCAACCCACACCGTGGGTGTAACCAGAGATGTCCTTGATCTCTTTTGCCTGAATCCATTTTCCCTCCTCAGGAATTGGAGCTGGTCCGTGGTTAGGACCCTTAGCGACAACGCACATGTTGTCTACTTCTTTAGAATAGATCATATTCGCTAAATTTTATATTAATGAATATTATAAGTATAAAGTTCTGTACTTAATTCATATTGTTTTGCTGAAACATCGGTGCCATCACCTCAATTCCGAGCACAAAAGTACAAAAAAAATCCGGAAAATACCTAAAATTGGGTATTCTTTTTAACTCTTTAACCTAATATTTAGATTTTTTCTTGGGTTTATGCACAATTTCATGTATCTTTGCAAACTGAAAATTGCAATTTTGTAGATTATGATCGAAGTAAAGATAAACGATGCCAAGCTTCAGCAGGCTGCCGAGGCGGGCATGGATGAATTTGTAAAGGCTTTCGTGGACGCCATCCGCGAAGCGATTGGTGGTGAACTGACAGCCGAGACCATGGCGCAGCTCAACAGCGACCAGATTACTCTTCTGGCTTGGGACATCCTGCACGAGGAGATGATGGATGGCGGAATGGTTCAGCTTATACATAACGGCTACGGTGCTTTCCTCTGGAAGAACCCTACCGACAAGGCGTTTAAAAACTGGGGATTGACAGAACTCTCCAAGCTTATCAAGAAGAGTCATTTCCTGTATAAGACCAACCATGAGGAGATTGAGCGCGATCTGACCGATGAGGAGTTTATGGCGCTCTATGAGAAATTTCCGGAGTTTGATGATTTTGATGATGAGTTCGTAGAGAACGAAGAGGAGTGGACCTGCAAGGTTGCCTTCTACATCGATGAGCATATTGACAATTTCTGTGAAATAGTCAAAAGTTAATAGTTGATAGTTAATAGCGCTTCGCCATATAGCAGGAATGCCCTATAAACTATAAACTTTAAACTATAAACTTATAATACATTATTATATATATGAACAAGCAAGAACAGGAACTCCGTAAGAAGAGTCCGATACAGATACGCAACAAGAAGGCTTCGTTCGAGTACTTCTTCGTTGATACTTATACCGCAGGCATTGTGCTTACGGGAACAGAGATTAAGTCAATCCGTGGCGGAAAGGCTTCGCTGGTAGATTGTTATTGCGATTTCTATCAGGGCGAACTTTGGGTCAAGGGAATGAACATCTCTCCTTATTTCTATGGTTCTTTCAGCAATCATGAGGCTCGCCGCGACCGCAAGCTTCTTCTCACCAAGCGCGAATTGCGCCGTCTTGAGGAGGACAGCAAGCAGCCTGGTTTTACCATTGTTCCAACCCTCATCTTTATCGATAATCACGGTAGAGCCAAGGTGGATATTGCCCTCTGTAAGGGAAAGAAGGAGTATGACAAGCGCCAGACTCTGAAAGAAAAGGAAGACAGAAGAGAGATGGATAGAGCAATCAAGCACTTTTAGACAATGAAGAATTTAAGAGAGATTGTAAAGGAGAAAATTCTGATTCTCGATGGTGCCATGGGTACTGAGATTCAGAAGTATAATCTTACAGAAGAAGACTTCAGAGGCGAGCAATTCCGCGATTTACCGGGCATGATGAAGGGCAACAACGACATGCTCAACATCACTCGTCCTGATGTGATATCTGATATTTACCGACGCTACCTGGAGGCTGGCGCCGATATTATTACCGCGAATACTTTTTCGTGCCAGCGCATTTCGCAGGCTGATTATCACCTGGAGAACTGCGCCCGCGAAATGGCATTCGAGGGTGCACGACTGGCACGTATCGAATGCGATAAGTATTCTACACCTGATAAACCACGCTTCGTAGCCGGAGACGTGGGACCAACCAACAAGACTTGCTCCATGAGTCCGGACGTCAGCAATCCTGCCGCCCGCGAGATTACCTACGATGAGCTTTTCACCGATGTATGCGAACAGGTGGACGGACTTATCGAAGGCGGTGCTGACGTGATTCTCATCGAAACCATTTTTGATACACTCAACTGCAAGGCGATGATAGATGCAGCGCTCACCATGATGAAGAAACATGGAGTAGAGTTGCCTGTCATGATCAGTCTTACGGTAAGTGATCTGGCGGGCAGAACGCTCAGCGGTCAGACTGTAGATGCTTTCCTGGCTTCGCTTTCTCCTTATCCTATCTTCTCTGTCGGCATGAACTGTGCCTTTGGCGCTCCTCAGATGAAGCCTTTCATCGAACACATGGCTCAGGTTGCACCTTATTATATTAGTGCGCATCCTAATGCCGGTTTGCCTAACGAAATGGGCGAATATGACGAGACTGCCGAATCGATGGCACCGCAAATTGCCGAATTCATCGATGAAGGCATCGTGAATATCATTGGTGGCTGCTGCGGCACAAGTCCTGAATTCATCGCTCATTATGCCCGTATTGCTGAGGGTAAGAAACCGCATCAGGTGGTAGAGAAACCTAAGTATATGTGGCTCTCGGGATTGGATCTTCTGCAGGTCGATGATTCCGTGCATTTGCCGGTTGATGCCAACCGCTTTGTGAATGTGGGCGAACGCTGTAACGTAGCTGGTAGCAGGAAATTCCTGCGTTTGATTAACGAAAAGAATTATGAAGAAGCCATCGGTATTGCCAGAAAGCAAGTGGCTGATGGAGCAGCTGTCGTTGACGTGAATATGGACGATGGTTTGCTCGATGCGAAAGCCGAGATGGTTAATTTCCTGAATATGATTGCAGCCGAGCCAGACATTGCGAAGGTTCCGGTGATGATCGACTCTTCCAAATGGGATGTCATCGTGGCTGGCTTGAAGTGCTGCCAGGGCAAGTGTATTGTCAATTCCATCAGTTTGAAGGAGGGCGAGGAAGTGTTCCTTTCTCATGCTCGCGATGTGTTGCGCTATGGTGCAGCAGTTGTTGTGATGTGTTTTGATGAAGTAGGTCAGGCAACCACTTTCGAACGCCGTATCGAGATAGCAGAGCGTGCTTATCATCTTCTGGTAGATAAATTGGGCATGAATCCGCTCGATATCATCTTCGACCCGAACGTACTTGCCATAGCTACCGGTATGGAGGAGCATGATAATTATGCCGTTGAGTTCATCCGCGCAACGGAGTGGATTCATCAGAATCTGCCTGGCGCACATGTCAGCGGAGGTGTCAGTAACCTCTCGTTCTCATTCCGTGGCAATACTTACATCCGTGAGGCTATCCATTGTGTTTTCCTGCATCATGCCCAGCAGGTAGGTATGGACTTTAGTATTGTAAATGCCAAAGCCAGAATGGATTATAATAAGATTCCTGAAGAACAACTTCAGCTCATCGAGGATGTTGTGCTGAATAGAAGAAAAGGTGCAGCAGATGAACTTATCGAACTTGCGGCAGAGATAAAAGCCCAGGCTGATGCTGCCAAGGCTGCAGCTAAGGCAGGCGGTGTTGCTCCCAAGAAACCGGCTGCTCCTGAATGGCGAAAGGAGAGTGTAGAAGAACGTCTGAAGTATGCGCTGCGCAAGGGAATCACCGATTTCCTGCAGCAGGATATTGACGAAGCACTTGCCAAATATCCTCATGCAGTAAACGTAATTGAGGGTCCTCTGATGGACGGCATGAACCTGGTAGGCGAACTTTTCGGAAAAGGCGAAATGTTCTTGCCGCAGGTTGTCAAGACGGCTCGCACGATGAAATCGGCAGTTTCTATCCTTCAGCCTCATATCGAGGCAGAAAAACAGGGTGGAGCAACAACTGCCGGCAAGATTCTGATGGCAACCGTGAAGGGCGATGTTCATGATATCGGAAAGAACATCGTCTGCGTGGTTATGTCATGTAACAATTACGAAATCATCGACTTAGGTGTGATGGTTCCAGCCGAACAGATTGTACAGAAAGCTATCGATGAAAAGGTAGATGCAATCGGTTTGAGCGGACTTATCACTCCTTCGCTTGAAGAAATGGTTCATGTGGCCCGGGAAATGCAGAAAGCTGGTTTGCGCATTCCTATCATGGTAGGTGGGGCAACGACGAGCGAACTGCATGTGGCTCTGAAGATTGCGCCTGAATATGACGGACCGGTCATCTGGGTGAAGGACGCATCGCTCAATGCCGGAATCTGTGCCCGATTCCTCAACGAGGCTGAATGCCCTAAGTTTGAGGCGGAACTGAAGGAACGCTATGAGCAGCTCCGCAAGAACTATCATGAAGAGCAGGCTAAGATAGCCTCGCTCTCTGAGGCTAGAAAGAACAAGCTGGAGCTGTTCTGATAAGATAAAGAATAACAACGTTTTTAGGATAATTTTATGATTAAAACTGTGATTTTTGATATGGGTGGTGTTATCATCACTCTCGACGAGAATGAGGCAGGCAAACGTTTCATTGAGTTGGGTATGAAGGAGTTTGCGGAGAAGATGGACCCTTATAAGCAGGTTGGCTTGAACGGCCAGCTGGAAGAGGGCAAGATTTCCGAGGAGGAATACCGTCGGGAAGTGAGCAGGAAGATTGGCCGCGAGGTAACCTTCGAGGAACTGCAGCATTGCTGGCTGGGCTACATGAAGGAAATTCCAGAACGAAATCTAGTTACCCTCCGCAATCTGAAGAAGCAGGGCTACCGTGTGGTTTTGCTCAGCAACACCAACCCTTATGTTTCAGCTTGGGTAGACAGCGCGGCGTTCTCTGGCGACGGTCATCCTATCGGCGATTATTTCGATGCGATGTATCGGTCTTATGAAGTAAAGTATATGAAGCCGGATGAGAATTTCTTCCGTTATGTCCTTTCTCTGGAACACATTCTGCCTGAAGAATGCCTGTTTATTGATGACGGTCCCCGCAACTGCTGCTCAGCCTCAGAGTTGGGCCTGTTTACTTATTGTCCGCAGAATGGCGAAGACTGGTGCGATAAGATTTACGAGCATTTGAAGTAATTATTTGTGGTGATTATTTGCGCTAAAATGCAAATAATTGCCATTTTATTTTGTGCTCTGCAATAAAAAATGTACTTTTGCAGTCGCAAATATTAAATACATAATACAATGATTAAGAAGAAAAGATGGCATTGCTTGCCAGGTCAGCCTCTAACAGAGCTCGACAAGCAGGTGATGTTTTGGGAAAACAAGGGTAAACTTGTTCCTACCCGTGACTTGATTAAAACTCCAGAACAGATAGAAGGCATCCGCAAGAGTGGTGTCGTAAATACCGGTTGTCTCGATGCGGTAGCAGAGATGATCCGTCCGGGAATCAATACCCAGGAGATTGATGATCTCTGCATGCAGTATTGCAAGGATCACAATGCCATTCCTGCGTGCCTCAACTACGAGGGCTATCCTAAGAGCGTTTGTACTTCTATCAACGAAGTGGTTTGCCATGGTATTCCTAAGGAAGAGGATGTGCTCGAGGAGGGCGACATCATCAATGTTGACATGACAACCATCGTAGATGGCTACTATGCTGACGCCAGCCGTATGTTCATCGTTGGCGGCAAGACTACTCCTGAGAAGGAGCAGCTGGTTCGCGTAGCCAAGGAATGTCTGGAAATCGGTATGGAAGTTGCCAAGCCTTATTCGTTTGTAGGTGATATCGGTCATGCTATCGAGAAGCATTGCAAGAAGTATGGTTATGGTGTGGTTCGCGATCTTTGCGGTCATGGTGTAGGTTGCCAGTTCCATGAAGAGCCTGAGGTTCTTCACTATGGTCATAGAGGCACTGGCATGCTGCTCGTTCCGGGCATGGTATTCACCATCGAGCCAATGATTAACATGGGCACCTGGCAGGTATTCCTCGATGCCGATGATCCATACGGATGGGAAGTAATCACCGGCGATGAGAAACCATCTGCGCAGTGGGAGCACACGCTTGTGATGACAGAGACAGGTGTGGAGATTTTGACATATTAACGTTAAATGTTAAGAAATGAAGGATATATATATATTAGGTATAGAGAGCAGCTGCGACGATACCTCTGCTGCAGTGCTCAAGAATGGTGTGCTGCTGAGCAATGTAACCGCCTCTCAGGAGGTTCACAAAGCTTACGGCGGTGTTGTTCCGGAGTTGGCTTCCCGTGCCCACCAGCAGAATGTGGTTCCAGTCGTTGACCAGGCCATCGCGCGTGCCGGCATCAAGAAGGAAGATCTTTCTGCCGTAGCCTTCACCCGTGGTCCGGGTCTGATGGGTTCGCTCCTTGTGGGTGTAAGTTTTGCCAAGGGATTCGCCCGTTCGCTCAATATTCCGATGATTGATGTAAACCATCTGCAGGGTCATGTGATGGCTCATTTCATCAAGGAAAGCGATGATGACCAGAGTGCACCTCCATTCCCGTTCATCTGTCTTCTCGTGAGCGGTGGAAATTCGCAGATTGTAAAGGTGAATGCCTACAACGATATGGAGGTACTGGGACAGACCATCGATGATGCGGCAGGCGAGGCTATTGACAAGTGCGCCAAGGTGCTGGAGTGGGGCTATCCTGGTGGTCCTGTCGTAGATAAGTATGCACGCCAGGGCAATCCGAAGGCTTTCAGTTTCTCTGAGCCTCATATTCCGGGATTGAACTACAGTTTCTCAGGCTTCAAGACAAGTTTCCTCTACAGCTTGCGCAAATGGGTGGCTGCTGATCCTGATTTTGTTGAGAAGAACAAGTACGATCTGGCTGCCAGCATAGAGTTTACCATCGTTGATATTCTGATGAAGAAACTCCGCATGGCTGTCAAGCAGACCGGTATCAAGCATGTGGCTGTAGCTGGAGGTGTGAGCGCCAATAATGGTTTGCGCAACGCTTTCCACGATCATGCCAAGCGCTTCGGCTGGACTATCTACATCCCAAAATTCAGCTATACTACCGATAATGCGGCGATGATAGGCTGCGTGGGAACCTTCAAGTATCGTGATGGTGAGTTTGCAACCATCGACTTGCCAGCCTATAGTAAAGTAACATTTAAGTAATTAACAAAACAAGATGGAATTTGAAACAAAGATATTGAGCAAGGGCATCCAGGAGATGCTTTACAATAGTGACAAGACAGTAGGCACAGCAGAGAGCTGCACAGGCGGTCGTATCGCCGAGGCGCTGATTTCTTTGCCAGGTGCCAGCAATTACTTCAAGGGTGGTGTAGTAAGCTACACCAACGAGGTAAAGGAGAATCTTTTGGGCGTGAGCCATGAGGTTCTGGAGGAGCAGACTGCCGTTTGCGAGGAAGTGGCTAGGGAGATGGTGCTCGGCACAATCAAGACCCTGAATGTAGACTTCGCCATTTCAGCAACGGGTGTGGCTGGTCCAACGGGTGGAACTCCAGCCATTCCTGTCGGCACAATCTATGTAGGTTATGGCGATAAGAACGATGTTCGCGTGGTAAAACTCACCGAAGATTTCGGACGCGACATCAACCTTGCAATTGCCACAAATACAGCGCTTAAAGGCATGCTCGAATTCTTGAAAGAACATGCTGAAGAACTTAAAAAAGAGGCTTAAATTGCTAATTTAAGGCTATCAAATATTAATAATCCTTAAAAGACAGCGTTCTTTTAGGGATTATTTTGTTATTACCAAATTATTTTGTAATTTTGCACTCTGTTTGGAATAGGTATCAATTAACGAATTACAAAATTAAAGATAGAAATGTCTAAGATTTGTCAAATTACAGGTAAGAAGGCACAGTTAGGTTGTAATGTGTCTCACTCAAAGCATCGTACAAAGAGAAGCTTTGACGTTAACCTTTTCAGCAAGAAATTCTACTATGTAGAAGAGGGTTGCTGGATTAGCCTTAAGATCAGTGCTGCTGGTCTTCGTCTCATTAACAAGGTTGGTCTTGATGCAGCTTTGAAGCAGGCTGTGTCTAAGGGCTTCGTAGATTGGAAGGACATTAAAGTTATAGGAGAATAAATATCATGGCAAAGAAAGCAAAAGGTAATAGAGTACAGGTTATCCTCGAGTGCACTGAACATAAGAACAGTGGTATGCCAGGTACAAGCCGTTACGTGACTACAAAGAATCGTAAGAATACTCCTGAGCGTCTCGAACTGATGAAATATAATCCAATCTTGAAGAAGATGACTCTTCACAAGGAGATTAAGTAAGCACGCTTACAACAGTTTATAACAATATTTTAAAGTTTAGATAGACTATGGCAAAGAAAGCGGTCGCTACCCTCCACGAAGGTAACATGGATGGTCGCGCATATACAAAGGTTATCAAGATGGTTAAGAGCCCTAAGACTGGTGCATACGTTTTCGATGAGAAGATGGTACCAAACGAGGCTGTTAAGGATTTCTTCAAGGATTAATTTCCTTGCAGATGATGCATCGTTGAATTAAGATTACATCAAAATTCAAATATAAAGATAAAGGTCGCTCCCCAATTAGGGGAGCGACCTTTTTTTTCATGTGTCGGTGCTGGGGGGTAACTCCCCACATCTACTCTATTAGCCGTAGCTTACTCCAGTCCATCGCTGCCGCCAGGAGTGGTAGTGCCGCTGTCGCCGCCGCCAGGGGTAGAGCCGCCTCCGTCGTTGTCCTTGCCGTCGCCCGGCACAGAGCCCTCGTCGGTAGTGTTGCCGTAGGTGTCATACTCCTCTATACGGCATTTCTTGCGCAGTTCAGCGTTGCTCCAAGTCTTGGTGTTACGCACGATGAGGTGTACGCCTTCCACGCTCGCTGCCGATACCTTGTCCTTGGTATCCTCGGCACGTGATGTCATACCGATGGAGAAGAGACCCAGGTCGGAGAGTCGTACGCTCTTGCCATCGAGGATGAGCTCCTGCAGGCAGTCGAGCGTATCCATCAATACGCCGTGTACGGTGCCTCGGCTGTAAGGAGAGTTGTGCTCCGAGATGTGAGTTACAAACTCCTCGAAGTTCATCTCACGGTCAGTTACAGCAGTTGCGTAATACATCTGCTTGTTCTTGTTAGGTCCGCTCTGAGGAGTGCGAGTTACTTTACGATACTTCAATGTTCCTTTTGTTGCCATAGTTCTTTTTGTTTTAAAGTGATTAATAATGAACTGTTACGCCCCCATGCATGATGTTACTCCGAGGGTAGTGCCGAGCGCCGTCAAGATTGTGAGTACAATCTGAAAAATCTGTTTCCAAGTTTCTTTCTTCATAATTTTCTAGTTTTTTTAGTGATTAATAATGTTCTTGATTACAGGTGCAAAGGTACTACATTTTTCCTAAACCACCAAAAATCACCTTGCAGAGTTATGTGAAATTCCATTAACATTTCCGTCATAGATTTTGAGGGGAAAAAACATGGAAATTAGAACTTTTTACGTTAAATCCCATGCATGAAATGCAGTTTTCTAAGAAAATATTTGGAGATTCCGACAAAAAAGCGTATTTTTGCAGCAACAAATCCCACCACGCCTCTCAACGATGCGTACCACGGTGGGACTTCGCTTTTTATATGGGTCCGACTTCCTCTCAATTGGATTACTCCAAGTCAGAAGCCTATCAAGTTGTACCATCAGCTATGCACCTTATTATATTTGGAACAAACTATTAAACCTAGCATGGACTTGAAAAGTTCTCTACTCAAACTCTTTGCAAAATACTCTAATGTAGATTTGCATGCCATGGGCTTTCCGCAAGGATGGGAAAATGAACCTTTATGGAGATAGTAGGCGGTGTTCGGATATAGCTTATCCGAACACCAAACTGCTATCTCCACAATGGCTCATCTTGCCAATGTTTAGGAAATCCCATGGCATTCGTGTCAACTTCTGGATATTGTGACAATAAGTCCTTGAACTTAGCACATAATTCATTTCGTGGATCAATGGCATTGAGCCAATATAACAAGCAACAAAGAACGCAATATAGTCGATTAGCGACTTCGGGCTTATTCATTATCCATGCTTGTTTTAATTTCATTGGAAGTTGGGGCATAATAGGCATCACACGATTCCATACACGCCCATGATGGGCACAACAGTTGCGAAGCGCATTGATGGATTTCATCCAGCTTTCAAGTATTTCTTGCTGAGGAACGTTATAGGAACGAGCTATTTTCTTTTTGGCAGCACCATTGGCGAAATTGAAATACAATTTTGTCAAGCAGCCAAACGATGTCAAATCTATTAGTTTCCAAGCTGGTGGAAAATCTTCCTTGCCATACTTTACATAATGCTCTTTGATAAAATCATCCTTGGAACGCTGCAGTTCTCTATCCAAAGAGGAAAGATTCTCTGCAAACTTATGCTTGTCAACAGCCAAATCGGGATTGATAAACCAAAAAGCTCCATAATTCAAAGAAAACTGGTTGATAACCTTTGCCCGCAAAGAAATCTCAATCTTTTGAATAGCGGAAAATAGTAGGGTTCTAAGTTTGACATCAAACTCATAAAGTCTCACAGCTTTCTCAAATGTTGCATTTTCCTTAAAGCTATGCCTGTCTGAAGCTTTGAAAGGACGCAAATATGCTGCAAATCTAAAGTAGCTGACATTCTCAAGAAAAGCATTTGCCTTTCTCTCATCCATAATCACCAATCCCTCATTTTGAAGATTGGCTAAAAGGGTTGCTGTACCAAGTGGTGGATTAATATATTCCATACGCATATAAACAAAAAGTTCCGCCCTGGTACGCTGTTCTATGGGAAGCGTGGCGGATTCTAGTGCTGCAAAGATACTGCTTTTATTTGATTTCTCCAAATATTTTCTTCAAAATCTACTTATCAAATATGTATTTTAACGTAAAAAGTTCTAATTTCCATGTTTTTTCCCCTCGCAATCTATGGCAGACTTAAAATTTTATCGTACCTTTGCACTCGATTAAAGGCGTTCTTTGTATATTGCAAAATACAGAAACGAGCAGAAGTCCGCTCGTTTCCATATTGTTACCTATATAATATAGGCAAACGCCCAACTTCTTGATTTTCAATCAAAGTCCAATTTAGAGCGAGTTATTTTTTTATGTTAAAAAAACTAACTCATAGTTTTGTGGGTCATAACTCATAGCTTTGTGATGAGATAGGCATAGTTTTAGGGGCAATGAGAGTGTGTTTCTCGATGCCGCTAAAAAATCGATTACAAATTACAATTTCAGTTATTACAGTTTTATTTTGAC
>JAJWFY010000058.1:0-18495 GCA_021615735.1 Segatella copri | reverse complement strand
GCAAAGGTAAGAACTTTTACGATAAAGGGCAAGGTATAAATGCGGAGCCGCTTACTATCTTTCGCTGTTTTTATGGCAATATATGGCAGATAACGATGGGAGACAGAGATTTGCCATACCCGTAACTTATTCGTAACCAAAGAGATAACCTAGTCAAATGGCAATATGGCAATTCTTTGACGCAAAAATAAAAAAAAATATATAATACAGCATGCCCGACACACTAAAAGGGGAAGCACCGAAACGACACTTCCCCCATGGATTGAATTAGTTATATAATTATCTGTCTCGCGACAGGTTGACTATCAGATTTACTTATAGATTTCTACGTCATCTACAGCGATATAAGCAGGTGCATTATAACCATATTGTCCCTTCATATCGTCAGAAGCCTCATAGTTTACCTTCAAGCTGCTAATCTCGCCGAGAGAAGATAGGTCAACATACTTCCAGTCCTTCAAAGATGTTGTACCATCCTGAACAGTGTACTTTACAGTACCTGTAGATGTAGTAGTAGTACCATCAGCCTTGAAACCTTCAAACACAACAGAGATTTTAGTAGTGCTTGTAGCTTTTGCACAGAAGCCATTGCCATTAGCCATCACATTGAGGAAGTAGGTACCATTGGTAATCCAAAGGCCCTTCATGGTGTGAGCCTTGCCATCCTTGAAGTCAAATATAGCAGGGTGTTCACCATAGCCATAAATCATCAAGAAGTTCGTACCAGAGTGAGGAGCAAGACCTGTAGGGATGGCAAGTTGACTTGTATAATTGCCATCGTCTATTTTGCCACTATAATTTGACACAGCAGCACCACCATTTGAATAAGACCATGACATACCAGAGCCATAGCCATAATCTACACCATTTATCTTTGAATGCAAAGAAGTTGTAGCATCAGTCCACTCATAAGCACAATTTTCCTGAGAGAAGCCCTGACCACTCTCACCATATAGTAACTTACCTCCATACTGAGCGTTATCAATCAAGGCATTCCAGTTAGAACCCTCAAATGTGATGGTCTCATACTTAGGAGAGTTGTCATCGTCATCATCACTACATGCAGTAAAGAAACTAGTGGCACATACAAGTGCCAACAAATAAAAATACTTTTTCATCATTGTTCTTTTGTTTATTACTAAAATTATCTTATTATTTATTATCTCTTTCTACTCTTGGCACTGATTGACTTTTGGAGATGCAGGTCCTCAGCCCCACTTACCTCTGTGGAAGTCTCACCTAGCCAACCACACATTTGATTCTGTGCGCAATACACTCTCACGAAGTCGATGTGGTCGAGCGCCACAGGCTTACGATTCTTATCAACTGCCCACGAAATATCGAAGCTACATCCATCGATGTCGCTATTGCTCACATTGTCAACATATCCATACCGGAAGGCATCACAAACCCAATGGGTTCCATTGCCGCTGGTATCATGGCCATTACGCGGCAAAAGGGTACCCTCGAAGCGTAATGGACTTGACAACCACAAAGGGAAATATTCCTGGGCATGAAAAGTGTTGCGATTAACAACTCCACTCCTTCCCTGATTGTCTGTCCATGGAATATCTTGCATGGCATCTTTGGTATAGGTTATCTCATAGCCATATACCACCTTGCCCACACTGTCAACATCAGCACTGCCGGAAAGTTCATACCAAGGATCGTCGGGCAAACCATTGCCATTCACATCCTGCGATACCATCACGATGCCAGGCTCGCTATTGTCCTTGAAAGCATTGCCCTTGATGTAAAGGTCTTTCTCACCTTTCACATTCGCTATAGAATGATCGAAATGAAAGGTGATGTAACCACCATAGGCACCCAGACTCACCAAACCGCCCTTGTCTCCACCGATGGTTTCTGTACATTTTCTTGCCATCTCCTTAGCATCGTCACCCTCCTCATATTGAGGCATCGTATTGACGAATTGTCCTGGAGCCGGCACATACTCATCCACCGCCAAGATATACTTGCTATACTTCTCGGCTGGTTGGCTCGGATCCGACGATGACAACTGAGGTTTGCGATAAACAAATGCTGCCTCTGCCGGAATATCACCTGTCCATACTCGCCAGTCGAAGGTGCCGTCTGCCTTGAAATGAAGCAATTCGCCACTTGATACGTAATTCTTAGCATCCATCAGGTAGAAGTCTTTCTTCTGAGGATTGACAATGATGCCGTATGGCATTTCGATGGATTGTATCTCAGGAGCAATAGACAAGGAATGAGCAATTACCTTGTGTTGGCTGACATTCACGATGCCATACTCTATCGAATTTTTCTTTGAAGTCTCATTCCACTGCACACCTATATAATATAGTGAATCGCCCACGATACACATATTAGAGACAGGGACTTCCACCTCGCCTCCCTTTTCCATCTGCCCTGCAGCATTAGGCTTGAGCCAATACAATCGTGAAGGTACCTCCTTGTAGTCGCCTCGGGAACTCACCCATAGCTGCCCATACTTATCGGCACGACAGCGATGCAAGTTGATTGCCACATCAATCTTCCGCTCCTCCTTAAAGGTCTTGAGGTCAATGACGCTCACCGTACGGTCGTAGTTGGGATTACGATAACCGCCACTGTTGGCAACATACAGTTTGCCATGCACAACAGCCAATTCATCGGGCTGATAGCCCACCGTCACCTTGTCCACTACCTTCATGGTCAGCGTGTCCACCTTATAAACAGCTCCCACTTCGGCATCCTGGCGCATATTCACAGGAGCCACATAGGCACTCACATAGGCAAATCCACCATCAAAGGCAAGGTATCGACAGTTGGGAATGTCTATCTTCGCTACTTTTTTGCAAGTATAGGCATCTGCCACCTCCACCTTGTTGGAGCAGTTGATGACCATCCACAGTTTGGAGCCATATATCTTGATATCATTGCCAACATCACCCAGTTCCTTAATCTCGTTAGGATTGCGTTCAGAGTAGATGTTGCGATGATAAATGACGTTTTCACTGTTATCACCCGACAAGTCCAGATAGTCGAGGGTAGCCTTGTTGCTGCCCATATTGCCCTGGTTGAGCAAGTAGAGTCCCATGACATCGCCCTTCTCTGCCTTACTGCCTGTATCCTCAGGCTCAGATGAGATGACGGTGTCGCTATCCCGACACGACTGCATACATAGAGCCAGAAAACAAAGCAAGGCTAAGAACCAAGACTTCGCCAGATTGGGTTGATGATATATCTTATCCTTCATTTTTTTCAAAAGTTATATTCCAATGTCAGCATATAATTGCGCTTCGGCATCGGATAGTTAAGTATCACGTCATAATCCTGACTGAAGATGTTGTTGACATCCAGTCTTGCCGACCATCTCCTGGCATGATAAACCACGCTCATGTCGTGCGTATACCAGGGCTGGAGATGGTTGTAGAGGATGTTCTCTTGCTGCGAATAACGTTCACCGGAATAGATGAAGCTATACGCCAAGTCCAACTCCCGCCATGACAGGCC
This sequence comes from Segatella copri, assembly GCA_021615735.1. Taxonomy (GTDB): domain Bacteria; phylum Bacteroidota; class Bacteroidia; order Bacteroidales; family Bacteroidaceae; genus Prevotella; species Prevotella copri_Q. The sequence continues at coordinate 15,018 of JAJWFY010000058.1, read as the reverse complement.
CAAGATAGCAGACCCACTGTGCCATGGGATATAAGGTATCTGGTCCTTATAATAAGAGGTATTGGGATCGGTCACGTCGCGAGCATCCTGATAAGTGTACTGCAAGCGGGCCGTAACTTTCCAATCCTTGGCTGGTTCCAGTCCCACTTCAGCCATGGCATCGACGCCCTTGATGTGTACCTTGCCCAAGTTGAGCATCGTCCAACGGAACTGCTGCCCCTTAGGATAAGCCACAATTTTGTCGTGCACCGTATTGTAATAGCCATCCACCTGTAAGCGGAAATGGTCGACGATGCCTTGCTTCCAATCCTTGTTCAGCACAAATCCCAGGTCATATTGCAACGCCGACTCTGGATTCAACTTACTATTGCCCATATCTGCATAGTAGAGGTCGTTGAAGGTCGGCATACGGAAGCTTTTCTTAGCGAAGGCCCTCACTGCCAGCAACTTGGATTCGAACGGATAGACATTTACAAAGAATGCTGGCGTCAGTGTGCTGCGAAATGACGAAGACGCCCCATACTTCACATGGTCCTTGACCACCTGCTCCACCAGCGAGGCTTGTGCCTGGATGCGTGACAGCGTCAATGCCGTGGCTAACGACACAAAGTTGGAGTAACGATGAGGAAAAGCAAAGTCTACCATATTGGCATTCAACTTGTTCCACTTGAAGTCATAGCTCATTGAGACACTCCACTTTGACAATATCTCATAGACATTCGAAGTAGAGAAATACATCTCCTGCTGACGATAGGTATTGTCTACATGTATCTGCGTCTCATCATTATTGACATAGCGCGTCACATAATAGGCATACTTAGCCAATGCCTTGGTAGAGAATTTGTCACCAAATGACTTTTGGAATACAGCCTGTCCGAAGGTATTGTGGTCCCACTGGCGTTCGCCTCGTCGCCACACATTGTTGACGATGGCACCAGGTATTCCCCTTTCCGAATGGTAGGTATATGCCTTCACGTTCCAATATCCATCGGCAATGCCTCCCCTCACGTTTTCCTCGATACGGAAAGCCCAAATGTCACCATTGTGGCGCACGGCGGTGGTATCATAAGCCACCGTATTATCTTCGGTCACTCGCCTATAACGGAACTTATAGCGACCGCTCGATGTCAGCACACCTGTACTTAACGAGGAAGATATATGATCGGAGAGTTTCTGCTCCCAAAGCGATGAAAACCGGAAGGTATCGCTCGACCCATACTTAGCCCTCACCAACAAGTTGTATCGCCTGCCCATCATGAAGCGAGGAGCCTTGGTACGGATATAGACGGAGCCAGCATTACCAAAGTCGCTCGCTGGTTGGAAGATGGCACTACGCTGACCGTTGTAGAGCGAAATTTCCTCCACATTGTCGAGCGAGAACTGCCCCAAGTCTATCTGCCCATTCTGTGCATTGCCCAGTTCGATGCCGTCATAGAAGATACCCAAGTGATTGGTACCCATACTGCGAATGTTGACTGTCTTGATGCCACCCACGCCTCCATAATCCTTGAGCTGCAGGCCCGAGAAATAACGCAAGGCATCGGCCACCGACAAGGAATTCAACTTTTTGAGTTCCTCACCTCCCAATGTCTGTGATGGAATAGTTTCCCTGGATATCAATCGTGAGGTAACCACAACCTCTTGGATGTGATGCACTCGTACAGAGTCCTGCGTTTCGCCATTGGCAAAGGCAGACCTTGCAACAACACCCAGCATGGCTATTGCAATCAATCTTTTCATCTACAATTATGTTTTTATCTTCATTCAAAAGCCTAACCCACGAGGCTCAATGATTTCATCCTCCATCACTTCCTGATGGTAGAGATGGCAACGGCAGGTCTTCTGACTTGCGTCCTCAAACTCATGGCAAGCGGTCTTCCCGAAAAAATGTCAGTGACCATGGTGCTTGCCGCAATAAGACGCTTACAGCAGCGGGACTGTCCGGGCTTCTCACCCGATTCCCTTTTAATCACTACGCACCAGTCCTGCCTGAGGCGGCAGAAGGTGGCAGCGAACCAATTGCGGGTGCAAAGGTACTATAAAAAAATGAATAAAAAGATAACTTTATCCGCTTTTTTATTCCAGCAAGGATAAAATTATCTTTTTATTCAGAGTTCAGTTTATTCTTTTACGATTTCCAGGAGTTCTGCTAAATCATCGATGATCCATTCGGCAGAGGCGAGCTGTTGGCGGGTTCCGTTGCCATAAGTCACAGCACAGGCCTTGCAGCCGGCATGATGCGCCATATCCACATCGAAATTCATATCGCCCACTACAAGGGTTTCATCTGCCGTTCCCTTCATCTCCTTCAATGCCTTGAAGACCATATCGGGTGCTGGCTTCGCATGCTCCACATCATCGCCTGCCACGATAGAAGAGAAAATATCTTCCAGCTGCATCTGATGCACGTATCCATCCAGCGAGCAATGGTTTCGACTGCTGGCCATACCCAATACAAACCCACAGCGATGCAACGCTCTCAGGGTTTCTATTACATGAGGAAAGGGCTGCACGATCATCGTCATCTTGTTCTCCAGGAAGATTTCGCGATAGGTTGCTGCGCATTCCATTCCCTCCTCAGCACTCATTCCGAAGAGCGAAACGAAGGCCTCATCCAATCGAAGACCGATGGTCTTGGCACAAGCCTCCTCCGATTTCACTTCCAGCTTTCTTGCACGCATCGTATCCTGCAGAGTCTTCACAATGAGACTCTGCGAATCGCCGATGGTTCCATCAAAATCAAAAATTATATACTTCATTATTCTTACCTTATTTGAAAACGGTCACAAAGGTACAGATTATAACTGAAACTACAAAGCAAATTGCTCACGAATTGCCTTTATTATGTTATTACGAGCCACTTCTGGCTTCATCGCCTCATCCAATGGCATTTCTTCAGGAGTAACCTGAACAACTCTATCAAATCCGGCATCCAGCATAGCCTTTCTATCGCTAACTCCGCCCGATACTAGCCATATTTTCTGATTGGTAACATGCTCAAGAATTCTTTGCGGCAGTTTCCCCATCAAGGTCTGACGGTCGCTATGACCTTCGCCCGTAATCACGAGATCAGCATCCTGAATGAGCACATCATCCTCTATTTTCTCTAAAAGCAGTTCAGCCCCTGGACGAGCCTCTGCATTGAAATATTGCAGGAAAGCATAGCCCAGTCCGCCGGCAGCACCAGCCCCGGAAACCATACTTCTATCATATCCGAAATGCTTGGCGCTTACCTCGGCAAACTTCCTTGCCCTATCATCCAGCATCTGCACCATCTTAGCATCAGCTCCCTTCTGAGGGGCAAAGACATGAGCCGCCCCGTTTTCGCCGCAGAGCGGATTGGTAACATCCGAAGCCAGTACAAAACTGCATTCCTGTCGGATTTTCTTCCAGTCGTCGCCCATCGCCTTGAGCATTCCGATACCGCAATCGGATGTGGCGCTTCCGCCCAAGCCCACGATGAAACGGCGCACGCCCCGGCGATAAGCATTCATTATCATCTCGCCCACGCCCCAGGAAGTAGCCTTCATCGGGTTGCGCTGTTCAGGCTCAATCAGAGCCAGTCCGGCGGTCTGCGCAATCTCGATAATCGTCGTATCATCCACGATTCCGTATTCCGCCTCAATCCATCTCATCAGCGCATCATGGGCATGAATCTTCACTCGCTCTCCCTTCATCGCCGAAAGAAAAGCATCGAGCATTCCCTCTCCCCCATCACTCATTTCCAGGGTAATGATTTCGGGAGAAGCATCATCCGCATCCCATTCCTTCACTCCCGAAGCAATCGCCTCGTTCACCTCCCTGCTCGAAAGGCAGCCCTTATAAGAGTCGCAAGCAATTATTATCTTCTTATATCCAGCCCCATCCATCAGTCTGAGGCCATCATTTTTCCTATCCATATCCTATTTATATTATATCATTCCAAGAATCATCGCCTATCAAGCGATTCCCCTTTCAGCCCGCAAAATTAGCCATTATTCCTGAAACCACAAACCTTTTTGGGAAAAACTTTCAAAAACAGATGCTTCTGATAAGAGCTGATAGAAAAAAGAGGTTAAAACATTTGGCTATTAAAAAGATTCCTCGTATTTTTGCAGTAGATTTTTCAAAGGTTTTCTAAAGGTTAAAGGCTTATGTGCAAATATGAAGAAATAGAAGGTTGGCGACTCTCGAATGGCAAGACGATTCGGGAAACCAATAATGCCGTACACGATGAGGTGGAACGAATCTACCTGGAAGCGTGGGCGAAGGGCATTTCCGTGCCGTATTTTGAGGGGAAAAAAGTTTTTCTAGCTAATCCTGACGGAAGTGATGATGAAGTGACTTTTGATGTAAAGACTAGAAAATATACTGTTATCCAGCAAGTAGCAGCTCCGGGAAGAGGAAAAATGAGCTACTTGCTCCATGCATAATCCTCAAAAAAATTGCAACTATGACACGACGACTAGAATTCACCATTATTGCAGGGCCAAACGGAGCAGGAAAAAGCAAACTTGGCCCATTCTATTCAAGTGTAAAAGCATTTGATGGAGATCAACTTGCCATGAAACTTCGTAAGGAACATCCAGACTGGAAAGATTCGTGGGTAGAAGGAACCGTTATCTCCACACTAATGAAAGAGAAAGACGAAGCTATCCTATTAAAGAAAAATTATGCCTTTGAAACTAATTTCTCCTCAGATTTACCAGTCAATCTTATCAAAGATTTCAAAAATGCAAACTATAAGATTTGTTTGATATATTTCGGTCTATCTCATATTATCGACTCCTCCACTCGTGTTGACCAACGCCATATATTGGGCGGTCATAATGTAAACCAAGACGTGATAGAATATAACTTCACGGAAGGCATCAAACGAGTAAGAGCCTCTCTACCACTTTTTGAAAACATTCTTTTCATTGATGGCACTTCCGATTTTGGCGACATTGTTGCCATTCACATCGAGAAATCAGGCAAGCATCAGATAACAGATCACCCAGCCGAGTGGTTCGACAAATACTTCAAAGAGGCATTCGATGCGCTTGTTGAAGGATAGGAAGAATAGTTCTTTTACAAGATTCTAGCAAATCATTTTATACCCAATTCCCCTCACATTGATGATTCTGATATTTTCATCGGCAGATAACTTGTGGCGGAGCTTGGTGATGAAAACATGGAGACTGCGGGAATTGAAGAAGCTGTCATCGCCCCAGAGTTGCAGGAGAATATCCTTGCTCTCTACCACATTGTTCTTGCTCTCCACAAGCATGCGAAGGATTTCGGATTCACGATGTGACAGTTCTGTATCCTTACCTTCCAACTGCAGAATCTGACTGGTAACATTCAGGCGATAACGACCGATGAAGAGCCATTGATCAGCAGCATCCGGATTATCAGGAGAAACATTTCCCCCTTCCTGTTCTTCAGAAGAAATATTTCCTGCAGAAGCCCGATGACAAAGCGACTTGATACGGACGATGAGCTCCTGGATGGCAAACGGCTTCTTCAGATAATCATTGCCACCCAATTCAAATCCCTCTACCACATCATTCACCGCCGAACGAGCCGTGAGGAAAAGCACAGGGGTACGGGAATCCGTCTTGCGGATACGGCGCACCATCTCGAAACCATCCATTTTGGGCATCATCACATCCGCAACCAACACATCAGGCTTCTGTTCATCAAACATACGAAGCCCCTCTTCGCCATCACGCGCCGTGCGCATCTCGAAGCCCTGTGCCTCCAAGGTGTCGCTCAGAATCATCGCCAAGGATGTTTCATCTTCTACCAGTAATACTTTTATCTTATTCATTGTTTCTTTTTTACTTTTTACTTTTTTACCCTTTTACCTTTAAGAAAATGCAGGGTAAAGCAGCTTCCTTTTCCCGGCTCGCTTTCTACGGAAACAGAACCGCCCATTTTCTCCATCAGGCTCTTGACATAGAAAAGGCCGAGACCATAGCCCTTGACCGTATATTTATTGCCATCCGTCACCCGATAGAACTTGTCGAAAATATAAGGCAATTTATCGTGGGCAATACCGATTCCATTATCTGATACGGAAACCAGCACTTCATCCTCGGCTTTTTGGAAAGCCTTGATTTCTATCTTCACGCTATCTTCAGAATACTTGATAGCATTGTCTATGAGATTGCTCACGATGTTTGAGAAATGCATCCGGTCGGCATGAACCATCAGATTTTCCGGTTCTACAGACAACGAAACATTCACTTTTTTATCCGTTCTTACTCCTGAATTCACTTTCAGCTGATGCTGGGAGATTAATGGTTCAATCACCTCCTTCATTGGAACTTCCACAATATTGAGAAGCATCGATTTCCGTCGTTCCATACTCATCGACAGAATCTGTTCCACCAATCCGCTGAGCGTCTGCAACTGCTCCTGGGCGATGGTAAGATACTTGCGCGCCTTATCAGGATGCTGGAGCATTCCGTAGTTCAGCAGGGAGTCGGTGGCAGCATAGGCTACGGCTATCGGAGTCTTCAATTCGTGCGTGATATTATTGGTGAAATCACTCTTCATCTCATCAAGCGTCTTCTGCTTGAGCATCGTATGAATCAGGAACCAGAAGACGAAAGCCAGGATGAGCATGATGAAGAGCGATGTGGCAAGGATGCCTGCCATCTGGCTGAGCACAGTCATCGTAAGCGGCTCTAGGGTAAGGACATATTTCTCCTCATTCGCCTCCCCCTCATTACAAACCACATATTGGTATTGCTTGGCATTGGCGGAAGGCACATACCCCTTCGTCGTCACTTTCGCCAAAACCTTCTTTCCTGCAAAAAGCTGAATCTGATGCGGAAGCGGATGAATATCGTCGCCCACCAACAAACTGTCTGAAAGCATCTTGGCAACCCATGCACTGTCATAGTCATTGATGTCAGGTTTGGCGATTTCATTCAATTTGCCAAACAGCGCTTGTTGTACCATAGTTGCCAGCTTGCCCGACATCATCATCATCAATTCCTGGTCCTTGTCATCTTCACGACGCTTCTCGTGCTTGGTAAAAGTTGTTTGAACAGACTGAACGATTTTTCCTCCACGAACCTTTTTCACCTTTACCTTTTGATCTATATCATCGTCTTCATCCATAGAAAAAGCAACAGTACCCGTCAGTTGTCTATGAGGCCCTTTATCATCATTGCGCAATCGTTCGATTCGCTTCTTCATCTCCATGAAGTGAGCGTACTCCATTCCACCCTTAATTTTCGCTTCAACCTCCTTTTCCTGAGACTGATAAAGCCCCACGAGCCAATAGGTCTGATATGCGAAGATGCAGACCAGAGCCGCGATGACGAGCGTAACTATGTATTTAAGATGTAACTTCATTCTTTCCTTTATTAAAGATTTTTCCAGATGAATTCAATACTCATTTTCTGAAAATCGGATAAACCTCCGTGGTATTCTTCCATCCCCATTTACCATTCTTTTGTGGCGCAAACTCTCGTCCCATCTTGGCTCCTATCCCCCAATGTTGATTGAACATCACTTCCATGAAGCCACCATAGCTGCTCTTGGGATTGAAAGGAGACATGATGACGCTTCGAGGGTCAGAGGTTTTCGTTGGAACATATTGTCCATAGAATCCCACAGTGAGCCAGTCGTTTACTTGATAAGCCATTCGTCCACCAAAAGAAGCTTTGGTGAGATTGCCAAATCCATATACTCCCGTGTTTATCTTTTCTATCCCGACATAAGGAGAAAAAACAAAACGCCCGAAATTTTGTTGATAAACAACCCCTGCAGTCTGCCTATTCATCAGTCCTGTGACTTCAATACCCGAAGAATATACCGCCATCGTACCCAAATTCGGGGAAAGAAGAGAAATATGAGGTATTGCATTCGGCGCAATCTCCAAAGGTTTTCCTTCTTCCGACATCCAAGGTGCATTCGATTCAGAGTAATAAGATTTGCCTTGAAGTACAGGAAATCCACCGAGCGAAGGACGAGAATATTCCAACGACATACCTTCCTTAGGTAAAGATGCCTTCGGAATGGAATCCAAAGAAACACTCTTCACTTCCTGTGCTTGCATTACCAATGTACAAAAGCAAGCCATAACTGTCAATATGAATATTCTTCGTTTCTCTTTCATGCTTGCAAAAGTAATAAAAAAGAAGATAAGTAAGATACTTTTCAGGGAATTATTTCTGATTTGATAAGACTAAATAACACTTCTGATAAGACTTGATAATCAAAATTCCTTGCTGACACGAGATTTTTACAGTACTTTTGCAACCGAAATCGGGAGTTTTTTCCGAAAGAACGATAAAAAGATAAGAAGAATATGAAAAGATTGGTTATATTAAGCGCTTGCCTGGCCATCAGTCTTGCCGGCTGGGCACAAGGAAACAGAAATGATTCCCTGAAAATGGACAGCATTATCCATTCCCTCCCTGATGTGATGGTAAAAGGCAACCGACCTATCGTAAAGGTGAAAGGAGCAGCATTGACCTATGACCTGCCTCAACTCATCAAAAACCATCCGGTGGATAATGCCTATGAAGCCATCAAGCAACTGCCTGGCGTGAGCGAACAAGATGAAGCCTTGACTCTCAACGCCCAATCCGTAACCGTGATGATAGACGGCAAGGCTACCACCATGACGAGCGAGCAGCTCTATTCGCTTCTGAAAACGATTCCTACCAGCCGCATCGCCAACGCTGAAGTTGTCTATTCAGCCCCAGCCCGCTATCAGGTAAAGGGACAAGTCATCAACCTCCTGCTGAAGCACAACACAGGCTTTCACTCCCTGCAAGGCGAGTTCTTCGGCGGCTACACCCACCAGAACCGCAACAGTTACACAGAGCGCGCCTCCTTGCTCTTCACCAACAAGAAATGGGAAATAGACATGCTCTATTCTTTCGGTCATGGCAAGAGATATTATTACTATGAAAATGAGTTTGCCCACACCTTGACTGATGGCACTTCCTATGCCTTCTCTACACATAGCGACAATATCAAACGTCATCTCAACCACAACATCCGACTGGGAATCAACTATCATCTGGCGAAAAATCATCAGCTCAGTTTTGCCTACACCTCACAACTCAATAACACGAGAGGAACGTCAGAGGATGATGGCGATTTCACATCCCTTCTCAGAATCCATGCCAAGAGTCAGTTTCACAACTTCCGCCTGGATTACTCCACACCATTCGGTTTCTCGGCAGGAGCAGAATACACCTATTATAATTCACCGGATGAACAATGGCTAAAAAGCAGTCTCTACGATGAGATTTACGACATCACAAGCCAGCAGCGAATCGACAAATGGCACGCTTACCTCAAGCAGGAGCACGACTTAGGAAAAGACTGGGGCTTGAACTACGGCATCAATTACACCACATCAAGAGACAAGAGTTCGCAGGAAAACAACAACAAGTCTTCTGATGGCAACACCATTCAAAACGAAGACCAAATGAGTTTCTACGTCGGAGCCAGCAAGTCATTCGGACAAAAACTCACGATGGAAGCATCGCTCATGGAAGAATATTACCACACCCCAATCTGGAATGAGTGGAACCTCTTCCCTACACTCTCCATCACCTATCTTCCTAAGGCAGGACACGTCATCCAATTCGACTTGGATTGCGACAGAGACTACCCTACTTATTGGTCGGTGAAGAACTTCACCACCTATAATGTGGGCGGATATGGAAAGATTGTTGGAAACCCGACATTGAAGCCATCACGAGACCTCAGCCTCTCGCTTACCTACATTCTGCACAGCAGATACGTGGCAAGTCTCTTCTTCAACAACTCGAAAGATGAATTTCGTCAGCTTCCTTACCAGAGCGACGAGAAGAAGGAGATGGAATACAAGCATGTCAACTTCGACCATGTAAACCAGGTAGGCTTGATGCTCACAGCCCCAATCAACATAGGCAACTGGTGGCAGAATCGCCTTACCTTCACTGGCGTATATCAGAACGACAAGAATTCCCACTTCTATGATCTCCCATTCGACCGCAGCAAATGGTTCTGTCAAGCCCAGTGGAACGGCACTTTTCTCTTTGGCAAGCATGTGCTTCTCAACCTCGATGCTTCCGTTCATACCGACGCCATCCAAGGAATCATCGACATCCCAGCCTCTGGCTATCTCAACGCAGCCCTCACCTGGAAGCCTCTCAAGGATGACAAGTTCCAGCTGAAAGCCTACTGCAACGACATCTTCGAGACAGGCGACAACCATCTGCACGACACCTATCGAGGTCAGCACGTCATCAACAACATGTACTTTGACAGAATCATAGGCCTCTCCCTCACCTATCGTTTCGGCGGCTACAAGGCCAAGCAGCATGAAGAAGTAGATACTTCCAGATTTGGGAAATAAAAACAAGAAAAGCTCACCAAGACCATCAAAGTCCTGGCGAGCTTTTCTCGTTTCATATACACTATTCAAGTTTCTTTACTTCAAAATATTGCCATATCCCTTATTCTGTACCAATTCAGAATTTAAATCGATGCATTTCTGAGGAATCGGGAAGACAGTGGTGTAGCCGGAGGATTCACTCTGAAGAGGCGTACGGAGATCGTAGGCACCGGTGAATTTGCCGAAGCGGATGAGATCCTGACGACGCCATCCTTCCCATACCAACTCCAGCAACCGCTCTTCCAGAATGTTATCGAGCGTAGCCTTACGGTAAGGCATTCCCACACGGGCACGAATCCTATTCAACTCCTCATCACCATTCTCTCCGTTTCGGACCTTTGCCTCTGCCTTCATCAATAAAGCATCTGCATAGCGGAAAAGAACTATGTCGTTACTCTGCAACTTGCCGTCCATATAAGAGGTTCTATCCACCTCATACTTCGCCATCCTCGCTCCAGCCGTCTTGACAAACTTACTGTTGGTCAGGTTTTGAGCCACTTCAAAAGGCTGATACTCCAACGGCTTTCCATTATCCATCAGCAGTTCATGACCATCTACCTTTACCACTCCCGCCACAAAGTTCATCTTGCAACGGGCATCTTCATCAGCCTCGCCATAATGATTGGCTTTCATCGTAGAAATCGTGGCACAGGTACCATTCTCACTTCCCCATCCCAAGACACCGCCATGCGTATAATGGTAAGAGCGGAAGAGATAATGGAACTGGTTGGTATAGATATTCTTATCCATCGGAATCGTGAAGATATTCTCCTTCGATGTCTCATTATGCGTAGAGAAATTGAATGAATCATCCGACTCCAGGACATAGCCTTCTTCTGCCAGTTTATCACAATAATAAATGCAGGTTTCCCAGGCATTCAACTTCCTACAGTCCACCTTATCGCCATTGCGCAAAGAGGCATCAGAAGCCGGCACAGAGAAATGAATGTCACTTCCCTTCGGACGGCTCGCATAACCCTGGGTCCAGTCATCATACATATAGATTTCTGCATTCAAAGCCAATTTCGCCAACAGAAAGTTGACTACCGGCTGGGTGATGCGACCATAATAATTGCCTTCCTTATTGCTGTGCTGGTCGGGAAGTGAAGGCAATACCTGCTGCAACTCCTGAAAGACAAACTGGAAGATAGAACTGCGATCTGTCTGACCTTGGAACAGGCTGGAATGGAGCTGTTCTGCACTGGAAAGGACCAATGGAACCCGACCGAACATGTCCATAGCATAGTAATAGAACATAGCCCGGATGGCTCTTATCTCAGCCCGATATTCCTCCTGCTGTGCGGCAGAAAGCAGGGCCGACTTGTTGCTGATAATATCCAAAGACTTATTAGCCAGCACGATAACCTTATAAAGGTACTTCCACGTATCATAAAGAGACTGGTCATCGGCACTCCACCGATGCTGGTACATGGCATTCCAGAGGCCACCATCATACCAGTCGCCGCCTCGAATCGGAATCATCGCCTCATCGGTGGTCAGCGTATTATAATCGTAAATGCCACGGCAGGTGCCCTGGAGGCCCTCACTCTCGTTAGCTCCACCTATATAATTATAGAGAGAAGCCACGGCATTGATATAAATATCAGATGCAGAGCCATAGATGGCATCCTCGTCCAACTGATCCTTAGGATGTTCGTCCAGGCAGGATGTCATAGACAATGCCGCCAGCAGCAGAAATAAAAATCTATATCGTTTCATAACTTTCTGATTTTAGAATTGAACACTTAAACCCAATGAGAAGGTTCTGTAAACAGGATAAGTCCGCTTATCATCAATACCCATCGTACTGTTCACCACGTAGCTGTTAATCATCGGAGTCAAGCCGCTGTAACTGCTGATGGTGGCAAGATTGTTGACACTCGCCGAAACTCTGAGCGACTGCACCACGCCCTTTCGGATAGGGATATCATAGCCCAGCGTAAGATTCTCAAAGTTGAGATAATCGCCCTTCTCCAACCAATAATCAGAAACATTCTGGTCAACGATATTCTTCTCAGGAGCTCCCTTCAGCACATTATAATCCGGGAAACTCGACATATTGGTGTAGGCTAAACCCGTACCATTGAATATCTTATGTCCGAAGGCTCCGTTCATCTGCAATGAAAGATACCAGTCGCGATAACGGAAACTGATATTGGAACCCAACGTTACTTTAGGAGTAGCCTGACCGGCAATATATCTGTCACCGCCATCACTCAAATCTACGGTTCCGTTCTTGTCCAAATCTTCGATATCATAGCGATAATGCCCATTTCCATCTTCTATAATTCCCTTGCAATGAGGAAGATAGAATACCCCCAAAGGCTGACCAACTATCTGATAGACCACATTGTTGTAACCACCATGCTGACCGGCACCCGACAAGGCACCCATCGCAGTAATATCGGCTGCTGACATCTGCATTCCGTTATATTCACCACTCAGCGAGAGGAGTTTGTTCTTCTGCCAGGAGAGATTCATATTGATATTCAGTTCCATGTCCTTCTTCTGGATAGGAGTGAAGGAAATGCCAACCTCCAAACCCTGGTTGCTCATAGAACCCAGATTTGCCAACAGTTTATCATAGGCAAAAGGCGGAACCGGCACATCATAGGCATAGAGCATGTCGGTGGTCTTGGAATAGTAATATTCTGCCGTCAGAACCAGCCGGTTGTTCCACAATCCCAAATCAGCTCCGATATTCCAGGTAGCGCGGGTTTCCCACTTCAGATCAGGATTGTTATTGCTAATCATTCCCATCGTAACCGTAGGAGAACTGTTCACCGAAACAATACCATTCTGCCGCACCGTATTCAAAGTGGTATAAGAAGATATTCCGCCAAGATTACCTGAGCGTCCATAGCCCGTACGCAGTTTCAGCATAGTAATTTCCTTGAGAGAACGGAGCCATTTCTCCTGCTTCATATCCCAGGAAAGAGAGACGGATGGGAAGAAACCCCAGGTATGGTCATTGCCCACCATCGAAGAACCATCGCCACGCATGGAAACCGAAAGACTATACTTATTATATAAGGTGTAGTCGACATTGCCCATCACAGAAGCCAGGGTCGGATCTTCGTACTTGCTGTCTGTCCCACCGAAAGGCCGTGATGCAGCAGCACCTATATTATGGTAATACATGTCGTTGTTGGTGATTCCCTTCGCAGAAGTCCAGAATCCCGTTCGGATATCCTTCTGATATTCTGCACCCACCATTGCCTTCAGATTGTGGATTCCCCACGAATGCTGATAGTTAAACGATACATTGGCAAGCCAGTCCTCGCTCTTGAACTCCCCACGATAGAGATTGCCCTGCGCCCAAAGCCAGGTAGGACAGAACTGGTTGTTCTCGTTGGAAGCATAACTGTATGCTCCGAAGACAGAAACACTCAGAGAATTTGTCATATCATAGTTCAACTTCAGATGAGCATTGAAGTTCATGTTCTTCGTATCATTACGCTCCTTGAGCACGGCACCGGGAGGATTCACCTGAGATGCAGCCCCATTCTTCACCCAACTACCGTTCAGCTTATCATAAGGATAAGTAGGATTCATGGCATCGGCAGAATAGAAAAGCATCTGACTGTCGAAGATATCATTGTTCTTGAAAGACGAACCGAACACGCCGAAATCTCCCGTCAGTTTATCGCCAAACGCCTTCTGGGTGACATCAATCTTAGCTACCAGATTACGATAGCCCTTGCTCCGAATAATCGTGTTATGATCGATATAGCCAAAAGAAGCGCGGTAATTGCTCTGCGGAGTGCCACCGCTGAAGGCCAGATAATGGTTCTGGATATTTCCGGTTCGGGTAATCGCCTTGCGGAAATTGGTATCATATCCCTTATTGTTATACTCCAGCCCATACTTCTGTGCAGCAGCTATGTATTCGGCGGCATTGAGCATCTCCATACTTTTGTACATCGCCTCTATACCATAGTTTCCCTCGTAAGAAATCTGAAATCCCTTACCCGTACCCTTCTTGGTCTTTACCTGGATAACGCCCGAAGCTCCACGGGAACCATAGAGTGCCGTTTCGCTGGCATTCTTCAGTACTGTAAAGCTCTCTATATCGGCGGGATAGATTGTAGCAAGCGTCGCCACATCAGAAGTAACACCATCAATAATCACCAGAGGATCATTGCCGCCCATGATAGAAGTTGTACCGCGAACCCGGACGGAGTTCAACATAGCAATACGGTCAAGACCATTGGTAGTGACGTTAACACCTGCCGTCTGTCCGCTCAAGGCATCCAGAGCATTATTGAGCACACCCTTCTTCAGAAGTTCAGGCTCCACTACACTCACCGAACCTGATAAGCGCAAGGAATCTAAGCCTTCGATGTTCACAGACTGAGCACAGAGGGTTTGGGGTGCAAGAATCATCGCACCCATCGCATAAAATATGGTTTTTAACTTCTGTTCCATAACTATTTCATCGTTTAGTCAAGGTTCAATTCGATTTTCGATTGCAAATATAATAAAAAAGAGTGATTCAAAGTACGTTTTCTTGAAAAAACTTCAAAAAAAACAAGCTTCTTGGAATTATTTAGTTGGTGACAAAGTTACACTTTTTTGTTGAGATAACCGTAAGCGTCTCCGCGTTTATACCTTGCATAATTCCAAAAAAGCAGTAACAGCTG
>JAJWFY010000017.1:0-61927 GCA_021615735.1 Segatella copri | reverse complement strand
GGTATAATAGCAGTCAGCAAGGCGCCCTGTAAGGGCAAAAGCTTTGTTAATTGCCTTGTATTTGAAAGCTTTTGCCCTTACAGGGCGACAGATTTGCGCCCATAATAACCCAGGGCGATGCCCTGGGCTAGGAGCTTCTGCCCTTTCAGGGCGTGTGGGGGCATACAGGGCGTGTGGAGCTTACTTGTGAAAATTTAATAACCGAAATATCACACCGGTTCCGGCTGATATCAGAAAAGAAGAAGAAAAATTGATTTTACTCTTCACTCTTCACCCAATCGCTGGGAATGCCTTTATATAAAGGGGATTCGAGAGGTGAAGAGTGGGTGAAGAGAGGTGAAGAGTTACGAAAAACTCTTCACCCTCCGCAACACCTTTATATAAAGGGGATTCGAGCTATCGGGTGAAGAGTGAAGAGTTTTTGGCTATTCCATTGCCTCATATCCTTTATTCTGAACCAACTTGCCATTGAAGGCAAGGCTTCGCTGAGGTATCGGGAAGACGATGGAACAGGACGTAAGAGCGGACTGAACAGAACGGCGAAGATGCGAAGACTTGAGGAACTTGCCGAAACGGATAAGGTCCTGACGGTGACAGGTCTCGCCCGCCAGCATAACCTGACGGTCTTCCAGAATATTGGCTAGCGAAGACTTGCGCGCAGGCAAACCGGCATGCGCACGAACCATATTATACTCTGCCCTGCCATCCCCATCGTTGCGCTCCATCGCCTCAGCCTTCATCAGCAACACATCAGCATAACGGAAACGGAACAGAGGTTTGGCTGGCCGTGGATGCTGAACAGAATCAGCCTCATCCATCACCAGCGCATCCTTCGGCATCTGATAACGCGCAGAACTGTTGAAGATTTCATCCTCCTCTAAACTGCAGCCCTCATCAGCCAGTCTGTTGCAATAGAAGATGCAGGTTTCCCAAGCATTCAATATCTTGCTGCGGTTCTCACTAGCCTTGCCGCCCGTAATGAGCGAGGCACCATCGGCTGTACGCACCATAAATTCCAGGTCTCTACCCTTCGGACGCTTCCTGTAACCCTGCGCCCAATCGTTGTACATATAGATTTCAGCATTCAGCGCCAGTTTAGCCAGCAGGAAGTTAACCACAGGCTGCGTGATGCGCCCATAATGAGAGCCTTCCTCCAAACTGGACGTCTGAGGAAGATAAGGCAACACCTGCTGCAATTCGCTGAAGATGAAATGGAAGATTTCGCTCCGTTCGCTCTGAGCCGACAGCTTTTCATCGGTAACCGAAGAGCCCGAAGCCGGTTCATAGATGAGCGATTCTGCTGAAGACAGGAGTACCGGAATTCTGCCATACAAATCCATCGCCTCATAATACATCATGGCTCTGATGGCACGCACCTCAGCCTTGAACTGCGCCTTCTGGTTATCGGTAAGCCGTACTGACTGTAAATCTATCATATCCAGCGACTTGTTGCACATGCCGATAGTCCGATAAAGATATTGCCAGGAAGAATAAAGCTGCTCATCATCAGGAGAAAGAGAAAGCAGACTGTCAAGACGCTGAATATCGCAGATGCCTTCCCCATCTATCGTTCCACCCATAAAATCATATAAAGGAGCTATGGTCGTATCGAATATTTCAGACGCAGAACCATTGCTGCCACCCCCATCGAGCTGATCCTTAGGATGCTCATTCAAGCACGATGAGAATGCCAACAGGGTCAGGAAAGAGATGACCCACGTGAACAAATGTGAAATATACCGTCTCATAATCCTATCACATGAAGTTTAGGTTTCAAACTGTAAGGACTGCGAATAACAGCAATCCGACTGCAAATATAAGAAAAAAGAATGATAAAAGGACACAAATATAGTAAAAATCTACGTAAATTTTGCGGTTATCAAATTTATTTGTACCTTTGCACCCGGTTAGCAGAGAGCTAACTAAGGGGTGCTACCGCCGGAAAAGAGAAAAAAGCGGATGCTGAGAATATACCCATCGACCTGAACCAGGTAATGCTGGCGTAGGAAAACAAGGCACATTCCCCCCTTATATGATGTTTTTAATTTAAATAAATGAAAAGATTCAACGGGATCGCACTCAGTGTAGCGTTTTGCTCTTTGGCAAGCCAGGCTGCACTGGCACAGACAAAAATCGACACCTTGAAGGTGCAGAATTTGAATGAAGTGATTGTAAAAGGCGTACGTGCCGCAAAGGAAGCTCCATACGCCGTGGCTAACATCAGGAAATCAGAACTCAAACAATTCTCTTGCTCAGGTCAGGAATTGCCATTTCTCCTTTCTCGTACACCGGGCATTCTCGCCTGGAGTGAGAACGGTATCGGCACCGGTACTACCTATATGCGCATTCGTGGCGCTGCCGGAAGCCGCATCAATGTAACACTCGACGGAGTGGCTCTCAACTCACCGGAAGACCAGACCGTTTTCTGGGCTAACATGAACAGTTATTCTTCGCTCCTGGGCAGCATCCAGGTACAGCGCGGCGTAGGTTCTTCTACCAATGGCGACGGTGCCTTCGGTGGAAGCATCTCTATGGCTACAGCTGCTCCTTCGCTCACCCCTACCGCAGAAGTTACCGGTTCTTTCGGTTCTTACAATACCTATCATACAGGCGCCAGCTTCTCTACAGGTCTGCTCGGCAAGCATCTGATTTTTGACGGTGCTTATCACGAGACAGCTACCGACGGTTATGTAGACGGCACAGCAGGCCGCTCAGGTTCTTACTATGGCGGACTGACCTGGCTGGGCGATAACTTCAAGATAAGCTACAAGAACATCGGCAACTTCGAGAAGACCGGTCAGGCTTGGAACGGTGTGCTGGGCGGAGATTACGACTCTAACTTCACCCTCCTTCAGGATGGCATCCGCACTTATAAAGATATGTATAAGGCTGGTCTGGATAAGTTTAACGTGCTGACAGGCGATTTGGTTCGCAACGGCAAGGGCGATTATACCATCACTCCTTATACTCTGCGCGACGGAAGCAAATGGGACAAGACAACTGATAACTTCTATCAGAACCACAACATCCTTTCGGCTACCTGGACACCAAGCAGCCACTGGAGCCACAGCCTCTCACTGCATTATACCTATGGCTACGGCTACTACAAGGAGTTTAAGAACAACGCCAAGTTTGCCAAGTTCGGACTCGTTTACAAGGATGCAGAGGGCAACAAGGTTAAGAAGTCTGACTTCATCCGCAAGAAGGGACTCACCCAGCATACCTACGGCATGGTATACAATACCAACTACAAGGATGAGCACTGGGATGTTATCGGCGGATTGAACCTGCAGCAGTTCCGCGGCAACCACTGGGGATACCTTACTTATATCGCCAACCAGGATGCCGAGAAGAAATTCTTCGGCAACAATGGTCAGTATAAGTACTATGATTCTGATGCCCACAAGTATGACTACAGCGCTTTCGTCAAGGCAAGCTATCGCTTTGCAGACTACTGGAATGCCTTCGCTGACCTGCAGTATCGCCGTGTAGAATACAAGACCGACGGTATCAACGATAAATTTATCGCCCAGGCAGATGGCAGCTACAAGAACCAGGAGCTGAACATCAACGAGAAGTACAACTTCTTCAACCCTAAGGCAGGTATCAGCTTCAACAAGGATGGCCACAAGGCATACGCATCTGTAGCCTACAGCAACCGCGAGCCAGAGCGCAACAACTTTACCGACAACTTCAACTATCCATTCCCTAAAGAGGAGAAGTTGCTCGATGTAGAGTTCGGCTATCAGTATCAGGGCAACAACTGGCATGCAGGCGCCAACTTCTACTATATGGATTATGACAACCAGCTGGCTCAGACCGGACAGTTGAGTGACATCGGCGAGGCGCTGACCACCAACATCAAGGATTCTTACCGTATGGGCGTAGAGCTGACAGCCGGCTGGGCACCATTGTCATGGTTGTCTGTAGAAGGAAATGCCGCTTTGAGCAAGAACAAAATCAAGGACTTTGATGAGTATGTAAGCAACTGGGAAGACGATACGAAGCCAGGCGTAGTACATTACGACAACTCAACCCTGTCTTATTCTCCATCAGCTATCCTGAACGGCTTCATCGATATCCACTATGCCGGTTTCTCAGCTACTTGGCACACCAACTTTGTAAGTCGCCAGTATATTACCAACACAGAAGACCGCGACTTCTCGCTGCCATGCTATTCACAGAGCGACCTGAGCCTGAACTACAGTGCTAAGGTAACCAAGGCACTCGGCATCAAGGAGGTAAGCTTCGGTGTGGACATCAACAATATCTTCAACCGCCACTATGCAGCCAGCGCATTCACCTGGGGCAATGCTACCGGTTACGGATATACATTGGATAAACGATTCAAGCAGATAGCCTACATCCCGATGGCAGATACCACCTGGATGACGCATCTTACATTGAAGTTCTAATCAGAAATCATCATGATGGATTATATTGCATCACATGGTTTAGACATCTTTACCACGGTACTCGGACTGGTTTATATCCTGTTGGAGTACCGTGCCAGTATCTGGCTCTGGCTGGTAGGCATCATCATGCCCGCCCTGGACGTATGGCTCTATTGGAGTCATGGTCTTTACGGCGATGCGGGTATGGCGGTCTACTATACGATAGCCGGTATATATGGTTATGCCGTATGGAAATATGGCAAGAAGCACAACCAGAAGGAGAAAGAAGAACTTCCGATTACCTATATGAAGAAGTCGCTCTATCTCCCTACTCTTCTGTTCTTCCTGGCAGCCTGGGGCATCACCTATTATATACTGATAACTTTCACCAACTCTACAGTTCCTCTGCAAGACAGTTTCACCAATGCCCTGAGCTTTGTGGGTCTCTGGGCGCTGGCACGCAAATATATCGAGCAGTGGTTTTTCTGGATAATCGTAGATGCCGTTTGCTTCTATCTCTATATCATCAAAGGCATCCCATTCAAGGCAGGACTTTACGGTCTCTACGTCATCATCGCCGTAGCCGGATACTTTAAATGGAAGAAGATGATGAAAAAGAGTTGCTAGTTAATAGTTCAGATATTATAGACGGAAAAAGGAAGCCAAGGCAAAAACAAACTTGCCAGGCTTCCTTTATTTCATTTATATAAACAAGAACCACTATACCAAGGTTCCGTGCTTAAACTTATCCTATCAGCGAAAAGTACATTCTTTATGCCCTTTTCACCTTTAATCCGTTTTCGATACTAACCAGTTCATCGCTGAATCCAGCATCAATCTTCAGTCTTTCTTCCACTTTTGAACAACTGTGGATAACTGTGCTATGATCACGATTACCAACGAGTTTGCCGATTCTCGAAGCAGGCATTTTGGTATATTTCTGTGCCAGATACATCGTTACCTGTCTTGCCACGACATAATCACGCTTACGGCTCTTGCTGTTCACGGCAGTAACCGTTACATTATAATGATGGCAAACCGTTTCTACGATATCATCGATGGTGAGCGGCTTATCATCCACCTTCACCGCACGCTTGATGACGCGCTCGGCAAGACGGATATCAATGCTGCTGTTATAAACGATGCTGTAAGCCAGAAGACCGTTGATGGCTCCCTGCAAATCGCGCACACTTCCGTTACAGGTCTGGGCGATGAAAGAGATGACGTCTACCGGAATCTTCAAACCGTCACGACGGATCTTATTGCTCAGGATATCCACACACAACTGGATATTCGGCTTCTCCAACTCGCAGACCAGACCACAAGAGAAACGGGTGAGCAGACGGTCTGGCATATCCTTCAACTCTACCGGAGGGCGGTCGCTCGCCAGGATGATACGCTTTCCATTGCGGAAAAGGTGGTTGAAGATATGGAAGAAGGTATTCAGCGTCTTCGCCTTACCAGCCCACTCCTGGATATCATCCACAATCAGCATATCGATAGACTGATAGAAGTTGATGAAATCATTGCTCGCATTATGGAGCACGGCATCGGTATACTGGGTCTGGAAAAGACGGGCACTCACATAGAGCACACGCTTCTGAGGATACATCTGCTTCGCTTTCAGGCCGATGGCATTCACCAGATGCGTCTTACCGCTACCCGAAGGTCCGTAAATGAACATTGGGTTAAACTGGGTGGTGTTGGGATGCTCGGCAATAGACAATCCTACGGAACGAGGCAGCTTATTGCTGTCACCCTCCATATAATTGTTGAAAGTAAGCTTCGGGTCTAACTGCGTATCAATGTCTTCCTGCTGCTGGGGAGCGGCAGGCTGGGCAGCCGTCTGCTGGGCACGCTCACGAGTTTGCTTTGCCATATCAGCATCGTCTGGATCTGCCTCTATATCTTGAGAAAGCTTATGCTCCTTATCGGTTACAACACGATAAGTGAGACGGATTCCTTCCCCAAAATTACGATGCAGCACCTTACTTAACAAGTCAACGAAGTTCTGTTCCAAGTACTCGTATACGAACGGACTCGGAACCTGCACCAACAAAGTCTTTGTCGACGGCTTGTACGATTCAAAGACGATTGGCTTGAACCATGTGTTATATTGCTGCTCTGTTACACTGTCCTTTATGAGCAAAAGACTGTTGTCCCAGAGGGCTTTTGGACTTGCTAACATTGATTACTTATATTATTAATACTTTAATTCACAAATGACGGGACGCACCGAAAGATGCGAAATCACGTGCAAAGTTACAAAAAAAATAGGAGAAATGCAAATCCCCTTATTTAAAACATTTTAATAGATAGTCTTTAAATTACTGAATACCAAACACTTGCCTAAAATACAAATATAGCAGACTGAAATTCAGTGAAACAATAATGTAACGTCCCCGAAACGGCTAACAAACAAACAGTTTGCGAGTCATTTCGGGGCGTGAAACATACCGAATCTTATTTAGACTAAATTTATTTAGCTCGGACTCTTTTTACTTGTCTTTTCTGCCGAAAACAGAGAAATGGACATAGCGTTTCGGATGTGCCTTCAAGTCGATAACCAAGGAGTCGGCATGACCCATGGTTGACGTCAGATTGTCATACAGCTTGGTATCGTTCATCAGCAATCCGAGGCTGCCCTGGTTGCTGTTCAGCTTCTCAGTAAACTGATGAGCACTCTCCAAAGTCTGGTTCACCTTGTTCAAAGTGCCCTGCACATCAAGACTGGCCAGATTAGCTGTGAGGCGGTTGGTATTATCCAGCACGCCGTTTGCCTTTCCTATCATACCCGGAACCTGTTTGTTAAGTCCCGCCATCAGCGTATTCAACTCACGGGTAGAAACGGTGAGGTTGCTTGTAATGGTTTCCACATTATGCAGCGAAGCCGCCAGAGCCGGATCAGCCAGCAGTGCATTCACGCTGGTAAGGATAGAATCCAACTTAGGCAACATCTTTTCCACTACCGGAATGAGGTTGGCAGCCTTATCCATCATGCCTCCGTTTACGGCACCCGGAATAACGCCACCCGGTTCTACTCTTTCGCGCGGATTGTTTGCCAGAAGCAGATTCACCTGCAGGTTACCCATCAGGTCTTTTACTATTTCGGCTTTACTGCCCTGCGGGATTCTCAAATCCTTGTTAATATCCACCTTTACTTTGATAGGACCATTCTCCTTGTAATCATATTCCAAACCATCCACGGTACCTACCTTATAACCATCCGCATAAATAGGCGTAGAGGCACCCAGTCCCTGGATGTCATCAAACGTCATATAGTAGGCGTTGTTGGTAGAGAACAGATTCATGCCTTTCAGAAAATTGATTCCGAAATACATAATCAAAATACCGACAATAGCTACAAGAGCTATCTTGATTTCTTTTGTTAGCTTCATATTTATCTCTTTATATATTCGTGCTTATATCTTATCCTTACTCAGGTCATTCAGCGGTTCCTGTTCTGTTTGAACTCACGTATTGCCTGATTCACATCATATTTCTTTCCATTCTTGAAAGCTACGATGAAAGCTTCAGGGAATTTCTCGGCAAGCGACTTGCGCAAGCGGTAAATCTCATTATAATTGGTAGAGGCTCCCATCGTATATTTTACCATGTTTCCTTCCTGATAACTGTCATAATCGGTTTCGCCCTTGAAATGGGCATCGCCCTTGCGGAGCGTGCGGTTGCTGACAAATATCTGAAGCTTGAAGACAGGCGCATCGGCTACATTGGCTTTATGCTGTGCCGGCTTGTTCTGAGCTACAGTTCTGTTCTGCTGGTTCTGTCTGTTCTGCTGCGTCTGTCTGCTCTGCTGAGCCGGCTTATCCTGCTGGTTCTGTCTTCTGTTCTGCTGAACCGTTTTAGCCTTTGTTGCTCTGGTTTCCACCTGCTTCACAGTTCTTCTCGGAGCAGTATCCGCTTCCTCGGCACGGCGCTCATCCTGCTCCTTCTTTGTATCAGAAACTATCTTGGCAACCGGCACCGATTCGGTATCTGCAGCACGATAAGGAACCGAGATGGATTTATCGTATTTATTGCGATATTGCGCAAAACCTTCGTAGATGCCTCGGGCGATATCATCCACCCTGCTGGCATCGTTGAGCAGTCTTTCTTCATCGGCAGTAGTGATGAAACCGAGCTCTATCAGACAGCTAGGCATCGAGGTTTCTCTGAGAACCAGGAATCCAGCCTGATGCACACCCTTATCCGGACGGTTGGCACCGTTGCATACCTTTCGCTGGATATTGCGCGCCAGTTCTACGCTTCTCTCCATATTCTTACCCTGTATAAACTCGAAGATGATGTAACTCTCAGAAGATCGCGGGTTGAAACCCTGATAGGTCTGCTGATAGCCCTTCTCCATCGAGATAACGGAGTTCTCTCGCATAGCCACATCGAGATTATCCTTGGCACGGTGCATACCGAGCGTATAGGTTTCAAAACCGCGGGCTATCTTACCGGCTGGCAGCGCATTGGTATGTACCGAGATAAACAGGTCGGCATTGGCGCGGTTAGCAATGTTGGCACGCTCTTTCAGAGGAATAAAGACATCCGTCTTGCGGGTATAGATGACTCTCACATCCGGCATATTGCGCTCAACATATTTGCCAAACTGCAATGCCACAGAGAGATTGATATTCTTTTCTTTGGAAATAGCCCCAAGTGCACCCGCATCATGACCGCCATGACCTGGGTCGATAACGAGCGTGAAACGGCGGTTGGCGCCTGTCGCTGTCAGCACCAACATACACAATAGGGTCAATATGAGTGTTATTTTCTTCAACATAACTTTCTGATGATTTTGCAAAATTACTACTTTTGTATCAGAAAACCTAAATCTACTATAAAGTTTTATCATTTGTTAATACAACTTCTACCCCAGCGCCGTCACAGTCAGCTCCAAAAGGAGGATTAACTTTGGTAATGGCGAGTTGTATTTTCTGAATAGTCGGATATTCTGCAAAGAGTCGCTTTCCTATCCTTCCGGCTACATGTTCCAGCAGTTTGCTAGGTATCTCCATCTCCTGTTTCACGAGTTCATAGAGTTCTGCATAGTTGAGGGTTCCAGCCAGTTCATCGGTTTCCATGGCTCTGGAGAAATCATAGCTCACATCCAGATTCACCACATAATCGTTGCCCACCTGGGTTTCCTGTGGCAGAACGCCGTGATATGCATGGAAACGGACATTCTTCAAGTATATCTTACTACGGAAAAGCATAGTTTATATCAGTTTCTATCTTGGGGATTAGGATTCGGAATCGCTATCATCGTAAAGTTTCATCAGGCTACCATCCTTCAGATATCTCTTCAGGGCTGTCACAACACCTTTCTTCCAGGTATTGATGTTATCTGAAGTAAGCTGGAGCTGATAAACGAGTTTGATGACATGTTCGATAGGCATACGGTAGCGCAGCACACCGGAAATCAGCTTGGCATAGTTCCAGTATTCAGGATTAAACTTCTCGCTCAATCCCTCAACCGTAATCTTATAGCCTCGCTTGTTCACAAACTGGAAATCGTATCGCTTCAAGCCTCCATCCAGAATGGTCTTCACAATCTTGCCTTTGCTTACAGATTTAGGCAGCATGATACCCTCGTCCTCATCCTGCAAACCCGTGAAGATTTCGTATGGATGACCATCGAGCAGTCCTACCAGAGCCACCCATTTCTCCTTATTATTCTGGAATCGCACCACATCGCATTCCAGTTCTCGAGGTCGCACCTCCATCACTTCAGGAGAGAAAACAGGAAGATGAGTTTCCTCTGAAACAACATTGGCTATCTGATCATAGAGTTTATTCCAATCAGACTGTTCTACATGATAATTCTGATGAAGTGTTGCCAGATTAGCATTCAATTCATCTATAAGAGCCTTGGAAGCCTCTTCAAAAGTCATATTTTCAGTATATTTCATATCAAACGTTTCATATTTAGGTGCAAAATTAAACTTTTATTTCTAAAATCTGAAACGTTTTGGCATATATTTCACTAAAAAAGCGAAAGAAAGACAACTTTTTGGGAAACTTTCACTAACTTTGCAGCAAAAATAGGGTTCTGAAATGGAACAGAACTTCTATTTATATAATAAGGTATAATGATAAAATAAAAAAGATATGGAATCGATTAAGAACAGAACAAGCATCAGAAAATATGCAGAGAAGGAAGTATCTGAAGAACTTCTGAACCGTCTTCTGGAAGAGGCAGAGCGCACCCCGACGATGGGAAATCTGCAGCTTTACAGCGTTGTGGTAACAAGAAGCGAAGAAGGAAAGAAGGCACTGGCGCCAGCCCACTTCAACCAGCCGATGGTAACAGGAGCCCCTGTCGTCCTCACCATCTGTGCTGATTATCGCCGCACAACCCTCTGGGCAGAGAACCGCAAGGGAACCCCGGGCTATGACAACATTCTCTCTTTTATGAATGCAGCTACCGATGCCCTTCTTTTCACCCAGACCTTTACGAATCTGGCAGAAGAAGCCGGTTTAGGCACCTGTTTCCTGGGAACTACGGTTTATATGCCAAAGATGATCATCGACACCCTGAAGCTCCCTAAGCTCGTAATGCCGGTAGCCACATTGACCATCGGCTGGCCGGCAGAACATCCAGCCCTGAGCGACCGTCTCCCTCTGCGCAGCATCATCCACCACGAGCATTTCGAGGATTATAGCCCAGAAAAGATAGATGACTTCTATGCAGAGAAGGAAGCTCTTGAAGAAAACAAAGAGTTCGTTCGCATCAACAACGTAGAGACCCTAGCCCAGGTTTTCACCGACATCCGATACACAAAGAAGGATTGCGAGGCGATGAGCCAAGGTTTCCTCGAAGCCCTCAAGCAGCAAGGATTTATTTAAAGGTAAAAGGGTAAAAAGCCCCCTCTCCCTCTTTGTGCCCCCGTTCCCTGCGATTCCATCGCAGGTTCCCCGTAATGCTAAAAGCCCCTGATGTAATAACACACCAGGGGCTATATAAATTTACGAGAGAATGGGGTTATAAAGGGTTAAGGCTTTTTTACCTTTTTACCTTTTTACTTTTTTACCTTTAAAAAGTGCCTTTTCATTATTCTACAACGATTGGCTTGTACTTAGGAACCAATGCCTTCATGATGCACCAGCCTACGAGGTAAGCAACACTACAGATGCAGAATACAATCATGTAGGCACCTGGCTTGCCATCGAAGCCCATGAAGCTGAAGTCTGAACCCTGACCCTCTGCATAGGTGAAGAGCATACCGGAACCCTTGTTGATCAGGAAGGAACCGATACCACCTGCCATCGCACCAATACCGGTGATAGTAGCTACAGTTGACTTAGGGAACATATCACCAATGGTAGAATAGAGGTTAGCTGACCATGCCTGATGACCTGCACCGAGCAAACCGATGATGATAGCTGGCCACCATGCACTGTACTCACCCATAGGCTGGGCAATCAGACCGAGCAATGGGAAGCAAGCGAAAATCAACATCGCACGCATTCTACCGATATATGGATTCATACCCTTCTTGTCAACAAAGTAAGTTGGCAAGTAACCACCACCAATACTCAATACGGTTACAATAGCATAGAGTGTGAAGATGAGGGCGATACCCATACCAGAATCTGAAGAATAACCATACTGGTCAGAGAAATAAGCAGGTGCCCAGAAGAGGAAGAACCACCAAACACCATCAGTCATCAACTTACCTACGATGAATGACCAGGTCTGACGGTAGCTGAAGCACTTCAGGAAACCGATAGTTTTCTCCTCAGTGGCAGTTTCCGTCTCTTTCTCAGCCTCAACCTTTTCGAGGTCCTCATCCTGCTCAATATAAGTAAGCTCAGCCTTGTTTACATGCTTGCTCTTAGATGGTTTGTCATAGAGCCATACCCAGAGGCCCATCCATACGTAACCGAGCACACCGATGATGATGAAAGCCCACTCCCAGCCCATGCTGCGAGCCAACAATGGAATGGTAGCTGGAGCTGCCAAAGCACCTACTGAAGCACCACTGTTGAAGATAGCGGTAGAGAAAGCACGGTCTTTCTTAGGGAAATACTCTGCTGTTACCTTGATGGCTGCAGGGAAGTTACCTGCCTCACCCACAGCAAGAATCAAACGGCAAGAGAGGAACAGCCATACACTGATTGTAGCAATCGCTACGGCTGCATCACTACCAGCCTGTACCATGCGGAGTGCCTCGATAGAATCATAACCTTCCATCTGCATAGCTACCCAACCGCAACCGGCGTGCATCACAGCACCTGTTGACCATACGAAGATGGCGATGAGATAACCTTTCTTGGTGCCCATCCAGTCAACGAACTTACCTGCGAAGAGGTTGGCGATGGCATAGAAGATTGAGAAAAGACCGGTGATGGTACCATAGTGATCATCCGTCCAGTGGAATTCTGGAGCAATGAAGTCTTTCCATGTTAAAGAGAGAACCTGACGGTCCATGTAATTGACTGTGGTTGCGATGAAGAGCAGCGCACAGATTACCCAACGGAAGTTGGACATTTTGCTTGTTGTAATAGGACTCATTTTGCAAAAAGTTTTTAAGCGTTATACTTATTTTTATTTTAGATTACTATTCAGACGGCAAAGCCTGGCTCATATTAATCATAAACCAGGTTGCCATATCATGTATCTTATTATTCCAATGTAGGAATCTTCACTACCTGCATATCGTTGTAGATCAGATTCTCGCCTGCCATACCCCAGATAAAGGTATAGTTGCTGGTACCTGCTGCACAGTGGATAGACCACTCTGGAGCAATCACAGCCTGCTCGTTGTTCAGCCAGATAGGACGTGTCTCCTGTGGTTCACCCATTACGTGGAGAATCTTCTGACCCTCTGGTACATTATAATAGAGGTAAGTCTCCATACGGCGGAGGTGAGTATGAGCTGGCATGGTGTTCCATACAGAACCCTCCTTCAACTCAGTAACACCCATCTGCAACTGGCAGGTACGAACACCGGCTACACCGTCGATAATCAACTGGTGGATTACGCGGTCGTTGCTCTCCTTCAGGCTACCAGCCTTGATGTTGTTGGCATCCTTCAGGGTAACCTTCTTGGTAGGATATGTCTGATGAGCACAAGCGCTGTTCATATAGAACTTAGCTGGCTTAGCTGCATCCTTGCTGCTTACCTCGATGTTCTTGGCACCACGACCTACGTAGAGAGCCTCCTGGAAACCAAGTGTATACTTCTTGCCGTCAACGGTAACAGTACCCTCGCCACCGATGTTGATGATACCCAACTCGCGGTTGTCGAGCAGATTCTTCTGATCGTTTGGCTTGTCTGTATAGAGAGGAGCGATAGAAGTCAGCTTCAGAGGAGCAGTTGTTGGCTCAGCACCACCGATGAGGAAGCGGTCGAATAGGGTGTATGTCCAGTTTACCTCGCCTGGAGCGAACACCTTCTCGATAGCGAACTCACCGCGAAGACGGTCTGTTGTATAGTGCTTTGCATCCATCGGATTACTTGCATAACGAACGTTGTAGTTAGTGTAGGCATTTTCTGCCTTCACTTCATAACCACATTTTCCACACTGACCAAAAGCCTGACTTGCCGTTAATACCATTGCTGCCAATATTAATGTTAATTTCTTCATAATTATCTTGTTTTATTTTTTACCCTTTTACCTTTCCCTCTTCATTCACGATGCGCTGACGGTTGATAACCATCATGGCTACCGTGATGACTGCGAGAACACCCATACCTACGTATGAAAGCTTCACACCGCGATAGATAACCCATCCGAAGAGAGAGGATGCGAAATCGAGTGCACCGCCTGAGAATCCGTCAGGGATATGAGCGGCATTATCGCCTGTTGCTGCATAAACCTGGTTGGCTGCCAGCGTAAAGTCTGGTGCCATATCGGTAACGAAATAGAGACCGATGACGAGGGTTACCAGACCGATGATAAGCGTCTTCACCACATTACCTCTTGTAAACGGCAGAATCATTGGGAAGAGGTAGAACATACCTGCCAACGATGCCAAAGGCAAGAACTGGTTGCCTGGAAGGAAGACTGCGATAGCCAGGATAACCGGAATCAGAATCACAGATGCTACCAGGGTAGTTGGATGACCGATAACCAGGGCTGGGCTCATACCGATATGAACCTTCTTGCCGTTAAACTTGGTCTTCACCAACTCCTGTGTCTTCTCAGAGATAGGCTTCAAACCGTCGATAAACAGGGCTGTAATACGAGGAATCAACTCCATCACGGCTCCCATCGTTACACCCAGGAAGAGAATCTTCTTGATATCGAGCTGGGCTGCCCAACCTATCAGGGCACCTACGATAACACCGAGTACCAGTGGCTCACCGAGCACACCAAACTTCTTCTTCAGTCCCTCTGCATCGATATCGAGCTTAGAGAAGCCCGGAATCATATCGAAGAGTTTATTGAAAACGATTGCGAATGGCATGAAACTCTGGCAGAATGGCTGCGGAATTGAGATACCATCCAAATCGTAATATTTCTGGAATCTGTCGGCTGTCAGGTCTGCACAAACCAGGGTATTGATGTAGCAGACGATAGCTGCGAAATAGCCCCAGAGCAAACTCTGACCCATCACGAAGTAAGCCACCGCACCGATAAAGGCGAAGTGCCAGTAGTTCCAGAGGTCGATATTTACGGTACGTGTTGTCTTGGTAATCAACATCAGGAAGTTGACACCCAGACAGATTGGGATAATCAATGCGCCTACTGCTGTATTGTAAGCTACGGCAGCTGCTGCTGGCCATCCCATGTCAAAAACGTTTAACTGTAGGTGGTAGATGTCTGAAATAGCCTTCAAAGGGTCGTTGAAGTTGGTAGTCAGCAATGCTGTTACCACGCCCAAGCCTACGAAACCCACGCCTACGAAGAGTCCCGACTTCAGAGCCTTTCCGAATTTCATGCCAATACACAGACCGATAACCGTGAAGATGATAGGCATCATCACGCTCGCACCGAGACTGATAATATAGCTAAATACTTGTTCCATTTTAAATTTTTGAATTGTTTAATTGTTAGAAAATACTCGACAAGGAGCACCCTCTTTTGTCTTTAGATGATTTGTTGTGTGCAAAGATACACTTTTTTCTTCAATTACAATACGTTTTGATGGAAAAATTTACGCAAAAAAAAATCCTATCAGAACTTTTCTGATAGGATTTCTCTATTTTTTATACGTTTTTAAATGATTTTTTACCGAATCGGTCTTCATTCTTCCCTCTTCGTTCTTCCCTCTTCACTTCCTAGTCCTGGAAGTAAACTCTCTTCACACGGTTGCTGATGGTGGTCAGCACCTCGTAAGGGATGGTCTCAAGGATATCGCTCAGTGTCTGGACAGGCAGATGCTCGCCGAATATTTCTACCGAATCTCCTTCCTTGCAAGGGATGTCGGTCACGTCTATCATAGCCACATCCATACAGATGTTGCCCACATAATCTGCCTTCTGGCCGTTCACCAGACAGTAGGCATGACGGTTACCCAGACGGCGGTTCAGTCCGTCAGCATATCCGATAGGGATGGCTGCGATGACGCTGTCTCTGTCGAGAATCGTCTTGCGGCTGTAGCCCACACTGTCGCCTGCTTTCACATTGTGCATCTGCAGAATGGTTGTCTTCAGGGTGCTCACGCAGTTGATGGTCTTGTTGTTGCGCGAATTGATGCCGTAGAGTCCGAGTCCCAGACGGCACATATCCAGCTGGCGCTCCGGGAAGTGCTCGATACCTGCCGAATTGCAGATATGGCGCAATATCTTATGGTCGAAGGCTGCCTGCAACTGCTTGCTGCCCTTGTCGAAGAGTTCAAACTGATGAGCTGAGAAATCATCGAAACTGTCATCATCACTGCCCACGAAGTGAGAGAACACAGAACGTGGGATGATGGCATTCTGGTGTTTCAGCTTACCGATGAGTTCCTCCATATCGTTCTCAGGGTCAAAACCCATGCGGTGCATGCCGGTATCCAGCTTGATATGGACAGGGAAACCGGTTACACCCTCTTTCTCAGCTGCCTTGATGAGCGCATCGAGCAGACGGAAAGAGTAAACCTCCGGCTCCAGGTCGTAATCGAACATGGTCTTGAAGGCGGTCATCTCCGGATTCATGATCATGATGTTGCTGGTGATGCCGTTCTTGCGCAGCGTAACACCCTCATCGGCTACAGCCACAGCCAGATAGTCTACACGATGGTCCTGCAGGGTCTTGGCTATCTCCACAGCACCTGCACCGTAGCCGTCTGCCTTAATCATGCATACCAGCTTGGTTTCCGGCTTCATAAACGCACGGTAGTAGTTCAGATTGGCTACCACGGCATTCAGATTTACCTCCAGCGTTGTCTCGTGTACCTTCTGTACCAGCAGTTCGGTGAGCTGGTCGAAACCAAACTGGCGGGCGCCTTTCAGCAGAATCACCTCATCGCGCAGGGATGCAAACACCTCGCTGGCGATGAATTCCTCTACATCCTGGAAGAAGAATTTCTCTGAAATCTGAATCACGTCGTGCTGCTTGCAGAGTTCAGGACCGATACCGATGAACTTCACCACGCCACGTTTGCGGGCTAAATCGCTCACCTCTTTATATAATGCCTCCGGTGCCTGACCGCTCTGGTAGATGTCGCTCAATATCAGTGTATGGCGACGACCGCGATGGTCTGGACGGCGGTTCATGAAGTCGAGGGCGATATCGAGCGAATTGATATCACTGTTGTAGCTGTCATTGATCAGCGTACATCCGTGCTGTCCTACCTTCACCTCCAGTCTCATAGCCACAGGTTCGAGCTGTGCCATACGCTTGTCGATATCTTCAGCCGAAAGACCGAGTTTTGATGCCACGACAGCAGAGATGATGGCATTCTGTACAGATGCATCGTCGATGAACGGAATAGAGAAACTGTCTTCTTCACCTTTATATATATAGGTAATCACGCTCACGCTCTGCTGCTTCTCGATGTTCTTCACATAGAAAGGAGCCTCCGGGTTCTTGAGCGACCAGAAGAGTTTCTCGCCTTTATAGTCGGGATATTCGGCTATCACCTTGTTGATAACCTCGTCATCGCCATCATAGATTACGGTCTCTGCATCATGGAAGAGGATGAGTTTCTCCCGGCATTTCTCCTCCAGGGAAGAGAAGTTCTCCTGATGGGCAGCACCCAGATTGGTCAGTACGGCGATGGTTGGCTGGATGATGTCACGCAGGGCAAGCATTTCGCCAGGCATACTGATACCTGCCTCGAAAACGCCCACCTGGGTCTGCTCGTTCATCAGCCATACCGACAATGGCACACCTATCTGAGAGTTGTAACTGCGCGGACTGCGGGTAACAAACATGCTTGGCGAGAGCAGCTGGTAGAGCCACTCCTTGACCATGGTCTTGCCGTTTGAACCCGTGATGCCTACGATAGGGATGTTGAACTCGTCACGGTGGCGCTCAGCCAGACGCTGGAGAGCCTCGAGCGTGTTTACTACCTTCAGGAAGTTGGCTCCCGGATAATCAGAAGCATAGCCCTTAGGCACATTCGTTACAACAAAGTTTTTCACACCTCTGCGATACAACTCAGGGATGTAGTTATGACCATCATTGCGCTCCGACTTGAGCGCAAAGAACAGAGTTTCCTCTGGGAAACAAAGTGAACGACTATCGGTCAGGATAAAACCGATGTTGGTATCATTGTCTCCATAGCGACGCGCACCTATCAGTGTGGTTACCTTTTCAATAGTATATGTCATTGTCTTGTTATTTAAATATTCTTTATTTTATAAGAGATGATATTTCTCCTCAAATTGTCTTTTCTTCTCTTCCGTCCGGGCGATGAACTTCTGGTGTTCCTCGCTCTCGGGATGGAAGGGTTTATGTCCGAGTGCTTCGCGGATAGGCCGCCAGTCTTCCAGAAACTGCTCGGCTTCCTTGCCAAAGTAGGTTGCCCGGAACCGCTCCCAGATATATTCCACAGCCTGTTCGCTCGGGTGCAGCATGTCTTCCTTGTAGAAGCGGTAGTCACGAAGTTCATCGTTCATGATCTCGTAAGCCGGGAAATAGCTCACCACTCCGGGATTCTCCTTCACCAGCTTATCGGCTGCCAGCAGGAGCGTAGCCTTCGAAAGCTGACTCCCGTGATAGCCGTATTTCGCATAGCGGATAGGGCTTACCGTGATGATTACCTTCAGTCCGCCGTCACTTCCTTCAGATGCTGCGGTCTGCGATTTCAACAGATTGATAGCCTTCTGCAGATAGCCGGCACATTCGTCCACGCTCAGTTCCCGCTCTTCGAAGAGGCGCTGCGGGCGCTTCTGGCAGTTGTCCACTATCTCGCCCGTCTCCTTCAGGATATACACATGGTTGGTACCCAGCGTAAAGACTGCCACACGGGGACGGACCTCGGAACATTTCTCTACCGTATGGAGAATGCTTGCCGGATTATACATCACCCCGAAGGGATTCACCGTAGCCCGGAAGCGGTTCTCCACAAACCGCCTACCCAGATTGTCGGCAAAGCAACTGCCCACAAAGAGCATCCGCTCTGCCGCCCCTATCTCGAAGTCGGCCTTCGGAATATCTATTTCTGTTCTAAATCGCATCATTAGAATTTTCAATCTGTCTAAGGGGATTTGTAATCCCCGCTATTCCTTCTTGCGTTTTCTCACCTCAACCACTACACCTATTATAATAAGGAGAGCCAGAACGCCATAGCCGATGTAAGCCACGGTCTCGGTATTCTTGAGCGACTGAGGATGGAAATCGAGCACTACTTTATGGCTGCCTGCTTTCACGTTCAGCGCACGCAGAATATAGTTCACTCTGCCCAGCTCAGCCGGCTGTCCGTCAACCGTAGCCGTCCAGCCCGGATAGTAAATCTCAGAGAATACGATGACGCCGCCCTTGCTCGACTTCACCTCGTAAGTCAGGTTGTTCGGCTTATACTGAATCATCTTCACTACCGAAGTATCATCCTGCTTTACGCTCTGCGCCAGCTGTTCCTTGAATTTGGCATCAGCCACAGCCACGTGTCGGAGGTTCACCTTGCCCACACCATCGATTTCCTCGTTGGCATTGTTCACATACTTCACCTCGTCTACGAACCATGCATTGCCGTAGGCATACGGATTCTGAACCGGAACGGTCTGTCCGCCCTGCAGCGGCATGATGAAGTATTTGGTATTCAGCATGTTCAATACCGGATAGATATTGTCGCCGTTCACCTTGGTCATATCACCGCCCGCAGCAGCTACCGCCTGCATCGTCTTCTGCATCTCAGGAGCGATATGTGCATCAATCATCTCCTGGTAGCGACGGAGCTTGGCTGGATGATAACCGCCGATGCTCTTGTGGTAGTAAGAGGTCTCGTTCTCATTGAATGTATTCGATGCCAGATTCAGCACACGGTAGTCGAGTGCCTTGTCACGGCAGATAATCTTGTCGGTCTCGGTCATCTGCTGCGGTGTATCGCGCTGCGCCTTGTCCACGAACATATCATCGTAGAGATAGCGCTTGTTCACCATCCACATATCCACCAGACAGAGCACGGCGATACCGGCAATCATATATTCCTTGCCCAGCTTCTTCATCTTGAAGAGCATCAGCAATGCCGAACCGATGAGGATAATCCAGAACGAACGCCAGCAGTCGGATGTGAAGATGCCCTTGCGGATATCCGTCAGATTGCTCATGATTGGAGAGATATACTCCTGAGGCAACTGCTGCAGCGCCTGAGTCTCCTGTACCGATATGAAATCTGGGAAGAATACGCCCGGCATGATGGCAAAGAGCAGACAGAAACCTGCTGTCAGACCGAAGCTGGCATATACATATTTTATCTTCTCTGTCAGAATCTCCGGCTCATCCACAATCTTCTTCAGCGCCATCATCGCCAGGAGCGGGATGGTGAATTCTGCGATAACCAGGATAGATGCCACCGTTCGGAACTTGGCATACATCGGCACGTAATCGAGGAAGAAATTGGTAAACGGCATGAAGTTTCTACCCCATGCGAGCAGGATGCTCAGGATGGTGGCAGCCAGCAAAGCCCACTTCATCGGACCCTTCACGATAAACAGACCGAGGATGAAGAGCATGCAGACGAAGGCACCTACATATACCGGTCCGCTCGTTCCCGGCTGGTTGCCCCAGTACTGTCCCAACTGTTGGTAAATCTGCACGAAGTTAGGATCCGCCTTCTCCATCGCCTGCTGGTTCTGTGCCAGCGGTACGGAAGCACCGCCCTTGGCATCCGGAATCATCAGCGTCCAGGTTTCGTCGATACCGTAGCTCCACTGTGTGATATAGTCTCTATCCAGACCGCTGCTGGTCTGGTTAGCCGCATTTTTCTTTACGAGTTCACTCTTTCCACGCATGGTTTCCTGACCGTACTGCCAGGTATGATAAAGGTTAGAGAGGTTGAGTGAGATACCGATAAGGGCACCCACCACGCATACCGCCGTAGCCTTTCCGAAGCGTGCGAATTCTCCCTTCTTGATGGCATCCACCAGGAAGGCAATCACCATAAAGAGGATGATAAAGAGGTAGTAATAAGTCATCTGCACGTGGTTAGCCTGCACCTCGAAAGCCGAGAAGATGGCAGTCAGGAGCAGTCCCTTAAGATACTTGCCCCGATAGGCAAGCACCACGCCCGCAATCATCGGCGGCAGATAAGCCAGCGCCCATACCTTCCAGATATGTCCGGCAGCGATGATAATGAAAAAGTAGGACGAGAAAGCCCAGATGATACTTCCCAGCGCCGCCAGCGACTGTCTGAAGTTGAAGGCACGCAGCATGATATAGAAGCCCAGGAGGTATACGAAAACATACCATACATAGTCTGGCAACCACAGATGATATGCCTTCACAATCTGGCTGAGCACCTGATTACTGTCATACGAAGGCGACATCTGATAGGTAGGCATACCGCCAAACACCGAGTTCGTCCATCGTGTAGTCTCTCCCGTCTGCTGCTGGAAGAGTTCCTTTTCATGTCCCAGTCCCTTTCCTGCCGCCGCATCATGTCGGAAGAGGATTCGTCCGTCCATATCGGCAGGCATAAAGTAGACGAAGGAGATGATTGCAAATGCAATAACTACCAGAATATCCAGTAGATACTTCTTCAAAAATTTCATATTTCTATATAAACGTTTATAATTTGGTGGCAAAGATAATGGAAAATTCTGACTTAGAGAAATAATCATAAAACAAAAAGGAAACTTTTAACTTTTTTATTAGAGTTGATTAGAGAATTCGTCATATCTACGGATATGATAAGCAAACATAGAACATCATTCTAAATACCTCATTCTCAATAGCGTTTTTTATTTTCGGGGGCTAAGAAAAGCCATTTTTTGTAAAAATCGGCACCTTAGAATCTTTATATTTTGTAAAAATCGGCACCTTAGAACAAGACTTACATACAAGAAATAGGGTTTTTCCCCTATCATTTAGGGAAACGCTCGCCGCCGTTTCAGTTTTTATCCATACCTTTGCACCGTAAAACAAGTTTCTTCAAACAGTATATATTAATGTATAAAAGAATAAGAATTATGAAAAGACTAGCATTCATCATGATGGCATTGCTGCTGGCTCTGATGCCGGCAGCAGCACAGAATTATCGTGACAGCAGATATTACAACAAGCAGACGGGGCATCTCGACTACCGTTACAATCACAACTACGGCAGCCCGTATTACGGATTCCGCATCGGTCCAGCCTTCACCTTTGTCAATTCCGACGATTCCCGTCTGGATGGTGGCGACTGGCAGACCGGCCTGAATGTGGGCGTAGTAGCCGGCATCCCATTGACCGACAGCGCCCCACTCTATCTCGAGACCGGACTTTCGTATATAGAAAAAGGTGGCAAGAAGGACCTTCCTGAAGGCAAGAAGATGACCTACGACCTCAACTATCTTGAGATTCCAGCCGTTCTGAAGTACAAGTACGAGGTAGACGACCACTTCTCTATCCAGCCTCAGGTAGGCGGTTATTTTGCCGTTGGTGTAGGAGGCAAGATCAAGAACTTTGCCGAGCGTGAGGCAGAGAGCTCATTCAAGGATGCCAACTTCCGCCGCCTGGATGGTGGTATCCGCATCGGCTGTGGCATCGGCTACGACATGTTCTATGCCGACCTCACCTACGATATCGGACTTGCCAACATCTGCCACGACAGTTTCGATAAATCGCGCAACGGAGCCCTCCAGCTCAATTTCGGAGTAAATTTCTAGGAGCAAAACCATCCATTTCCCACCTTGCTACCGCATTTCGCGGTAGCAAGGTGGGAAACTCGTTGTTTATCAGCATATATCTATTTTCTACATAAGAATCAATTAAATATTTTTAAAGCATTATCCCTTATTTCTTACTTAACGGCAAAAACATACAATCTGAAGGCAAAAAATTGGGAAACACACACAAATTGAAAGGTTGAAACTCAAAAAGGCAACACTTTTCTACTAAAAAGTAGGTATTTTATCCTATTTTCGACAAAAAAGGTACAAAAAAAATGTTTAATTAAAAAAAATATTGTATCTTTGCCCACAGAAAGAAACATTCCGTATTATTACTAAATTGAGTTTCATGGAAAGACAGAGAGAGAATTTTCTTATGACGAGAAAAGTAAATCATAGCGTTACAGTAGGATTGGCTGCCTTAGCTTTGTGCTCGGTGTCGGCTAATCTCATGGCTGCTGTGAACAACCCTGAGATGGACCGAGAGGTTATCTTACCACAAAACGAAAGTTTGATAGGATACGTTTACGATCAGGATAAGAATCCGCTGCCGGAGGTTACCGTAAAAGTGGAGGGAACACAAATCGTAACCGTTACGGATGATGAAGGCCGTTATTCCTTCAGTCAGTCTATCAAGCGAGGTGCTAACGTAAAATTTTCGATGCTCGGCTTTAAAACCAAGCGAGTTGTCTATAAAGGTCAGTCGGCCATCAGTCCGATGCTCGAACCTTCTGCTACCTCGGTAGGCGAGGTGGTGGTAGTGGCGCGCAGCAACATCAACGCAATCGACCTGCGTGCCAAATCGGGCGTGGTAGAGAACGTGGATATGAAACGTGTAGAGGCTAAGCCGATGATTGACATGGCACTGGCGCTGCAGGGTGCCGTGCCGGGTCTTGTCGTTACCAATACGGGCGATCTGGGTACTGCTCCGAAAATCCGTCTGCGAGGAAACTCTTCGCTCCGACAGGGCAATGCGACCAACGAACCGCTG
This sequence comes from Segatella copri, assembly GCA_021615735.1. GTDB lineage: Bacteria > Bacteroidota > Bacteroidia > Bacteroidales > Bacteroidaceae > Prevotella > Prevotella copri_Q. The sequence goes on along the minus strand of JAJWFY010000017.1, from coordinate 38,348 downwards.
TATGTGATGGATGGTCAGATTATCTCTGCCGAGACTTTCTATAACCTGAACCCATCTGACATCAAGGGCATGAAGGTGCTCAAGGATGCTACAGCCTGCGCACTTTATGGTGTGAAGGCGGCTAACGGTGTGATAGAAATCACATCACAGCGTGGCCATTCGGGGGCTCCGCTCATCAACTACAGCACCAATATGGGTGTAACCACACGAGGCAGAAGAGGACTCAAGATGATGAGTTCTGCCGAGAAACTGGAACTGGAGAGACTCATCGGTAACGTAGAGACTCCGGGCTACAGATACAGCGAGGATTACTACCGCAAGTACTTTGCCAACAATCCGAATCTGGCAAGCATGATTGCCGATGGCCAGAACAAGCTCGATTCATTGCGCAACATCAATACCGACTGGTTCAACGAACTCCTGCGCAACAGCTTCTACCAGCGCCACAACCTAAGTCTGCGAGGCGGCAATGAGCGAACCACCTATTTCCTCTCAGCCAACTATTCCTATCAGGGCGGCCGTATCGAGGGAAATGACAAGCAGCGTATGGGCATCCGACTGAATGTAGACCAGAAACTGGGAAAGATAGGTTATGCTATGCTGGGCGTTACCGGCTCTTATTCGAAGACCAATACGCCTAACGGAACCTCAAGCGACCCTTCTTCGCTGATTTACGAACTGAACCCTTACGAGCAGAAGACAGGCAAACTATGGTCGTATCCGGGACAGACTTACAAGGACCTGATGAACCAGTACAGCGCCGAATCTACCGACAAGGAGTTTGGCGTGAACGGTAACATCACCCTGAACCTGCTTCCGGGACTGGATGTTGCAGCCGTTGCCGGCATCGACTTCGTACTGGATGAGTCACACCAGTTTACACCTTCTACAGCCTACTCGGAGACCCATAGCGGTGTGGCAGAAGTGGCGCGCGGTATCTATTCGAAATCCAAGAATACCACCACCAATATCTCTGCCAACGTGCGTGCTACCTATACCCGTACGTTCAATGAGATTCACGACCTCACTTTCAGTGCCAACATGGACTATTATGATACCAACATCGATAATCTGAGCACTACCGGTTATGGCGTAGGAACCCTGAACTCGGCAGCAGCCATCAACCAGTCGCTCACCGGCTCACGAAGAGTGAAAATGAGCGCTCCTAGAGACAAGAACCGCCAGCTGGGTATCGGTGGCGTACTGGGCTACAGTCTGCTGAGCACCTACGATCTCTATGCTACCTATAAGGCAGATGCCTCTTCGGTACTGCCGTCAGACAAGCGATGGAACAAGGCATGGGCGGTAGGTCTGGGATGGACACCTTCCAACTATGCCTTCCTGAAGGACAACAAGGTGATTTCACGCCTCAACTTCAAGGGCTCGTATGGTATCACAGCCAATCTGAACGGCGTTTCGGTTTCTACCACAACAGGAACCTTCTCCTACTCCACCAACACCTACGAAGACCAGCGCGTACTGGAACTCATCTCCTTATATAATAAGGACCTGAAACCAGAGCAGAACAAGTCGGTAGACCTGGGTATGAGCATGGACCTCTTTAACCGCATTACGCTGGATGTAAACTATTACAACCGCCGTACCGAACAGGCTTTGCTCGATGTGCCAATCCCTACATCGGTAGGCTATTCTACCCTGAAGCGCAACATCGGTGTACTGGAGAACAGAGGTATAGAGCTGGGACTGAGTGCCAAGATCATCGATACCTACGATTGCCGACTCAGCATCGGCGCCAACCTGGCCTACAACGACAACAAGGTGCTCGACCTGTATTATGCCGACAAGATTTACACCACCGAAGATGCACTGGTTCCAGACTATGAGGTAGGCAAATCATACGATATGCTCTACGGACCTACGTCACTGGGTATCAATCCGCTCACCGGCTATCCGGTATTCCTGCTGCCAGACGGCACAGAGAAACAGGCTACCGAGGCACTGACCAAGGACGATGTAGTGGCATTAGGCCATCTCACACCACCTTATTCAGGTACCTTCAACCTGAGTTTCTCATACAAGTCGTTCGACTTCGATATGGACTTCTACTACGTTCATGGCGGAATCCAGCGTTTCAACTACTCGTATGTAAGAGACAAGGACAATGTGAACAAGAATGCCGTAGCCGGACAGACCGATAAGATGTGGTTCAAGCAAGGCGATGAGAACAAGACCTACTGGACACCGTTCTACACCTCATCCACCGCAGAAGACAACATAGCGCTCTATCCAAACTCACGCACCGTGGGCAAGAGCGACTACCTGCGCCTCTCTATGGTGAGCATGCGTTACCGTCTGCCAGCCGCCACCCTACACAAGATACTGCCATTCATGCAGTATGCCACCGTAGGTTTCCAGGCATCCAACCTCTTTACGTGGACCTCATATAAAGAGAGCGACCCAGAGAGCGGAACCCTTGCCGGCACCACACAGCCAATTTATACATTCAATTTGAATCTTACATTCTAGGAGACAGAAAAGATGAAGAATATCAAGAATATCATCAAGAAGGCACTTCTCTTTACGGGCAGCACCCTGCTTCTGGCAGCCTGCACGCTCAATGTGCCACCACCAGACCAGTTTTCAGACCCCGATGCCATCACCGATGTCAACACGGGGCGCTCTCTGCTCACCTCCTGCTATCTGAGCTATCCGCATCAGGAGTATGAGTTTTCGCTCCTGGGCAACGACTTCTGCCCTACCAACCTCTCGGGAAAGGATGTCGAAACCCAGAACCTCTACAACTGGCAGGACAAGAACATCAGCAACCTCTCGTCAACCGTATGGCCGGCGTATTACACCTGTATCTCCAACTGCGATGTACTCCTGGAGCGTATCGACAAGATTACAACCGAGACCGCAGCCGATCTGCAGGAGAAACAGGCTATCAAGGCAGAGGCACAGCTGCTGAAGGCAATGTGTTATTTCGACCTGCTGCGCATCTATGCCACTCCATACGATGAGAATCCGGATGCCGACGGTATCATCATCAAGAACATGTTCGGGTTCGAAACCAATGGCCGCAGTAGCAAGAAAGTCTGCATAGGCATGATCAACAGTCTGATAACAGAGGCATCAGAAGTGAGAAACCAGCCCTCAAAGAACGGATGGTTATCGCAGACCGCAGCCGATTATCTGCTTGCCGAAACTGCACTCTACATGGGCGATTACAAGAAAGCAGCCGAATATGCCGACGATGTGATAGAACAGGGCGACGACAGCAAGATAGGCGGAGAAAGCTACTCCCGACTCTGGCGTACAGAGAGTTATGGCGGCAGAATCTTTGCCTTCAACACCCAGAACAGCTATTATGTCGCCATCGAATACGACAACTCTGAAGGCGACTATTACGCCGTCAATCCGGCATTCACCTTTACGGATGAGGATGTACGCGCGAAATATACGCTCTATCCGAAAGACCAGAACGGTAAGACCCGCAACCTGATGGGCAAGTACAACATGATGAACAAGCAGGGCACCCAGCCTAACTACATCAACCGCATGCGTTACGCCGGTGCCTACTTCATCGCTGCCGAAGCCTATGCACGCGATAACAACGAACAGATGGCACGCGAGCGCATCAACCATTACCTGCAGCTGGTTTCTGCCGACCCTATCGCAGAAAGCGTAACGGGCGATGCGCTGGTTCAGGCTATCCTGGCAGAGAAGTACAAGGAATTCGTTGGCGAAGGCAGCAATTACTTCGACCTGAAGCGAACCCACGCAGACTTGAACCGTCTGTCGGCATGGGGCGGAGCAGCCACAGCGAAAATCAGCAACAACGATTACCGCTGGAGCTTCCCTATCCCGGCTTCAGAATATAAATATAACAACAATGTGACCCAAAACGACAAGTGGCCAATTAACAGATAATATTAACATTTAAAATAAAGAGAACGATGAAGAAAATTACATTCATGCTTATGTGTATGCTCGCGATGCTGACAGGTTTCAGCGCATGCAGCAGTGACAACAATGATGGCGACAAGCCGATGACCAACTATGTATCGATTTCTGCAGAAGGAAACAATATCATCAACGAGGATGATGATGAAGAAGTAAAATTCAACATCCTCATCGGTAACACTCTGACAGCCGATGCTACCATCAATCTTTCGCTCGAAGGAAATGATGACAATGTGGCTACACTCACACATTCTACCATCGCGCTGAAGGCTGGCGCCAAGACAGCATCCTTCACCGTAAAGTCGAACAAGAAGAGTCTGCTCAAATCAGATCGCGTGCTGACCATTAAGGCAACTTTCTCTGATGCCAACATGAAGACAGACGGAAAAGCCGTAACCCTGACCATCAAGCCAGACTCCGACATCCCTGTACTCACGGCAGAACAGCAGAAACTCATTGAGGGCTACAAGCAGAACCTCAACATCGACCTGACTAAGATTCTCGGTAAGGTAAAGGTAGATACCAAGGTTACCTTCAATGACGATGACAAGATAGATATCAACAACAATAACGATACCCGTTCTTTCAGCGGCGTTACCATCATCACGCTGAGCGAGAAGGCTACAGCCAATAAGCCTGTCTTGAAGATGGTTTCAAATGCAATGGGTATGGCTGCGTTCAACTATGAAATGCTGAGAAAGAGAACCGTAGAAGATACTGAATTCTGGACACAGATGCCATACAGTAAGGCTGTCATGGAGAATATCAACTACGATTACAATAAGGAAACCTTCACCATGACACTGGATGGCATCGAGGTAAACCCGGCAGATATGAGCCTCAAGTTTACAGGCAGCAAGGTAACTATGTATGAGGAAGAGATTACAACCGTTCCTTTCGACTATACCTTCTCTGCATGGGACCGACTCAAGGCTATGGCTGATGCTAACAAATCATTTGTCGTAAACGATGGAGATACCAAGACAGAAGTTTCCGTACAGGACATCATTGATGGTGGCGGTTCGCTGAATCCTTATTCCTTCTTCGACAATACCGATGTCGTAAAAGACGCAGAAGAGACAGGATATAAAAACATCTACGTTGCTCCAACAGGCAAAATCGACTTCGCCAACGGCAAGATGACCTTCGCCTTCCCTTGGTATCTTGAGAACACAAGCGGATGCCAGCGAGTTGAAGCAACCTATACATTTGGTAATTAACAAGCATTTCACCATCTAATGCCGACATTATGTATAAAATAACGAAACAATTATTCCTATTTATCCTGCTGGCAGCTTTCTGTCTGCCGGCAGGAGCGAACAAAGATTCTAAAATAAACCTTCCACGGGGAACCGTGGAAGGCTACCTTGATAACGGACTCCACTATATCATTATGCCTAATGCACTGCCTCGCCATGGCATAGAGATGCGACTGGTGATGAAGGTAGGTTCACTGCAGGAGAACGACCAGCAGAAAGGTGGCGCTCACTTCCTGGAGCACATGTCTTTCTCGGGCACCAAGCACTTCCCACAGGATGCATGGGTAGATTATTTCGAGCGACTCGGTATGAAATACGGACGCGACATCAACGCCTTCACCGGCTACGACCGTACCATCTACTGGCTCTCACTGCCGGTTGCCGACTTCGGAACACAGGTAATGGACAGCACTCTTCTTGCCGTACGCGACATCCTCGACGGGGTTTCTTTCGAACCTCAGCTCGTTGAGCAGGAACGTGGCGTCATCAAGGAAGAACTGCGCGGCTACAGCACGGGCGATGACTTCTATAGTCTGAAGATTGGCGACGGAAGATACATCCTACGCATGCCGCTGGGCACAGAGCAGGATATCGAAACCATCTCGCGCAACCAGTTGCTCAACTATTATCACCAGTGGTATCTGCCTCAGAATGCCTGTCTCGTGGTGGTAGGTAATGTAGATGCCCAGGACATGCAGAAGCGCATCCAGGCTACCTTCAGTCCGATAGCCAAGGGGCAGCCTACTCCGCTGGGCAAATATCCGCTTACCTATAAGAAAGGTATCACCCTGCACGAGGTGAAAGATACCGTAGGCACCAGTTCCAAACTGGAGTTCATCATCCCTCACGAGGGTGTGGTAGGCAACACCATCGCTTCTACCGCCCTGAAAGAGCAGTACCGGCTGCTTATCTCGGCTATCAGCAAGCGACTGGCAGCACGGGGTATCAGATGCGACATCAGCGATGCCTGGTATCTCGCTACCCAGAACCACTTCTCTTTCTCTGTAGAAGGCAAGGGTAAGCAGGAACTCAAGGAGAAGATGACCCAGGTGCTCGGTGCCTTCGCTGATATCACGAAAAAAGGATTCGGAAAAGAGGAACTCGCTGACTATGTTACCGAAAAGGTGAACAGAATGAAAGCGGATACCGTTGGATTCCAGTCGGGTAAATGGTGTGATGACTTCGTTGATTACATCATCTCAGGCGACCGCTATGTGGCATGGGACGAGGATATGGAAAAGGTAAAACTCCTGGTAAGCAACACCAGCAGCAGCCAGCTCCAGAAACTCTTCAAGACCATTCTGAACGAGGGTAAGCAATCGCTCCTCGTAGCCTACCAGAACAACGCCGGAAAGACAGAATCCTTCAACGAAAGCGAGTTGCAACAGCTCTGGCAGCAGGGACTGAAGACCCGCATGCCGGCTTATACCTACCAGCGCAAGGAAGTAGAGGAAAAGCAGCACGTTGACATGCCTGCCTGTCTGTCAGCTACCCACCCGGATGCCAGTGCTTCTATAGTGAGCAAACGCAGATACGAGGATATCGGAGTATCGGAATATCAGCTCGCCAACGGACTGAGACTGGTGATGCGACCTACTACCGACAAGGACAGCACCATCTACATCGCCATGCACGGACGTGGTGGCGTGGGCGACCTCAGTAAGCAGGATTATCCGCTGCTCAAAGACGCCGTAAGCTATGTAGACATGGGCGGTCTGGCACATATCAATACCGACCAGCTGACCGAAGTGATGCAGGCAGAGGGACTCTCTATGAGCGTAGGCATCGCCGACTACTGGCACCAGGTGCTCGCCTCAGCCCCAACCGACAAGGCACAGGAACTGATGAACCTGGTTTACGAGAAGATTACGGCTCCAGGCAAGTCATACGAAGATTTCAAGGAAGTACGCGATGCGGAAATCGAGCGATTCGGAAAGGAAACCCTGCTCGAACGTCTGCTCAAGCGCGACATCAACCGCATGCTCTCCAGAAGAGTGGATTCGCTGGTGTGCAACATGCCGGCAAACAGCGGAGTCAAAATCCAGAAGGATGACCTCAACAGACTCAATCTGGATTCCATGACCAACTATTATACATCGCTCTTTGCCAACCCTCAGCAAACCACGCTCATCGTTACCGGCAACATCAATGAAGAGCTGGTTCTGGGCACCATCGTCAACACCTTTGCACGCCTCAAGGCATCAGCCCGCATGATCCGTTTCGAGGACAAGCCAAGCAACATGCCGAAGAGTCCTTACAAAGAGGCTTTCGAGAACGATGTGGAGACGCAGACCGTGCTGAACTACATTTATTCGGGCAACTACAAGCCAGGACTCCGCCAGTCGCTCATGCTGAAACTGATGCGTGATGTCATGCAGAACCGCCTGCTGAGCATCCTGCGCGAAAAGATGAACATCGTTTATTCGCCATACGCCGACCTCTACTATGCCGGAGTGCCTCAGGCTAAATACAACTTCTGGCTGGAGATTGCGCTGAAGAACGAGAACCGCGACAAGGCTATCCAGGCTCTGGACGGAATCATCAAAGAGCTGCAGACCAGCAGAATCAGCGAGGGAGAACTCAACAAACTGAAGATGTCGTTCCTCGTTACCAAGCGCAAGTCGCTCTCTGATGATGCACCGGCAGAATGGAAGAACATCCTCACCACCCTCTTGCAGAACGGCGAGAGTCTGGAAGATTTCGACAACTACAGCAACTGTCTGAAGAGCATCACTACCGAGGATATCCGCAAGGGATTCGAAGAGTATGTACGTCCTGAGCGCGTAGCTCTGCTCTATAAGGGCAACCCATTTTAAAGTTTAAACAACCCAAAGAAGAAAAGATATGAAGAAGATTTTATGGATGGTCATGCTCATGGTGAGCATGACTGCCTATGCACAGAAAACACCTGAGATATACCGTATTTTCGATGCCAAAGGCAAGGAAGTTACTTACGAGAAGATGATCAAGACCATAGCCGCCAGCGATGTGGTGTTCTTCGGCGAAATCCACAATTGCGTCATCAGCCACTGGATGGAGCTGAAGGTATTGGAGTCGTTGGCAGAGAACAACAGTAAGCTGAAGGTGGGTATGGAGATGCTCGAAGCCGACAACCAGCTCATTATCGACGAATATACCGGCAGCGTGATTTCCTCCGACCGTTTCGAAGAGGAGTGCCGTCTCTGGCCTAACTACAGTACCGACTATGAGCCATTGGTTTACTATTCCAAGCGTCATCATCTCCCGCTGATAGCAACCAACGTACCTCGCCGCTACGCCAGTGTGGTAAAGGAGAAAGGTCTCGCCTATCTTGATTCCCTCTCAGCCGAAGCCAAGCGCTATCTCCCGAAGTTGCCTATCAAATATGTGGAGAATGAGAACGCCCAGTCGGGTTTTGCCTTGATGGGACTGATGGGTAAGGCTAAGGATTCTAAGCCAGAACTGATGGCACAGGCTCAGGCTATCAAGGATGCCACGATGGGCTGGTTTATCGCCCAGAACCTGAAGAAGGGCGAGCAGATGATCCACTTCAACGGCACCTACCATTCTGACGCCAACAACGGCATCATCCCTTATCTCAAGGAATATCGTCCTAAGACTACCGTCAGCACCATCAGAACGGTACGTCAGGAAGAAATTGACAAGATAGATGAAGATTATCTGGGACTGGCAGATTTCTATATCTGCATCACAGAAGATATGAATATGTCATATTAACCCATCAAAATACGCAACAAAAAGCCCCTGATGAAAGAAACATCAGGGGCTTTTAAAACTTTATGGGGGACCAGCGATGGAATCGCTGGGGACGGGGGCTCTAAAGGGTTAAGGCTCTTTTTACCTTTTTACTTTTTTACCTTTAAAAGCCCCTTTTTACTTTTTTATCTTTAAAAGCCTTTTTCCTTAAAAACTCCTTAAACTTTGCTACTCTCTGCAATATTTTTAGTAACTTTGCACCCAAAAGTTAGTATACAATATGAAAATAGGAATTATCGTTGCGATGGACAAGGAGTTCGCGCAACTCAAAACATTATTGACCGAATCGCAGGTTGAGAGAAAAAACTATAAGGACTTCGTTATCGGAAAGATAGGCAATAACGAGGTGGTGATGCAACAATGCGGCATCGGAAAGGTGAACAGTACCATCGGGGCCGTGGAAATGATTGACAACTATCACCCTGACCTCGTTATCTCTTCGGGCGTGGCTGGAGGCGCTGATATCAACCTCAATGTAACCGAGGTGGTGGTGGCTACCAACTGCGTTTATCACGATGCCTACTGCGGTGAGGAATGTGAGTTCGGACAGATTCTAGGCATGCCTGCTTCCTTCAAAACACCTAAGGAATATGTGGAGAAGGCTCTTGCCATCAACAACCTGCCAGACAACAAGCACCCGAAGATCCATGCCGGACAGATTGTGAGCGGCGAATGGTTCGTTGACAGCAAGGAGAAGATGCGCTCTATCCTGGAACACTTCCCTCAGGCGATGGCGGTGGATATGGAAAGCTGCTCTATCGCTCAGACCTGCCACATCTACAAGACGCCTTTCATCTCCTTCCGCATCATCAGCGATGTACCGCTGAAGGATACCAAGGCACAGCAGTATTTCGACTTCTGGGCTAAAATGGCAGAAGGCTCATTCAATGTTACCAAGGCTTTCCTCGAAAGTCTTTAGGAGTGTTGAATGTTGAATGTTGAGTGTTGAATTTTTGCCTAACGGACTCAAGGGCGCTAGCCTAATTCAACATTCAACATTCAACATTCAACACTATTCATTCAACACTCAATACTCAACATTCAACATTATAAAAAAGATGAATAAGATTCCAAGTTTTACAATCAATCACAACAAGTTGCTCCGCGGCATCTACGTGAGCCGTAAGGACGAAGTAGGCGGAGAAGTGATCACAACATTCGACATCCGCATGAAGGTGCCTAACCAGGAGCCTTGTCTGCACAACGGTGCCATCCATACCATCGAACATCTGGCTGCCACTTATCTGCGCAACGACGAGGAGTGGAAGGACCGCATCATCTACTGGGGACCGATGGGATGCCTCACAGGCAACTATCTCCTCATCAAGGGCGACCTGGAGAGCAAGGACATCGTGGAACTGATGAAGCGCACCTTCCAGTTTATCGCCGATTTCGAGGGCGAGATTCCGGGACAGGCGGCAAAGGACTGCGGCAACTATCTGCTCCACGACCTGCCTATGGCGAAATATGAAGCCAGAAAGTATCTGGATGAGGTGCTCTGCTGCATCAGGGAAGAAAACCTCATCTACCCTACTCAGGATTAGAAACAAAAAAAATATGGCAAGCTTACCACTTAAGCTTGCCATATTTTTCTTTATACCAAAGTTGCCAGCCATTCACCAGATTCTGCCATACCACATAGGCTCCCGGTGCTACGGCAGCAAGCGGATTCAGGAAGGTGAGGGTGAGCCAGATGCCCACTATCGTATTCTTCTGTCCCAACGCCTGACCGGCACTGATACTCGCACCGAAATGCCTGCCTACCGCCTTGCCGATGGCAAACTGGATGAGACATACGAGCAACGGAACAAAGAGCAGCAGAAGCATCGTTACGCCCGATACCTCGGCATGGAGTATGTTGCGAATCGTTTCGCCCATCAGTATCGTGAGGTTGAAACACCACATATAAAAGCCCAAATCCTTTACACTCTTCACTTTATCCACCCATTTAGGCAGAAATCTGCGGCTCAGCAGAGCCAGCAGCAGAGGAACCACCAAGACGGTAGTGACATTGCGGAACACCATCGCACTCATCATGAGGAACGATACATCCGCCCCCTTCTCTACCATCGGGAAAAGACTCGGGATGATGACCATCGTAAAGATATTGGCGATGACCGTATAGGTGGTGAGCGAACCGATACTGCCGCCCAACTTCTCGGTAACCACAGCCACGGCGGCTGCCGTAGGACAGATGAAGCAGATGAAGGCTCCCTCGAGAATCAGTTTGGTACTGTAATCGGAGCCGAACTCGAAGATGAGCACTACCATCATCAATGCCAGCGAGGTACGGATGAGCTGGAGGATAAAATGCCAGGTCTTAGGCTTCATCTCCTTGATTTCTATCTTACAGAAAGTAACATAGAGCAGGGCGAACAGCACCACCGGCATCAGACTTACCAACCTCGGACCACAATAATCGCCAATGGGCACCAGGAAGGGCACATTGGCGAATATCAGGTAGCCCAATGCTCCCAGAACCAGGGAGCAGGGCAATGAAAACTTTCTAAAAAATCTCCACAAAAACATATCTGTTTAGTCTTTGTTGCTGCGCTTGCGCTTCAGGTGATCGAGCTCAATCTTGCGCATACGCATGTTCTTTGGAGTTACCTCTACGTACTCGTCCTCACGGATATACTCCAGGCACTCCTCAAGACTCATCACGGTCTTAGGAATCACGCGGGCCTTATCGTCTGAACCGGAAGCACGCACGTTGGTAAGCTGCTTAGCCTTGGTTACGTTAACCACCAGGTCGTTGTCGTGAACATGCTCACCTACAACCTCGCCGCCGTAAACCTCCTCACCTGGGTCGATGAAGAACTTACCGCGATCCTGCAGCTTATCGATAGCGTAAGCAAAGGCAGTACCGGTTTCCAAAGCAATCATGCTACCGTTAGAACGGCGGCTGATTTCACCCTTGTATGGCTGATACTCCTTGAAGCGGTGAGCCATGATAGCCTCGCCCTGAGAAGCGGTCAGCACGTTGGTACGCAGACCGATGATACCACGTGAAGGGATATCAAACTCGATGTCTACACGCTCGCCCATGTTCAGCATAGAGGTCATATCACCCTTGCGGCGGGTTACCATATCAATCATCTTAGAGGCAAACTCCTCTGGTACGTTGATGGTCAACTCCTCTACAGGCTCGCACTTCACACCGTCAATCTCCTTGTAGATAACCTGAGGCTGACCTACCTGGAGCTCATAGCCCTCGCGGCGCATGGTCTCGATGAGCACAGAGAGATGGAGCACACCACGGCCTGATACAATCCACTTATCGGTAGAATCCTCGTAAGGCTGTACACGGAGAGCGAGGTTCTTCTCTAGCTCCTTGTTCAAGCGCTCCTGGATGTGGCGTGATGTACAGAACTTGCCTTCCTTACCGAAGAATGGTGAATCGTTGATGGTGAAGAGCATGCTCATGGTAGGCTCATCGACAGCGATTGGAGGCAGTGGCTCAGGGTTCTCGAAGTCGCAGATGGTATCACCAATCTCGAACTTCTCCAAGCCGATAACGGCACAGATATCGCCTGAATCTACATGATCGGTCTTCTTATGGCCCATACCCTCGAAGGTGTGGAGTTCCTTAATCTTGGTCTTCTCCTGGGTACCATCGCGGTGGCAGATAGTTACGTTCATGCCGTCCTTCAAAGTACCACGATGTACACGACCTACGGCGATACGACCTGTATAAGAACTGTAGTCGAGAGATGTGATGAGGAGCTGAGGAGTACCCTCAAGCTGCTTAGGAGCTGGGATAACCTCAATAATCTTATCGAGCAGATAATCGATATTGTCTGTTGGATGATTATAATCCTCGCCCATCCAGCCGTTCTTGGCAGAACCGTAAACTACAGGGAAGTCGAGCTGGTCTTCTGTAGCATCGAGGTCGCACATCAGGTCGAATACCATCTCGTACACCTCTTCAGGGCGACAGTTAGGCTTATCTACCTTATTAACAACTACGATAGGCTTCAGTCCGAGCTGCAATGCCTTCTGGAGCACGAAACGGGTCTGAGGCATCGGACCCTCGAAAGCATCGACGAGGAGGAGGCATCCGTCTGCCATGTTGAGCACGCGCTCAACCTCACCACCGAAGTCAGAGTGTCCAGGAGTATCGAGGATATTAATCTTAGTACCTTTCCAATTGATAGATACATTCTTTGAGAGAATGGTTATACCACGCTCGCGCTCCAAGTCGTTGGAATCGAGCACTTCGCCGCTGTTATCCTGGCCGTCGCGGAACAGCTTACCGGCGAGCATCATCTTGTCGACCAATGTAGTCTTACCATGGTCAACGTGTGCAATAACTGCAATGTTTCTAATGTCTTGCATTTTAATTTTTACCTTAAATACTTAAATTTGGGTGCAAAATTACAAAAAAATCCCGAAATGTTTGCATAATTCGCCAAAAAGTTGTACCTTTGCACCGCATTTTTAATGAAACCACCGTGAGGAAGGTCATCAGATGCGCAAAATTAAACATATTCATATTTTATTAAATTAAGTATTACAGCTATGTATTTAGACAAAGCAAAAAAAGAAGAGATCTTTAGCAAGTACGGAAAGTCTAACTCTGATACTGGTTCAGCTGAGAGCCAGATAGCATTGTTCTCATACCGTATTGCTCATTTGACGGAGCACGTTAAGAAGAACCGTAAAGATTATACTACAACACGTGCGTTGACACAGCTTGTAGGAAAGCGTCGTGCATTGCTCGATTACTTGTATGATCGCGACATCAATCGCTATCGTGCTATCATCAAGGCCCTCGGTCTTCGTAAGTAATCAGCTTAGGCAGACACATTGCTTAACAGAACAAAGAATCCCATCACTCGCTAGAGCGGTGGGATTTTTCTTTGTGTTTTTATTTTCTATTGGAAAGGGAAACGAAAATTTCACCTCTTTATAATATATTTTAAAACTATTTTCCTTCCTATTAGAAACTTTATTTGTACCTTTGTACGCTGAAAAGACAAAAGGACTATACATATAACGAAAAAGAATATGATTCACTTCTTAGAACAGTACTTTGTAGAACTTGTTACTGTAACCAGCATCATCTATCTGACGCTGGCTATCATTCTGTTGCTCTACAAGACACCTGATACAGCCGTTTACAAAAACTTCCGCAGATCTAAAAGACTGATGGCAGGCGGAATGGGACTCATCAGTCTGAATATATGGATCTGGATAGCATCATTTACCGGAAGCTGGACTGAATATAACAACTGGGTACCCTGTTTCGACATCATCCTCTTCTATCTGATGAGCATCTGCTTCAGTTTCTCGCTCAGCAGTCTGCTCGACCCTCATTATATCTCCCGTAAGCGCTGCAGGGCAATAGCTGTAAAGTTCACTCTGACGGCTTTCTTCGCCCTTATCGCCATGACAGATGCGCTGAAGGCATACCAGATACCCCTGCTGCTTATCGCCCTGGCAGGACTGCTGGAGATGCTCATAGGGCATATCTATTACTTCAACAAGTGCTATCTGAGAAGCAATGCCCTCTTCGAAAACTACTTCTCGAACGAGAAGAGCCATTTCATCAGATGGCTCAAGGTGAGCCACTGGCTCTTCTACGGCATGCTGATACTGGGCGTAATATCCATCCGTTCGGGTGCCCTGATCAACTGGCTGGTGCAATTCTATGTGGTGGGCATGAATCTCTATATCCTGGTCAACATCATCAACTACGCTGATGAATACGAGACGCTGATGAAGGCAAACGTCGATAAGGAGGAAGAGGAAAAGATGGGAGAAGCCAGTCCGAAGAAAGCCTTTATCGAGACGCTGCGCCCGAGAGTAGCAGAATGGACTCTGGAGAAATCGTATCTGAAGGAACAGTTCACGATAGATGACCTTGCTACCAAGCTGTATACCAACAAGACTTACCTCTCCACCTTTATCAAGGAAGAATTCGGCATGAACTTCAGCAGCTGGATAGCAAGCCTGCGCCTGGAAGAAGCCAAGAAAATGATGAGCGAGCATCCTGATGCCAAACTGAAGGATATCGCCTACAACGTAGGTTTCTCCTCGCTGCCCTACTTTTCGAGCGTCTTTGCCAAATCAGAAGGTGTTACGCCATCTGCCTGGATGAAAGAAATCAGCAGGAATAAAGAAAGATAAGAAACACAAAACGGGCTGGGAGCGAAAAAGCTCCTAGCCCGTTTTTGTATACTTGCTAAAAATAAATTACTTAAGTATCTCCTTCAGCGGTTTCATCACGAATTCACGCTCCTCCATCAACGGATGGGGAACCTTGAAATCGGGCTCATCTATCACCAAGTCATCTATCATCAGGATATCAATGTCGATGATGCGGTCCTGGTATTCGCCATCCACCGACTTCATAGTGCGCCCCATTTCGCGCTCTATGCGCTGCGTAGCCTCCAGCACCTGGCGCGGAGCCATCGTGGTGAGAACCAGCACACAGGCATTGATATAGTCGTTGGGCGATGAATACCCCCAAGGCTTGGTTTCGTAAAGAGCAGACTGGCGCTCTACCACACCAATCTGCTCTCCTATCTTTTCTATTACCTCGCGAATGTTGCGCTTTCGGTTGCCCAAATTCGTACCGAGACTTAAATATACTTTATACATGTTCACCCCGTTAATCTGGAAGCATCAACAAAGAATCACCATAGCAGCCAAACATATAGCCATTCTTCACAGCCATCTTGTATGCCTCGTAAACCAGATCGTAACCGCCAAAGGCTGCAGTACTCATCATCAGGGTTGACTCCGGATGATAGAAATTGGCTACGGCACAGTCAGCAAGTCCGAAATCGTATGGAGGGAAGATGAACTTGTTGGTCCATCCATCGAAAGCCTTCATCATACCGTCGGTTCCTACAGCTGTTTCAGTTGCCTTCATCACGCTGGTACCGATAGCGCAGACGCGATGGCCGGCAAGCTTGGTCTTGTTAACCAGGTCGCAAGCCTCCTGACTGATCATCATCTGCTCAGAATCCATCTTGTGCTTAGTAAGATCCTCCACCTCAATATCGTGGAAGTTGCCCAGACCGCAGTGCAGGGTGATATAAGCCTCGTTGATACCGTTGATTTCCATACGCTTCATCAGCTCGCGTGAGAAGTGAAGACCGGTAGCAGGAGCAGTTACAGCACCCTCTACCTCAGCGAAAACACACTGGAAATCATCCATATCATCCTCTGTAGCGTGATGATCCTCACGGGCATCGATGACGTAGCGTGGGAGCGGAGCCTCGCCCAGAGCGAAGAGCGAACGCTTGAAGACATCATGACTGCCATCCTCATCATAGAGGAAACGGAGGGTACGGCCACGGCTGGTGGTATTGTCGATAACCTCGGCAACCATCTCGTTGACATCATCGAAGAAAAGCTTATTGCCGATACGGATCTTGCGGGCAGGCTCTACCAATACGTCCCAAAGGCGCATCTCAGGATTGAGCTCACGGAGCAGGAACACCTCAATCTTGGCATCGGTCTTCTCCTTGGTACCGTAAAGACGGGCTGGGAAAACCTTGGTATTGTTGAAGATGAAGGTATCGCCCTCTTCGAAGTAATTCACGATATCCTTGAACTGCAGGAATACTGGATTGCCATCGGCATCAACCATATCCTTGCCGTTTTCATCTTTCTTGTACATCTCGATGGTTTCTGACTTTTTGTGGAGAACCATGAGTCGGGACTCATCGCGGCGAGTAATCTCGAATGTACGTTCACCACTAGCCGTTTTTACCACGTGCTTTGCCTTATGTGGATAAAGTGCCACCTGATCTTTTGGCAACTTAAAGTTAAATTGTGATAGCTTCATGTTATATTTTTTATTACTTGGATGGCTGAAGGCTGTCTTCGAGAGGCTGCTCATCAAGCCATTCCTGGAAATGTTCAAAACTGATGCAGTTTTCTACTGCGAAACTTCCTGCCTTGGTACGGCGGAGGGCGGTAAGGTAAGCGCCGCTATCCAGAGCTCTGCCGATATCACGGGCGAGGGAGCGGATGTAAGTGCCTTTGCCGCAAACCACACGGATGCTGGCGGTCTTCTGCTCATCGTCGTAATCGGTGAGTTCTATCTCGTCTACACGCACGGTCTTCGGCTTGAGCTGTACCTCTTCGCCTGCACGGCGCAAGGCATAAGCACGGTCGCCATTCACCTTTACGGCGCTGTAGGTAGGCGGAACCTGCTGAATCTCGCCCACAAACTGCTTGAGAGTCTCCTCTACCAGCTGGCGGGTGATATGCTCCGTAGGATAGGTGTGATTCACGCTGTGTTCCATATCATAGCTGGCGGTGGTAGCACCGAGCTGCAGGGTAGCTGTATACTCCTTGGTATGGGTCTGCAGCTGTTCTATCTGCTTGGTACATTTGCCGGTACAGAGCACCAGCACGCCAGTAGCAAGGGGATCGAGCGTACCGGCATGTCCTATCTTCACCTTAAAACCGAGTTTCTTGCTGAGCAGATAGCGCACATGCGCCAGGGCTCCGAAACTCGACATGCGATAAGGCTTGTCGATGGCAATAATTTCTCCTTTTCTGAAATCCATAGTTTATGTTTAGTCAACCATCTGCATATCTACACCGCAAAGGCCGCAGATGATAATGATAAGTCCTACTACGATACGGTACCAGCCGAAAGCTGCAAAACCATACTTGGTGACATAATTGATGAAAAACTTGATAGCAAGAATGGCAACGATGAATGCCACCACTGAGCCTAATATCAATGTGAACAGGTTGTTGCCCTGGGTGAGCAATGAGCCGCCGCCATGGCTGATGAGCTTATAAACCTCGAGACAGGTGGCGCCAAACATGGTTGGCACTGCCAGAAAGAATGAGAACTCGGCTGCTGCCTTGCGGGTAAGACGCTGGGACATACCACCCACGATGGTTGACATGGAGCGCGATACACCAGGAATCATCGCTATACACTGGATGAAACCGATAATCAGGGCACGCTTGTAAGTAAGCTTGGTCTGTTCGCTGCCTTTATTGAATATCTTATCACAGAAGAGCATGAAAATACCACCGATGACAAGCATCCAGCCCACCAGCTGTACATTGCCAAGGTTTGACTCGATGAAATCATTGAAGGCAAGACCCAATACCACGGCAGGCACGGTACCTACAACCAGACGGGCATAGAAATCGAACATCGCCTTCAAATAGGTCTTCTCACCGGTCTTCACAGCCTCTGGATAGAAGAATCTCTTCCAATACAGACAGATGACAGAAAGGATGGCGCCAAACTGGATGATGACAGTAAAGGCGTTGACAAACTTATCCTGAATATCTACACCCAGTAAATTTTCTGCTATAATCATGTGGCCCGTACTGGATACAGGCAAGAACTCGGTCAGTCCCTCTACGATAGAGATAATGATAGTCTGAATAAAATCCATCTAATAATAATATGTATATTAATTATAAATTATTCATTGTCTTTCGGCTTATGTATCACCGCATAGATGATAGAAAGGAAACCTATCAATGTTACGGTTGGTGCTACAACGATACGACGGGTACTGAAAATATCAGTATCGAAGGTATGTTCGTTAGAACCAGCGCCACTCATCAGCAGAAAACCGATGATGATAATCGCCATTCCGATGCCTAACAAGATAAAGTTCATCTTGTCGAATGCTAAATTCTTCTTATCCATTACTTTAATGTTTAATGTTAAATGTTGAATGTTAAATGTTAAGTGAAATGTTGAATGTTGACAGCAAGATTGCTATAAACTATTAACTTTTAACTATTAACTAGAATTAAATCTTATAAAGGTCTCCCGCCTTCATCTTCAGGAACTTATTGACTGAGATGCAGGCGCAGAAGGCGGTGATGATGATACCGAAGAGGAAGACGGAGCCACCGGTGATGGCAAGTTCCTGCCAACCCAGCACATTCATCAGTTCAGGTTCGTGGAGGGACCATGCATAGAGACAACCGCCCAGGAAACCGTCTGCCAGCAGGGCAGAAACAACGCCCACTAGCATTGCCTTGCGAAGGAACGGACGGCGGATAAAGCCCCAGGATGCACCTACCAGCTTCATCGTATGGATGGAGAAGCGGCGGGCATAGATGCCCAGACGAACCGTATTATTGATCAGCGAGAACGAGATGAAGGTAAGCAAGGCGGCAACAATCAGCAATCCGATACTGATCTTTGCCAACGAATTGTTCACCTGCTCTATCAGGTCGTGCTGATAAGTAACCTCGGTAACACGCGGATATGCCTTCAGTTCCTTGGCAATCCACTTCAGAGAATCGTTGTTCGCGTAATCAGCCTTCGTCGTAATCTCTATGGAAGGCTGGAAAGGATTGACACCGGCAAACTCGCTCGGGTTGGTGCCCAAATCACGGGTAGCCTCTTTCAGTGCCTCTTCCTTGGTGATATAAGTCAGCGTATTGACATAAGGTCTTGCATTCAGACGCTTGCACATCTGCAATCCCTCCGGATTAGTCATATCCTGTTCGAGCATCACCTGCACCACGAGATTCTCCTTCACATAGGAAGAGAGATTGCGTCCCATGAGGACAGAGAAGATAACCAATCCCAACAAAATGAGCACCATAGCGGTACTGATACACAAAGTAATGACCTGCAATCCACGATGATTGCTAGGCTTATATTGTTTCTTTCTCATTTTTAAAAATCTTTACTAACTTAAAACCAAAAGGGCACAATGACCCAAATTGTCTGCAAAGATACGCATAAACGAAGAGATTACAAAATAAAATTGCATTTATTTACATTTATTCAATTAATTAATCGAACCACAGGCGAAAGTTAAGTTCAATTGAAAAAGGAAAAGGGCCAACCTCACGGCCAGCCCTTCACATAATAAGTAAAATTCAAATAGGTATGACTTGAATTTACTAAATGAAAATATTTTTTTTAGGAAATTTCCCACTATAATTACACCATCGTTACATTTTAGTGATGACACCCTTCTCTGAACTCTCCAGGAACTGGATGATGTTCTGAATCTCCGGACTATCTGGCACCTGATCCTTGATCTGGTTGATAGCATCGAAGAGGGATGTCTGACCATGGAATACCAGTCGGTAAGCATTCGCAATGTGCTTGCGTACCTTCTCGGTAACCTCGGCTGCTTCCATGATGATGGTGTTAGGACCTGCATACTTCACAGGCTTTCCACCGGCAATGATATAAGGAGGAATATCCTTAGAGAAGGTGGTACCAGCCTGAATCATCGCCAAATCGCCTACTCGGGTCTTGGCATTCTCTACTACAGATGTTGAGTAGATGACACCGTTACCAATCACGCAATCGCCCGCAATCTTGGTACCGTAACCGAATACGCAACCGTTGCCGATGACTGTATCGTGAGAGATATGGGCACCCTCCATCAGGAAGTTGTTGTTGCCCAGAACAGTCTTGCCACCCTTATGAGTACCGCGGTTGATAACCACATTCTCACGGATGGTATTGTTGTCGCCAATCACTACCTCGCTCTCCTCACCGGTAAAGTTGAAATCCTGTGGGAGGGCAGCGATAACGGCTGCCTGGAACACCTTATTATTATTACCCATGCGAGTACCGTTCATGATGCTCACGAATGGATAGATGGTACAGTTGTCGCCAATGACCACATCGTCCTCGATATAGACGAATGGATATATCTTGCAGTTGTCTCCAATCTTAGCCTTTGGAGAAACCTCTGCCTTTGGACTTATTATACTAGCCATAACTATAAACTATTAATTATTAACTATAAACTACTTAGCTCCTCCACCCAATGCATAGTAGAGGTTAACCACAGCCTGCATCTTGTAGAAGTCATCAGCTACCTTAGAAAGCTGTACGTTGAGCAATGAAGACTGTGCCTGGATGATTTCAAGGTAAGAGCTGCCTGCAATACCCATCAATTCCTTGGTAGATTCTACATTCTTCTCGAGTACATCGATTCGCTTCTGCTCTATCTTGCTCTTCTCATCAGAGTAGTTGTAGAGAACAAGCGCATTGCTCACCTCGCTACCAGCCTTGAGCACAGCATTCTGCCAGGTGTTGTAAGCCTGCTCATACTGCATCTTTGCCACCTTCAGACCAGCGATGATACGGCCGTTCTGGAAGATTGGCTGGGTAAGAGAACCTACAGCTGAGAGCAACCACTTGCCTGGGTTCACGATACCTGCACCACCAGAGTTGGTGAAGGCACCTGTACCGGAGATGGTGATAGATGGATAGAACTTGCTGCGGGCGGTCTCTACGCCATAGAAGCACTGAGCCAGACTCATCTCGGCAGCGTGGACATCGGCACGGTTGTTGAGCAACTGGATGCCTACACCTGTTGAGAAATTAGATGGAAGACTCTGGTTATCCAACTTGCCACGGGCGATGCTATGTGCCTGGTCGCCGATGAGAAGACTCAGAGAGTTCTCTGTCTCGCGAATCTGGCGCAACAGATCGGTCTTCTGGGTCAATACTGAATAGTAGTTTGACTCAGCTGACTGGATGGCTGGTGTACGGTAACCCAACTTGAGATCATGCATCTTCTGCATCGTCTCCCAGGTTTCCTTGGTCAATCCTTCCATATTGTTAACCAACTCTACCTGCTTGTCGAGCATCAGCAATGTATAATACATGTTGGCGATGTTGGCGATGAGGTTGGTCTTGACAGATACCTGATAGTCCTTCAACTGGAGCAGCGCCATCTGGGCACTGCGCTTCTGAGAGAGCAGATTGCCGAAGAGGTCTACCATCCAGCTGGCTGTAACAGGCATCGTATAAGTCTTGGTAGCAGCGTTGCCGTCCCATGAAGCGATGGTTCCCTGAGGAGTGAAAGCCAGAGAAGGCACGAATGCCAACTTAGCACACTTCAACTGCTCTTCAGCCATCTTCACGTTCAAAGCCGCATTGAGGAGGTTGACGTTGTTATCCAATCCCTTCTCGATGAGCGACTGAAGCTGAGGGTCGGTGAAGACACTGCGCCAAGGGATGTTGGCGAAGGTAGTAGTATCCTTTACTGCCAGAGTATCTGTAGCAGAGTTGACATCACGGACGATACCATTGGTCTTCACGTCAGGACGCTCATACTTTCCGTAGAGAGTCTTGCAGCTGCTCAAGGAGAGCGCTGCGAGACCCAATATGATGATATTTAAATTCTTTTTCATTGTTTCCTTTGAAGTTACATTGCGTTATTACTTCTTCTCGATACCTCTCTTGTCTTGAGCGGCATGGGCATACTGCTCCAACTCGGCAGCAACCTCCTCGTTCAGCTCATCCTCGAACTTCATTGGGGTCAACTTCTCCTGCAACCACTGGAAGACTGCGAAGAGAGCAGGAACCACGAAGATCTGACAGATAGTACCGATCAACATACCACCTACTGCGGCAGCACCCAAGGTCTGGTTACCATTCTTACCTACACCTGATGCGAACATCAGAGGCAACAGACCGATAACCATTGCCAGAGAGGTCATCAGGATAGGACGGAGACGGGCACCGGCACCCAGAATAGCTGAGTACTTGATAGCCATACCCGTACGACGACGCTCGAGGGCGAACTGTACAATCAGGATGGCGTTCTTAGCCAACAGACCGATCAACATAATCAACGAAATCTGCATGTAGATATCGTTAGAGTGACCGAAGAGGTTGGTGAAGATGAACGAACCTGCCAAACCGAATGGGATAGACAATACTACAGACAATGGCAAGATGTAACTCTCGTACTGGGCACTCAAGATAAGGTAAACGAATACGATACAGAGTGCGAAGATCAGACCTGTAGAGTTGCTTGACTCAGCCTCAGAACGGGTCAGACCAGAGTATTCATAACCATAACCCTCTGGCAATGTCTCCTTGGCAACCTCAGCAATCGCCTTCATACCATCACCGGTAGAGTAACCGCTGTTAGGAGTTACAGATACATCCATAGAGGTAAACAGGTTGAAACGTGTAATGTTAGACGGACCATAAATCTTCTTCAAGTTCACGAACTCGCTTACTGGAGACATGGTGCCATCAGCACAACGTACATAAATCTTGCTCAGATCGTCTGGACGCATACGACTCTCAGGACCAGCCTGAATCATCACACGGTAGAGCTTACCGTAGGCATTGAAGTTAGATGCGTAGAGACCACCGAGGTAACCCTGCATCACAGATAATACTGAAGATGGAGAGATACCAGCCTGCTTGGTCTTGGCGACATCTACATCTACCATATACTGAGGATAGTTAGGGTTATACTGAGTCTGGGCGGTCTGGATTTCAGGACGCTTGTTCAACTCAGCCAGGAACTTCTTCACATTATCATAGAACTTGTTCAAGTCACCACCGGTCTTATCCTGCATGGTCATGGTGATACCATTCTGTACAGAGAAACCGGAAATCATAGGTGGAGCGAAGGCAAGAACCTGTGCATCCTTGATGGCAGCAGTCTGCTTGTAGATCATACCCAATACAGAAGTATATTCCATAGGGTTGACAAACAATGCCTCGATACCGCCACCGGTACAAGCCTCCTTGATACGGTGGAAGAATCCACCCGGACGCTCCTCGAATGGTTTCAGCTTGACGATGATGGTACCCTGGTTAGAACCGGCACCACCGATAAAGCTATAACCCATGATGGCGTTACGGGTTGCGATGGCTGGGTTGTTAGCCAGCATCTTATCTACCTGCTTCACCACCTCGGCAGTACGTTCCTGAGAAGTACCAGGAGCTGTAGAGATACAAGCGAAGATAGTACCGGTATCCTCATCAGGCACCAGTCCCGTCTTGGTAGTACCCATCAGGGCAACCAGACCTACGATGCTGACAGCCACGAGGCTACCAGCGATAATGCCGTGGTTGATAACCCACTTGACACCACCCTTATATTTATTGGTAATCTTCTCAAACTGATAGTTGAATCCTGCGTGGAAACGGTCTACGAAAGACATTTTCTTCTCATGACCCTCCTCATGTGGCTTCAGCAATACGGCACAGAGCGCAGGAGACAAAGTCAACGCGTTGATAGCCGAAATAACGATAGATACAGCCATGGTTACACCGAACTCACGGTAGAAGTAACCGGAAGTACCACCGATGAATGATACAGGAACGAACACGGCAGACATCACCAATGTAATAGAGATGATGGCGCCAGAGATTTCGTTCATCGCATCGATTGATGCTGTCAGGGCACTCTTGTAACCCTGGTCGAGCTTGGCGTGAACCGCCTCTACTACCACGATGGCATCATCGACCACAATCGCTATAGCCAACAGCAAGGCGGACAGCGTCAGCAAGTTGATGGAGAATCCGAATACCCAAAGGAAGAAGAACGCACCAACCAAAGCCACTGGCACGGCAATCATAGGAATCAGCGTAGAACGGAAGTCCTGCAAGAAGATATACACCACGATGAACACCAATACCAAGGTGATGATCAAGGTGAAGATAACCTCCTCGATAGATGCGAACAAGAACTCGGTAACATCCATCAGGATGACGTTCTTCAGTCCTGGAGGATAACTCTTCTCCAACTCATTCAACTCCTTCTTCACATCGCTTGCAATCTGGGTAGCGTTGGAACCGGCAATCTGCTGAACCATACCCATCACGGCAGGCTGACCATCATTGAGCAGGTTGACATTGTACATCAAACCACCCAATTCAATCTTGGCAACTTCGCCGAGGCGGAGCGTCTGACCGGAAGTATTGCTCTTGATGAGGATGTTCTCATACTCCAATGGAGTCTTCAAACGGCCCTTGTAACGCAAGGTATATTCATACTGCATATCAGAGCTTTCACCAAAGCTACCAGGGGCAGCCTCGATGTTCTGCTCCGCCAAAGCCTGAGAAACATCAGAAGGAACCAGTCCGAACTCCTTCATCTTCTCCGGCTTCAACCAGATACGCATAGAGTAGTTACGGGTAGAAGGGCTCTGCACATCACCCACACCATTGATACGCTTCAACTGAGGAATGACGTTGATCAGGGCGTAGTTGGTAACAAACTGGTCGTCGTAACGGCCATCGTCTGTGGTCAGAGCGAACATCATGACGTTAGAACTCTGACGCTTGGTTACGGTGACACCCACCCTGGTAACCTCGGCAGGCAACAGAGACTGCGCCTGAGATACACGGTTCTGTACATTGACCGCAGCCATATCAGGATCGGAACCCTGCTTGAAGTAAACGGTGATGCTGGCATAACCAGAGTTTGACGCAGAAGAGGTCATATAGGTCATGTTCTCCACACCGTTGATACTCTCCTCCAGAGGAGCGATGACAGAGTTCAACACCGTCTGGGCATCGGCACCCTGATAGGTGGTAGATACCGAGATGGTAGGCGGCGCGATATTCGGATACTGCTCGATAGGCAGCGATACCAAGCCGATGATACCCAGCAAGACGAAGAAGATGGAAACCACCGTCGAAAGTACCGGGCGCTTTATAAAGTTTGTAAATGACATAATTTACTATTTTTCTTTATACCTTATTATATATTACTTCTTTCCGCCCATAGCAGTAGCGAAGGCATGAGCGTTATCCTGAGACTCACTCAACTTGGCAGCCTCGGCAATCTTCTGATTGTAACGCTCCAGAGTGATAGGCTTGATCTGCTGACCATCGGTCAACTTGGTGATACCCTTCAACACGATGCGGTCGCCTACATGAAGACCTGCAGTTACGATATAGTTCTTGCCGTCATCCTGTGGATTTACCTTAATCTCAGAATACTTCACCTTGTTATCCTTGGTTACTACGTAAACGAAGATTTTATCCTGAACCTGAGAGCAAGCCTCCTGAGGGATGACGATAGCACTGTTATGATCGTTAGGAACAACGATAGAACCTGCGCCACCACTCTTCAGCAACTTCTCTGGGTTAGCGAAGTGAGCGATAAGAGAGATAGAACCGGTAGTTGCATCGATGACACCACTCATCTTGACAACCTTACCTGGATGATTATAGATAGAACCGTCTGCCAACTGCAACTTAACAGCTGGGAAAGAAGCGATAGCAGCCTGAACGCTACCATTGGTCTTAGACATATTCAGAATCTGAGACTCAGAGAGTGAGAAGAATACCTCCATAGTGCTGATGTTGGAAACGGTTGTCAGAGCCTGACCAGAAGCGCTTACCAAAGCACCTACCTTGAAAGGAAGACTACCTACTACACCTGCTGAAGGGCTGGTAACGGT
The DNA here is from genome assembly GCA_021615735.1 of Segatella copri. Taxonomy (GTDB): domain Bacteria; phylum Bacteroidota; class Bacteroidia; order Bacteroidales; family Bacteroidaceae; genus Prevotella; species Prevotella copri_Q. Next base: position 12,261 of record JAJWFY010000017.1, on the reverse strand, counting down.
ACACCAAGCCAACTGCTCGCGGGCTGAAGCCAAAGCTGCCTCTGCCTGAGCTACCTGAGCCTGAGCTGTTGCATAGCTGTTAGCTGCTGTAGAGAGTTCGTATTCACCGATAATCTTGCTATCATACAACTTCTTGTTGTTCTGATAAGTCAACTTGGCTGTATTAGCCTGTGCCTTTGCTGTGTTTACAGCGGCAGCAGCAGAACGGACAGCAGCCTGATAGGTCTCGCTATCAATAGAGAACAAAGCCTGACCTGCTGATACAGTCTGTCCCTCGTGTACAAAAACCTTAGTGATAAAACCAGAAACCTTAGGACGTACCTCTACATCCTGGATACCCTTGATGGTAGCAGGATAGGTAGTCTGCAATGCGGCGCTGGAAGTACCGATAGTAGCCACAGCGAACTCATCGTCGCCGAAGTTAGGCAGACCACCCTTCTTACTTCCACCACATGATGTCAACGCAGCAAGAACACAAACTGCTGCAACAAACAAAACGCTTTTAATTTTCATACCTATTTTATATATTATAATTTATTATTTAATCTTTTATCTTCTCTTATTCAAATGTTTTTTCACCCTCCAGCGAAAACTTTTATACGCCTTTAAGTTTTAAAAGCGCTGCAAAAGTACTAATAATAAATGAATAACGGCTCGCAAGGAGCCGTTATTTAACAAAAATTATTCTCTATTTTGAGTTTTCTGCATTTACCAGACCCATCTCCTGAGCCTTCTTCATCAGCAGCGCCATCAACGGTTCGCGCTCATTAGCCACCTTATTGTCAAGCACGGCATCCTTGAGATACTGCTTCAGGGTACCTACCTCGCGGCAAGGTGTAAGATGGAACATCTCCATAATCTCATTGCCATCGATACATGGCTGTAGAAGTCGCTTATAATCACGTTCCTGCAGATCAACCAGTTTCTCGCGCACCATCTTGAAATTATCCAGGAATCGCTGCTTGCGTACCTGGTTCTTGCTGGTGATATCAGCCTCGCAGAGAGTCATCAGGTCGTTGATGTCATCACCGGCATCATTCAGCAGACGGCGAACGGCACTGTCGGTAACCTCCTCATCAGCAATCACAATCGGACGCATGTGGAGTTCTACCAGCTTCTGCACATACTTCATCTTCGCATCCATCGGAAGTTTCATACGGCGGAAGATACCCGGAATCATCTTTGCACCTATTATATTATGGCTGTGGAATGTCCAGCCGATATTGTTATCCCAGCGTTTGCTCTTCGGTTTGCCGATGTCGTGGAAGAGCGCAGCCCAACGGAGCCAGAGGTTATCTGAATGCTTGCAGACATTCTCAAGCACCTCCATCGTATGGTCGTAATTATTCTTATGAGCCCTTCCGTTTCGCGTTTCCACCTTGTCCATCGCAACCAGTTCCGGCAGAATGAGATCGAGCAGACCTGTATCTTTCAGGTAATAGAAACCGCTGCTTGGGTGCTTGGAGAGCATAATCTTGTTCATCTCGTCGCAGATGCGCTCAGCACTGATAATCTTCAGGCGCTCGGCATTACGTGAAAGCGCATCATAGGTCTCCTTCTCTATCTGGAAATTGAGTTGGGTAGCGAAACGCACGCAACGCATCATACGCAGCGGGTCATCAGAAAAAGTGATATCCGGGTCGAGCGGAGTGGCAATAATGCCATCTTCCATATCGTAGACACCATCAAAAGGATCTACGAGTTCTCCAAAACGGTCTTTGTTCAGGCAGATAGCCATCGCATTGATGGTGAAGTCGCGGCGATTCTGGTCATCCTCCAGCGTTCCATCTTCCACGATAGGCTTTCTGGAATCGCGATGATAGCTCTCCTTGCGGGCGCCAACAAACTCCACTTCAGTATCCTGATACTTCACTTGTGCTGTTCCGAAATTACGGAACACAGAGAGATGCGCCTTTCTTCCGAGCATCTTCTTCAAGGCAGAAGCCACCTCTATACCGCTACCCACCACAACGACATCAATATCATTGGAAGGTCGCTCCAGGAAGAGGTCACGCACATATCCACCTACAACATAACACTCCACAGACAGCCCATCTGCTGCCTCTGAAATCTTATGAAATATATCCTTATCCAGTATCTGTGCCAGTTCGGCATTGGTCAAATTTCTCATACTCTTTTTACTTTCGGGGTGCAAAGTTACTGCAAATCGAGCGAAAAACAAAATAAATCGCGATTTATTTTTTCTTCCGAGTGCAGCGTAACTTATCAAAAGTTACTGCAAAATGAGCGAAAAACAAAATAAATATTTGGCTATTTCACAATAAATGCGTAAATTTGCACCGAATTTCGAAATTATTATGGCAGATTTATTGAAAACAGAACAGCAGTTTAAGGATGTCATGAGTGAATGCAGGACATTATTTGAGAAGAAGCTTCATGATTATGGAGCCTCTTGGAGAATCTTGCGCCCTTCTTCTCTGACAGACCAGCTCTATATCAAGGCGAAGCGCATCCGCTCGCTCGAAATCAAGAAAGAATCTTTGGTTGGCGAAGGTATCCGTCCGGAATTCATCGCCCTTATCAATTATGGTATCATAGGACTCATCCAGCTCGAAAAGCCTTTCGTGGATGAAGTGGATATGACACCAGAAGAGGCTATGAAACTATACGACCTCCATGCAAAGGAGGCGCTGGAACTGATGCTCAAGAAAAACCATGACTATGATGAGGCATGGCGCTCGATGAGAGTAAGCAGTTATACCGATTTCATCCTGACCAAGATTCAGCGCGTAAAGGAAATTGAAGACATCGCAGGCGCTACCCTCGTTTCTGAAGGTATTGATGCCAACTATATGGACATCATCAACTATGCCGTCTTCGGTGCCATCAAGATGAGCGAGAAGTAAAGATTTCAAATGATGAAGAATAAGGCAACTCACATAATAACAAAGATAGCGGTCAATATCGGGCGACTGCTGATGGCAGCAACCTTCATTTTCTCAGGATTCGTGAAGGGTATCGACCCATTAGGCACGCAATATAAGATAACCGACTATCTGGAAGCACTGCACATCGACTGGATGTTTCCTTCATGGAGCACATTGCTGATGTCAATCATGCTGGCTATGTGCGAGTTTGCCATCGGTATCTTCTTGCTCCTTGCCATCCGCCGAAAACTGGTCAGCAAGATTGCGCTACTCGTGATGAGCGTGATGACGCTGATTACCCTGTGGATTGTCATCGCAGACCCGGTAAAAGATTGCGGCTGCTTCGGTGATGCCATCGTACTCACCAACATGGAGACGTTCGTCAAGAACCTCATTCTCCTTGCCATCGCTATCCTACTCTGGAAGAAACCGCAGGAAATGCCACAGCTGGTATCTAAACCAACCCAGTGGATTGCCATCAACTACACCTTCCTCTTCTCTATCGTGATGAGCATCTGGAGTCTGTGGTATCTTCCGCAATTCGACTTCCGTCCTTATCATATAGGCGTCAACATCGCCAAGGGCATGGAGATTCCGAAGGGAGCCAAGCAACCCAAGTTTGATACCACCTTCATCCTGGAGAAGAACGGAGAACGGAAGGAGTTTACGATAGACAACTATCCCGACTCCACCTGGACCTTCATCGACAGCAAGACGGTTCAGACCGAAGAAGGTTACGTACCTCCAATCCACGACTTCAGCATAGCAGATGCCAAGACGGGAGAAGACATCACCCAGGAAGTGATTCACGATAAAGGCTACACCTTCCTCCTTGTTTCGCCACATCTGGAATTTGCCGATGACAGCAACTTCGGCAATATCGATGAGATTTACGAATATGCCAACGACCACGGCTACCGGTTTCTCTGCCTCACGGCAAGTACGGAGAAAGCCATCAAGCACTGGCAGGACATAACAGGAGCGGAATATCCCTTCTATGTCACAGACGAGACTACGCTGAAGACGGTAATCCGCAGCAACCCGGGGCTTCTTCTGCTGAAGAACGGAACCATCATCCGGAAATGGAGCCACAACGATTTGCCAGACATGGCAGAGCTCGGCGACAAGCCACTGGAGAAAACCGAGATAGGCAAGATGCCGGAAGTAAGTGCCGCCAAGAAGATAGCCGGCATCATCTCCTGGTTCATCATTCCACTGGTACTCCTCACCATCGCCGACCGGCTCTGGGCTTGGGGCGCCTGGATCAGAAAGAAAGAGAATTCGAACAGAATATTATCAACTTTTAAAAAGAAAAGAAAAATGAGAAAGAAAATTGTAGCAGGTAACTGGAAAATGAACATGAACCTGCAGGACGGTGTTGCTCTCGCTAAGGAGATCAACGAGGCATTGGTAGCAGACAAACCAAACTGCGACGTAGTAATCTGTACTCCATTCATCCACTTGGCTTCTGTAGCTCAGGTTTTGGATTCAGAGATTGTAGGTCTTGGTGCTGAGAACTGCGCAGACAAGGCTAAGGGTGCTTTCACAGGTGAGGTTTCAGCTGAGATGGTAAAGAGCACAGGTGCTCAGTATGTTATCCTCGGTCACTCAGAGCGTCGTCAGTACTATGGCGAGACAGCTGAGATCTTGAAGGAGAAGGTAGAGTTGGCTTTGGCTAATGGTTTGAAGGTTATCTTCTGCTGCGGTGAGACTCTCGAGGAGCGTGAGGCTGAGAAGCAGAACGAGGTAGTAAAGGCTGAGTTGGAAGGTTCAGTATTCCACTTGAGCGCTGACGCTTGGAAGAACATCATCCTTGCTTACGAGCCAATCTGGGCTATCGGTACAGGTAAGACTGCTACTTCTGACCAGGCTGAAGAGATGTTGGCATACATCCGCTCTATCGTAGCAGAGAAGTATGGCAACGAGGCTGCTGAGGATACATCAATCCTCTACGGTGGTAGCTGCAAGGCTAGCAACGCACCTGAGCTCTTCGCTAAGCCAAACATCGACGGTGGTTTGATCGGTGGTGCTTCTTTGAAGGCTGCTGATTTCAAGGGTATCATCGACGCTTGGAAGAAGTAATCTCATAAGGATATTACATTTACCGAAGGGATGCCTTCTTCGTGAAGCGCATCCCTTCATTCTTCATTACACCTTATTATATATAGAGAGAATCAAAAATAAGGTGCTGCTTTAAAAACAAGACGACAAACATAAAAGGAATAGTCATGAAACAATTCGTCACATTATTGATTATGATCCTCTGCTCAACATTCACAGCTAATGCGCAGAACTACCTGGACCATCTCAAAAAGAAGGAACCGGGAAAGGGTGTTGTGACCGTGAACCAAAGTAAGGCGATTGATGAACTGGTAAACGGCAAACAAGTGACCCCACAAGACGACAAGACTAAGACTAACCCACAGAAAAAAGAAAAAGAGCCTGAAGCCCAGCACAAGCAGGGGCCTGATTCCCTGAAGAAGACTGAGCCACAGCATCATGAGGCAAACCGAGAGAATGCCCACGTGAACAATGCCCAAAAGGCAGAGAACAAAAACGAAGAAACAGAGACACCTGTAGTGGATATGCGCAAGAAAGTGATGCGCAAGAGCTATAAGGTTACAGGATATAGAGTACAGGCTTTTGCTGGCGGCAATTCGCGTAACGACCGCCTGAAAGCAGAACAGACTGGCAATCAGTTGAAAGTTCATTTCCCTGAACAGCCGGTTTATGTTCATTTCTACTCTCCAAGATGGATTTGCCGAATGGGCAACTTCCGCAGCTTAGCTGAAGCCCAGAAGATGCTTGCCAAGGTTCGTTCCCTGGGATACAGACAGGCATGCCTTGTAAAGGGACAGATTACCGTGCAGTATTAAATTAAAGTGAAAAGTGAATAGTGAAGAAACAACGTTCGGCGGCCGAAGGGAAAGCCAATTCAACAGCTTTACTATTCATAAAGTTCAAAGTTCAAAATTCAAAGTTCAAAGTAAATAAGATGAATCCAGAAACAGAATTTCGCGAGGGATTGGACGAACTCGCAGAACACTATACAGAAGTATTAAAGCTCTTGGGAGAAGACCCTGAACGTGAAGGACTTGTAAAAACACCGATGCGAGTAGCCAAGGCTATGCAGATACTGACTCGTGGCTATACACAGGATGCACACAAGGTATTGACCGATGCCCTCTTTGAAGAGAAATACAACCAGATGGTCATCGTGAAAGATATTGATTTCTTCTCGATGTGCGAGCACCACATGCTTCCTTTCTATGGCAAGGTGCATGTTGCCTATATCCCGAACGGCAAGATTACCGGTTTGAGCAAGATAGCCCGTGTGGTAGATATCTACAGCCATCGTCTCCAGGTACAGGAGCGTCTTACCCAGCAGATTAAAGACTGTATTCAGGAAACATTGAATCCGCAGGGCGTGATGGTAGTGATAGAAGCCAAGCACATGTGCATGCAGATGCGAGGTGTAGAGAAACAGAATTCCATTACCACCACCAGCGACTACAGCGGAGTCTTCAATTCACTGAACACCCGCCAGGAGTTTATGAGTCTGCTGAGAGGAGAAACGAAGAGAATCTAATTTTTTAATGTTGAATGTTGAATTAGGCATACGCCATATCAACTCATCATTCATCATTCAACATTCAACATTCAACACTACTCCCCATTCAACATTCAACATTCAACATTCAACATTACCAAAAATGAAGTTTATATCTTGGAATGTAAATGGCCTGCGCGCTTGTGTGGGCAAGGACTTCGAGAACCAGTTTAAGGAACTCGATGCCGACTTCTTCTGCCTGCAGGAAACAAAGATGCAGGAGGGACAGCTCAACCTTCAGTTTGAGGGCTACGAGAGTTATTGGAACTACGCTGAGAAAAAAGGATACTCCGGTACAGCCATTTATACCAAGCACAAGCCATTAAACGTAAGTTATGGCATGGGCGTAGAGGAACATGATCATGAAGGCAGAATCATCACGCTGGAATATGACCGGTTCTATCTCGTTACCTGCTATACCCCAAATTCGCAGACAGAACTCAAGCGACTGGATTATCGCATGACCTGGGAAGACGATTTCCGCAAGTTCCTGAAATCTCTTGATGCCAAGAAACCAGTCATCATCTGCGGCGATCTGAATGTAGCACACGAAGAGATAGATATCAAGAATCCGAAGACCAACCGCCGTAATGCCGGTTTCACCGATGAGGAGCGCGAAAAGATGACCGTTCTGCTGAATGATGGCTTCACCGACAGCTTCCGTTATCTCCACCCTGACGAGGTAACCTATTCGTGGTGGTCATACCGTTTCAAGGCGCGCGAGAAGAATGCCGGTTGGCGTATCGACTACTTCCTTGTCTCCGACCGTATCAAGGAACAGATTACAGAAGCTAAAATCCATACTGAAATCATGGGCAGCGACCATTGTCCGGTAGAAGTAGATTTAACGTTCTAATCCTACCTTTCATACAACAGCAATAAGAATAATCAGAAGAGGGTGTGTCATAAATTGATTTATGACACACCCTCTTTCCGTATTTATCACCAGGCATTGTATCTACTGAATCTGCAGTATCTGGTCTTCCGTCAAACCAGTTATTTCCTGGATTGTCGCCTCATCCATACCTTTTGCCAGCATATTCTTAGCAATCTCAATACTTCTTTGGCTTTTGCCTACTTCTTCGCCTTTTGCCATGCCTTGCTTCATGCCTTTTTCCATGCCTTCTTCCATTCCTTTCTGGTACCTGTCATCCAGGAGGGTTCTTTCAACACTTACCGAATCCCAGAATTTGTCATAGGCACGGAGCTCAGCATCTGTAAAGCCGGAAACTTCAAGATCTTCTACAGCTTTTCCTATCTCTGGGTCATTAAGCAGATCGGAAGGAATTTCCTTCGTGTTGGAATTGATTTCTGTGAGGAAACGGAGCCACAATACCATCATACGCTTGTCAGAGATGGAATGAGGGGTGAACTTAGGCAGTTCTATAAAGGTGAAATGCAAGCCTTCGATTACCTTGTTGCTGTCCTTGTCGTGCACGATACGATAGTTGTGGATGAAATCCGGAGTATCATGCGCAAAGATATCATTTATCAGGTTGAGAGAATACACGGGTTGCAGTTCGCTGTATCTTCCTCCCTTTTTAGCCTGACTCACATAGAGCTTGGAGGCATTGAACAGTACTCGCTGCTGGAATGCGTCAGACCATTCCATCTGCATTTCCACGCAGAACTTCCTGCCTCTGACGTCGGTGCAGAGTACATCAACTATGGTGTTCTTGCCCCCTTCTAGCTGGGGCACAAGTTCCGTTGGCAGATACTCTATCTCGTGTATCTGCTCTTCTTCGCTGAGTGGCAGGAGTGCGTTCAGGAGGCTGATCAGTCTTTTAGGATGATTGCCGAATATCTTCTTGAACGTGAGGTCTGCCTTAGGGTCTAAGTACTTCATAACCTTTCTGTTTTAAAATGATACCGCAAAGTTACGATTTTATTTTCATATCAGCAAGAGATTTCTGATAAAAATTAAGAAAAAGCCCCCAGGCATCAGATGTGCTGCCTGGGGGTACGATAGAGAATCAGGGGGCTAGTCTGCCCAAATTCCCTTATTAGTTTCATTATCCCAGAAATCCTTCACTTTTTCGTCGCTGTAATCCGCTTCTCCCGCCTTCTGTATAACAGAGCCGGCGAGGATGGCTGTGGTTTCCATTTCCATGACGCTAACCACTGGCTTGATATATCTTTTCTTTTTCATATCTATTTTTATTACTATTTTTTATTACTTGATGATAACCTTCATGGTCTTGCCACCACGCTTTACGATGTTCACACCCTTCTGCAAATTCTGTAGACGACGGCCCTGGAGGTCGTAGTATTCAGCCTTGATATCTGCTGTAGTCTCCAACTGCTCGATGGCTGTGGTGCTGCCGCCGACGCTGATGCTGAACATTCTGGCACCAGCTGCAGGAGCTGATGAGTTATCTACCATGTAAGCACGGAAAGGCTTGCTGCCCACAAACTCTGTTGCTGTACCCAACAGCTTGGCTGGGTTCATCAGCTTGTCGCCCTTCACGATGTAGCAGTTGTTATCAGCATCCTTGCTGAACATCTTTTGGGTATAGAGTCCCTGAAGCTGATAGTTGCCATTAGCTGTTTCAACTGGCTTTACTTCATTTGTAATCTCCTTGTTGGCTACAGTAAAGTCGAGCTTTGTTTCTCCATCCTTCATCTTGATAATAACAGGAGTACCAGCCTCGATGCTTGTCTCTATCTCTTCGAGTTCTACGGTTTCTGTACCCTCATCAGCCGAAAGGAGTTTGAAGGCACGGAAGTTCTGACCATCGAGAGATACCTCGAAAGGCAGGCAGAGCGTTGCCCAGGTAGTACCTTCTACAGTGCGGCTGTAAGATGCAGCCTTGGCTGCGAACGGCTCGTAAGCCACGAAGTCCTTGCCATCGTCAAGAACGAGATTATCCGTAGCAAGAGTTTCTCCCGCTGCTCCTATCTTATCACCGCCATTCTTGCCTACCAGCTTGCTGAAATAGCCGGTTTTATAGTTGGCATATTTGGAGTCTCTCTTGCTAAAGCTATAGTCTTTGAGGCTTCTGCATTCATTGAACATATCACCACCATTGACCTGGTCCGTTACAAACTTTTCGCTGGCGTAGATGGTTGTGAGAGTAGAGCAGCCATCGAACATATAATCCATATTCGTCACATTCGCAGTGTTGAAGCTAGTGAGGTCGAGCGAAGAGAGATTTTGACAGTTAGAGAACATGTTGAACATATTTGTCACATTCCCTGTATTGAAATTAGTGAGGTCGAGCGAAGAGAGATTTTGACAGTAAAAGAACATACCGTGCATATTCGTCACATTCTCGGTGTTAAGATTCTCGATGCCCTCTATTGTGGCCAGATTAGTGCAATGATGGAACCACTTATAACAGCTCGTTGGTCTTGCGTTAGCAAACGAAGCATCGAAGACCACTTTCTTGATTTCATATCTATGCGTAGACCACCACCCCGGTTCGGATGCTTCCAGATTAAGCGCATAAGCTCTTTCGGGCTTGGAAAGGCCGCGTCTGAATGTAAGCGTTCCTGTACCTTCGTTAAACTCGGCATACTCAAATACAGGGGTAAAATAACCATTCGTGCCGCAGTTGGCGTAGGTGTGGTCTGTCTTGCTGTTATTATACTCTAATATTGTGCCTTTGAGATTCTTACAAATTGCGAACATACCTTCACCCGATTGTACCTTGCTCGTAACAAACTTATCGCTGGCGTAGATGGTTGTAAGAGCTGAGCAGCCAGCGAACATACCGCCCATATTTTCCACCTTCTTTGTATAGAAATTAGAGAGGTCGAGCGAAGAGAGAGCTGAGCAGTCAAAAAACATATCTCGCATATTACTCACAATCGCTGTATTGAAATTCGAGAGGTCGAGCGAAGAGAGGTTTTGACAGCCGTCAAACATGCTTTGCATATCCTCCACCTTCGCTGTATTGAAATTCGAGAGGTCGAGCGAAGAGAGAACTGAGCAGCCATAGAACATGTTACTCATATTTGTCACAATCGCTGTATTGAAATTCGAGAGGTCGAGCGAAGTGAGAGCTGAACAGCGATAGAACATGTGACTCATATCCCTCACCTTCGCTGTATTGAAATTCGAGAGGTCGAGCGAAGTGAGAGCGCAGTCAAAGAACATGTAACTCATATCTGTCACCTGCTCTGTGTTCAAGTACTTCAAGTCTTTAATTGTTTTCAAGTTTGATAACCCCCCAAAGAAACTATTCAATGATGTTGGAGCGTATGTTTTGAAACTCTTATCGAAAACGACACTCTTGATATCTAGGGAATTTATTCCTAAAAGATAGCTCATTTTGCCCACCGTCGGTTTATTCACTATAACTGCATGGTTTAAATCAAGGCTTTCTATATTGTTCGAAGTGATTTTCTTGAAAGTTAATGTGTTGTTAGACAATTCATAATCTGCGACATAGTCATCAATTGTGAATGATGTTTTCAGATTGTATAAGAATGCGCGATCAGCATTTGCATTTGAACGCCAGCCTTTTTCATAACTTAACCTCAAAGAATGTTCGCCTGCAGATAATAAAACTTTGTATTCTGTTTGCTTTTTTCCGCTAATACACAGATCTTCTATGTTATCTACATAAATATAAAATTGAGCTCTGTTTTCTTTTGACGAAACGAGAACCTGAGATGTCAGTAATATAGGTTTAGATACATTGAACCTGATTACTGTCTCAGAAGAACTTCTATCCAAATGATAATTACTTGACATCAGTACATTGCTACCATTAGGAATAGTGAAGCCAAGATCCTGCATACCTTCGGCATTCGAGTCCAATATCTGCCAAGGATAACCGCCATTGTCAGTAATGGTAACATCGGTTATACCATCCAAATTATTGAACAAAGCATAGCGATTTGCACCACAGACAGTACAATTGCCTTCACTGTCTAATGTATGACCATTTGCTGGAATCACGAGGTTGGCAGCATCAGTAATCTCGGTAGTTGCGGCTTCATTGCTGAAGAGTTTGTTGCATACGTTGCATTGCCAGTATTCTTTTAAACCAGTTTCTGTACATGTAGCAGCTTTCAGTGCATGATGAGTGAGAGTGTGTGGCTTAAGAAGATTCAAATATTCCTTCACAATTAAATGACAGAGGGAGCATTCTTTTGTGGTATAGCCGTGCTCTGTGCAAGTAGGTTCTACGGTTTTGATTGTTGCGCCAAGAGCAGACGAGCCATCGGCTTTCAGGTGAGTACAGGTTTTGAGTTTGAGTTCAAACTCGCCTACCTGCAATAGGCTTCCACTATGAATAGCCGAGATTTCCCATTTAAAATATTGATAAGAGGTAGAACATTTGCAGTCGAAGTTGTACGAAGCATAGTTCTTATCCTGGAGCACCTTGTCATTTTCTACCTTATCGATAAGCGTCCAAGCGCCTTCTTTGCCTTCGTTGTTGCCATAGAGTTTCCATGACAACGGATTGCGACCTCCACATTTAGGATTTGCATTGTCATTACCCGTAGTGATGATGTAGCCCACAGGAATTCCTGCCTTGCTGGCTTCTAAGATGACATAGGCGCTGCCGCTAAACTCGCAGCACCACTTAGAGAAATTGCCGTCTTCCTTTTTGCCATCAAAGAGATTAGCGTAAGTCTCACCCTTGTAGCCCACAGGGTTACCTGCTAACTCTTTAAGCGTTACAGACGTGTCGTAATCAGTCTCCGCCACCATATTGGCTGGCAGAAGCAACAACATGAGCAACATCAATGGGAATAGAGCGAATCTACGGATTATCGCCCCCCCCATTGTACATACGGCCGGCTTGCGAC
>JAJWFY010000057.1:0-18671 GCA_021615735.1 Segatella copri | reverse complement strand
ATATGTATATTTATAAACAAGCAAGTTGATATTTATTCACTTGCGAAACTTCAGTAGAGAATAGTAGGTTTGTATCTACTTCGAAGTTCAGCTGTTCTCTTGAAGGGTCATAATTCCATCTGGCTTTCTGCGCCCTTTTGCAATCATCTAAACGGCGAAGATGTTCATTGCCTAGTGAAGACGAGAACCCCTTGCTGGCTCTCATATCAATAACGTTTTTTGCTCTGCTCATAATTGTTTTTTTAGAAAGGTTCTTAAGAAAGTATTCCCAGAGCCTAATCCCCCTACGGCTTGCCGCACGAATGTCAAAACGTTTTACTTAACGTTTTTGGGGCTTTCAGGGTGTTTTTCTAAAACCCCGTATTAGGCTACAGGGATGTAGTACATTTCCCTCTCATGCGCAAGCGCATTTGTAAAGAACCATTACCTCGATATTTCTGATGCAAAAGTAATGATTCTCGATGAAAGAACAAGCATAAATACGATATACCTTTGAAATTAACAATTGCAAAACCTCCCAATTATTTCACGGTTAAGATGAAATATATGTTTTCCATATCGAACAAAGAATTTCTGGAATGCTAATATGCATAAAACTCACAGATATGAAAAAGGGTTGTTGGCCAATAAGGACAATATTGAAAATATACCAAGATTTTTACAAAAAACTTATTAAAACAATTTAATTTTCAACAAAAACATAGTAAATTCGTATTTTTATCTATATCTTTGCAGAAAATTGAAACATATAGTAATGGTATTTAAAAATGCACTTATATTGGATAAACATAGATGTAATGTTCCCCATTACATCCTCAACTGTAGTCTTCGGAAATAATATCTATCTTGCTTGAGATAACATATTATTAACGAATTTAAAATTACATGGGTTTAATCATTTTATATTTTTTAGGTGCTCTGTCACTATCCTTTTTATGCTCCGTCCTGGAGGCGGTATTACTTTCTACTCCGATGTCGTTCATCTCGATGAAGGAGAATCAAGGCAACAAGACTGCCTCACTGATGAAACAGTATAAGAATAACGTAGACCGTCCGGTGGGTGCCATTCTTTCACTCAACACCATCGCCCACACCATCGGTTCTGCCGGTGTAGGAGCCGAGTCTATGAAACTCTTTGGCGAAGAATACTTCGGTATCATTTCCGCCATTCTCACTCTGTTGATTCTGGTACTTTCAGAAATCATCCCGAAAACCATCGGAGCTTCATATTGGCGCTCTCTTGCCATGACATCTACCAAGATCATCCGTGTGCTCATCTTTATCACCTATCCTTTGGTACTGCTTTCGGAACTTATCACTAAGGTATTTACTCCGAAGAACCACCAGGCTTCCGTGAGTCGCGAAGAGGTATCGGCCATGGTAGATGTAGGTACTACAGAAGGCATCTTCCGCGAATCGGAAAGCAAGATCATCAAAAGCTGCATTCGCCTGGCAGGAGTAAAGGCAAAGGAGGTGATGACTCCATCCATCGTAGTAGAATCAGCCAACATGAATCTGACTACCAAGGAGTTTTACGAACAGAAAGAATGGAATTTCTCACGCATTCCCGTTTATGACAACAACAAGGATATCATTGTGGGATACGTATTGAAAGATATGGTTCTTAAATTGGTTTCAGACGATGAGTTCCAAACCAGATTATCCGAGCTGATGCGTCCTATTCTTTCCTTCAACGAGGATGAATCTCTATACCAGATATGGGAAAAAATGTTGGAAAAACGAGAACACATCTCTATCATCGTGGATGAATACGGATGTCTGAGAGGAGTGGTTTCCATGGAAGACGTAATCGAAACGATGACTGGCGTAGAAATCGTAGATGAAGACGATGTGGCTGTAGACATGCAAGCCTTGGCTAAGGAAAAATCGCGCATGATGCACCAAGGTGTTGCTTCTGCCATTCCTGGCAGTAAAGCTTAATATTTACAGAACATTGCATTTTAACAAGAGAGGGTGGGTCATGGAGTTATGCCCCACCCTCTCTCTTGTTGTTGGAAGAGATAGGATATGTTGTTGGAAAAGATAGGATATGTTGTTGAGACAGTTAGTATCTCCGGTCGCACAACAGCTGTTGTGCGCATGCATCACAGCTGATATGCACATGCACAACACCTGTTGTGCATGCGGTGGTCAACTGTTATGCGCCAACAATACAGAGTCTTTCTCACCTTTTGACCTGTAAACTATTAAAAAGTCGGTCTTTTTTACAAGTAAGACCATTTTTTGTGATTTTTCAGCAAACAAAACCATAAAATATACTCTGATGTTCAAATAGTTAGCCAAAAATTTGGAGAATAGAATATTTTTTCTTACCTTTGCAAATGAAAGATTTGAATTCAATTTTTTACAAAATATAGCATGTATCAAGATTTAGATTTTACTGATAACAATCACTATCAGGAAGATTATATAGATTCGCCGGTTGATGATTTCGACTGGATGCCTAATTTATTTGCCAAGCTCGCAAATCACCTGCGAACTTCAACTTCTGCTGATGTTATCAGACTGGGAACCATCGGCTGCATCAGAAACCATGAGCCGGGAGATGATTCACTTCTCCAATGGGAAGAAGTAGAAACAATGCGTCGCTATATAGATAGCGTTAACAGAGGCTTGGGGGCACCAGAAGATCCCACACTCCAGCAGTTGCTCCATTCTACAGAATGGACTAACTATGGTATTTTTACCATGAACTTTATCTCGGATAAGAACCTCGACTATAAAGGAATCTGTGAGGTTGAAAATACAAATCTCTCATACGCCAGCATGGCTTTTTTAATTGCTCTGGTAAAAGGGATGAGTATGATTAATCTCAAACATCCTTCAGCAAAGGGAGAAAACAATCATATTTTCACATACGTAATTCCAAGTCAATTCTCCACCTTCTCTTTTGCTTCATTCCTCAATGTGGCCAATGCACGTCTCGCTAACAAAGAAGATATTTCTGAACAGGAGATTGAAGAGTTGACCCAACTTGCTTTCAAGAGTCGCTACTGGAAACAAGAGACCTCACTCAAGAGTAAAGACAGCGAGTTGTTCATCTATGTCCTCAAGAACATCATTTCGGAAATTCTGGGACTGAAGCTTGACATCAATGCGGAATCCTTTGCCAAACAGGCAAAGAAGGAAGAGAAAAAGACTACCACTCCAACTGTAGATAACCAAAAGAAGAAGGAGAAGAAGGAAAAGAAAAAAGAAAAGACTATCCTGAAAGATAATTCCAAACCTTCTTTGGCATCTACGATGGTAAAAGTCTTAACAGAGGAGTCCCTCCCGCAAACCAAAGAGAGTCTTATTGATAAGACTATGCAACTCTATCCTACTCTCAAGATAAACTGTTTCAACACCACCCTATCAAGACTCCATAAAAATGAAGTTCTGAATTATTATAATGGTGGACTGATTGGAATAAAAGGCAAAAGATACGGAAGAGGCTACAAGATAGTTAGCCGTTTACATAAACATAAGGAAACAGATTAAGGCTAAATTTTGTGCCAAGAAAATCCAAAGGCTAAAAGACCATTGGGCTTTCTTGGCACTATTATATTATACTGTAGCAGCAACTAACGTTTGAGTCAGTCTCTTACTAAAATGTTTCTTACTTGAAAGCAGTTCAATGACAAAATAATAACCTAAAAAGAAACTTACTTGTAGATTTTCCGTCAATTAGTCAATTCTACAATTAGACAATTATGAATTTGATTCTCTATAAGGAGAAAACCACAAAACTGTTTACCTAAAACCCAAAAACTACGCATAAACCACAAAGTTGTTTACCAAAAATCACTGCATTTTGTAGCACAAACCACATTTTTGTTTACCTAAACCACTATTCTATTTACCTAAACCACATAACTGTTTACCTGAAACCACTATATTGTTTACCAGAAACCACAAAACTGTTTACCTATCCTAGTAAAAAGCAGTTGCTCCTCTTTAGGTAAATAGAAATGTGGTTTTTACCTAGTTAAATTCATGAGAAAAACAGGTAAACAGAAATGTGGTTTATGAGAAAAATCGATGAACGTTCTGCCAGGTAAACAGTTTTGTGGTTTTTAAATTCTTATTCAGTTGCTACTAAAGAAAGAATCAAAATGTCTAGACAACTCCTTTAGGCGTTTTACATAACATACTAATATACTGATAGTTATACATCTATTCAAATTGTATTCAGGTGCCTGATTTCAAATAGAATAAGATAAAAAATAGTATCTTATCAAGATAAAAACCACAAAACTGTTTACCTGAAACCACTATTTTGTTTACCAAAAACCACAAAACTGTTTACCTAAGAATAAAAGACTGATATAAAAATGATATAACTTATTACATATCAAATTATAACACGGGATTTGGTAAATAATTAATATAACCTCAAAATGGAATGAATTATATACATGACATTTCAGGTAAACAGTTTTGTGGTTTTGATGATAAGCCATTCTTAAAAGTAGGTAAACAGAAATGTGGTTTTACATACTAAAAAGAGGAAGTACGGTACTCCCCTACTTCCTCTTCTGCTTTCTTGTTCTGCTTAGCCTCTATAGAATACAGGCATGAATGAACCGACACAGTCAAAAAATTCTTGTGCCAGCCTTTCAAGACCCGATGTTTTCAAAGCAGCAAAATCATCATCACTAGCAGCAATACAGAATCTGTCATTCTTGATTCCTATGAATTTGCATCTGCCCAACAGGGCTTGCTGACTGGTATCCTGTACCATCGAAATAAACTGATTCCATTGCTCAAAACCTTGAGTCGTGTCTACTTCTATCTTCTTGTCAGGATTCTGATATACATGCGCAAAAAGATCTCCCTGCTGCGTGGCATCATCAGATGTTTTCTTTCCCCTATTACGGTTTATTTTTTCATTCAGACGACGAGCAATATCTGCATCTTTATCTCCGATATGATTGATACCTACATCCGTCCGCTTGATATGGAAGATAACATATTCAGGATCTCCCTTATGCTTTCCGTTCCGATAAACAAAGTCTTCTTCAGAAAATTCATCAAATACGATATCTGTCTCACTGCGACTAGCCATTCTGTTGAGATCTTCCCTTACCACATCGAGTACCTGTTTTCTGAATTGCGAGAATTTAGGATATTTATTCATCACAGGCTCCCCCTTGTCGTCAAGCAGAATATTGCCATGTTCATCAAGTTCTACCAGACCCAAATACTGTTTCATCGGCAAAAACTCAACCTTAACATCCAAGCTCTTGTCTAGTCCCATCTGACGAAGCAGATATATATAGAGTCGAGGTGTATTCACCTTCTTGGAATATTTAGCAATCATGGAGATATGGTGAATATATCCCTGACGCATGTCAAAAAGGCTCATGGTGAGTTTTGGATCTATCTCAAGTATTACTTCACCCTTGATGCGTTCTACTTTCTCACCATCGCTCTTTGTATAGCCTTTCTGCGTTGTCGGAATCTCGATGTTTGAAAATACGTGCTGTATCTTCTCTGTCTTGCTATCCGTCTTTACACGCACCGACAGGTTGAGGATATCGTTCTTCAGCGTATCACGCAGATTCTTATAATTATGAAACTCCGTTGATACCTGAAAATCCTTGATGTCTATTTTGATGGGCGGAATCTCCATAACAGCATGCTCTATTCCTTTCTCGAAAAGATAGTCGGAGCGTGCATCTCCAAGCACTCTCTTCTCGGTAAAATACTCTTCAACATACTTCTGCAGATGGGTACTTGCAACCATCAATATGTTTTGTTGCAATAATGTATATTGCTTATCCAATTTTGTCAGCGAAAAAGGTGTGTTAATCCACACCAGATTCTTGTTTCCTTTTGGTTCACTCATATAAAAACCACATTTCTGTTTACCATAAACCACAAAGTTGTTTACCTAAAACCACTTTTTTATTTACTTAAAACCACATAAATATTTACCCGAAACCACCAAGCTATTTACCATAAACCATATTCCTATTTACCTAAAACCACTTTCCTATTTACCATTTCAAACATAACTCATTATTAATCAAGCTATTATACTTTCTGTAATAAATAAGAGATATATAATTTATTATAAAGAATAATCTATAATTATCATTCTTTTGGTAAACAAAAATGTGGTTTTTGTAGGAACTTATACCTTATTTTTAAGCTTAGTGCTTTTTTAGGTAAACAGTTTTGTGGTTTTCACCCTTTTAATAACTACTTTTTGTTTGCTTACTTTTTCAAGTAATCCATCAGGATATTGTAGAGCAGGTTTTCCTGTGGGATATCATCTGAGAGGCATTTCATCTTCAGGAGAAGGAGTTCTTCCTTGTTAAGATATGTAGCCACACTCGTTCTGGTGCGTCTTTCCTCTGCAGTCCAGTAACTTTTTCTCTTGCGACCACCTTTAGATATATTTTTATCCTCTTCGCTTTTTGCCATTTCTGTGTTTAATAAACTTGGTCGGTCGTTCATACCCATATTTTCAAGAGACTCACCAATTTCTTCTAAATTTCTTTTTGCTACAGCCATAATTCTTATATTTTATAAGTTTATCTTCTTTTGTTTTATTATTACATGTTTCAACCTACCCTACCAAGATTAGATTTTGATGTTAAACATGCGCTTGATAGCAATTTCGTAATCGATACCTGTACTTGAGTAAGGTGCATATTCGAATATGCTTTGTCCGTGTGCCTGAGCTTCCAGGAACTTTACAGAGCGTCGGATACGGCAAGGCAGAATTAAGTCGCCATGTTTTTCGCCTAAAAGTTTGCTCAACTGCTTGGTAATCTTGGTTCGTTCATCTACCATAACTGGCAGGAGACCAAGTAATTCCAAATTATCGTTCATGTGGAACTCTTTCACTTCATCCATTACGCTGAGTACTTCACTTACTCCTTTGACAGATAATGCTTCCATCTGTACTGGAATCAAAATCTTGCTCGCTGCAACCAAAGCATTATAAGTGTTCTTGGAAAGTGCTGGAGGACAGTCGATGAAAATGTAGTCGAAATCATCAAATACGTTTTTCAGTCCTTCTCCTGTCATGTCATGGCAATCGTTGTCTTGCAAGCATCCCAGTAATACCGTGTAGCTCTTCATCTGTTCTCTCAGTGAAGGGCCTCCAGGAAGGTGTTGTTCTATATTTTCCATCTGAGCAGATCCTGGAACTGCATATACCCCATTTTTACATTTGTAGACTGGCACACCACTCTGTTTGCACATGGCGTTGTATATGTTATCATATTCGTTATCTCTCACTCCGAAAAGCGAAGAGAGGTTGCATTGTGGGTCTAAGTCTATTACCAGAACCCTGAGATTGTGATTCAACCGGACTATGCCAGAAGCCAGAGACTGCACGGTAGCCGTCTTGCCTACTCCACCCTTGTTGTTCACTACTGCAACAATTTCCTGTAGTTCATGTTTCATATTTCTTTTTTCCTTATTTCACGTTATTGTTTAATACAATTTACATATATTAGAATTGCTGGCAATTAGAATAAACGGATTGACTTATATTCTTTCGTTCTGAAAGACTAAAAGTCTTATTTCTGGATTATCTAATGTTCTTTTGTTCTAATATTGGTTGCAAAAATAGCCAAAATAGTTGATATAAAAGAATTTATCTTCTTATTTCTTTGTAAATATCCTTTTTTTTATACTTTTCTAACAATCTTCATGAAGAATAAGCATCACTTCGAATGTATTACTAAACGAAAATATGGATATTCTAATAGACGGATAAATTAATTAAACTTATATATGAATATTCTTTTAAACATATATTAGTAAAGACTATTATACAAACAAACGTTTATACTGAGATATGAATAAACTTATTTATGTATAGCTATATAAACAAAAGAACCAATAAACTAATATATGTAAAGAAGTATATAAGAATAGACGAAAATACAAAACTACGTATAAACAGATATACTAACTGCCAGCAATTATAATAATCTAATGATTGGAGAGATGAACATGTATATTACAAGCCAAACATGTTAACGCTTTATAATTCAGCATTTTAATTATCCTTTTTGCAGAATGTCTATCATGTATAAAGTTAGAATGTTAGTTTAGTCTAATTGCCTAATAAACTAAAATACGTATATTCAACAGGAATAGTTTATATAAGATATGTTAATTTTTCCTCTAAATGCGTACAACCTATTGAAATTTTCAGTATCTTTACAGAGTTAAACTGATGTCGAACCTTTAAAACTATAACATCATGAAAATAGGTATTCCAAAAGAGATTAAGAATAATGAGAACCGTGTTGGAATGACACCTGCAGGAGTAGCTGAATTCATTCGACATGGTCACGAAGTGATGGTTCAGCATACGGCTGGAGAGAACAGCGGATTTGCTGATGAAGCGTATGAAAAGGTAGGAGCCATAATCTTACCCGACATTCAGAGTGTATATCGTGAGGCGGAAATGATAGTAAAGGTGAAAGAGCCTATCGCTGAGGAATATCCACTTATCCATCAAGACCAGCTTGTATTCACTTATTTCCATTTTGCCTGTGACAAGGAACTTACCGATGCCATGCTCAAGAGTGGTGCTGTCTGTCTGGCTTACGAGACTGTGGAGACAGATAACCACCATTTGCCTTTACTCATTCCGATGAGTGAAGTAGCTGGAAGAATGGCCATTATTAATGGTGCTTTTTATCTGCAGAAGACAAAGGGAGGAAAAGGAAAACTGATGAGTGGTGTACCGGGTGTGAACCGCGTCAAGGTTTTGGTATTGGGCGGCGGAACCGTAGGAGAAGCTGCAGCAAGAATGGCTGCAGGAATGGGAGCTGATGTATGGATTACAGATATCAGTTTGCCACGGCTTCGTCAGTTAGAGATGGAGCTGCCTATCAATGTACACACGCTCTATTCCAACGAGCATAATATTCGTAGAGAATTGACAGATGTGGATATCGTTGTGGGTAGTGTGCTCGTACCAGGCGATAAGGCGCCGCATCTTATCACGAAAGATATGTTGAAATTGATGGAGCCAGGAACTGTACTTGTTGATGTAGCAATCGATCAGGGTGGCTGTTTCGAGACATCGCATCCAACCACACATTCTGATCCGACATATATGGTCGATGGAATCGTTCATTATGCAGTAGCTAATATTCCTGGTGCTGTGCCGAATACCTCTACTACAGCCTTGACCAATGCTACGCTGAAATATGCATTGGCGCTTGCTGATAAGGGTTGGCGAAAGGCCTGCAAGGAGGATAAAGCCCTGTATAGGGGTTTGAATATCGTAAATGGAAAGGTGGTATTCAAGGCCGTAGCGGATGTCTTCGGACTGGAATATGAAGAAATGATACTCTAAGTAGAGTAGGGGAGGGTTCCATAACACAAAAGCTATGGGATCCTCTTTAAATAATGTATTACGGAGAACAGAATACACTTTGTTTGATTTGAACGCTTACTGATAGCATTTTTTTAGAGAAAAAGACTTAAAAACCGGGAAAATGTAAGGAAAATAGGAGAAAGTACAGGAATATGTGTGAAAAATAAGTTAATTGTTTAACAATGTGCTACAGTTTTAGATATTTTTTATACTTTTGTGCCATGAACATGAAGTTTAACTAACATTCAGTTATTATGAAGAAGAAAAAAAGCTTGTTGCTTTTCTTGGCAGCAACTTCAGCCAGCTTTGTGCAGGCTGCCCCCCCATTTCAAACTAGTTTTGCGGCTGGTATTGAAAATGTGCAAGAAAAAGGTCATACCTTTGTAAAAGGAAGAGTGATTGATTCTGAGGGAAATCCTCTGGTAGGTGTCACGGTGCAGATTGAAGGCACAAGCTATGGTGTTATCACTGATGCTGATGGTAACTACATACTGGAATTTCCATCTATGGCGCATCCAAAAATTGTATTTTCCAGCATCGGTTACAAATCGAAGAGTATTGAATTTCGTGGCGTAAAAGAGCAAAACATGATGCTGGAGTTGGATCATGTTGCGCTGGATGATCTCGTTGTCATCGGTTACGGCAGCAAGAGCCGTAGGAATGTAACTACCGCCATCTCTACCGTGAGTCAGGAACAGATAAGCAAGCTGGCTGCTACCACACCAACCCTCGATGGTCTTCTTCAGGGTACAGTAAAGGGTGTATTGGCTACTACTGCCAATGGTGAACCGGGTTCTACCCTCAAGTTAAACATCCGTGGTATTACATCTCCTTATCCTAAATCGGGTAAGGGTAACAACAACCAGCCTCTTTATGTTATTGATGGCGTTCCTACCTTCATGGAGGATACCGGCATTAACCCGCTCATCAATATTTCTCCTAACGACATCGAAAGCATTGACGTGCTGAAAGATGCCGCAGCTACTGCTATCTATGGATCCCGTGGAGCCAATGGTGTCGTTATTGTCAAGACCAAGAACGGAAAGCGCAATGAGAAGACCAAGGTAGATTTCGGCTACACATTCTCGTTCAGTAATCCTATCAAAAACTATAAGCCATTGAACATTTCTGAATACAAGAATGTGCAGGACGAGATTCTGCGTAATACTGTAGACGGCATGAATGACGGCAGTTCAATGGTAGGTATGTATGATTTTGATTATATTCTTAACCAGTATGGAAATGTTTCGCTCAATGAAGAAACGGGTCTTTATACCTATAATGGTCTTAATGAGAATCTTTATGGCAAGGATAATGTCAACTGGGCAGATGAGGTAATCAACAAGAATGCACCTACACATCAGTATAATGTGGCTGTCAGAGGTGGAAGCAACAAAACCAACTATTCTTTCTCTTTCAACGGAATGAACCAGGAAGGTCTGTTACTCAATGACCGTATGGAGCGATATGGTGCAAGACTCTCTATAGATTCTGAAATCAACAAATACATCACCGTGGGAGGTGTGCTCGATTATACCTATTCTTCACGCAAGAGTGGAAGCAACGATCCTGCCTTGGGATATGATAATGACGGATGGATGACCCGTCCGGATTTGGCTGTACGCGATGCGGATGGCAATTTCCAGCGTGTAGATAAGTTCGGTCTTTATACCGATACCTATAATGATGCCAATGCGGTAGCTAAACTCCAGCGCAAGACGAAGTATGAAAATGATCAGTTCTCTGGAAATGCTTATATTGACATCAAGCCTATTAAGGGATTAACCCTTCATGCAGATGCCAATATATCCCGATTCATCTTCAGCAACAGTTATTTCTCGCCAAAGATTACGCTCCCGGAACAGTTGGGTATGGAGCCAACATCAACCTTGGCTGAGAGCAACTATCGCAACACCAATACTTCTATCAATTTCCGTGCCGACTACAAGTTCACGCTTACCGAAGCTCATCGTTTTGACGTGATGGCTGGTTATAGTGCCGACAGGTATTGGAGCAAGGAACACGACCAGGCTTATAGTGGTTTCCCTAACGATGATGTATTGAACAATGCCAGTTCTGCAACCACCGTCAATAAACCAACCGAGACTTATTCCAAGAGTGGTCTTAATTCTATCTATGGCCGTTTGAGCTATGATTATCTTTCACGTTATCTGCTCGACTTCAGTCTCCGTTCCGATGAGTCATCAAAATTTGGACCGGGTAACAAGCGCGGTACTTTCCCTGCAGTTTCTCTGGCCTGGCGCATCAATCAAGAGCCTTTCCTGGAATCTGTAAGAGATATTGATGATCTGAAGTTCCGTTTGAGTTGGGGTAAGACTGGTTCCACCAACGTATCAGACTTTTCTTATATCCAGTATTTCAATGGTAATCAGTATGGCGGACAGAGCGGACTCACTCTTGCTTCTACTTATCCAAACAGGGACATCAAGTGGGAGATGACAACCGAGTATAATGCTGGTGTCGACTTTACTTTATTCAATGGTCGTCTGACTGGTAGCTTTGATATCTATCATCGTAAGACTGATGGTGCGCTTGCTCCTGCTCCTATCGCCCTGGAGTTTGGTATCGGTACCTATTACAGCAATATTCTTGATCTTACCAACAATGGTTTTGAGTTCTCTATCGGTGGTGATGTAGTTCGCACCAAGGATTTCACCTACAATACGATGCTCAGTATCTCATCCAATAAGAATAAGATAACCAAGCTCAATGGTTCTACACTCGACATGATGCATCAGGATCTCTATATGGAAGGTCATGCCATGGGAACCGTGAAGGGATATAAAGTGGCAGGCATTTATCAGAGTCAGAATCAGATTAGTAAGTTGAATGAACAGGCTATGGCCAAGGGATATGATTTCTATCAGGATGGAGCTGCTGTAGGTGACTACATGTATGTAGATACCAATGGTGATGGCTATATTTCAGAGGCCGACCGTACGGCGATTGCCAACCCGGAACCAAAGGTATTCGGCGGATGGTCAAACACCCTGTCATATAAGAACTTCACGCTCTCAATGCTCTTCCAGTATCAGTTAGGTGGTGATGCCTACTACAACACGATGCAGGAATCAGCCAGTGGAGCCATCGGTATGAGTATCTTGCGCGAGATGTATGGCAACACCTGGACACCGGATCGTACCGATGCCAAGTATGCCAAGTTGATGTGGTTGCCTAGTGCCTATACCAA
Organism: Segatella copri; assembly: GCA_021615735.1. Classification (GTDB taxonomy): domain Bacteria; phylum Bacteroidota; class Bacteroidia; order Bacteroidales; family Bacteroidaceae; genus Prevotella; species Prevotella copri_Q. The sequence goes on along the minus strand of JAJWFY010000057.1, from coordinate 6,102 downwards.
CACTCAGGCCAACGATCGTTATGTATATTCCAACTCATACTTCCGTTTGCGCAACATCACGCTCTCTTATACCTTTGAGCCTGCATGGTTAGAGCGCTTGCATGTGAGTGGTGCTTCGGTGTTCTTCACCGCAACCAACCTCTTTACCATTACCGATTGGCCAGGTTTGGATCCAGATATGGCAGCCACAAATGCCTTTACCAAGACAACCGAGACCAAGGATGTATATCCAATGAGCCGTTCGTTCTCATTCGGTCTTAAATTGCAATTCTAACTCATTCAAAGAAACGAAGATTATGAAACATATAAGATATCAATTTCTGGCGTTACTGTCAGTATCAGCGCTCACATTCACATCGTGCGACTTGATAGGCAGCATCGATGATATGGAACCAGACCATGTGGTAACCGATTTGAATTATATTACCGATGCCGCATCTGCTCAGACTGCTCTCAATGGTGTTTACGCTTCCTGGCGCAGTACAGGTGTATCTTACTTGAGATATGGTATCGCCTCTATGGCGCATACCCAGGCACAGGCGATGGTAATGGGGGCAGATGAGTTTGCGGCAGAAAACATCCAGACCAATAACAGTAATGTGGAGACTGCCTATACAGCTTACTACAATGTCATCAATACCGCCAACACCTTCTTGGTTCATATCAATAAGCAGATACCGGGTATGACAGAGGAAAAACGTACCGAGATGATAGCAGAGGCACGTTGTCAGCGTGCATTGGCTTATCTTACTCTCTTGAAATGTTTTGGAGAGTATTGGAAACAGGATTCCCAATACGGAGTCTGCCTCTTCAAGGATGAGTTGGTAAGAGATAACCAGGTTCGTCAGCGTTCTTCTGTAGCTGAAACTTACAAGCTGATTTCTGAAGATCTCGATTATGCCATCGCCCATTGCGAACAGCATCCGGCAGACCATTATCACATGAGCAGCCTTTTTGCCAAGGCTTTGAAGGCAAAGATGTATTTTGCTCAGGATAACTATCCGGAGGCAGCAAGATTATCTGAAGAGGTGATTAACGAGGCAAAAACTGCTGGCTATGAATTGGAGAGCGACTATGCTAATATCTTTACAGAACAATTCAATTCCAAGGAGATGCTTTTTGCCCCTTATACTGCTAATCCTAATGAACTGATGGATGCTTCTTGGTTTGCCTTTTCTCCAGGTTCACTCCTCAAGAAGGTGGCTGATGATTTAGTTCCAGATGATGAAACAGGTGGAGATATCGTTGTTCCAGACCCGGGAGAGGGTGGAGACGTAGTAGTTCCTGATCCGGGTGAAGGCGGTGATGTCGTGATTCCTGGCGGTGATGGCAGCGAAGGTGGTGATGTCGTATTGCCTGGTGATGGAGATGATGGTGGTATCGTTATCCCTGGTGGTGACGGTGGTGATTTTCCATTCTTCCCAGGTGAAGATGATGCAGCTTCCTACGATCCTCTTTATACTTTGGCATACAAGGGTGAAGGCATGACTGGAATTGCCAAGTACAGCAAGTTGACTCCTGAGTTTATGTTCGAAGATTCCTATTACTTCATGCGCCTTGCCGAAGTCTATTATATCGCTGCCGAAGCAGAGGCTCGTCAGGGTCAGTATGCTAAGGCTCGTACGCTCTTGGCTACAGTCATCGAACGTGCTGGATATACGGAGGACGATGTGAACGCTATTGCCGACGGCGATCTTCTGGGTGAAATTCTCAAGCATAAGTTGTGTGATATGAGTAACGAGAATCTGGAAGAATGGTTCGATCTTTGCCGTTATAACCGTCAGGGCGGTTTCGAGAGTTGGACAGAAGATGAGAAGGCAGAACTTCCTAGCTTCCGCCGATATCTTCTTCCTATACCAAAGGCATCTATGGGAGCCAATAATCTTCTCGTTCAGAATCCGGAATATGTGAATCAATAAACATTATATAATAAATAATATCGAGAAAAAATGAATAAAATGAAAATGAAAACTTGCATGATGACACTTGCCGGTATTGTACTGGCAATGTCTGCCAGCGCACAGAATTTTGTGATGAAAGGCAAGGTGAAAGGTAATGTGGACGGCTGTTCTGTCATGTTGCAGAAGTATGGATTGGAAGGTGTTACCAATCTGGATAGTGTTACAATCAAGAATGGTGAGTTCACCCTCAAGGGGGTAGTTAACCAGCCTGAGCAGTATCAGATGGTTATTGATATGAACAAGCCTGGTACAGCTGAGCCTGACTATCAGAAAATATTCTCAACAAGAGTCTATGTAGAGAATAAGCCGATGACCTACGATGTAGACCTTACCGGTTTTCCTGCAGAGCGTGATATGAGTATGATAGAGCCTGTTGTAAAGGGTTCTACCACTCAGGATGTTTATCAGGCTTATCTTGAACTGATGTCACCTATTCAGGACAAGATGCACAAGATGGATGATAGTATCAACCAGACTACCGATTTGGCACAGCGTGTAGCTCTTGCCAAGGAAGCCATCAAGTTGCAGGAGGAAATGCGCCATCAGACTAGTCTGTTTATCCAGCAACATACCACTTCTCTGGTAGCCTTCGACTTGCTTCTCGAGAGTTTCTCTTCTTTACCAACCCCATATACCTCTCAGCAGATTGACGAGATGATGGGCTGGTTGAAGAACGACTGGAGTTCTTCTGCACAATATCCGATGCTGCAGATGCAGGCAGAGATGGCAAAGCATACAGCTATCGGCAACCATTATATCGATGGTACCGTTGTCACTCCTGAAGGCAAGCAGGTGAAGCTTTCTTCACTTATCAAGAAGGGTGAATACACCATGTTGGAGTTCTGGGCTTCCTGGTGTCGTCCATGCCGTCAGGAGATTCCACATCTCAAGAAGGTACACGAGAAATACAAGGATTTCAACATCATCAGTATTTCCGTAGATGAGAGAGATGCCGACTGGAAAAAGGCAATGGCCAAGGAAGGAATGACCTGGACACAGGTTCGCAATCCTGAAGGTTTTGGCGGTATGGTGATGGGCGAGTATGGCATCAATGGTATTCCAGCCTGTCTCATCCTAGATAAGGATGGCAATTTCTATAAGACCAACATGCGTGGTGCTTATCTTGATGCTTTCCTGTATGATTATTATAAGAAATAAAATAGTTTAGTACATAAAAATATTCCCCGATATGAATCCTCAGTATTCCTGCAGGATTCGTATCGGGGAATTTTGTTGATGACTTGTATGAAGGATAGATCTTCGCATAATGAAAATCCATCATAGGTTATTTACCAAGCCTCCAGTTTATCAGCAATCTCTGGCATCTTATCCTTGGTGAATACAGGATTCTTGCCTTCCTTCTTCTGTTGGCGATAGTCTTTCAACAGGAAGACGGCCTGACGGGAAAGCAGGACGATGGCTACGAGATTGCAGAGGGTGAGAAGAGCCATCGTGATATCTGCAAAACTCCATGCAAAATCCAGTGATACTACCGCTCCGACCATCACCATTGCTGCTACAGCAAGACGATAGACAAATACACCCAGCTTGGAGTCCCTGATATATCTCACGTTGGTTTCTCCATAATAATAATTGCCGATAATGCTGCTAAAGGCAAACAGCCATATCATTACCGCAACAAACGGATTGCCGATGTTTCCGATTTCGTGGGTCAGGGCATCCTGGGTGAGTTGAATACCATTTGAAGCCGTAAGATCCACACCGCTCACCAGGATGATGAATGCGGTGCAGGAACATACCACCAGTGTATCTGTAAAAACGCCCAAAGCCTGTATCAATCCCTGTTTTACAGGATGACTGACTGTAGCTACCGCAGCAGCATTCGGTGCACTACCTTCACCTGCCTCATTACTGAACAGACCTCGCTTGATACCCTGTATCACAGTAACGCCAAGAACTCCGCCAGCAGCCTGATTGAATCCGAAGGCATTCTCAACAATGGTAAGCAGAACCTTTGGCAGACTGGTAATATTCCAAACAACAACACCTACAGCTATCAGAAGATAAATGACAGCCATCACAGGAACCACGGTAGAAGAGAACTTAGCCACTCTATGGATGCCACCGAAGATGATGAGCAGGGTGAGTACAGTGAGGGCAATTCCCATGGTGGCAGGCTCGATGCCAAAAGCCTTCTGCCATGCCAGGCAGATAGTATTGCTCTGCACTGAATTATAGGCAAAGCCGAAGGTAATGATCATCAGCACGGCAAAAAGGATACCCATCCATCCCTTTCCTAAACCATACTTCATATAATAGGCTGGTCCGCCATAGAAAGACGTTTTGCCTTTTCGCTTGTAAAGTTGGGCGAGAGTTGATTCTATGAAAGCTGATGCAGAACCCAGTAAAGCCAGCATCCACATCCAGAATACGGCTCCCGGTCCACCGATGCTGATAGCAGTAGCCACACCTGCAAGATTACCGGTGCCAATACGGCTAGCCAATGCTACCACAAATGCCTGGAAGGAAGAGATGTGTTTCATTTCGCCATCCACTTTCACCTCCATCGACAGTTCATCGTGTCCTATCTCTTCCGGCTGTACCTTGTCGGGATGAAGCAGCAGCCTGATCATCTCTCTGATAAGGCGGAACTGGACGAAACGAGTACGCCAAGTGAAAAACAGGGCACAGCATATCAAGACGGTGATGATGATATACGACCAAAGAAAATCGCTAACCTGAACTAAAATGTTTTGTATTGAATCTATCATTTATCTATTTAAACCTTATTATTTCTTTACTTTTTTATAACCTTCAGAACCTGGTCAGCAATACTTTTCATTCCCTTGATAGTAGGGTGACCGTTTTTCTTGTCAATATCATGAAGAGCAATGACAGGAACCTGATATTTGTTGCAGATCTTTTTTACCGACTCATTGATTACATCCTTGAGTTCAGAGTTTAAGATGAAATATACCTCTACATTTGGATAATGCTGTCGTATATCTGAAAGCAGCTTGGCCATGGCTGGGCGGAAACAATACAAATCTGCGCGCTTCCAGTCGCTATACTGATAGTTGCCGAGCGGGGCATCAGCCCAGTTGTCATTCGTAGCACCGCAAATCAGGATGATATCCGGATTGCCAAGCAGAGAACTGCGGGTGATGAAAGAACGGTCGGTATAATCTGCATCATTATAGCCAGTGTTGCAGATGGTAGCACCAGAATAGGAATTGATATTTCCCATCTTATAGCCTCCTTCCTTGATTACTTGCCACCACCAGGTTTGCTCAACCTTGTTTACATCTGTAGTTTCTGGTGGAGTAGTAGGTGAGTACCAGGTGGCATAACCCTTAGGAATGAACCCCTCGAAAGTGGAATACGAGTCACCGAGAACGGCAACGGTCTGCTTCACCTGTGCCATGAGCGGCATGAAGGTGAGCATAATGAAAGAAATGATAATCGTAAATCTTTTCATGATGCTTGTTCTTGTTTTAATGCTTCTTATATAATTCTGCTGCAAAAGTAATATAAATATGTGAATAGACAAAAAATATCGGAGGAAAATTCATCTTTCTGTTTCTATTTTTGTCTAAAACTAAGCATGATTTGAGTTATACCATAATTTTATCATGTGCGCGCTCAAGCGCATATGCACGCAAGCGTACGCATGCATATATATAATAATGTATACACCAAAAATAGCCATGCTAAAATCTTTATAGATGTTAAAAACCGACTAAAAAAGCAACTTTTTTGCGAAAAGATTTGGTGGAATGAAAAATAGTTAGTACTTTTGCACTCGCTTTTGAGAAATACGCTTTCTCTTAGCAACTAAAGAAAGAGTTCTTTGAAAGATTTTACATAAACAGACAAGTAGTACAAGAAGCGGTTAACTTCTTAGAAATAAGAAAGTTGACTGGGTAAAAGAAACGAACCGTCAAGCAATTGACAAGTCAGGTTTACTAAGCTTCAATAAACGAAAAGGATATTCGTCCTAAGTACAGACAACAAACAAACCAAGCCGCAAGGCTAGGTAAAAATGATATTTTACAATTTTTGGAGCAGCGAGAGAAATGAAAGCTTGCTTTTATTTCCGAGTCGTGACAAAAATGTAGAGGATACTTTACAATGGAGAGTTTGATCCTGGCTCAGGATGAACGCTAGCTACAGGCTTAAC
>JAJWFY010000016.1:49433-62241 GCA_021615735.1 Segatella copri | reverse complement strand
ATGTATATTTATAAACAAGCAAGTTGATATTTATTCACTTGCGAAACTTCAGTAAAATAAGAGGTGGAGAGACTCTCCACCTCTTCCCTCTTGTTACAGATGTACACGACATAGAAATGGGGTTTCTCTCATATATTTCCATCGAAATAGAAATAATAAGCGATGATTAATCAATTTTCTGCAGTTTCTTTTGTCGGTTTTAATTTTAATGTGTACTTTTGCCTTGTCGTCTGAAAATGCGACTGAATGAAACGAATCATTAATTGTAAAAGCTATGCAGTATCCAACAATATCAGAATATGTAAAGGCAAGTCAAGATGCTAGTGATAATCTTGATATGTCCACAGAAGCAACAGAGGAAGAGTTGAAGGAAGCTTTTGTTGATGAATGGGGTGTGAAATATAGCAAAGATGGAAGAAGACTGTTGAAAGCTTCACGAAAGCTTAATGGTACTTGTTCTATTAAAGAGGGTGTAAGGATAATATGTGATGAGGCATTTTATTATTGCTCTTCTTTGCGTAGTCTTGTTCTTCCTGATAGTGTAACTAGTATTGGGGATGGGGCATTTTGTGGCTGCCGTTCTTTGACAGACATAGTTATTCCTGATAGTGTAACTAGTATAGGGGATAGTGCCTTTGAGGATTGCGAATTTTTGCGTAGTCTTGTTATTCCTGATGGCATTACCAGCATTGGAAATTATGCATTTGCTGATTGCACTTCTTTGACAGACATAGTTCTTCCTTCTAGTGTTACCAGTATAGGGGAAAGTGCATTTGAGGGTTGCGAATCCTTGAAGAGTATTGTTATTCCAGATGGTGTTACGAGCATCGGGAATGGGGCATTTTATTGTTGCTCTTCTTTGCGTAGCGTTGTTATTCCTGATAGTGTTACTAGCATTGGGGAGAGTACATTTGCATTTTGTAATTTTCCAAACGATCTTAAACAGAAATTAATCTTCCGTTTCGGAGAAAAAATATTTGGGTAGCTTTTTAGATTATTACGACGGAAAAGAGATACAGGCAAATCGATACCATCATAAATAGGAAGTCCTTCCCTCCAAGACATCCTCCTTTGCCTTCTCCTTTTCCATATATAAAAAGAATGTTCTCCACCTCTATCCTCTTGCTTGGCGATTTACAGATGTACACACGACATAGAATAAGTTCTGTGAACGCCTGCGTTTACTTATCTGCAAAGGTACTTGTTTTCTTTGAAACAAGCAAACATTCATCATATTTTTTTGCGCCTCTGTCATACGCTGTTCCAGGTCACGCAAGACATGAGCCAACACCATCACAAACAAAACTACATGTGGCTCAACGTGTGCGACCTGCCCGAAAAAAATCCGAGCTAAAAAAACTTCAAAAAAGTGGATTCCTAAGAATTTATTTATACCTTTGCAAGCACAAATAAGCCCTCGACAGCACGGTTAAGTCAAAAACAGATGAGAACATTCAATTTTATTGGTGACACCACCTATACAACAAGAGAAGGAATATCATACAGTATAGACAACAAGGAACATAATATTCAGCGAGTCGGCAAATCCTGGGTAGTGGATGGAAAGGCGAGTTCTCTTGAAGAAATGGTGAAGATGGGCATCGCTAAAAAAATATAGCACGAGTTTACAACAGTACCGCTATTGATAAAGTTGCGAGGGAGGTGGTCAAATATTTCGACTACCTCTCGATTTTATTAATACATTGGATATCACAAACTGTGATTTCCAATGTTTACGGTCGCAATTTGCGACCTTAAACATTTAATATTTTAGGAGTATGAAAAAGCCATATTTAACATACGCACTTAGTGCTGAAGGGAAATTGGTACATATCGATAGTGTGGCGAATGGAAAAGAGTGTGGATGCTTTTGCACCTATTGTGGCGAGCCTCTTCAGGCGAAACAAGGTGCAAAGCGCAAGCACCATTTTTCTCATTTGTCAGGAACAGAATGTGAAGCTGCTTATGAGTCAATGCTTCACCTGTTGGCTAAAGAGAAAATACAGGAAGCATTCTATAATAGAACATCATTATATATAGAGTTTGAGTATACTTCCTTTTGCAACCAGGATAAATGCATTTTCATGTCCCATTCAAGAAGATGTTCCAATAAGGAGAAGAGGAGGATTGATATTAAGGAATGGTATGACTCTTGTGAGCAGGAAATTTCGTATGACAATATTAGAAGGCGTAGCGACCTGAAATTTTTCTCTAAGGAGTTCCCGGAACGTAAGCCTATCTATATAGAGTTTTGTGTAACCCATGCAAGCGATGAAGCCAAACTACATAGCGGAAACAAAATAATAGAAATCCTTATAGAAGATGAGGATAGTATTTCTTCCTTGATAGAATCTGGTATTGTAGAAAAAACTAAAACCATTGGCGAAGAGTGGGAAGGTAGGAAAATAAAAATTGTTGCATTCTATGGCTTCAAAACCAAAGATTATAACAACTCCAACATAAATGAAAGTGTATGGCTCACTCGCTGTGCATTTATGCCATCCGGGAAAATATATCTTTCTAATGAACATTGCAATTGCAAACAAATAAAGAGAAAAGACCATCGAGCATTATGTGAAGTTGTATTCTCTGCACATAACAGATATGAAGCATATAATTATGCCTATACCATTTGTTCTCAGAAATACCATATCTCTAATTGTAACTCATGTAGGAATTTCGTAACAGTTTCTTCGTGGTTTGATGCACCTTATAAAATGTGTAAGATGTATAAAAGTCTCCAGCTACATCTCGAAGACTTTAGAACCACAGGATCTTTTGATACTTCCAGGGCAAAAAATTGCAGGTTTTACTCCCAAGTAAATGTTATATTGGATGATGCTGTAGAATATTTTATCATATAATATAGGTTTATAGCATTTGTAAAATGAAAACAGAAAACATGATAGCGATGTTAATAGATGCGGACAACGTATCTTACAGAAATATCAAGGATATGACCGATGAGTTGGCGAGATTTGGTAATCTCACCATCAAACGTATATATGGCGATTTCACGAAGCCTTCCATGAATGGATGGAAAGATGTACTCTTGGAAAATGCCATTAGCCCGATTCAGCAGTATAATTAAACAACCGGGAAAAACGCCACCGATTCTTCTATGATAATCGATGCTATGGATATTCTCTATTTCAATCAAGTGGATATCTTCTGTCTGGTATCTAGCGATAGCGACTTTACACGTCTTGCTATGCGTCTGAGAGAGGCAGGAAAGGAGGTAATAGGTATGGGGATGAAGAAAACACCTCAGCCATTTATTGCTGCATGCAACAAGTTTGTCTATATTGAGCTTATTTCGCATTCTCTTGAATCTGGACAGGTAAAAGAAGTCTCTCCAGAATCTGCTTCTATTGTGGAGAAAGAGTCTGTTTCACCGTTAAAAGAAGGGATACAAATACTTCAAGCATCAGATAATCAATTAACTCTTGAGGAATATCTCAAAGGATTATATCACCATGGAGTGATTGATATGGATGACTTTACGATTTGTTGGTTGTATGAATAGAAAAAATATGGAAAATGAAACTATAAAAGAAAGATTCCTCGGTACCATCTTTGGGCAAGCTGTAGGAGATGCCTTGGGGCTGAGCACTGAGTTTATGTCCAAGCAAGAAGTGGATCGTTTTTATCCTAATGGGATAGAGGACTATTCACAAATCGTGCAGGATGATCATCGACGTCGTTGGCAAAGAGGCGACTGGACTGATGATACCGACATGATGCTATGCATCTTAGATTCCTTTGTGGCTTGTCAAAAGGTAGATATTCTTGATATTGCCAGAAGGTTTAAGGAATGGATGATGAATGGAGGCATGGGAATTGGTCGGCATACTTATAATGTAATGGCTCTTGGCGACTATACTTCGAATCCACAGAAGGCTGCAGAGATTATCTGGAAAATGGGAAAGAAAAAAGCTGCAGCTAATGGAGCCGTCATGAGAACTTCGGTGGTAGGACTTTTGAAGGACAATGTGGCTAATAATGCAGAGAATATCTGTAAGCTAACTCATTATGATCCTCGCTGTGTTGGCTCTTGCGTTATCGTTTCTTCTATCATACATGCTCTTGTCTTTGAAGACAGGATATTGGATTATGAAGAGGTGATTGGCATAGCCAAACAATATGATGAACGAATCGTTCCATTTGTTGACTTGGCATATTATGAAGGTCTGGATTCTTTGTGCCTGGATGATGAAAAGAGTATGGGATATACGCTCAGAACTTTAGGGGCAGCCCTATGGGCTTATTGGCATGCAACCTCGTATAAAGAGGGTATCCTGAAGATTGTTTTATCAGGAGGAGATGCGGATACAAATGCAGCTGTAGCTGGTGCTATTTTGGGCGCTAAATTTGGAATATGCCATATTCCTGAAGAATGGAGGAATGGTCTTCTTCATGCTTCTATGCTCCATAACAAGGTGCAGAATTTATATGCAATGTATCGCTAAAAGAAAGGATTCGATAATGAATGTGATGCAATTGAATACTGATATTTATAATAGCTTGGGCGTACTTTCTAATGACGAGAGCTATTTGGAAGAAGCCCTTGCTAGTATCAATCAGGTCTTTACGGAATTGAAGCTTCATCGCGAAGGAAAAATGGATTTTATTCCTGCGGAGGATTTGCTTAATGAGTTATAGGATAGAGGTTGCACCTGAGTTTGCCCGTAGATTGAAGAATTTAAGTAAGCGCAGTCTGCATTAGAGTATAATAACACAGAATCCTGCCGGCATCACTGCCAGCAGGACTCACTTTCAAAAACCGAACCTAAAAGTCTACCTTGTAATTTCTATCTATGCAATATCTATTGTAACCTGAATAAGTCTAACAACTAAGAACTATGGCAGTAGAACAAATGGAAAAATAAAAAAATATTGAATTATAGTTAATTTGAGTTTGAAATCATTGTAGTTTAAAGTAAAACTATTATATTTGTGGCTGATAGATTTCGAATCTGTATCATAGATATTGGTTCTAGAGATTATGGTATAAATATAGTAATTTTAAATGATAACATTATGAAAATGAAACGAACATTTATTACTGCATTCTTTACGATGTTACTTGTAGTTTTTTCAGTTTCATGCAGCAGTGAAGAGAAAGAGTTTGATTATGCAGCATTGCCGATGTCGGCACAGCAGTTTGTAAAGCAATATTTTGCTGGTGCATCATACAGCCGTGTGGAAAAGGAGAAAGATAATGGCTTTTGGGAATATGAAGTATTGCTCAGTGATGGCTCTAAAATGGAGTTTAATGAGAAGGGAGAGTGGACGAGTGTTGAGTGCAAATACTCTGAGATGCCTGTAGGCATTATTCCTACTGTCATAGCTGAGGATATTGCAAAGAAATATCCTGATTTGAAGCCTTACAAAATTGAAAAAGAGGTTGGCGGATATGAAATTGATATTCCTGGCTACGATCTCTATTACAGCTATGATGGTATGTTCATACGTGATGAAATTGACAAATAACAGAAGAGGGTGTGTCATGGATTTATGACACACCCTCATGCATTTAAGAAAGTTTTAGGATGAATCGTCCTAAAACTTTTTATCTATCCCCATATTTAGGTATTTCTGCGAAACCATCATTTTTAGGTATTGCAGATGATAGAAAAAGGATGTATCTTTGCACCCGAAAATAAATGTAACTAAAAGTAAGATAGACAAATGAAAACAACAATCGTAATTTATGGCTCTTCTACTGGCTCATGCCAGTCGATTGCCGAAACCATCGCCTCTAAGTTGGGCGTGGAAGCTGTAGATGTAGCTAACATCGATGACGCTACTATCGCAAGTCATGAGAATCTTCTTCTCGGTACTTCTACCTGGGGTGCCGGCGAGATGCAGGATGACTGGTATGATGGTGTGAAGACATTGAAGAGTGCCGGCTTGGCTGGCAAGACCGTAGCCCTGTTTGGTTGTGGCGACAGCGAGTCTTACCCTGATACATTCTGTGGCGGCATGAAGGAACTCTACGATGCTGCCGTTGAGGCTGGCGCTACCGTATTGCCTGGTGTTTCTACAGACGGATACACCTATGATGACAGTGAGGCAATTGAGGACGACAAGTTCCTGGGACTCGCACTCGATGAGGTGAACGAGGACGACAAGACAGAGGAGCGTATCGATGCCTGGCTTGAGGCAATCAAACCATCGCTATAATTTTTTCTAAAATATTTTTCAAGAATTAGAGAATGCGGAATTCTCTGATTCTTGATTTAAAAACAGATAAATTCGGATAGTATGCAGCAGGAAATCGCAACACCAGTAGATTTGAAGGTTCTGATGAATCATATATATGAATATAAGAAGGGCGTGCGCCGCCTGGTGCTCTACACCTTCAACAAGAAATATGAGTCTTTTGCCATAACTCGATTAGAGCGTCAGAACATTGATTATATCATTCAGCCGGTTGGCAACGACCGATTGAATCTCTTCTTTGGTAAGAAGGAATGCCTGGATGCTATCCGCATGATAGTTACCAAACCGTTATGCCAGCTTACGCCGGAAGAGGATTTTATCTTGGGTGCCATGCTGGGATATGACATCTGTGCCCAATGCGAACGCTATTGTGAGCGGAAGAAGAAGGTTTGCTAAGCTTTTCTTTCATCTTCGTAATGTTTTATGTTTATAAGTAGAAAGAGCGTGATTGCCGTAATGGTGATTACGCTCTTTCTGCATATTTCGGAATAATTCCTCTTTTTGAGGGCTGAAATGAAAGAAAAAGTCCTGAAAGCACTACTTATTTATTAGTACTGACTATATCAATGCGTTTAACCTGATACCAACTTCTAAGTATAAAAAATGTGAAAATCACAATTTCTCGGTATTGTACAATTTCTAAATAAGCCTTACCTTTGCAGCCCGAAAATAAGGAATAGATATGAAAAAAGGATTAGGAAAAATTAGAAAGATTAAAAAGAAACACATCTTCCTGGCCTTATTGGCTGTGATTGTTCTGGGAGGTCTGGCGAAGGCTTACTCTGCCTGGGTGGGTACTACCCGCATCGCTTTCTTCAACTATCAGGCTATTGCGCTGGGACAGATTTCGCATGCCAACGACAATGCGATGATTAAACTGAGTGAGATCACAACCGATGATTTCGATCATCTGGATGATTACGACATGATTATCGTGAATGGTATGGGTCTCCGTATTGACGAGAACCAGCACAAGCAGTTGGAAGAGGCTTCCTACAAGGTGCCGACCCTGACGCATGCTGCTACCAACCCAGCCAACAATATCGTATCGGTGGATAACTTCGATGCAGATTATCTGATGCAGTACATCGAGAACGGCAGCAAGAAGAATTATCACAGTATGCTCGCTTACATCCGTAAGTTTGTCGACGGAAAGAAGTTCATGGCTCCAGAACCGGAACGTGTGGATGAGCGACCAAACTATCTCCTGACTCATTTTGACCCGAAAGATGAAAAGGGCGATGAACTGGGTTTCAACAGCATCCGTGAGTACAATGCCTTCCTGGCGAAGAATGGATTATATAAGAAAGGTGCTCCTACCATCTTGCTCACCGGTTTTATGGGTGCGGCTCCTGATATGGAGAAGGCTTTTGAGAAGAAGGGATTCATGGTGTATCGCATCAACCAGCTGCAGAGCTTTATCGCCGGTCATCATGCCGACAGTATCCAGGCGAATGCCGTAGTGAATATGGCGCACGGCAGACTGGGCGATTACTTCGTAGAGTTCCTGAAGCAGAAGAATATTCCATTGTTCTCACCTCTTAATATCAACCGCTTGACCACCGATTGGGAGAACGACAAGCAGGGAATGAACGGCGGCTTCATGTCGCAGAGCATCGTGACTCCGGAGATTGATGGTGCCATCCGTCCATACGTGGTTTTCGGACAGCGCATCAACAAGGAGGGCTTGCAGGAGGTTTACGGCATTCCAGACAGAATGGAGAGTTTCGTAGAGAGCGTGCAGGGCTATGTGAATCTGAAGAACAAGAAGAACAGCAACAAGCGCATCGCCATCTTCTACTTCAAGGGTCCCGGTCAAAATGCACTTACCGCTTCGGGAATGGAAGTGGTTCCATCGCTCTACAATCTCCTGGTTCGCTTGAAGAATGAAGGATATAATGTAGGCAAGTTGCCAGCCAATCCTCAGGAACTGGCAAAGATGATCCAGGCTCAGGGTGCCGTCTTCGGAACCTATGCCGAGGGTGCTTATACCCAGTTCCTGAAGTCTGGACATCCTGCCCTGGTTACCGCCCAGCAGTTTGCCGGATGGACCCAGAAGGCTTTGTCTAAGAAGATGATCAAGGAGATGAATCAGCTCTATGGTTCCTTCCCTGGCAAATATATGGCTACCGATGACGGAAAGTTGGCGGTGGCAAGACTGCAGTTCGGTAATGTGGCTCTGCTTCCACAGGTGATGGCAGGCGTGGGAGGCGACTCCTTCAAGATTGTGCATGGCACCGACCAGGCACCTCCTTACACCTATGTTGCCTCTTATCTCTGGGCTCGTTATGGTTTCAGTGCCGATGCGCTCATCCATTTCGGAACCCACGGCTCGCTGGAATATACTCCGAGAAAGCAGGTGGCACTCGGCAGCAACGACTGGAGTGACCGATTGATTGGTGTGGTTCCACATCTTTATATATATACCATCGGCAATGTGGGCGAGGCGATGATTGCCAAGCGCCGCACCTATGCCCAGACCCAGAGTTATCTCACTCCTCCTTTCAAGGAGAGCGAGTTGCGACAGACCTATAAGCAGTTGAGCGATGCTATCCAGTCTTACGAAAAGAAGGCATCTGCTGAACAGTCGCTGAAAGTGAAGGCGCTGACCGTGAAGATGGGAATCGCCCGAGAACTGGGACTCGATGCCAAGCAGATGAACAAGCCTTATTCTGCAGATGAAATCGCAAGAGTAGAGAACTATGCAGAAGAGTTGGCTAATGAGAAGATTACCGGCAAGCTCTATACTCTGGGTGTGCCATACGATAATGATGATGTCCGCACCAGTGTCTATGCGATGGCTACAGATCCTATTGCCTACGGAATGCTGGCTGTGGATAAGTTGAAAGGTCGTGCTCAGGAGGGTGTGGAGAAGCACAAGCAGCTTTTCGACCGTCTCTATCTGAGCAAGGCACGCAATACCGTGACCCAGCTTCTGGGTTCAGCCTCTGTTTCTGATGAATACATCTGCCGTTATGTAGGAATCACTCCTGCCGAACTCCAGATGGCCCGTAAGGTAGAGGCGATGCAGGCTGCTCCGGATCCTATCCAGATGATGATGCAGATGGCAGACCAGATGGGTGGAGCGAAGGAGGCGAAGCCGAAGAGGGTGGACCACCGTATTGTAAGCGAGCTCCGTGCTGCCAAGGTTTCTCATAAGAAGAAGATTCCGCAGATGAGTCGTGAGGCTTTTGAGAAGATGGAGCAGACCGGTCACTTCCCTGACAAGATGATGGAAGCCATCAAGAAGGGACAGAAATGGTATCAGGAAGATTTGAAAAAGGCGAAGATGGCGAAAGCCGGCAAGGGCAAAGCATCTCAGAAATCTTCTAAAGATAAGGGTATGATGATGTCGAAAGCACCTAAATATACCCGTCAGCAGATTCATCTGGCTCAGGCGATTACTACCGTAGAGCATGCCTTGCAGAATGTGGGCAAGTATTCGGAGGCGCTCCGTCAGAGTCCGCTCAACGAGATGTCTTCTCTGATGAATGCCCTGAATGGCGGCTTTACCGCTCCATCTCCTGGTGGTGATCTGATTGTGAATCCGAACACTCTGCCTACCGGTAGAAACCTCTTCTCCATCAATGTGGAGAATACACCTTCGGAGGATGCCTGGGAGAAGGCGAAGGAACTTTGCGACAATACCATCAAGATGTATTGCGAGCGACATAAGGGTGAATATCCTCGTAAGGTGAGCTACACGCTCTGGAGTAGCGAGTTTATCGAAACGGAGGGTGCTACCATCGCTCAGATTCTCTATATGCTCGGTGTAGAACCGGTAAGAGATGCCTTCGGTCGTGTTACCGATCTGCGTCTCATTCCATCCAAGCAGTTGGGCCGTCCTCGTATCGATGTCGTGGTTCAGACTTCCGGTCAGCTCCGCGACCTTGCTGCATCCCGTCTCTTCCTCATCAACAAGGCGATAGAGATGGCGGCAAATGCCAAGGGTGATAAGTATGACAACCTGGTGAAAGCCGGTGTTACTGAATCGGAACGAGTGCTCGTAGAGAAGGGTATGTCGCCAAAGGAGGCACGCGAGGTGAGTATGTATCGTGTGTTTGGTGGCGTAAACGGCAACTATGGCACCGGTATCCAGGAGATGGTAACCGCAGGCGACCGCTGGGATAAGGAGAGTCAGATTGCCGAGGTTTATCTGAACAATATGGGTGCCTACTATGGTGATGAGAAGAACTGGGAGACCGTTCGCAAGGCTGCTTTCGAGGCAGCGCTGACCCGTACTGATGTGGTAGTTCAGCCACGACAGAGCAACACTTGGGGTGCCTTGAGTCTCGACCACGTATATGAATTCATGGGAGGTATGAACCTCGCTGTGCGCAACGTGACCGGTAAGGATCCGGATGCTTATCTCGCCGACTATCGTAACCATAGCAATATGAGAATGCAGGAGGTGAAGGAGGCTATCGGCATCGAGGGCAGAACCACCATCTTCAACCCTGCCTATATCAAGGAAAAGATGAAGGGTGGAGCCAGCAGTGCCAGCACATTCGCTGAAATCGTAACCAATACCTACGGTTGGAATGTGATGAAGCCAAAGGCTATCGACAAGGAGATGTGGGACGAGATATATAATGTATATGTCAAGGACAAGTACAATCTCGGCACCAAGGAGTTCTTCGACAAGCAGAATCCGGCAGCGCTGATGGAGATGACCGCCGTGATGATGGAGAGTGCCCGTAAGGGAATGTGGAAGGCTACTCCTCAGCAGCTCAAGGACATTGCCAAGCTTCATACCGAGATCGTGAACAAGTATAAGCCTTCATGCTCCGGTTTCGTCTGCGACAATGCCAAATTGCGCAACTATATCGCCAGCAAGACCGATGCAGCTTCTGCCAAGGAATATCAGCAGAATGTAGAGCAGATCCGCGATGCTGAGGCTGCGAAGAACAGCAGCGACAAGGGTATGGTGATGAAGAAGGAGACGCTGAATGAGGATGCTCAGAAGACCACCACTGTGGTGAGCGGCATCGTAGTAGGTGTCATCGTCATTGTAGCTTTTGTTGTGCTCGCAGTATATTTGCGACGTCGTCGCAAAATGATGAGTGAAGAATAATTCAACACTTAACAGTGAAGAATAATTCAACATTCAACATTTAACATTCAACATTTTAAAAAAAAGTGGAGACATTAGTTTTAGTAATGATGATATTGGTTTGCTTCAGTTTTGTGCTGAAGCAGACCTTCCACGGAGTGAAGGAGATTATGATCATCTCGGTGCTCGTAGCCTTCTTCGTGGGAATGACCTGGCCATTCGCCATTGAGCAGTCGAAGACGCAGATTGCAGCTTGGATAGCCGACCAGAAGCTGATGCTCGATATGGCGGTGCTGCTGAGTATCGACGTGGCACTCACGATGCTTTTCTGTGTACACCACGTAGATCTGAAGACTTCGGAACATGTGAGTCGCCGCAAATGGGTGTTCTTCATCTTCCTGAAGTATTTCCCGGGTTTGCTGGTTTTCCCAGTGCTGTTCAGCGTTCTGGTGATGACCATCTTCCTGCTACCCGGCGTATCGTTCCAGGTAGTGGCATGGGTGCTTGCCGTAGTGTTGCTGGTCTTGACGCCGGTATTCACCTATGGTTTGAGATGGCTCTTGCCGGAGCGACCAATCCGCTTGGAACTGCTTTTCCTGGTAGAGGTGCTGCTCGGATTGATGGGCATCATCGGTACGGTGAATGGCAGGACAGCGGTGGCAGGCTTCAACAGTTTCGATGCCCTCTCGCTTCTCGGCGTCATCGCCATCGTCATCGTAGGAATGGCGATAGGATGGGCAATTTACAATTATCAAATTAAAAAATATAGAGTATAATGAATTACATATCAGACGTATTGTTTTGGATTTCCACAGGCATGCTGGTTCCTGTGATTATTTTGTTGATTTTCTTCTTCCTCAGAGCCTTGCTGCTCCTTGGAGGTTTCTTCGGACAGTATCTTGTAAAGCGCAAGTCGGGTGCGGAGATTCGTGAACAGATGAACACCCTGACACTCGATAACATCGATACCCTGGGCAATCGCTTGCCAAAGAACAAGCAGGCTGTCATCGTTTCCTATATGAAGAAACTCGTGGACAACCGCCAGAGCAAGGCGCAGGTGAACCGCATCCTCGACCAGTATGCCCAGTTTGTTGAGAAGGATCTTTCTCTTCCTTCTACACTTCTGAAGATGGGTCCGATGCTCGGACTGATGGGTACCTTGATTCCGATGGGTCCTGCCCTGGTAGGTCTTTCTACCGGCGATATTGCTTCGATGGCTTACAATATGCAGGTGGCTTTCGCTACCACCGTAGTGGGATTGTTCTCTGCTGCCATCGGTTTTGTAACCAAGCAGACCAAGAACCGCTGGTACACTGAGGATATGAGCAACCTCGAGTTTATGGCAGACCTTTTGGAGGAAAAGTAAAAAGGCTTTTAAAGGTAAAAAAGTAAAAAGGTAAAAAAGTAAAAAAGCTTTTAAAGGTAAAAAAGTAAAGATATATAATTTATGAGACAGAGACGCAGAAATAGGCTTGCGCATGATGGCGAGGATGATGATCCGATGAGCGTAGTGAGCAACCTCTTCGATGT
>JAJWFY010000016.1:0-49333 GCA_021615735.1 Segatella copri | reverse complement strand
CGCATGATGGCGAGGATGATGATCCGATGAGCGTAGTGAGCAACCTCTTCGATGTGGCGATGGTGTTTGCCCTTGCCCTGATGGTGGCACTCGTTTCGCGCTATAATATGACGGAAATGTTCAGCAAGGATAACTTCACGATGGTGAAGAACCCTGGCAAGGAGAATATGGAAATCATTACCAAGGATGGTGAAAAGATAAATCGCTATACCCCTTCTGAAGACCAAAGTAAGAAGTCGGGTAACAAGGGAAAGAAGGTAGGCATTGCTTACCAGCTGGAGAATGGCGAAATCATCTATGTTCCGGAAGATAAATAATCGGGGATTGCAAATCCCCTCAAACAGAAAATATTATTGTAACTAAAAGAAAAATAAAGAAAAATGAAAAAGTTTAAGACAATGATGGCCATGATGTTGGCTTTGGTTTCTATGTGTGTAGCATTCAGCTCTTGCAGCAGTGATGATGATGATACAGTGGCAGCTGCCAAGGAGATTGCTGGTACATACACCAGCAGCCTGGATATGACCGTAATGGGTAAGGCTTCTACATACGATAATCTTACCATGAAGATTGAGGCTGTAGATGATGCTACAGTCAAGGTTACATTGCCAGCTTGCGGCGAGGGTATGATGGCTCTTCCTGCTCTGGAGGTACCTGCTGTAAAGGCTTCCGGTTCTAACGGTGCTTATGCTTTCTCTCAGGAGAACTATGCAGGTACTATTACCGTGAATGGTGTAGAGAAGAAGTACACAGTTACTTTGCAGGGTACATTGAAGGACAAAACCCTGACCGTCAACTATTCTGTGCAGTATGGCAAAATGCCTATGCCAATGATTGGTAAGTTTGTTTGTACAAAATAAAAGGATTGTTTCAGGATAAACTTTGATATAATTCGATGAAACAAAAGATATTCGCACTATTCCTGATCCTTTGCGGATTGTGCCTGAATCTGAAAGCCGAAACCCAGGGCGATGTCGTGGGTAGGGTGCTCGATGATTCGGGCGCACCTCTGGCGGGTGCTACCGTCCAGATTTTGCATGCAAAGGATGGGGTAACAACTGATGAAGACGGATATTTCCGCATTCCTTACAGCAAGGATGGAGCGGTGAGAGTGAAGGTGAGCTTTGTGGGCTATCAGACTCAGACTTTCGTACTGAAAGCGGATGAGAGAAAAGGTGAGCAGCATGTGCTTCGCCTTCAACCGGATGCTACTGCCCTCGATCAAGTGGTAGTTACCGCAACCCGAACTCCGAAGGCTTTGAAGGATGCTCCTGTGGTAACCCGTCTGATTACCGCCAATGATATCAAGATTGCAGATGCTACCAATATTCAGGACCTCCTCACCGAGCAGATGCCGGGTCTGGAATTCGGCTATGCCATGAATCAGGAGACTTCTCTCAATATGAATGGTTTCGGTGGAAACGCCGTGCTCTTCCTCGTAGATGGCGAGCGATTGGCTGGTGAAACTATGGATAATGTAGATTATAGTCGTCTGAACTTGGATAATGTAGGACGTATCGAGATAGTAAAGGGTGCTGCTTCGGCGCTCTATGGCGCCAATGCCGTAGCCGGAGTCATCAACATCATCTCCCGTGAAAACAGCGAACCTTGGACTGCCAATGTCAATACCCGCTACAACGACTTCAACAAGGAGTGGCGCCATGGTGGAAGCTTCAGCTTCAATGCCGGAAAGTGGAATTCGCAGACCAGCATCCAGCGAACCACATTAGATGAGGTTCAGCTCACCAGTCCTTTCGATACAGAATCCAACATCCTCCATATCTATGGTGGAGAGACCTTCAATGTGAAGGAGCGTCTTACCTACAAGCTCTCAGATAAGGTAAAACTGATAGGTCGTGGCGGTTATTTCAATCGTATCAGCAAGCGCAGCAACTATGATGATCATTACATGGATTATTCTGCCGGACTGAAGACCGTGATGAATCTTTCGGAGAATGATAATCTGGAGATTTCTTACGGCTTCGACCAGTATGACAAGGCTCGATATGTGAATGATGAGCGTACTCACGACCACGATTATACCAACCGTCAGAACACCGTCCGTGCCCTCTATTCCCATATCTTCGGCAAGAATACATTGACGGTAGGTGCAGATTTCCTGAACGATTATCTTACCACCTATCAGTTTGAGGATAATGAATCAAAGAATCAGAATTCATGTGATGCCTTCGCCCAGTTCGATTACAATCCTTTGCAGTGGTTGAACATCGTGGCAAGTCTTCGTCATGATTACTTCTCTGCATCCAGCCAGCATGCCACTACCGGTCGTCTGGCTCTGATGACCAAGTGGAAGGGTTTCTCCATCCGTGCCAACTATGCCGGTGGATTCCGTGCCCCAACGCTTAAGGAGATGTATATGAACTTTGATATGGCAGGTATGCAGATGATTTACGGTAATCCGGATCTGAAGCCGGAGAAGAGCGACAACTACAACCTGGCGCTGGAGCATACCGGAAGGGTGAAGAATGCTGGCTTCTTTACCGGTCAGTATAGTCTTACCCTGATGGGCTATTATAATAAGTATGATAAGCGCATCACTACCGAGGATTATGCCGATTATACCCCGGGAACCGGTCAGCCGGATGTGGCTTCGCGTTATTGCAACGAGGATGGAGTAGAGGTGAGCGGCATCGACTTCAGTGCCCAGTACCGTTCGGATATGGGACTCGGTGTGAAACTCGACTACAGCTATCTCCATGTGGGTGGCAGAAGTGTAGATTCCCAGTTCTCCCAGCCTCGTCCGCATTCAGCTACCTGGCGTTTCGACTACGATCGTCAGCTCTGTTCGTTCTATCGCATCAATGCCGCTCTGTCAGGCAGATACCTGTCTTCTCCTGATACGAACATCAAGAAGCATGACAGCAGTTATCAGTTGTGGAAGTTCACGCTTCAGCAGCGATTCCTGGATGCCGTCAATCTGAACTTTACGGTAGATAATCTTTTCGGTTATACGCCTAAGAACTATTATTGGAGTTCTGCGATGACCACCGGCCGCACCTTCTCAGTAGGCCTTTCTATCGATATCGACCGTTTCGTAAAGGTATTCTAATAAAAATAGCAGGGTGGACCAGTCTTCCATCCTGCTTTTTTTTTATTAATAGCACCCCTCTAACTGTAAAAAAAAAACAGGTAGTTAGGGCGGTGCTATCGCATTTTTAATGTCCGTTTTGGAAACTGATACTGCCCCTATGAGATAGGGATATCATCCTTTAATATCAGTTAAAAAGTAGGTGCTCCTTCATAAAATGTGATAGGAGAGTGAATCACTCCTTCATGATTTTTGGAAATGTAAATCTCCAATCTGCAAACTTCAACAGGTTGGGGATTTATGTTTTATATTATCTTCTTGTTTTACCAAAAACGTCGGAATGTGTGCCTGTAGTCAGCATGAGGAGCGTTAACTCCTCATCATTCTGTTCCCATACTAGCAGCCAGTCAGGTTTTATATGAGCCTCCCATTCTCCTTCGTGATTTCCGTGAAGAATATGTGGCTTATATTCTTTCGGCAGGCATCCTTTTTCTACCAGAATGGTTATGGCTTTTCGTAGGTCTTCTATGGGATAGCCGCGCTTTTTGCAAAGTTTTAAAGCTTTGTCAAATCTCTTAGTAGTGTCAAGTTTATACATTATTCCCCTAAGATAGTATCAAACATTTCATCAACAGAATTCCAATGGGTAACTCTGCCTTTCTCCTTGTCTTCTTCGGCAAGTTCTAGATTTGTTTTCTTTGGTTTCATGACAGAAATAGAACTAACGCCATTCAGCATTTTGATAGCGTTCTTCAATTTTGTCAGCATTGCTGGATCTGATACTGTTACCAGCAATTGAGGCTCGTTTATTGCTAATGTATTCATACTTACTCCTTTTTAAAAACATTCATCAATTTACAGCAGCAAAATTACGTTTTTTTCTCTAAACAACCAAGCAAATTAAAAGATTTTTTTAATTTTGGTATAGTGTACCCGTTTTTATGTGCTAACTTCAAGGATTTACAGTCTCCTGACGGTATGATGGATGGAAGTCTCATCTTAGGGCGATTTTTCTTGTTTTGCCTAGAACCATCTCTTCCTCATTTTCTTTAAGAAATCCTTGGTGATAGGGAAGCCGGAGGCATCACCTATTACGGAGTCGGTATAACAGAAGGGACATTCGGCTGTAGGCGGCTCATCAGGGAGGTAATTCGTGATTTCGGATGGCGAGAAGATTTCGCCGCAGAAGAAACAACCGCACTTTTCAGACTTCTCTATCTGTTCCTTGTTGCTGAAGCAGCAATCGTGAGCCTGGCGGAAAATCCTGTCTTTCTCCTCCTCTTCTTTCTGCTTTTTCTCAGCCTTTTCCAGATACCCCTTGAATCGTCTCTGAAGATAGAGCGGCACATGATAGTGAGGGGCGAAGACATACAGCGACGGAACGTGGTCGTGGTATTCGTAGCCGGGACCATCTATCACGGTATAGCTGTCATCCGTCTCATCGTATGGCAGTTCATCCAATCCCCTTTTATCCTTGGCAGCCTGGTTTCTCTCCCAGATCCATTCGGTGGTAAGCGGAGTACCGACAACGATGGCAAGTTTTACCTCATTGCCCCGATATACTTCCACGATGTCACCTTTCTGGAATCTAATCTGTTCAGCGTTTCTGCCTCGGAAGGTCTCGTCAGGATGACGGTCGTATGCAGGCAAATCGCAGACTCCGGGATAGTAAATGCTGAAACGCGAACAGCAGTAAGACCGGTCAATCAGTTTTCCTTCACCGTCATACACTCTTTCAGAAAGACATTCGCGGTCGTAGTGCAACAGTCCCAGCGGAATCTCCGAGATATAATAGCAGAAGGTATCCAGCGGATAGTCGTCTTCCTCCTTCATCTTTTTGCGGTACTGGACATCCTGGTGCATCAGACTTTCAGCCTTCTCCAGAGTTGTGGTGAAAGCTTGCGGACAATAGGTGTTCACCTTATATTTGGGATAATGTGAACGCTTCTTTTCTTCCAGCTCTTCCGTTTCTAAAACTTCGAGCTTGAAGATGGAAGGAACATCCCGATGCTGTGGATGTTCAGCCAATTGCTTGAATTCTTCGTATGTCATGGGATGGTTATTTTAAGAATTTATGAAACTTGAGAATCTGAGGTCTAAGTTCAGGTATTCTGATGCCTTCAGAGTCTTTGCCTTCTTGATTGTTAAGATTCCTTTTGGTGATAGTTTTATGAATTTTCAGTTTTCTCATGTCCGACTTGCCGTTAGCTTTATGGTTCTCCCAAGGCTTGGGATATGCATGTCTTTTTTTGTATCTCGTGCCATCGCAGTTCTGGATAAAGATTTCCAATACTAATCCATCCATTTGACAATCATGCGGGATGTTGATGGCACGTCTTTGGATATCCATTTCGTAGAAGATACTTCCGTCCTTTTTGCAGAGCACGATGTCCAGATAGTCTGGCATATCAGGTATAGTTCCAGGCTCTGACATTTGTGGTCGAAACTCCCCAAACTCTTCCTTCACATACTCGAATAGTCCCCGAGTATATTTTTCGATATCCACCCCTACATATCGAGTATAGGTGTATTTGATGATACATAAAGACATTTTATTTGCCATTTTATTCTTTCTTTTTGGTTATACCTTTATAATATAGTAATATGAAGGGAAAATTTCAAAAAAAAGCGCCAATATTTTGAAAAAAAGTATTGGCGCTTGATTATTGAATTCGCGTGGAGGTGAAAGCCGAGACGAATGTCAAGGCAAAAAGCCTGCGCCAGTTTGTTGCTGACAACCAGTCAAAGAAGGCCTATCGCATCTCTATGAATGATTATCAGCAGGAAGATTGGGTTACAAACCTACCGCTCTATGCGGTAAATGGTCTCGATTTTTAGTGATAGCACCGCCCTAACTATATAAAAATAGGTAGTTAGGGCGGTGCTATCGCATTTTTTTATGTCCGTTTTCATAACAGATACTATTCTTAGGAGGAAAATAAAAAACATTCATGGCAATTCGCTATTATATCAATAGGAAAGCCATGAATGTAATAAGTTTATTGAAGTTTTAATTTTCTAGAACCTGTCCAACTTACTTTGCTGATAGATTCTGAGGAAAGTTCAAGTGTCTTGTAATCTTTGGAAACGGTACCTCGTAGGACTAAATCGTTGGCGTAAACGGTTATGTCATAGCCATTCGCTTCCCATTCTCCACTCCAAGTAGCGTCGTCTTGCAAGGTTTCCTTGATGCTGACTTTGCCATTGTTCTTGAAGGTAATGCGCAATGACTCAGTAAATGTGCTCTTATCCAAGTCTCTTTCGTCATCATATACGATGTCGTCTTCTACTTGGCGTGTTACCTTATATACCATTTTCCCTCTTTGTGCAACTGTGTCGCTAAAGATTTTTGTAGAGTCCACTTGTGGCTCTACTTTTTCGGAAACGATGGTGTCTTTTATTGCCGTACTGTCTACGGCTTCTGCATCTTTAGTCTGTTTGTTGCCACAGGCGGTAAATGATGCGACTAGGCAAACGCCTAATGCTGTGATAATAGAATGTCTCATGAGGCTTGTTATTTGATTTCCTTTACAATTTTTGCGGATGCTGCACAGTCCTTGGCTCTAACCAGAGTGATGTCACCTTCATAACTGTCTGGCAAAAGGGTAAAGTTGAGATGATCACATTCAGCAAAGCCGTTCTTCATGTGATAACTAACATTTGTGAGAAACTTCTTGCCGTTTTGTATCAACACCAAGGCATCTCCTTCGTGTTGACCATCAAATGCATCTGCATAATCTTTCTTGACACCAGGCTTCTGTAATGCCTCCTTTACAGACATACCTACTGCCAAATTGTTTGATTTAGCAATACTGTCTGCTTTTGCAATACTATCAGCACGAGCTATGCTATCGCATCTGGCAATACTGTCTGCTTTAGCTTGCGCTATGGCAACTGAATCTATTCCATTCTCCTCCTTGTTATTCTTGTTGTTTGAGCAACTTGTGATGCTTGTTGTGAAACATACAAACATCATGATTAAAAAATGTTTCTTTTTCATTGTCTTGTAATTTGAAATTTACACTTTATAGAAGCTACTTTCCCGTTTTGGGTATAGATCCTTATTGTAATCTAAAAACGACAGGTGTTGTACATTTGGTTCGTACAGGTATTCCTTTTAGTTTTGCTGGTGTCCATTTCGGCATAGCCTTAACAACACGCAGGGCTTCCCTGTCAAGTGACGGGTCAACACTTCTAATAACCTTAACGTCAGACATGGAGCCGTCTTTCTCTATGATACTCTCTACGATTACACGTCCTTGTACGCCATTTTCCTGTGCTACATCAGGATATTTTACATTGCTGTTCAGATAAGACTTCATTGCACTTTCACCACCAGGAAAAGATGGCTTTTCATCAACTTTATCAATTTCATTGACTTCGTTGTAAACTGACTCTTCGTTTGGATTCCAATTTACAAGTTCATCATATTTAAGTGAGTCGCTCTGCAATTGGAAAAACAGATCTTCTAAAATGACCCCATCGGGATTAGTTTGCCATGTTATCTTCTCCTCCTTCATCTTGACGTTGTCAATCTTGATATAGATACTTCCGTTTGCAGTGATGTTGTATGAGAATGAGAGACCAAGTTTAGATATAGGTATCACGATATTTCCACCGCCTTTTCCTTCAGTATTAGCAGGTTTGAATACTATGTCCCACTCATTATTGTTCGACTTATTGTTGAAGAAATAATGGTTTTTGATTTTTTTGTTAAAGTCGTTCACCAAATTTGGGCTTGGCTTAGTGACAGTTGTTGTATTGGCTTTTTGTGTAGTGCCTCGTCTTGCTTGTCCGAAGGTTGGGCTTCCTGTTAGCATAACGAATATTGCTAAAATGATACTTTTTCCGATTTTAGAGGAAAAAGTGATGCTTAATGTTTGTAAAAATGAATGCTTCATAATAAATGTAATGCTTTTATGAGTCCACTTAATAATGTTATTAATATATGACATTTGTAACCTTTCCGTTTCTAACCTTTACGATTCTAGGGAATACCTTCCCAAGAAGATTAGCCAGTCGGAGACCATAGGAAGGGATATATTGTTTGTAAGTACCAACTAAGTCTCTGTAAGGACCATTGTATTTGTACATTTGATATCTGCTACCATCAGTCTCAAAAGTCTTGAATTCAGTAAGGATACCTTCTGGCATACCTATATAAACCTTTCCCTTTTTGATGTTGTCGTATGCTCTCTGTCCATATTTCGCTACAAGACTTTTTTCTTGTGCTATCATTGATTTATAATTTGGTAAATTGGCCAGAATAGTTTTCATGTCTTGATTTCCTTGTTCTGCACCAATTTTCAGATACTTAACAAAGTCTGCATAAGAAAGATTTTTGCTAATACCTAAATCATTCTTACCTTCCATTTTCAATAAATAGGCACCAACCAAAACCTGAATTGCATCAAGGTTTTTTAGATCAGCTGCCTTGCGCAAATATTTGACACCTTCAGGTATGTTTTTTGTTATACCCTTTTGTTTGTTACCCTCTAAGAGCATTCCACCATAATAATAGGCTGCTTCTGGAGAATTGTTTTTTACCGCTTTGAGATACCATTTCATAGCTTCCGAATCATTCTTAGCAACACCTTCGCCTTTATCATAGGAAAGTGCCAGATAATATTGAGCCTTCGCATATCCTTGATTGGCTGCTTTTGTATACCATTTCACGGCTTCTTCAAGGTTCTTTTCTACCCAGTCGCCATTTTCATAGCAGGCTCCCAAGTTGCATTGTGCCAATGGTAGTCCTTGTTCTGCAGCTTTTGTGTACCATTTTACGGCTTCTTTAAGATTCTTGTCTACTCCTTCGCCAAATTCATAACAGTATCCTAAGCTGTTTTGTGCTTCTGCACATCCTTGTTCAGCTGCTTTTGTGTACCATTTTACGGCTTCTCCATAGTCCTTGTATTGTACTCCATAGCCATAGTAATAGCAGTTGCCTAAGTTGTATTCTGCTTTAGCATTTTCTTGTTCTACAGCTTTTGTGAACCATTTTACAGCTTCAGTTAAATTTTCCGTAACCCCTTTCCCATCATAATATGCTTCGCCCAGAGCATTCTGTGCTTCTGCTTCGCCAGACTTGGCTTTTAGCATGAGGGTGACAATGTTGGTTGTTTGTGCAAATACTCCCGATGCTATCGCAAAGAAGAGTATCATGATTAGATAAATCTTTTTCATATTCTTCTTGTTTTTAATTGTTATTATTCCCAATATTGTTTACAAGTGTAAATGTATCATATCTAATAGATGGTTTGCAAAAATTGTGTTCCAATAGTTTGCAATAGGTGAACCCTTAGTCAAAACAGGCATCTCTTGAAAATATGGATGCGTTACAACCATTGTATATTGATGAGTCATTGCAAATTTTTTGAGATAGGCGAATGTCCCATGTTTTGTACGACAACATCCAACAATGATTTTGATAGTTGGAATACTTGCTACAATATTATACCAATCTTCAAATCTGCGACCTACTCCATCACCAATGGTAATAACTGCAATTTCTGCCGTTCCATTGCGTTGTAGAATAGCCAGTTGCTCTTTCTTGAGAATGATGGAACGGCTATCATAAAGCCATCCTTCACGATGTGAAATTAAAAGTTCTATCAATCTGGTAGCACTTAGTGTCTTGCCATGATTGCCTAATGCGCTGATGGCTATCAGTAGCTTTTCTGGCTTTTTATTTTCTAATTTTTCCATAAGCTAATCATTTACTTTTTGGTTATTTCATTCTTAGGCACAAAAAAGGTGCGAACCAATTTCATTCTGTTCTGAAGGTTCTGGACTACCTGTACACAAAGAATGAAAATCAGCTCACACCAAAGGGTATATATCAATGTCCATCCCGCCGAAGCGGAATGGATACAATAATACACGGTTGGGTGAACAACTTCTGTCTTCGTTCTTGTGTACAATGAATTGTCCAGATTCTCAGTACGAACTAAGCATGGTTGTTTCCTTAACATGTCTGCTGCTTGTTTAGAACAGCACTGCAAATATACCATTTTTTTTCTAAAGTTGTTCATTGTGAGCTGATTTTTTTGCAAAAATAGGTGTTTTTTCTGCTTTTTCAGCGTTCCATTCCGTTCCAAGTTCAAAATATGAGGTGCTTTTAGTCGAAATATTGGCTTTTTTGTGTGTTGGCTGGATTTGTTTCTGTATCTTTGCAGCATGGAACAGATATTACGTGAAATGATAGAAAAGATGGTGGGGCGCAAGATGGTTGTGCCTCGCGACTTCGCTTGGTTGAGCGAAAAGGTGGAGGAGCGTACCCAGCAAAGGGTGAGTGCCTCTACGCTGCGACGATTCTGGGGATACGTGAGCGAAGGGGTTTCTGCCAGTAAGTTTACCAAGAATGTGCTGGCTGATTTTCTCGGTTATGCAGACTTTGAGGAGTTTGGATTGTCGCAAGGAACGGGAGAGCAGCAGAGCCAGATGGTTATAGGCAAGGAAATCTCATGCGATGTTCTTTATGAGGGACAGATGCTCAAACTTTCCTGGCTGCCCGACAGAACCTGCATCATCAGGTATCAGGGAAATGGTAGTTTCAAGGTGGTATCATCAGAAAATACCAGATTGGCGAAAGATGATACTTTTGAGTGCCATCATTTTATCAATCATGAGCCTGCTTATCTTCATGCCTGGAAGCATGGAGTTGGTAAACCGGTTACTTACGCTATAGGTAAGAAGAACGGCATCATCGTAGAGCATTACTTAGAAGATTGAAATCCCGACAAGGTGGGTTTCACATATCTCTCAGTGGTATAAGAAGACAGCTCGTAGATGATATCGGTCTTCTTGCTGCCAGCGATGTCTCTAGAGAATGTCTGCGGATAAGTGGTCGTGATGAAATCATTGCTCTTATCTATAAACCGATAGAATGCCTCGCTCTTTTTCTCTACAGAACGGATGGTGTCCATGCCGAATTCCTTCCACATCTTGTCGATTGTCTTCTTGCCTTCGGATAGGAGTTCGGCAGTTTGTGTCTGGGATGCAGAAGATGGCTCGGTAGCTGTTGGCTGCAGGGATTTCTGGCCATTGGAAAGTGGGGCAGGCTTCTTGGTTTGCTGGCGGATGGATGTATCCTTCTTGGCTTCGATATGTTCAGGGATGATGCTAATGCTCTTTTCCTGCTGATGCAGTAAAGGGTAACTGATGAAACCTAATAAGATGATACAGGCCAAAGCTGCGATTCCGATACGCTTGATACCGGATAGATGCCTGTTTCTGTGAGCCATGAAATCAGCTTTGAGTTCGTCAACATTGGCATATCGCTGGGTTATGGGTGCCTTGCAGCGCTTGATGATAGCTGTATAGGGTTTGCCGGGAAGTATCTTTTCCAGGATACAGCCTATGCTGAAGATGTCGTTGCGGATGTCTGCCTGTTGGGATACAATCTGTTCAGGTGAGATGTAGCCCGGTGTGCCGGCAGGCTGTTTGAGAATGGCAAAGTCGTCGGTATCTGAAAGTCCGAAATCGATGAGCTTTACATGATTGCCGTTATGGGTAATCATGATATTGGAAGGCTTAAGGTCTCTGTGTACTATCTGCTTGGCGTGGATGTAATGCACAGCATCAAGCAACTGGAGGAAGATGTCTTCTCCCTCAGTCTTCCTACCGCTCCAGTGTTCCAGCGTGATACCATCTATCCATTCCATCACGATACAGGTACCCATTTCCAGTATTTCTTCCATGCTGTAGGCTGATACGATGTTGGGATGCTGCAGGGATATGAGAATATCGAACTCTTTGTGCAGCAGGTTCTTGTAGTTTTCGTCTTGACGGTATTGCTCCTTCAATCCTTTGAGTACCCACCATCTGCCATAGCGCTTTGCCTTGCAAAGAATGTTGAAACCTTTGCAAGGTATGGGAGTAAAGTCTGAAAATTGCTCAGACCTTCTACTTTCTTCTATGATGATTCCAGAATATGAATCCATGTTACTCAGACTGGGTTGATAATTCGGTTGCAAAATTAACTAAATAGAGATACCCATCCCACAGAAGCGGGATGGATATGAGTATACATATTGGGGCAAACAACTGGAACTGTCATTCTTGTGTACTGCGAACTGTCCAGATTCTCAGTCCGAACTAAGCGTAGTTGCTACCTCTTTATGTCTGCCGCCATTACTAACGGCATTGCAAATATAGGCATTTTAAAAGAAATTTTCAAGCGAAAGAGAATCTTTTAGTATTCTTTAAACTTTGACGATTGGTTCAAACTCATTCCTCCCCGAGCTTATAACTTATTTTATATAGGAACTGGTTGTCGCAAATCCACTCTCTTTTTAATACCTGGCAGGTTGGCTATCAAATCACATCAAAGCGGTCTTTGCCATGGCTGTGCGGGATGGGACCGCCTGGGGATAGCTTGCTATGGGGACGCCTTACTATAGCTTGCTGATTGGAACCGCTGAGTATCTCAGAATCACAATGCAAAGATACGAAATCGGTGAGGAGGCAACTCACAGTTGCTCATACTTGCTCACAGTTGCTCATACTTTTTCATAGATTCTCTTTGCTCTAGTGTTTGTAAGCCCTTTTACATGCCTTGCTTGGTATCACTTCTAAATGCCTGGCTTGTTTGATTTTTAAGGGCTTTATGATTGGATTGCGGTTCGTAAGCCAGGGGATTACGGGGCGTAAGTCCCTGACTTTTGCGTCGTAAGTGACTGACTTTTGCACCGTAAGTCTTTGACTTTTGATTCGGAAGTAACCTTCTTCTGGATGACAGGGTGACACTTATGACAGTGATTTCTGAAGATTTACTCTCGCGCGGGCAGGCAGGAAAAATCAAGCCGAAAGTTCCTGCCTGCCCGCGTGCGAGGCGAAAAGTTGAAAAACTAGTGTCATCGTGTCACCGTGTCACCGTGAACAGAGCAGAAGATGTTTGGTATCGCTCTTTGGATCCGGACACAAATTCCCCTGTCTCCGCCTCCGTTGGCTTTCGGAAGTAGAGATCCACAAATTACTGTTTTTGTCGTGGCGCCTCCAAAGTGGTAATCTTTTGCAAAGATAGAAAAAATAAAATAAATGAGAGTTCCCACTATGGGAACTCGTAATGATATTTATTGATTTTTAGAATCTTTTAAATGATAAATGCTAGAATTTACAGTTAATAGTTTATAGTTAACAGTTTACAATTAATAGTTTATAGGTTGCTGTTTTCTGATGATTTTGGGTAATTGGCTGATAATTTGCAGATTTATTCTGATTTTCTTGGTGGTTTCGTAGAAAAAGCGTATTTTTGCGGAAAAGTTGAACGTTTTAAAGGAGATAATTATGAATATAGTTGCTTTAAGTAATAGGCTTGCAAGTAAGGTTCCTCATTGGCATGAACTCGAAAAGTTAAGTAAGGAAGATAAGATAGAGGTTATTGCTTTACTTTCCATGTCGATAGCTGATGCAGAGGAAATTAAAACGCCAGCAGATAGGACTAAAGAAATGGTAGAACGTTGCTGTGGTTCATGGGTTGGCGAACAGTCGGCAGAAGATATTATAGCTAATATCAACGAGAGTAAAATGTCAAAGTCAGAACCTGTCAATTTTGGATGATATGAATTACTTGTTGGATACCAATATTTGTGTATATTTTATGAGGGGTAAACGTAATGTTGCTGCTAAAATTTCAGAAATTGGTCAAGAACATTTCTTTATCTCTGAGATGACTTTGGGAGAATTACTTTATGGGGCTCAGTGTAGCGATAGACCTTCTGAGAACATTAGAGCTGTTCATGTGTTTTGCCAGTATGTAACAATATTGCCAACGGCAAATATTTGGAATGAATTTGCTGTACAAAAGGCTTTTCTTCGTAAAAAAGGTCAACTTATTGAAGATGCTGACATAATTATCGGTACTACAGCTATCATAAATAACATGGTTATGGTTACAGAAAACGTTAAGCACATAGGGAGGCTTAATGGTATTGTTGTTGTAAATTGGATGGAAAAATAATTAGCTGTAGGAGTAACCGCCCATGGTAACGGCATGATTAAAATTCCATACGGATCGGATGCGGCGCACCGCGCCATAGCAGACTCCTATCAAGACCTGTTTGACAGGAACAGAAAGGCTTGATATGCAAATCCCCAACCTGCTATGGGATAGCTGGTTGGGGAAATTATGATAGATTTTGCTTCCATCAGAAAATATCCGATTGTGAATTACAATGGATACTCCTCGAAAGCGTAGAGTACAGTGCTTAAATAACGCTCGCCGGTATCTGGCAAGAGGGCTACAATCTTCTTGCCCTTATTCTCAGGACGCTTCGCAATCTCGGTGGCTGCAAAGGCGGCGGCACCTGATGAGATTCCTACCAGCAGACCCTCGGTCTGAGCAAGGTCACGACCTGCCTTGATGGCATCATCGTTCTGAATGTCCAATACCTCATCGATATATTCTGAAGAGTAGGTCTCTGGAATGAAACCGGCACCGATGCCCTGAATCTTGTGAGGACCGCTCTGTCCGCCGTTCAATACAGGCGATGTGGCAGGTTCTACGGCAATCACCTTCACGTTTGGATTCTGCTCTTTCAGGTACTTGGCGATACCCGAAATGGTTCCACCGGTTCCTACACCGGCTACGAAGATATCAACCTCGCCATCGGTATCAGCCCAGATTTCTGGTCCAGTTGTGGCATAGTGCTTGGCAGGATTGGCTGGGTTGGTAAACTGTCCCAAAATCACAGAGCCTGGGATGGAATCGCGGAGCTCTTCGGCAGCCTTGATGGCGCCAGGCATTCCGTCCTTGCCGCTGGTCAATCTCACTTCTGCACCGTAAGCCTTCACCAGGTTTCTGCGCTCCACACTCATGGTTTCTGGCATGGTGAGGATGAGGTGATAGCCCTTTACGGCTGATACCAGAGCCAGACCTACACCCGTGTTACCGCTGGTTGGTTCAATGATGGTGGCACCTGGTTTCAGGATGCCCTTCTGCTCGGCGTCTTCGATCATCGCAAGGGCGATACGATCCTTTACGCTTCCGCCAGGATTGAAGAATTCTACCTTAGCAATCACAGGAGTCTCCAAACCCTTGGATGCTGAATACTTACCCAATTCTACCAATGGGGTCTTACCGATTAAATCAGTAATCTGCTTATATATCTTTGCCATAATGATTTTTTTAATGTTAAGTGTTGAGTGTTGAATTTTAATGTTGAGTGTTGAATGTTGAATGCCGTTATTGTCCGTCAGGCAATTCAACATTTAACATTCAACATTCAACACTGAAATTACTTTACGTAGGTAAATGCCTCATCGAGTGCCTCAATCAGGTCGTCGATGTTCTCGATACCGATGCTCAGGCGAACGGTAGAAGGATAGATGTGCTGCTCCTCCAACTCCTCTGGGCTCAACTGAGAGTGGGTGGTTGTTGCTGGGTGGATAACCAGTGACTTCACGTCGGCTACGTTAGCCAGCAAAGAGAAGATGCGCAGGTGGTCGATGAACTCCCATGCCTCTTTCTCACCGCCCTTGATATCGAAGGTGAAGATAGAACCACCGCCGTTAGGGAAGAGCTTCTTGTAGAGTTCGTGGTCGGGATGAGAAGGAACGGCTGGGTGATTGACCTTGGCTACCTTAGGATTGTTCTCCAAGTACTCCACTACCTTCAATGCATTCTGTACGTGACGCTCTACACGGAGGCTCAATGTCTCCAAGCCCTGAAGAAGAATCCAGGCATTGAATGGAGAGATGGTTGCACCGGTATCACGAAGGATGACCGCACGGATTCTGGTTACGAAGGCTGCTGCTCCGGCTACATCTGCGAATACGGCACCATGATAAGATGGGTCTGGCTTGGCGAGAGTAGGGAACTTGTCGGCATTCGCCTTCCAGTCGAACTTACCGCCATCTACGATGACGCCACCGAGAGATGAACCGTGACCGCCGATGAACTTGGTTGCAGAGTGAACCACGATATCTGCTCCGTGCTCGATAGGACGGATGAGGTATGGGGTGCCGAAGGTGTTATCGATAATCAATGGGATGTTGTGGCGATGAGCAATCTCTGCCAACTTATCGATATCGGTTACATCTGAGTTAGGATTTCCGAAGGTCTCGGCATAGAGTGCCTTGGTGTTGTCCTGGATAGCAGCTTCTACCTGCTCGAAGTTGCGAGGATCCACGATGGTGTAGCTGACGCCCTGTGTGGATAATGTATGAGTGATGAGGTTATAAGTACCACCGTAGATATTGTCGGCTGCTACGATGTGGTCGCCGTTCTGAAGGATGTTCTGCAGAGCGTAGGTAACGGCGGCAGCACCAGAAGCGACAGCCAGACCAGCCACACCGCCTTCGAGGGCAGCCACACGGTCTTCGAATACACCCTGAGTAGAGTTGGTCAATCGACCATAGATATTTCCTGCGTCACGGAGTCCGAATCGATCAGCAGCATGCTGAGAGTTGCGGAACACGTAACTTGTTGTCTGATAGATTGGCACTGCACGAGCGTCGGTAGCTGGATCTGGATTTTCCTGACCTACGTGCAACTGAAGTGTCTCAAAGCGAAGTTTCTTTTCTGTACTCATAATCTATGTCCTTTCTTTAATTTTACGTTAATATTCAATCTTATTCATTTATATAAATTGCCGCCCAGTTATCCAGTCATGATAGGCATCAGACTGTTTGTTCTGATTGACGCTGCAAAGGTACGGCGATTTTTTGGATTCTGAAATAGCATATGAGTAGTATTCCTGCTACCACGTTTGTGGTATTCGGGCATTTTTTAGCTGCTTTGATGGGTTTACACCTTATTATATATGGGAGCAATTTTTATTATATATAGGATTTTTGAGTCTGTATCCTATCCCAAACTAGTCTTTCAAGCAGCCGATAGGTACCACATATACTCCGTCTTCTCTGCGGTAAGCATAGTCTCCTACGGCAGTGAGTACCATCATGAAAGATGGAGCTTTCATCTTGGTCGTGTCTATCTTATCTGCAAGAGCAGTTAGCGTAGAGACTCCTTTTTCGATGGCTTGTGCACCACCCAGCTTAATTTCGATGAGACCGTATGAACCGTTGCGGAGATGGAGAACAGCATCACATTCCAAGCCGTTCTTGTCGCGATAATGATAGACGTTGCCATCTATGGCATCTGCATATACACGAAGATCACGAACGCATAAGGTCTCGAAAAGTAAGCCGAAAGTCTCCAAGTCGTTGATGAGATCATCAGGACCAAGGCCTAATGCTGCCACAGCAATAGATGGATCAACGAAATATCGGGTTTCAGCCGAACGGATGGCTGTCTTGCTGCGAAGGTTCGGATTCCAGGCAGGCATGTCCTCTATGACGAAGATTTTTTTGAGCGCACCGATGTAACTCTGTACAGTTTTGTCAGCCAGTGTTTCATCATCGTTTTCCATCATATCTTGTCTTATGGCTCCGATACTTACTTGGCCACCTTGTGAACGGGCGTATGAACGCAGAAGCAGCTTGGTTCGTTCGCTGTTTCTGCTGATTTCATCCACTCTTGAAATATCACTCTTTACCACCGCATCATAATAGTCGTATGCCTGTCGCAAAGCGGCTCTTGGGTTCTTGGTAGTGGCACTAGGCCATCCACCTCTGCATACGAGATAGGCGATGTCTTCCAGTTTCAATTTGTTGAAACCTTCCAGGTTTGCATTTCCCTTGAACAGTTCGCTGATGCTAACTTCTCCTGTAGATTCTCCTGATTCCCATAATGACATAGGTCGCATGGTAATCCAGGCGAAACGTCCTGTACCCGTGTGATGTATTTTTTCGGAAGATGCAGGCACGGCAGATCCTGTGAGGATAAACAAGCCTTCCTCACCCTGGTGGTCCACTTCAAATCGGATGGCATCCCAGATTTGCGGTATGATTTGCCATTCGTCAATGAGTCGCGGCTTTTCTCCTTTCAGGAGCATTTTTATCTTTAAATTTGCCATTTTCAGATAGTTGTTTTGGTTGTCTGGATCTGCCATATATAGCACGCTTTTGGCCTTTTGTTCTGCTGTGGTAGTTTTTCCACACCATTTTGGCCCTTCTATCAATACTGCTCCAACTTCTTCGAGTCTGTATTCCAATAGTTTATCTGCAATTCTTTTTTTGTATTCTTTCATATTGAATCTCTTTTATTTCGGCTGCAAATATACGATAAAATCTTAGAATTACCAAATTTGGCGGCATATTTTTACTTAATTTGGCTGTGATTCGTTACCTAATTTGGCTGCGATTTTCGAAATCTGTTACCCAATTTGGCTGTATTCAACTCCCGAATTTGGCCGAATATTTTTCCCGAATTTGGCCATTTTAAATTCCCGAATTTGGCAGAATAAAAAACTGTCCTCATCTGAATGGGTGTTTCAGATGGGGACAGTTTCAGTTATGTTTTGCTACATTACAGCTATATTTCTGCTACATTGCAGCTATGTTACAATCTAAATCCTAAGCCGATGGTCATCGGGTAGCACTCGGGAGCCTTGGGCTTGTTGAGCAGTGGGGTTACTCCGGCACGGGCGTAGAGCATCACTCCTGAGTAGCCGGCACGGGCCTCGAGGTTCAAGCCGATAGGATTGAGGTTGATATCGCCCGTTTCGGTATGCTTGTGCTTTCCGATGAAGTAGCGGGAATGTTCGTGCCAGCGGTATTCTACCGATGGACCTAACGCCAGGAATGCATTATGGCATCCTATGCGCTTCTG
This sequence comes from Segatella copri, assembly GCA_021615735.1. GTDB lineage: Bacteria > Bacteroidota > Bacteroidia > Bacteroidales > Bacteroidaceae > Prevotella > Prevotella copri_Q. The sequence continues at coordinate 30,611 of JAJWFY010000016.1, read as the reverse complement.
CCACTCCAGCATGATAGGCAGGCGGAGCACATTGTAGCTGATATAGCTTTTCTTCAGCGTCTCGCCATCTATCGGAGTCATTGCAGATACCCCGTTTTGGGTGCTTAATACATAATTGTCCTTGAAATGGTGGTGTACCTGTCCGATGGAGAGAGAGGAGGTGAGCGCCATTTCGTTGGAAAGGCGGAAGCAGAGACTGGTGAGGGTGATGCCCCATTCCCACGACTTGGAGTCGCGACTGTGCATCTCGCTGTTGCCTCCCATGCTTCCCCTGCTGCCTGGCAACTGGCTGCAGCCGAAGAAGAAGGTTGGATAATGACTCTCCAGACTGCGCTTGCGCTTGCTCAAGGTCTGAGGGATGAATGGTGAGGTGACAAATACCTTTTCTACTTCCTGACCATCTACGAATTGGGTTTCGGAAATCTTGGTCATCTCGTTGCCGTTCATCTTATATATCTTCACAGAAGTCTGTTCGCCATCCTGCTTGATGACGATGTTCTGGTCGTTCACTCTGATTGTGGTGTCGTTAGCCTCTACAGAGGCTGGTGCACTGTTGCTGTTGGTTTCAGCAAGGGCGAAGGCTGGCATCATGGCAGCCATCATCATTACGTTTTTGATATTCATAATACTTTATTTTATGTTGTTTCTTATTCTTATTGAGAAGATTCCAGAAGAAAAATGTTGCTTCTATCTTCTGGAATAGCAGAGTTTCATGATATCTTCGGGCGACAGCTCGCCTTCGATATAAATCACGGTTCCCTTGCTTTCACTCGGATTGCTGAAGAGGATAAAGCGGTTGTTGCCATTGCTCAAGGGTGCCATCATGTAATAGCCGCTCACCATCTTGCCATTCTCCACCACCTCTCTGATCTTTTTCGCAGCCTTGCGGTCGGACTTCAGATAGTGGGCTATTTCCGTGGCATGGTTCTTATATACCAGGCTCTTGTATATCTTGAGCTTGTAACCTTTGAGTTGCGCATTCTGCATCGTAACCATCTTGCATCCCTTGGCGTGTCCGAAGCGTTGGAATATACTTTTTACGTATAGTCCCTCCTGGGCATTAGCCGAAATCGAGGCTACCACGATAAGAAGCAGTCCGATGAAGAAGCGTTTTATCAAGTTGCATCGTTTCATATTCTATACCTTATTATATATATTATACTTTATAGTTTGATTTATTGTTTCATCATATCCAGGGCACTGAATGGATCCTCGGAATCTGCCGAAACATCTTCCAGGGCATCCAGAGCTTCGTTATGAACGAACTCCTGGTCGGTATAAACCTTTCCATCGATAACCGCATAACATTCAGGCTGAGGCTGGGCTATCTTCTGGATGCCCACAATCAGGAATGCGATGATAGCGGCGGCTGCCACAGAAGTGCCGAAATATTTGAGCCATCTGCTGCGAGAAGCTTCCTCTTTCTTTTCTTCTTTCTTTGGGATATTCTTTTCTTCATATTCTAGAATATCCTCCTTTTCTATCTCCTTCTCTTCTTCTTTTAGAATTTGAGAAAGATTCATCTGTTCGAATCCGATATAGCCGAAGAGAGCGCGGTAGGATTCCCATTCTTCCGGAATATCATTGCCATGCTCTTCGAAATATTTTCTGAGCGTTGCCTCCTCCTTATTGGATGTGGCACCATCCATATACTTGTCGAGCAAGTTCTGTATCGTCTTGAATTCATTGGTGTTCTTGAATTCATCGATTCTTTTTATTTCATCATTCATAACTTTTCCTCCTTCTTTATTTTGTTCTGTTCTGTTTCACGATATTCATATAGGTCTCTCTGATTTTGAGTCGGGCTCGGGAGAGATTCTTTCGGAGATTATCGGCAGTACATCCCGTTATCTGCATGATTTCATCGGCAGTATAGCCTTCTATCTCCTTCATGCGGAATATCTGCTGCTGCAAGGGCGGGAGCTGTGCCACTATCTGTCTGATGAGGTTTACCTCGTCCCGTTGCTCTGCCCGCCGGTCTTCTATGGGTACTTCCATTACCTTGTCGGTGGTGAAGTTCCGCTCCTCATGCCTGCACTGGTCATAAAACTTGTTGCGCATGATAGTGATGGCGAGCGCCTTGTGGTTATCTTCTGCCTGGATATTCTGGCGCATGTCCCACAGCCTGAGCATGACTTCCTGCACGAGGTCTTCGGCATTGTCGTCACTCTCAGTCAACCTTAGCGCATACGTTTTCAGGTCGCTGCGCATCGGTAGGATGATATGGTTGAATTCTTCTGTTCTCATAACCTTTACACTCTATAGACGTATGAAATTGAAAAATCGGACATCTAAGAAGAGATTTTTTTCAAAAAATGCTTTCTTTTTCTAAGAAAAATGTTATTTTTGCAGTCATAAACATAAAATTTAGCAATCGAAAACATTATAAAACTGAATGGCTTATGGCATCTGTAGTTTCTATTATTCCCATCGTGTTGCTGTTCATCCTGATGCTCGGCTTCAAGATGGCAGGTCATAAAAGCGCCTTGCTGACGCTCGTAATTACCGTGTTGCTCGCTCTCTTCGCTGCTTCGCCGCTAGGCATGATTGCTCCGGAACATTCGGAGGATAGCGTGATCGCCCTGACGGGATGGGCGGTGGTGGAAGGCATCCTGAAGGCGGTATTCCCGATTCTCATCATCATCCTGATGGCTATCTACAGCTATAATATCCTCGTGGAAAGCAAGCAGATAGAGGTGATCAAGAGGCAGTTTACATCGATTACCGATGATAAGGGACTGCTCGTGCTGCTCCTCGTATGGGGATTCGGCGGACTGCTCGAAGGTATGGCGGGCTTCGGAACGGCGGTGGCGATACCTGCCGCTATCCTCATCGGACTCGGCTTCAAACCGATGTTCTCGGCTCTGGTTTCCTTAATCGGTAATACCGTGGCTACGGGATTTGGTGCCGTGGGCGTGCCGGTTACTACGCTCTGTAACGAGGTGGCGGAAAGCGGATCGGCTTCGGCGGCACAGATTTGCGAGACTTCGGCTTTCGCCATTATCCAGCTGGCACCTCTCTTTATCATCCTGCCTTTCATCATCCTGACGCTTACCGATAAGCACAATCTTATCAAGAATCTCATCATCGCCCTCTGGGTGGGAGTGATTTCCGTGGTAGTGCAGTTTGTCTGCGGCTATTATCTCGGTTCGGAGACTCCAGCCATCATCGGTTCGCTGGCTGCCATTATCGCCATCATCGCATACGCCAAGGTATTTGCCAGAAAGAGCAAGGTGCAGGATAAGGAAACCTTTACACTTGCCGAAAGCCTGAAGGCATGGAGCGTTTACCTTTTTATATTGATATTCATCCTGGTTTCCGGAGCACTCTGTCCTCCGGTCAATGCTTTCCTCAAAAGTCATCTGGTGAGTGCGGTTCATCTGCCAGTGCTCGACAGCACCTTTAAGTTTGGCTGGATATCCAATGCGGGCCTGATGCTCTTCCTGGGTGCTACGATTGGTGGATTGATTCAGGGATTGAGCCTTAAGAGATTGATGGTGATTCTTGCCCGTACCACGGTGAATCTGCGTAAGACGGTGGTGACCATCTGTTCGCTGATAGCCCTGGCAAGTGTGATGAACTATTCGGGAATGATTACTGCCATCGCCTCCGGACTGGTGGCAGTAACGGGAGATTTCTATCCTCTGGTTGCGCCGATGATTGGTGCCATCGGAACCTTCGTAACGGGTTCTGATACCTCTTCGAATATCCTCTTTGCCAAGCTCCAGGCTCATGTTGCCAACCAGTTGGGTATGACGGGACAGAGCACATTCTTCGGTATGGAGGGCGGTCAGGAAAACTGGCTGGTTGCCGCCAATACCACGGGAGCCACGGGTGGCAAGATGATCAGTCCACAGAGCATCGCCATCGCGACTGCAGCCTGCGATATGGAGGGAAAGGATGGAGAGATTCTCCGTTCGGCCATCCCATACGCCCTGCTGTATATCGTATTGGGCGGACTGATGGTTTACTTCGGTTGCTGATCTTCTTTTCTTATATAAAAAACTGTCCTCATCTGTTATCTCAGATGGGGACAGTTTCAGTCTTATATCTTTTAAGCATGTCTTTTCTCGTAAGCCAGACTGTGGTCGTGCTTGTCGATATCATTTTTTGACTTGCTCTTTACCACGAGCCATACACCTGAGAACACGAGGATGGCGGCTATTGCCTGCATACCCTTGAATACGGCGAGACCCACGATAACACTCACGGTGACTGATACCAACGGCTGCACATAATTATATACACTCACCACGGTAGGGCGCAGGGTCTTTTGGCCAATCATCATGCAGATGTAGCCCAGATAAGTGCCGAAGAGAACCACGTAGCCCGTTTCCCACCAAGTGCTCATCGGAACCTGGGCAAAGTCGATGCTCATCACGTGACTGATGGTGAAAGGCCATATCAGGACCGTTGCCCAGAGGAACATCCACTTGTTGATGGTGAAGAGCGAATATTTAGACAGCAGGTTCTTGAAGAGCGACAGGTAGAGGGCGAAGGAAAGCTGCGCCGACATACAGAGCAGGTCGCCCCAGATGTTTCCCACCTTGGCATTGCCAGCCGTAGCACTCGTCATGATGATGATGACGGCACCTGCGCATCCCATCAATACACCGAGCGCCTTCTTCCAGGTGATAGGCTCCTTCAATATCAGGAAGGAGAGAACCATGGCGAAGATAGGCATCGAAGTGGTCATGATACTGGAATTGCTAGGCGAAGTCATGTTCAGACCGATGGTGTAAGAACACTGGTTGAACACGAGGGCGAAGAGTCCGGCAGCAGCAAACTTGAAGATGTCTTTTACTGGAACATGCTCTTTCTTGGTGAAGAGCGAGGTGAGCCAGAAGAGGAGGGCACCACCCAATACTCGGAAGCTCACCAGGTCGATGCCGTCGATGCCGTGAAGCATGGCATCCTTGCCTACGGGAGCCATCAGTCCCCAGAATGCGCCGGAACAGAAAAGGCACAGGTGGGCGATAAGAGGTCGTTTGTTATCCATTTTTTCCTTATTTCTATTTAAATCTTCCTATTTTTGAATAAAATCGAGTGCAAAGGTACAAAAATTCGAGGAATTTTGCTATATTTGCGGTATATTTTTTGAAACTTAAAGGAGTTAAGAAGTTAAGACCATAGTCTTTTTCCGTTCTTGACTATTAAAGATAGGAGATTATTCTTATGCAGAAATATGCTGATTATATCAAACAGATAGAGATTGAATCTCTCTGGAGCGGTACCAAACATATTCTTTGGAACCTCGACCGCCGTGTCAATATCCTGAGTGGTGTAAACGGCGTGGGCAAGAGTACTATATTGAATAAGGTGATAAAGGGTCTGGCGGCTGGCGGTGAATTCCCTAGTCACATGATCAAAGGTGTGCATCTGAAGGTGGAGCCGGAGGAGGCAAAGTGGATTAGATATGATGTAATCCGCTCGGTAGATAGACCATTGATGAATGCCGAGATGATCAACAAGATAGACCTCACTCTGGTTACCGAACTCGACTGGCAGCTCTTCCAGCTGCAGCGCAAGTATCTGGATTATCAGGTGAACATCGGCAACCGCATCATCGCTGTGCTTCAGAGCGGCGAACCGGATGCAGCTTTCAAGGCTCAGCAGCTGAGTGAACCGAAGAAGATGTTCCAGGATATGGTAGATAATCTTTTCAAGGATACTGGCAAGACCATCATTCGTACAGCCAATGAAATCCGCTTCAACCAGATAGGTGAGCAGCTCTCGCCTTATCAGCTCTCGGCTGGTGAGAAGCAGATTCTCGCCATCCTCCTTACCGTGCTGGTGGAGGACAACCAGTCATACGTCCTCTTTATGGATGAGCCGGAAATCAGCCTTCATTTCGAATGGCAGAAGCAGCTCATCGGTCTGGTGCTGCAGCTTAATCCGAATATCCAGATCATCATGACCACCCACAGTCCTGCTGTGGTCATGGATGGATGGACCGATAGGGTGACGGATGTGAGCGACATCACGATATAAGTGAAAAAGAAGTATTATGGCTAAACGTTTAACTGATAATATCAATTCCCAGTTCTTCGAGGCAGCCAACAGGATGACCTCGAAGAAGGCTCGGCGCAAGATTGTAGCTTACGTCGAGAGCTATGATGATGTCTTCTTCTGGCGTTCTGTACTGGGAAAGTTTGAGAATGAAAAACGCTATTTTGATATCATGCTGCCTACCCGTAACCAGCATTTAGACCGAGGCAAGAAGGCTGCTATCTCCAGTATGCTGAAGGGAGTAGGTAGGGATATGATAGCCTGTGTAGATGCCGATTACGATTATCTGCGTCAGGGCTCAACCGAGTCTTCCCAGCAGATGTTGGAGAATCCTTACATCTTCCATACCTATGCCTATGCCATTGAAAACTTCCAATGTTATGCCAGAGGATTGCACGAAACCTGTGTGATGGTGACGCTCAACGACCGTCGTATCTTCGATTTCGAGCGTTTTCTTGAGTCCTATTCCCGTACCATCTGGCCCCTCTTCTTATGGCACATGCTGTTCTATGTGCGTCATCGCAAGATGTCGATGCATTTTGATATGGCGGAGTTTGATAAGGTCATCATGCTGCCTTCTGTCCGAATCCAGGATCCTAAATGGGCGATAGATTATTTGGGAAAGAAGGTGCGGGCAAAGCTGTTCCAGCTGGAGCGCCGCTTCAAGAAGTTTAAGGATGAGTTGGATGAAATGGCTCTTTACCTCAATAATCTGGGTGTAAACGAGAGCAATACCTATTTATATATACAGGGTCATCATCTCTTCGACCTGGTAGTTAGTCCTATCGTCCAGAGCGTCTGCGATGCTTTGCGCAACGATAGGGAGAATGAAATCCGCGACCGTGCCCTCCATTCCGAGCAGGCCCGCACCGAAATGGCATGTTATGAGAATAGTCTGGGCAAGGTGAAGATGATGATGAAGAAGAACACCTTCTACCAGTTCTCTCCCGAATTCCAGAAGATACAGGCGGATGTGGAAAAGTATTTGGAAAGGTAAAAAGGTAAAAGGGTAAAAAGGTAAAAAGAAAGCAGGCAGATGACATCCCGCCAGGCTCTTTTTACCTTTTTACCCTTTTACTTTTTTACCTTTAAAAAACCTCCAGGAACTTCAAGGTTCCTTCTACCTTCAATGTCTTGGTACTGGCAGGAACTACGATGCTCTCGCCGCCCTGGAGCGTAATCTCGTTACCCTCGTTGTCGGTAATCTTAGCCTCACCCTTCAAGCCAATCAGAATCACGAAGCTGTCCAATTCTGAATAATCCAGCGTCATTGGCTCATCGAGATCATAAACGGCTGTGGTGAAGTAAGGGCACTGCACCATGCTTACACCCTGGTTCTTGGCAGGAGTGTAGTGCTGGCGATAGTCTGGCAATACGGTGTAGTCGATGCACTCAGCAGCTTCCTTGGTGTGGAGCTGACGATAGTTGCCATCCTTGTCCTTGCGTTTGAAGTCGTAGATGCGATAGGTAACATCGCTGGTCTGCTGAATCTCGACAACGAAACAGCCTGTTCCGATGGTGTGGATTCTGCCGGCTGGGATAAAGAAACAGTCACCTTCCTTCACGTTATACTGAGCCAGGGCATCGGTGATGGTATCATTCTCTACCATCTCCTTGTACTGCTCAGGAGTAATCTGCATCTTCAAGCCGTTGTAGAGCTTGGCATCCGGCTCGCATGGCAGCGCATACCACATCTCGGTCTTGCCGCGTTCCTTACCTTGCTTCTTGGCAATTTCATCATTAGGATGCACCTGGATAGAGAGGTCGCGGTTGGCATCGATAAACTTGATGAGCAGTGGAAACTCATTGCCGAAACGCTTGTAGTTCTCTTCTCCGAGGAAGCTTCCCTTCCGTTCTGCAACAACCTCGTTGAGGCTCTTGCCCTGCATCTCGCCATCGGCTACGATGCTTTCATTTCCTGGTACTCCAGAGATTTCCCAGCTTTCTCCCACATTCTCTTGCTTTACGTCGAGATGCTTGAAAGTGATAATCTTACTGCCACCCCAGATGGTGGATTTTAATAGCGGTTGAAATTTTAATGGTTTCATTTTTACCTATATTTAGTTTATAAATGTACTCTTCAGTACGTTTTCTTACTCTCCGGTAAGGCTCTTGCTGAACCTATACCTTATTATATATAACGCTTTTTGTGCGAAATATACTTAGTCTAGTAAGCGTATTTCTTACTTCAAATATCAACTTCTCTTTTATTTTCTAACTCCCCCTCTGGGTATGTTAGTTCTCTCTCCAGAATGCTGGTGTAAAGATAACCAGCACACTGAATATTTCCAGACGACCGATGAGCATCATCAGCGAGCAGAACCATTTTGCCACATCCGGCAGTTCGCTCCACGACATGGTTGGTCCGATTTCCGTACCCAGCGTAGGTCCCACATTACCCACACAACTCAGGGTGATGGTGATGGCATTGGTATTGTCGATGCCCATGGCTATCATCGTGAACGATATCACCAGACAGATGATGAGATAAGTGGTGAGGAAGGCAAGCAGCGTAACACGCTTCTGCATCGGTACGTTCACACCATCAATCTTCAATGGCAGCACGGCGTTAGGATGCAGAATCTGGCGGAATTCATTCTTCACCATTCTTACCAGCATCACGCCACGGATACATTTCAAACCTCCACTCGTACTGCCCGAGCAGGCTCCGAAGAACATGCAGGCTGCCAATACCACCCAGGTAACATGAGGCCACACAGCAGCATCGTCGTTAAACAGACCGGTGGTGGTGATGAAAGAAACCACCTGGAAGATAGCACTTCTGAAGGCATGCTCCACATCGTAGTTGCGCATCACCATCAGCTCTACCATGATGAAGGCGCTGAATGCAGCAACCAGGAATGCATAGAACTTAAACTCTGAGTTCTTGAACAGATCCTTGATTTTAAACTTGATGACGGCTGCATAGAGCAGGGTGAAGTTCACACCCGACAGGAAACAGAAGAACGTACAGATGTATTCCAGCGCTGGTGAATGGAAGAACTCGGTACTGCTGTTGTGGGTAGCGAAACCACCCGTTGCCGTCGTGCTCATCGCATAGTTGAAACTGTCGAAGAGATTCATTCCCGCCACATAGTAGGATATGATGCAGGCGATGGTGAGCATCAGATAGATACTCCATATCCATTTTGCCGAAGTGGAAAGACGGGGATGAAGCTTGGTCTTGATAGGACCTGTAGCCTCGGCAGCAAACACCTTGGTCTGTCCTCCTACAAGCGATGGCAGCAGGGCGATGGTGAAGAACACGATTCCCAGACCGCCTATCCATTGGGTGAGCGAACGCCAGAAGAGCAGTCCGTGGGGGAAGCATTCTACATCGTCTAATATTGTAGCTCCCGTTGTCGTAAATCCCGACATGGTTTCGAAGTAGGCATCGGTAAAGTTGTTGATGTATCCACTTATCATGAAGGGGAGGGTTCCGAAGAAACTGAATACAATCCATGAGAGCGTTACCACGAGATAGGCATCACGGCGCGACATTGAGTTATCTGCTCCGTGTCCTCGCCATTTCAGCACCAGTCCGCCTCCGATGGTGGTAAGTGTTGCCACAATAAAGGCAAAGATGTCGTCCTGCTGGTAATAGAAAGCTACCAGCAGACTGACGAAGAGCAGGAAAGCCTCGATGAAAAGCAGTTGCCCTAAAATCTTATATATTAATTTGCTGTTTATCATATATGAAGTATGTCTCTATCTCCTTCACGCTTAGATGAAGTATTTCTCAATTTTCTTCATGTTGATGTTGTGGCAGAAAACCATCACCGAGTCACCCGGTTCTATCTGTGTATTACCCGAAACGAGCATTCCTTCTTCACCGCGAACCAGTCCACCGATGGTTACACCGATAGGCATGCCGAGTTCTTTCACCGGTTTTTGGGTTACCTTTGAACCTTCTTTGGCTATGAATTCAGCCACATCGGCATTGGCGCTCATCAGGAATCTCACGTTCATCACGTCGGCATCGAGCATCATCTGGTAGATGTAGCTGGCGGCAATCATCTTCTTGTTGATGATGGTACCGATATCCAGACTCTCTGCCATGCTCACGTAGTCTACGTTTTCTACGGCAGCCACCGTCTTGCGCACACCCATTCTCTTGGCTGTAAGACAGGCCAGGATATTGGTTTCGGCGTTACCGGTCAGTGCCACGAAGGCCTGCGTGCTGCGGATACCTTCTTCTACGAGCAGCGGAATGTCGCGTCCGTCTCCATGAATAATGAGCGTCTTGTTCTCATCGAGAATATCGTTGAGATATTCGCAGCGCTCCTCGCTCATCTCGATAATCTTGCATTCCATATATTCCGGCATCTTCTTTACGGCTCTTACGGCTGTGCGTCCGCCACCCATAATCATCACGTTCTTCACATCCACATAGTGCTCCTTGCCTACAATCTTGCGGATATATGGGATGTAGTTGCGGGTGGTCATGAAGTAGGCGAGGTCGTAGAGTTTCAGTTCATCGTTACCGCCAGGGATGATGGTATCACTGCCTCGCTTGATGGCTACCACGTGGTATGGGTCGTTAGGACCGCTGATGTTCTTGAGCGGTTCGTTCAGTATCTCGCATCCTTCGCGCAGTTTGATGCCGAGCATGACGAGTGCGCCGTCGTGCACATCCCAGCGCTGACGTACCCAACTCATTTTCAGTCCGTTATTGATATCTACGGCTGCGAGCATCTCCGGATAAATCAGTTTGCTGATACCTAATTCTTTGAAGAATTCCTGAGCCTGCTGATCCATATATTCCGGATTATCCACGCGGGCCACCGTTCTTTTGGCACCCAGGTTCTTGGCAAGGATGCTAGCTGTGATGTTGGTACTTTCTACCGGAGTAACGGCGATGAAGAGATCGGCATCTGCAACCCCCGCATCGCGTAAGATGTGAAGACTGGTAGGCTTGCCCAGCATGGTGAGCAGGTCGCAGTCGGAGCCAATGCTTGCCAGGCGCTCTTCGTTTTCATCGATGAGCGTAATCTCTTCATTGCTGCGTGACAGGAGTCTCGCCAGGTGAGTACCTATGGCATATGCGCCAGCTATGATTATTTTCATTTCTTAATTGCTTCTTTGATTGATTCTTTATCGAGATGCACGATTTCCCTGAGCTGTGCCACGGTTCCGTGTTCCACAAACTCATCTGGCAATCCCATTCGGGTCATCTTTGGCTGATAGTCATGGTCGTTCATCCATTCCAGTACGGCTGAGCCCATACCGCCCATACGAACGCCGTCTTCGATGGTGATGATGCGGCTGAACTTTTCGCCCACCTCTTTCAGAATGTCTTCATCGAGTGGCTTGAGGAATCGCATATCGTAGTGGGCGATGCTCATTCCGGTTTCGGCTTCAACCTCAGCGATAGCCTGGGCTGCATCGTTTCCGATAGGACCGATGGTAAGAACGGCTACATCGGTGCCGTCTTTCAGTTTTCTGCCGGTACCGGTCTTGATTTCCTCCATCGGGTTGCGCCAGTCTACGAGCACACCCTTGCCTCTTGGATAACGGATTACATAGCTGCCATGACCTGGCAACTGGGCTGAATACATCAGGTTGCGCAACTCATGTTCGTTCATCGGAGATGCGATGGTGAGATGCGGAATCGGACGGAGAGCCGCCATATCGAAGGCACCATGATGGGTTGGTCCGTCTTCACCTACCAGTCCGGCACGGTCAAGACACATGATAACTGGCAGGTTGAGCAGTGCCATGTCGTGGATGATGTTATCGTAGGCACGCTGTGCAAACGAACTGTAGATATTGCAGAAAGGGATGAGTCCGTCTTTCGCCATACCTCCTGAGAAGGTGACGGCATGTCCCTCGGCAATACCTACATCGAAGGTACGGTTTGGCATCGCCTTCATCATGATGTTCATGGAGCATCCTGTAGGCATGGCTGGCGTCACACCTACAATCTTCGGGTTCTTCTGAGCCAGTTCCAGCAGCGTCTCTCCGAAAACATCCTGATATTTAGGAGGCTGGTTGCTGGTATCGGCAATGATTCTCTCACCCGTTTCCGGATCGAATTTGCCTGGCGCGTGCCAGATGGTAGCACTCTTCTCGGCTGGTTCGTAACCCTTTCCCTTGGTGGTATGCAGGTGCAGCAGCTTAGGACCCTTCATGTTCTTAAGCTGTTTGAGTACTCTCGCTACTTCCTTCACGTCATGACCATCGAAAGGTCCGAAGTAGCGGATATTCATACCCTCGAAGATGTTCTGCTGATGACTCAGTGCCGACTTCAGTGCATTGTTCAGGCGCAGGATGCCCTTCTTGCGGTCTTCGTTGAGATAGCCTTTGGAGTGCAGCCACTGTGATGCCTTGAAACGGAGGCGGTTGTAGGTCTCGTTGGTATCGAGGTTCAGGAGATATTTCTCCATACCTCCCACTGCCCGGTCGATGCTCATATCGTTGTCGTTCAGGATGATGAGCATGTCGTTAGGTGTACTTGATACGTTGTTCAGTCCCTCGAATGCCAGTCCGCCGCTCATGGCTCCATCGCCAATGACGGCTACCACGTGCCTGTTGGTATCTCCGTTTTCGCGTGCGGCAACGGCCATACCGAGTGCTGCGGAGATGGAATTGCTCGCATGTCCGCAGGCGAAGGTATCATATTCGCTTTCTAAAGGTGTAGGGAATGGACGGATGCCGTGCAACTTGCGGTTGGTACAGAAGTTGTCGCGGCGTCCTGTTAATATCTTATGTCCGTAGGCCTGGTGTCCCACATCCCATACAATACGGTCGTATGGGGTGTTGTAGATATAATGTAGGGCTACGGTTATTTCCACCACGCCAAGAGAGGAGGCAAAATGACCGGGGTTGACGGCAACCTCGTCGATAATGTCTTCTCTTAACTCTTTGCAGACTTGTGGCAGCTGGTCAATGCTCAGCCGTCTCAAATCTTCCGGGTATTTTATACTATTTAATAGACTAAACTTGTTCTTGTCCATGTTTTCTTCGTGAAAATCTTGTGCAAAGATAATGCTTTTTTCCTATATAAAGCACTTTTGAGGCAATATTTTCGCTTTTTCCGATTATTCTTTGTATTTTTGCAAAGGAAATTTCTGAAAAAGGAATGAAATCCGGAATTAGTTATATAACAATAAGCAAATAAATACCTTTATCGTGATGAGAAAAAATGTATTACTTTTGGGAGCCATGATGATGGCTTCCATGTCTCTGATGGCGCAGACCAAGGGTGGCGGCATCAGTCAGTCTGCTCTCCAGCAGATGGAGAAAAACCAGCAGGCAGGTGTAGCCAACAAGGCACTCTTCAATGCGATTGCCAACAACAACATTGATGACCTTGTGAAGAATCATGCCAACGAGGCCCCGGTTGATACTCATTTCAGCATCGAGACTCCTTCGCAGAGCATTCACAACCAGAAGAGTTCCGGCCGTTGCTGGATGTTCAGCGGTTTTAACGTGCTCCGTTCTAACTTTGCTGTCAACGACAAGCAGGGTAGAGTGGTGGAGTATTCTCAGGATTACCTCTTCTTCTATGATCAGCTGGAGAAGGCTAACCTGATGCTTCAGGGGGGTATCGACCTTGGCAAGAAGAGCATCGAGGATCCTCAGGTGCAGTTCTTCTTCAAGAATCCGCTCAATGATGGCGGTACTTTCTGTGGTGTTGCCGATTTGGCAAGCAAGTATGGTCTCGTACCGATGAGTGCCCAGCCTGAGACCTTCTCAAGCAACAATACTTCCAAGATGAGCCGTCTCGTAAGCAGCAAGCTCCGCGAGTATGGTCTGGAACTCCGCAAGATGGTGGCTCAGGGTAAGAAGTCGGCAGCTATCCAGGCTCGCAAGAACGAGATGCTCGGTCAGATTTATCACATGCTGAGTCTTACTCTCGGTGAACCGGTAAAGGAATTTACCTATGCTTTCCGCGACAAGGACGGCAAGCAGGTTGGCGAGGCAAAGAAGTATACTCCTAAGAGTTTCTATGAGGAGACGGTGGGCAAGGACCTGAACGGTACCTTCCTGATGGTGATGAACGACCCACGCCGTCCTTACCACAAGACATACGAGGTAGAATACGACCGCCATACTTATGATGGTCATAACTGGAAGTATCTGAACCTGCCTATGGAGGAGATTGCCCAGCTCGCCATCGCCTCTCTGAAGGACGGTCATAAGATGTATTCAAGCTATGATGTGGGCAAGCAGCTTGATAGAAAGCGCGGCTATCTGGCACTCGACAACTTCGACTATGGAAGCCTCTTCAATACCTCATTCCCAATGAACAAGGCTGACCGCATTGCTACTTTCGATAGCGGTTCTACTCATGCCATGACGCTGACAGCTGTAGATCTCGACGCCAATGGCAAGCCTGTAAAGTGGAAGGTGGAGAACAGTTGGGGTGCCGACAATGGTTTTGCCGGTTGCTTCATCATGACCAACGATTGGTTCAACGAGTACATGTTCCGCCTGGTAGTAAACAAGAAGTATGCTTCTGAGCAGCTCTTGAAGGAATTCGACCAGAAGCCAACCATGCTGACTCCAGATGATCCTCTGTTCCAGTTGGAAGACTAATTCATCAAGAAATATAGATTTTAACCGTATTTTTCTCGAGAAAAGAGAAGAATACGGTTTATTTTTTGTATTTTTGTACCCGAAATAATGGTAAGAACGTTATTTATATAAAAGCTATATAGATTATGTTAGAGAAAAGTAAGCGTGAGCGCATCATTGCGCTCGTTAATAAAGAGGTGGTTCCTGCCATCGGCTGTACCGAACCGATGGCTGTGGCACTATGTACAGCCAAGGCTGCTACTACATTGGGCAAGCGCCCTGAACGTATTGAAGTTCTTCTGAGTCCTAATATGCTCAAGAATGCGATGGGTGTCGGCATTCCTGGCACGGGTATGATTGGTTTGCCTATCGCCGTATCGCTGGGTGCGCTCATCGGAAAGCCTGAATATCAGCTGGAAGTGTTGAAAGACCTTACTCCCGACAGTCTGGAGCAGGGCAAACAATATATCAAGGATGCGGATATCAGCATCAAACTGAAGCAGGGTGATGTGGATAAACTCTATATCGAAATCATCTGTCATGCCGGTGAAGACCAGGCTACGGCAATTATCTCCGGTTCTCATACCCATTTTGTGTATGTTGAGCGTAATGGTGAGGTAGTGCTCGATAAGCGTGGCGGTACTGTGGGTGATGAGGCTGATGACGACATCCAGCTCAATTTCCCGATGGTTTACGAGTTTGCAACAACAGCTCCGCTCGATGAGATTTCTTTCATTCTCAAGACCAGAGACTATAATATGAAGGCTGCCGAGTTGAGTATCAAAGGCAACTATGGCCACTGCCTGGGCAAGACGATGGACCGTCCGTTGAGTCATGGTATCTTCGGCGATAATATTTTCTCGCATATCATCTCCCGCACCGCTTCAGCCTGCGATGCCCGTATGGGTGGCGCCATGATTCCGGTGATGAGCAACAGCGGCAGCGGCAACCAGGGCATCTGTGCAACGAATCCTGTGGTGGTTTATGCGCTGGAGAACGAGAATACCGAGGAGGAAATGATCCGTGCCCTGATGCTCAGTCATCTGACTGCCATCTATATCAAGCAGAGCTTAGGCAAGCTTTCAGCTCTTTGCGGTTGTGTGGTAGCCAGTACGGGCAGCAGTTGCGGCATCACCTATCTGATGGGTGGCGATTATACCCGCATCTGCAATTCTGTCAAGAATATGGTAGCCAATCTCACCGGTATGATTTGTGACGGAGCGAAACCAAGTTGTGCCCTGAAGATTTCATCAGGTGTCAGCACCGCTCTTCTTTCTGCCCTCCTTTCTATGGAAGGCAAGTGTGTCACCTCTGCCGAGGGTATCGTAGATGATGATGTGGATAAGTGCATCCACAACCTCACGAGCATCGGTGCCGATGCGATGCGAGCTACCGATGATATGGTGCTCGATATTATGACGCATAAATAATATAGCTTTTGATAAGTTATTTAAATAGTCTTAGAAACCTATATTGTTTACCTTTTAAATATAGTTTCGTATGGTTGCCGGCTGCTGCCAGCAATCTTGCTGCCATATGCCGACAATGTTGCTGCCATATGCCAGCAACCTTGCTGGCGGCTGCCGACTATTGGATAGATCTGCTTCTTCATGCCGATAGATACGGCTTCTGTAGCTAATTCACATGCTTGCAATGGATTATAACACAAAGCAACAATGGACTTAAAGCATGATGTTTATACTATTACCAATATTATGATCTTGCGTATCGTTATCATCTTATTCTTAAAATTAAAAGATATTAAAAAAGTGGCTTTTTCTTGGAGATAATCGCGGATATGTGTATATTTGCATTATCTGATAATCGCGGATAGGTGTAAAAACTGAGAAATGTTAATCGCGGATAGGTGTATTTTTCCGATAAAATTAATCTAGGATAGGTGTAAATTATGAGAAGAAAAGTATATGAACAGCTAAAGAAATGGAAAGAAGAACAGAACGGAGAAAGTGCTGTTCTCATCAATGGTGCCCGTCGTGTAGGAAAGAGCTATATCGTAAAGGAATTCGCTCAAAAAGAATACAAGAGTTATATTTTACTTGATTTCAATAAAATAGGAAAGGACATAAAATCCTTGTTCGAAACCTATCTGGATGACTTGGATACGTTCTTTATGTATTTAAGCAGTTTCACCAATACACCTCTATATCCAAGAAATTCGGTTATAATCTTTGATGAGGTGCAATTGTATCCCCGGGCTCGTACAGCTATCAAGTATCTGGTTGAAGATGGTCGTTACGATTATATCGAGACTGGTTCGCTCGTTTCTATCAAAAAGAACGTAGAGAATATCATGATTCCTTCTGAGGAGGAAGAAATATTGATGTATCCTATGGATTTCGAGGAGTTCTTGTGGACACTGAACAATGAAACCCTGATGCCGCTTATACGAATGAACTTTCAGAAAAGGCATGAGATGGGACAACTGATGCATCGAATGGCAATGGACTATTTCAGACAGTATCTCATTGTTGGAGGAATGCCGCAGGCTGTAGCTAAATTTGTAGAAACCAGAGATTTCAATAAGGTGGATCGAGTGAAGCGCCAAATTCTTACTTTATATCGTAATGATATCCAGAAGTATGCGTCAACTTATGTATTTAAAGTTACTCAGATTTTTGATACTATTCCTTCTCAACTTCAAAAACATGAAAAGAAATTTCTGTTGAAGGCACTCACAGAAGGGGCGAGAATGCGAGATTATGAAACGGCTTTCTTTTGGCTGTCAGATGCCATGATAGTCAATATGGCCTATAATACGACAGAGCCAAGTATCGGTCTTGGCATGAATACCGATGATACGACATTGAAATGCTATATGGCTGATACGGGCTTGCTCATCAGTCATGCTTTCAATGAAAATACGATAGTATCTGAAAACTTATATAACAAGCTTTTGGTAGATAAGCTGGAGTTCAATGGCGGAATGATAGTTGAGAATATAGTTGCTCAGATGTTACGTTCGGCAGGGCATAAGCTGTATTTCTTTTCCAAATATAGTAAGGAGAATGCCCAGGAAAGGATGGAACTGGATTTCCTGATAGCCAAAGATACAATAACGTCAAAGCATAATATTTCACCGATAGAAGTGAAGTCTACTAATAGATACACGCTCACTTCTCTCAAAAAGTGCATCGCTAAATATGGTAGCTATCTGGCAACCCCGTATGTTTTGCATACTGCTGATTTGAAAGTTGAGGAGGGGATTACTTATTTGCCATTGTATATGACAGGGTTATTATAAGTGGTTTTAGTTGAATAGAAAAGGCTCGCAAGAATTCGAAACTTCTTGCGAGCCGTTTTATTATAGTGATGCAAGTGAATTCTTCACTCTTCACTCTTCGTTCTTCACTCCCAATTATACGAGTGTTGCAACGATTTCCTCACGGGTTCCTGGCAACATATCGATAACTGGAATCTCTGGCATGGTGTAGCAACCTGGCTGCAGACGGAATGAAGCACGAGCTACGTTAACCAATACCTGAGCGGTGAGGGCTGGGTTGTTGATGCTCATGTTGAACTCGAAACGCTGGTTCTGGGTCTTGCCTGATACACCCTTGCGAACGAGGTTCACACCATGACCCATATCCTTTACATCATCTACAGATGCTACGGCAAATACGTGGGTCTCATCGTGAGCGAAGTATGGATCAGCCTTGATTTCGGCTGTTACATCCTCAAGCTTGGCACCTTCTTCCAACTCTACGTATACCATACGGCGGTGGATACCCTCACCCAATGGGATGGTTACAGAGAGCGCTTCCTTTACGCCCTTCTTGCTACGAACACAAACTGAGTGACCCATACTCATACCAGGACCGAAGTTGGTATATGTCAAACCCTTAGGAGCAAGGCTCTCCATCAGAACACGTACGATAGAATCAGAACCTGGGTCCCAACCAGCAGAGATAACGCTTACCTTGCCAGCCTTCTTGCAGTTCTCCATCTGCTTGGTACGGTAGTCGAGGATGCTGGTGTGGATATCGAAGCTGTCTACGGTGTTGATACCGAGGGCAACGATCTTCTCTGCATACTCAGGGCAAGAACGGGTAGGGGTTGCGAGGATAGCAACATCTACATCCTTCAACTTGGTGATGTCATCTACTACTTCATAGTTTGCCAACTCAGCTGGTTTGTCCTTGGCACCCTGGCGACGTACAATACCTGCAATCTCAAAGTCAGGAGCTGCTTCGAGTGCCTCAACAGTAAACTTACCGATGTTGCCGTATCCTACTACGGCTGCTCTAAATTTCTTCATTGTCTTATTTCTTTTATTTTGTTGTTTTTATTTCTTTTATTTGTTGCGGTTTAGTCCTCCAACGGATATGTTTTCCGCTTTTCATTCTATTTCCGGTTGCAAAAGTATAGCTTTTTCTTGAAATACGTGACGTTTTAATAGAATTTTAACTCATAAAAGTTGCAAAAAGTAGTAAAATCATAGTTTTTAGGTATGAATAAGCGGAGATTTGTAAGGTATCTGTAGCAAGAGCCTTACAGTTTCGTTATTTTGTTGCGAAACATCATACATCCCCTTTCCGATACTTCCCGATGTGCTTTGAATTACGTCCTGACGTAGCTTTTGCTGCGTCCCGACGTCTCTGGCTCTGCGTCGGGACGTATTACATGCTACGTCGGGATGTAATTTCTGGCAAATCTTTGCACTTGTATAATTAGGTGAGAATGAAATATGCAGGTTAAATGTTGCCTTTCTTGAATTCATCTAATGTCATTTCTGCATTGAACCCCATAATTCCACTGTCATTCTTAACAATTTCTTTCAATGCTTTTACTGCTTTTGGAGTATTAACATGCAATAGTGCATAAGCTGCCCATATTCTTACAGAAAGATTGTTATCTTCCAAAAGTGGTTCTAAAATTTCATATTTATGTTCTGCAGAAATGTACTTGATGGCATTTATTATATTTTTGTGGCTTTTGTTACCACGTTTGTAGTCTCCATTTTGCGTACATTCCCCATGAATGATTGCATTTTCTTTAAAACAGATTAATGCTTCTTCTAAATTCTTGATTTTCATAACTATTGGTTTGCAATATCTAAAACTAAATTCCCTGTAAGGTAAGCTTCTGACGTATTTAATTCTATATTTTTATTTATTTCTTTAATGACTTTTCCGTCTAGCGGTAGCAGACCTTCGTATGAGAGATTTCCAATCTTTAAGTTATATCTGGATAGTATTTTTGTGATGTCTGAAACTATACGGCTTTCCTTCGCTTTTTTGTTAAAATATTCGCCATGTGGAATGTTTATGTTCCTGTATTCCTCCATAGAAGTATAGATGGAATTTTCATTCCACATTTCTGTTCTTATAAATATTTGTTGAA
Organism: Segatella copri; assembly: GCA_021615735.1. GTDB lineage: Bacteria > Bacteroidota > Bacteroidia > Bacteroidales > Bacteroidaceae > Prevotella > Prevotella copri_Q. Next base: position 10,721 of record JAJWFY010000016.1, on the reverse strand, counting down.
GCCTAGAGAGGGGAATATTTTCTTTATTTTGTTTTTCTATGACGGTGGACAAAAAATCCAAAGTCTCTTTATAACTAAGTTTCGAATATTTTTTATTAGTTTGGTATTTTACAAAGATAGAGAAGTTTCCTTTTTCAGTGATTTGGATATCTATGACTGGGATAGCCTCATTATCTTGTATATAGGCATGATACTCCATACTTTTTATAAAAGGATAAGACGATTGTCCTAATTGTTCTTTAATCTCTATTGAGTTTTTATGATTTCGTTTCTGCTTCGAATTGCACGAAATCATAAGTAATAACATCATAATGAAGATAATTTTGTTATACATATCGAGTATATTTTTTATTTTAATGAAATATTTCTGTTCGTATTCACGAAATAGGTGTTTATGCAGACTTTCATATCTGCATAATTATTTGCCTGGCAGCTATAGTATGCTCCCAATATTATGCTATTTATTTTCATATTTAAAATTTTTAATGACGTATCCATAATGAAGTTTGAGCTCCTCTTAAAAAAATCTTTTATATGTGCTCCACATCACACGCTTTAATATTAGAAGTTAAATTGTAATTTGGCTGCAAATATAAGGATTTTTTTTTGTAATCGACAAACTTTTTAAAAGAAAAAAATCGCAGACTTGAATTTGCGAGCTTTTTATCGATGTTAGAGTTACAGTGAACAGTGAATTCTTCACTTTTTATTAAAGTAGTAAAATCATAGTTTTTTAGATATGAATAAGCAGAGATTTGTAAAGTATTCGTAGCAAGAACCTTACAGTTTCGCTATTTTGTTGCGAAACATCATTCATCCTCTTTCCAATACCTCCCGATGCGCTTTGCACTATGTCGGGACGTAATTTCTGGAAGTCTGTTACAATAATCCCGCCCTTCGCACGTTATTAATATATTAATTTAATTAGGAGAAAAAGAAAATGATAGAATATATTCATGGCGATCTGACAGAGCTGACACCTGCGCTGGCTATTGTTGAGACAGCGGGGGTGGGCTACGGACTCAATATATCGCTCAATACATATACTGCCATTCAGGGCAAACAGGAAGTGAAACTCTATGTTCACGAAGTGCTGGTGGCTGGTGGAAGAGATGACTCTTTCACCCTTTTCGGCTTTGCTACCAAACAGGAACGTGAACTCTACCGCCTCCTCATTACCGTTTCAGGAGTAGGCGGAAATACAGCCCGTATGATTCTCTCTTCACTCTCGCCACGCGAACTCTGCGAAATCATCTCTACTGGTAACGACAAGGTGCTGAAAACCGTGAAGGGTATCGGACTGAAGACAGCACAGCGAATCATCATCGACCTGAAAGATAAAATCGTGAGTCTCGGCTTCGCTGACGAACTGCCAGCCAGCGGAGGCAATGTGGTGATGGTGAACAATGACGTAAAGGATGAGGCGGTAAGCGCCCTTACCATGCTCGGCTTCTCGCCGGCACCATCTGCCAAGGTAGTAGTAGATATCCTCAAGGCACAACCTGATCTCCCGGTAGAACAGGTTGTGAAACTGGCATTGAAGCAAATCAAATAAGTTAGGAGTTTTTTGTCGATGAAACAGAAGCAAAGATTCATATCTTTTCTATTGGCTTGGCTGATGGTGGCAACCTTCGGCTATGCGATAGCTTTGCCTCAACTTCAGGACGATAAAAAGAAAACACATACCAGCACAGCACAGCCCGTGCAGCTCGATGAAGATACCATTCCCGATTCGCTGCTGCATACTCGCTGGCAGATTCAGCGCACCCAACCTTACTCCCTGAGCGACCTCTATCAGAGTCCGCTCGACCTGAAACGTCCTGATAATCTGCAATATCAGGTAGTCTACAACGATACCCTCGACCGCTATATCATCGGCAACCGCATGGGGTCAACCTGGCTTTCGGCTCCTATCATGCTCACTCCGAAAGAGTATCTTGCATGGACCGAACAGCAGCAGCGCAACAGCTACTTCCGCAAGCAGAACGATGAAATCTTCCAGGCAAAAGGCAAGGAGAAGTTCGATTTCTCAGATATGCACTTCGACTTGGGACCTGCCGAGAAAATCTTCGGTCCTGGTGGCATCAGAGTGAAGACTCAGGGTTCTGCCGAACTCAAGTTCGGTATCAACAAGAAAAACATCGACAATCCTTCGCTGCCTATCCGCAACCGAAAGACGACGATGATGGATTTTGATGAGAAAATCAATCTCAACGTCAACGGAAAGGTGGGCGATAAGGTGAACATGAACCTGAATTACAACACCGATGCCACCTTCGATTTCGATGCACAGAACATGAAACTGAAGTACGACGGCAAGGAAGATGAAATCATCAAACTCGTTGAGGCGGGCAACGTCTCCTTCCCTTCCAACTCTTCGCTCATCAAAGGCGCCAGCAGTCTGTTTGGTGTTAGAACCGATATGCAGTTTGGCAAACTCAAGCTGCAGATGGTAGCTTCGCAGAAGAAAAGTGCATCGAAGAGCGTATCTACCAGGGGCGGTGTACAGCTCACTCCTTTTGAGTTGAATGTAGCCGATTATGAGGAGAACCGCCACTTCTTCCTCTCCCAGTATTTCAGAAATCATTATGATGCCTGGATGCAGAAACTTCCTAATCTCACCACGGGCATCACCATCAACCGCGTGGAGGTGTGGGTTACCAACAAAACCGGCAATACCACCAATACCCGAAACATCGTAGCCCTGACCGACCTGGGCGAGAACCAGAAACTGAGCAACCCGATGTGGGCGGCGAGCGGACAGGTGCCTTCTAACCAGGCGAATACTGAGTATGCGGCGATGACAGGGCAGTATGCTGCTGCCCGTGACATTGATCAGGCTGCAACCACTCTCGATGGAGGCGGACTGGTTGGCGGAGCCGATTATGAGAAACTGGAGAGTGCCCGTTTGCTCAATTCTTCAGAGTATACGGTCAATACCGCCTTGGGTTATATCTCATTGAAAACCAGTCTGCAGACCGACCAGGTGCTTGCCGTAGCCTATGAGTATACATCGGGAGGCGTTACCTATCAGGTGGGCGAGTTTGCATCCGATCTCAGCGATACCAAGCAGGCACTCTTCGTGAAATCGCTCAAAAATACCAGTAACAATCCGCGACAGGGCAACTGGGGGTTGATGATGAAGAACGTTTATTATCTGGCTTCTACCGTAGAGAAGGAGAAGTTCCGCCTGGATGTGAAATACCAGAGCGATACCACCGGCGTATATCTCAGTTATATCCCCGAGCAGCAGGTGAAGGAGCAGCCTATCATCCGTGTGCTGGGCGCCGACCGTCTGGATAACAACAACAAGGCACACAGCAATGGATATTTCGATTATGTAGAAGGCTATACCATCTCTAATGGACGCGTGTTCATTCCGAAGGTAGAGCCTTTCGGCAGTTATATGCGTGATTATCTGGTCAAGCGGGGCGTGGCTGCCGACAAGGCAGAAAAGTATGCCTTTACCGAACTTTATGACAGTACGAAGACCGTAGCCAAGCAGATAGCCGAAAAGAACAAGTATCAGATTGTGGGACAGTTCAAGGGCTCTGCAGCCAATGTCATCTCGCTCGATGCCTACAATGTGCCACAGGGCTCGGTGGTCGTTACGGCAGGCGGTATCACCCTGAAAGAGGGCACCGACTATTCGGTAGATTACAGTGCCGGTGAGGTGACCATCCTGAACCAGAGCATCATCGATGCCGGTACGGCTGTCAACGTTTCTCTGGAGAGTAATACCGATTTCGGACAAACCCGAAAAACGATGTTCGGACTGAACTGGGAGTATGATTTTACCAAGAACTTCCAGTTGAGCGGTACTATCCAGCACCTCTCCGAACAGGCGCTTACCACCAAGGTATCCATGGGCTCCGAACCGCTGAAGAACACCCTTTGGGGCATCAATCTCAACTGGCGCAAGGAGAGTCAGTGGCTCACCAATGTGCTTGACAAGATACCATTCCTGCACCTCACCCAGCCATCGCAGATATCCTTTACAGGAGAATTTGCCCAGCTCATTGCCGGTGAGGCAGGTGGCACACAGGACAATGCATCTTATATCGATGACTTCGAGGGTACGAAGACTACCATCGATGTAACGACTCCTACCTCCTGGTTTATATCCAGTGTGCCTTCGCTCAATTTCAAGGACGATTACAGCGATAAGACCGGTCTGAGCAGCGGTTTCCACCGTTCGCGCCTAGCCTGGTATACCATCGATCCGCTGTTCACCCGCCGTGGAAGTTCGCTCACTCCGGGACATATCAAGGGCGACCTCAAGCAGTTGAGTAACCATTATGTCCGCGAGGTCTATACCAAGGAGCTCTTCCCATTGCGCGACCAGAGCAGTTATCAGGGCGCTACCAATACCCTGAATGTACTCAATCTGGCTTACTATCCAAGCGAGCCGGGACCATACAACTTCAATGTAACAGATTTGCAGGCAGACGGAACCCTGCAGAATCCGCAGCGCAACTGGGGCGGAATGATGCGTAAGCTGGATACCAACGATTTCGAGCAGGCAAACATCGAATACATCGAGTTCTGGATGCTCGATCCGTTCATCTACTCCCGTGAGCAGGCTGATGCTGCCGATTACGGTGGCGATTTCTACATCAACCTGGGCGAGGTGAGCGAGGATATCCTGCGTGATGGCAAGAAATTCTATGAGAGTGGCATGCCGGTAGATGGCAGCAAGAGCTACACCTATACCCAGTGGGGTAAGATTCCTACCCAGAGCACCGTGACCTATGCCTTTGCTACCACCAGTGGCAGCAGAGCCTTGCAGGATGTGGGTTTCAACGGACTGACTGATGCCGAGGAGCAGGAATTCTACAAGAGTGCTTATCTCGACCAGATTCAGGGCAAGGTGAACCAGGCGGTATTCGACAGCATCTTTGCCGATCCGGCACGTGATGACTACCACTATTTCCGCGGTTCCGACTGGGATGAGATGCGCGCTCCTATCTTGCAGCGATATAAGTATATCAACAATCCTCAGGGCAACTCGCCTGACAGCGACAGCCGTTCTGAGAGCTATGATACTTCTTATAAGTCAACGCCGGATGTCGAGGATATCAACCAGGATTATACCCTCAACGAATATGAGAAATACTTCCAGTACCGTGTCAGCATCCGTCCGGAAGATCTCGTGGTGGGTAACAATCATATTGTAGATAAGCGTGAATACAGCCAGACCTGGCGTGATAATACCAAGTCTACCGTTACCTGGTATCAGTTCCGCATACCTATCGATGAGTTTGAGAGCCGTCAGGGCAACATCAACGATTTCTCCAGCATCCGCTTCATGCGTATGTTCCTCACCGGTTTCAAGAAACCTATCGTGCTGCGTTTCGGTACCTTCGACCTCGTGATGGGCAAGTGGCGTACTTATGATCAGCCGCTCGGCGCAGCCAGTGGCGGAACCCTCGACGCAAGCAGCGTGAGTCTGGAGGAGAACGGCGAGAAGACACCGGTCAACTATGTCTTGCCTCCGGGTATCAAGCGCGAACAGGATCCTAGTCAGCCTCAGTTGGTTGAGGCGAACGAGCAGGCGTTGAGTCTGGTGGTCAAGAACATGAGCACAGGCGAGGCGAAGGCGGTTTACAAGAATTCTACCCTTGATCTGCGCCAGTACAAGCGCATCCAGATGTTTGCCCATGCCAATGCATTGGAGCAGAATACCACCCGTCTGCAGGATGGTGATCTCTCAGTCTTCATCCGTCTGGGTAGCGATTACAAGAACAATTACTACGAGTATGAAATCCCTCTGAAGCTCACCGAGCCACGCTCCAACTACAACCGCTATGTGCTAGCCGACTGTAAGGCGGTATGGCCTGAGGAGAATATGCTCGATGTGCCGCTAAGTGTCTTTACGGCATTGAAGAAAAACCGCAACAAGGCGAAGGCACAGGGTGTGGCTTCTTATCTCGCTCCTTATTCCATGATGGATGCAGAACATCCGCAGAACAAGATTACCATCGTGGGTAATCCGAGTCTCGGCGAGGTGAAGACCATGATGCTGGGTGTGAGAAACAATTCTGCCGACATCAAGAGCGGTGAGGTATGGATAAACGAACTCCGACTCAAGGAACATAATAATTCGGGTGGTTGGGCTGCCAATGCCAACCTCAACGTACAACTCTCCGATTTGGGTAGCGTGAATGCCACCGGCAGATACATCAGCGAGGGATTCGGCGGTCTGGAAGATGGCGTGGCAAGTCGCACTACCGATAATTACGGTACCTACAGTGTGACCACATCGCTCGAAATGGGTAAGTTCTTCCCTGACAAGGCGAAGGTGAGCATACCTTTATATTATAGTGTTACCAAGGAGAAGACCACTCCTAAGTATAATCCGCTGGATACCGATATGGAGTTGAAGGATGCCCTCGATGCCGCCGGATCCAAGCATGAGCGCGATTCTATCGAGAATATCGCTGCCACCAAGATTACGCAGACCAACTTCTCCATCTCGAATGCCCGGGTGGGTATCGCTACCAAGCGCCATCCGATGCCATACGATCCAGCCAACTTCTCATTCACCTACAGTCATCAGCATCAGTATACTACGGGTGAAACGACGATGTATGAGCGCAAGGACAACTGGCGCGGAGCCTTGGATTATTCGTGGAGCCCGGTTTATAAGGCATGGGAACCATTCAAGGGACTGAAGAACAAGAGTAAGTGGCTCGACATTCTGAAACGTTTCGGACTGAACTGGCTGCCGCAGAACATAGCCTTCAATACCGAGATGACGCGTGACTACTACGAGTTGCAGGAGCGCGATATGGAAACTCTGATGAGTGGATCTGCCGGAGTAGACTCCAAGTTGCCGCTCACCTTCAGTGAGCAGTTCCTCTGGAACCGTGAGTTCTCCATCAACTGGGATCTGACCAAGAACCTGCACATGAACTTCCAGAGTGCTACCCATGCACAGATAGAGGAACCATATACACCGGTCAACAAGGATCTTTATGCCGACCAGTATCATGCCTGGAAGGATTCCGTATGGACCAGCATCCGCCACTGGGGTGCACCGCTCGACTACAGTCAGAATTTCCAGGCATCCTACAAGGTGCCTCTCAATCTGCTGCCTGTCTTCGACTGGGTGAACAGCGATGCCTCTTACAATGCCAACTATTCTTGGGAGCGCGGTACAGAGGATGAGGAGGGCAACTCGTATGGAAACACCATCAATACCCAGCGCGAGCTGACATTGAACGGTAACTTTAACCTGGTGAAACTCTACAACCATGTGCCTTTCCTGAAGAAGGTAAACGATAAGTTTGACCGTACCCAGAGTAGGGCACAGATGCAGCGCAAGAAGCAGGAAAAAAAGAAAAAGAAGCAGGAAGCAAAGGAACAGGCGGCTGATCCGAAGAAGGCGCTGCCTAAGAACAAGCGTGCCTTCGAACGGGAAATCACCCTCCTGCCTGATACCACATTCAAGATACGCCACGGCAAGAATACCAAGCGACTGATTGTGAATGCCAAGACGGAAGACGGCAAAGTGTTCCCGCTTAAATATAAAAAGGTGGATAATAACCAGATCAGAATCATCTCAAAGGTAGATACTGCCATGAAGGTAAAACTCTCCGTACTGGCTAAGGAACCGCTTGATGATAAGAAATGGTATAAGGGATTGCAGTTGGCTAGTCGTCTGGCAATGATGGTGCGCAATGTGAGCATCAACTATCGCAGCAGCTATCAGCTCACCCTGCCGGGCTTCTTGCCTAGTGTGGGTGATGCCTTCGGACAGAAGAAGGTGGGACAGATGGCACCGGGTCTTGACTTCGCCTTCGGTATGGTTGGCGACGATTATATCGAGAAGGCTAGAAATAACGACTGGCTGCTCTGTAACGACAGTATCGCAACACCTGCCACTACCAGTAGAACGGATAATCTTACGTTGCGTGCCACCCTGGAGCCTGTCAAGGATTTCAAGATTGATCTCTCAGCTACACGTACCAAGACCACGCAGAAGAGCATACTGTATATGTATGAAGGAACGCCAACTACCCAGAGTGGAGCCTTCCAGATGACTACCATCTCGCTGGGTTCGGCTTTCGAGGGAATGGGCAATGCCAATTCGGGGTATCGCAGCAAGACCTTCGAGAAGTTTGTCAACTCGCTGGCTGGTTTCAGAGATAGGGTAGAGGCTCAGTATGCAGGTACCGTTTATCCGGCTGGTTCGGCTCTGGCTGGCGGCAAGTTTGATGCTTCTCGTACGCCGGTCAACCAGTATAGCAGCGATGTCATGATTCCTGCCTTCCTCAAGGCTTATACCTCGATGGGTGGCAATTCGCTCTCGGTATTCCCGGCATTGAGCCGGATGTTGCCAAACTGGACTATCCGTTACAGCGGACTGGGACGTCTGCCTTGGTTCAACGAGCACTTTAAGAGTATCAACATCAATCACTCTTACAAGAGCGTCTTTGCGGTAGGCAGCTACAACAGTTACAGCACCTTCCAGGAGTATATGAACGGTCTCGGCTTCGTGAGTGATGCCACTACGGGCAATCCGTCGCCAAGCAGCATGTTCAACATTTCGCAGGTAAGTATTAACGAGTCGTTCTCGCCATTATTGGGTATGGATGTCACATTCAACAATAATATGACGGTGAAGGCTGAATATCGCCAGACCCGTGTGTTGAACCTCAGTATGACGAGTGTGCAGCTGAACGAGGCATTGAGTAAGGACTGGGTAATCGGTATGGGTTACCGCATCAACAACTTCGATGTTTTCGGCTGGGGCGCCAAGGCCTCCCGTTCCAAGTCGAAGGGCGGCAACAAGAATGCAGCCAATAAGAATGCGTCGACCACCAAGACGGTTCAGAATGGTACCAACCATGATCTGAATCTACGTCTTGACTTCAGTTTCCGCAAGCAGGCAGCCATCGTTCGTGATATTGCCTCAATGGTAAGCAGTGCCAGCAGCGGCAACAATGCTCTGAAACTGAGTTTCTCTGCCGATTATACCTTCAGCAAACTCCTTACCATGAGTTTCTATTATGACCGTCAGACCAACACCCCGCTCCTGTCGAGCAGCAGTTATCCTACCACAACGCAGGATTTCGGCCTGAGCATCAAGTTCTCGCTGACGAGATGATGTTTTTATCGCCCAACTGAGGTGCAAAGGTACAATAAAAAAAACATTGCTTTATAAGAATGGGGTCATGTAAATCGGAATCAGGAGTGTTTGCCCATCATTCTGCAGATCTTTGGTGTAAACCAAGTACGGATTTACTATCCTGTTGGAGAATTTTTGACAGAAAGCATCAAGCGAGGCATGCGTTTTGTATCCAGACGACTTGACCTCTATAGGGCACAACTTACTGCCGCGTGACAACAAAAAGTCGATTTCGTAAGAATGCGTGGCATCCTTTGGAAAAGTATAGTAAAAGAGTCTGTTGCCTGAGGCTCTCAGCATTTGGGCAACCAGATTCTCAAATACGTATCCCATGTTGGTGGATAGCTTGTCGCTCAACAGTTTCTGGTAGATGATGTTCTCCGTATAATCCTTGTCCCAGAAAGCCAAAGTTACGAATAGTCCCGTATCGCCTATGTACAGTTTGTACTTGTTGATGTTGGCTGTCAGTGGCATTCCTACATTCGGATCATCCGTGTGGTACGCAATGTTAACAGTCTTGCTGTCTTCTAAGTTGAGTATCAACTCATCTATTTTCTCAGCAGCCATTCTTCCTACAGCAGAAGTAGGCTGATAGCGGAGTTGGTTCCTGCTCAATTGGGCTGGGATAGACATGAATAGTTTGGATATTTTGCCCGATGGGTCTATCTTTCTGAAATCATCAGCATATAGTTGGAGAATCTGTCGCTTTACGGTATCTACTTGCTGTAGATTGTTAGTGTTAAGATAAGCATTGACAGCTTGTGGCATTCCTCCTACCAACATATATAGGCGTAGCTCTCTCATCTTCAATCTGTTGACTCCCTCGCCTAGAGATATTTTCTTATCGAAAACTTGACGCAGCAGAGGCACGCTAGCCGTGTCCCCCATGGCCCATCTGAACTCTTCGTAATCCATCGGAAACATCTCGATACGATGTTCTTCGCTAGGGATGCTAATGTCCTTAGTGCTCTTATGTATGCTGATAAGTGAGCCAGTCTCTATATAGTCATATCTACCGTCTTTTACCAAATACTTGATGGCTTGTCGGGCTTTCGGACATTGTTGTACCTCATCGAAGATGATAACCGACTTTCGCTCATGCAATGTTTTATTGTAAGCATTCTGCAGGAAAAGAAAAATGAAATCCATATTCATAAGATCATCAAAGAGTGCTTTCACTTCCTTGGAAGCCTCATTGAAATCTATCAAAATGTATGATTCGTATTCATTCTTGGCAAATTCTTCTACGATAGTTGACTTTCCAATACGGCGAGCACCCTCTACAAGGAGGGCTGTACTTCCCTTGGAAATTTCCTTCCATTCAGCCATTTGGCTATATATTTTTCTCTTGAATACCCTATTCTCCATATTTTCAATGTTTTATGGGCGCAAAGTTACATAAAAAATATGTTTTACCAAAATCTTTTTAGTAAAAATATGTCGTTTTACCAAAATTTATTTTTGCGATTTATGTCGTTTTACCAAAATCTTTGCTGCAAAAGCGTGGTCATCTATGTCATTAAGAATTTGAACTGTAGCAGCTCCCCAAAGTGGACACGAAAAATGATTATTAATTATTTATATTTTT
>JAJWFY010000078.1:0-3984 GCA_021615735.1 Segatella copri | reverse complement strand
AACAAAACGTGTATGAAAAAGAAACAATTACACAAACCGAAATGGCTCGTCACGATGCTGCTGCTCGTGATGTCTATTCTCATGCCTTATGAGGGGGCATGGGCACAAACACCAACGAAGCCTACCAGAGGTAATGGCTCAGTAGACAAACCTTATGAGATATCATCAGCTGCCGAACTGGCGTGGTTCCGCGACTATGTGAATAATGAATCTCAATATGTTTCAGCCACGCTGACTGAAGATATTGACTTGTCAGAGTTCTGCCATGCGGCTGATGCCGCCACAAATACAGAAGAGCTCAGCTGGGTTCCTATCGGTAATGGCAGGATGTATTGTGGAACGTTCGACGGCAACGGGAAGACGATTCGCAATCTATACATCAATAGCACCATTATGTTTAAAGGTTTCTTCGGCTATGCTAATGGTGGCAGTATTAAGAACATCACTTTCGACAATGCGAAGGTGAAGAACACTCATTATAATGGTACAGGAATATTGACAGGAGCTTTTGAGAAATGTACTATTGAAAACATCAAGACCTTGGCAAACTGTTCGGTAGAAGGAACTGAAAATACAGGCGGAATTGCAGGAACAGGAACGGGCAACATCAGCAACTGCGAAAACCGTGCGATGGTGAATGGTACAAATAATGTAGGAGGTATTGTAGGCAACTCTTCCGACAATACCATCTCTTCATGCGCCAATTACGGTGCTGTAACAGGAACGGAATCCGGTGTTGGAGGCATGGTCGGATTTTTTATCTCAGGAACCATTCAGAACTGCGCCAACTATGGCGATATATCGGGGGCTGACTGTGTCGGAAACCAGATAGGATATGCTGCAACAGTCAATCTGAACAATGTGCTTGGCATTGGAAATGTTACTGCGACAACTTCTCAATCAGGTCTCCTTGCTGGATTAATCTGGGATTCCTCCAGCACCGCCGCTGGCATCTTGGCATACAACAGCAGTGCAAAACTTACGATTAATGGAATTGAGCAGACTGGTGATGCCGTCAAGGCTATCGGAATAAGTTCATTATCATCTACAGGAAGGATAAAGGCATTTACTGCAGAACAGTTGAAGAGTGGATTGGTTGCTTTTTTACTCCAGGGAAATGCCTCAGAAAGTGCAAAATGGGGACAGAAACTGAGCACAGACGATTATCCTTTACTTAACTCTGCGGATAAGGTGTATTCGGATTGTCCTGTGACAATGAAATGCTCAGGCGAGTTGGAAGGCACAGGTACATTTACCAACACAAAGCCAGCACAGGAGGGCACATTCACGATGCAGCATGGCAATAGTATCATACATCACGAATCAGTGGATGTTACTTGCACAGTAGATGGCACAATTGAATATTGGGAATGTGATCTTTGCAATGAGACTTATTCAGATGAAAGATTGACACAACCAGTAAGTAACATTATTAAGGAGACTGCCACTGGTCACAACTATGACGACAACGACAAGTGCACGAAGTGCCAGAAAGAAATTCAGTTCGTTAAATTGGGCAACAATAGCATAACGATCGAAAAGGTATTTGGTAAGAAGTCGAAAATCAGCGGTTACAATCTTTATAAATTTACAGCCCCAGAAGATGGCATGTTGGAGGTGACGGCAGACAGCCACGGCGAAGACACCTATGGCAGCCTGTGGGAGAGCCGCACGGGTGATTACTTGATTAAAAAAGGTAGTGGTAATGGCTGGGACTTCAAAATCACCTACGAAGTAAAGAAAGGCACCACTTATTATATCGGTGCCAGAGAGGATGATGGCGATGCCATCGTAGGCGAGGTCACGCTCAATGTAAAACTGTTAAGTTATCAACCACCTGCAGGCGTGACTGGTAATGGAACCGAGGCTGAACCTTTCATACTGAAGACGGCAGATCATCTGGCGTGGTTCCGTGACTACGTGAATGTAGGTAAGACAAGTGCCTGCGCAAAGATTGCCGATGATGTGGAAGAAATTGATATGAGCAGTGTGTGCCATAAGGCTGATGCCGAAAAGCAGGTAGCAGAGCTCAGTTGGACTCCTATCGGTTCTAAGAAGTATCAAGGAACGTTCGACGGCAACGGGAAGACAATCCGTAATCTTTTCATCAGCTCCACCTCTAATGAAATTGGTTTCTTTGGCTGTGCTGCTGATTGCCGCATCAAGAACATCACTTTCGACAATGCGAAGGTGAAGGGCAATGATAATTGTAGTACTGGTATTTTGGCAGGATATGCAGGTTCTTGTGTGATTGAAAATATCAAGACCACAGAAAACTGTTCGGTAGAAGGAAAATATGAGACTGGCGGAATAGCAGGAAGAGCTAATGGCAACATCAGCAACTGCGAAAACCATGCAATAGTGAATGGTTTACATTCTGTTGGTGGTATTGTAGGTATCTGTTTCGATTCAGAAAATTCCATCACTTCATGCGCCAATTATGGTGCGATAACAGGCACGGACCAATTCGTTGGAGGTATAATTGGATATTTTGGTGAAGGAAGCCTCCAGAACAGTGCCAATAATGGCAATATTACGGGAGATGCTCGCGTCGGAAACTTGATAGGATATGCTAATATATGCAATATAAACAATGTGTTGGGTATTGGCAATATTACTGCTAACTATGCAGATTGTAATGGTCTCATTGTCGGATACATTGTAGATGCTTCCAGCTCTGCTTCTGGCATCTTGGCGTACAACAGCAGTGCTAAGATGACCATCGATGGAACGGAACTGACGGGTGATGCAGTCGTGGCTATCGGAAGTGGCTCATTGACCTATCTTGATGGTAAGAATGAAGCAGACGTGGTCAAGGCATTCACCCCTGAGCAGCTGAAGAGCGGTGAAGTGGCTTACCTGCTCAATGGAAGCAAATCAGAAGGCGAACTGGCATGGTACCAGAAACTCGGCACAGATGCTTATCCTGTACTGACAGCTGCAGAGGGCAATACAGTATATCATGGATCATTCCGTTACTGCAACAATACGGCTGCATCATATAGCAACAGCACTTCTGAGGATGTGCTGGTTCACCAAATGTCTGCCACCTTGGCAAGTCCTGAGCATGATGCCGACGAGCCTATCTATCACATGGGTTGCCGCAACGAGGGCTGTACTCTGCATAAGTATGTAGCCGACAAGGCTGGAAACATCGAGGTGACAAAGGATGCAAACAACAAGTTTGTGGCGACCGAAGACCTGACACTTGCCGACGGCGAGGACTTCAAGGACTATGAGGCGTTCACATCCAAGACCATCTCTTACAGCCGAAATATCCCTGAAGGCGCAGCCTGGGGAACACTCTGCTTGCCTTTCGCCATCGACCTGAGCCAGGAAGCAGAATGTGACTTCTATCGTCTCACAGGCATTGATGCGGCTAAGGAATGCATCACCATAGAGAGTTGCGCAGAGGGCGTAATCCCTGCCGGCACTCCGGTACTCTTCAAGATGAAGGAGGGCGAGACGGTGCTCAGCCTCTCTGCTGTCGGTGCCGACATCGTTACTGCCCCACTGTCAGGAAACCGCTCCGATGTCAACCTCGTAGGTTCGTTCGTTCAGATCAGTGGTGAGAATCTTGCGGCAAGCGACTACGTCATTGGCGAGGACCAGTTCTGCCGCGTCTCCGACTTGCACGACGCCGCTATCCTACCGATGCGTGCATACCTCCATCCATCCGACGCATCACTTACGTCAGCTGCTAAACTGAGCATCGGAAAGAACGATGGCAGCACTGCCATTGACCACCTCAACGCCATCAGCCGTGATGCCGATGCTGAATACTACGATGCAAATGGTCGTCGCACCCATGGTCTGCAGAAGGGTCTGAACATCGTGAAGCACGACGGCAAGACGTATAAGATCATGGTCAAGTAAGTTTCGCAAAGGCGAAAGCAGAGCCTGATATATCAAAAAAAGGTCTATATGCCACGATGAAAAGTGGTGTATAGACCTTTTATTATATGCGAAAGTTGAGTAAATTAC
>JAJWFY010000077.1:0-3985 GCA_021615735.1 Segatella copri | reverse complement strand
TTAATTTTCAACAACTTAGGCTACATGTTCCGGATTTTATCCGGACAGTAGTGAAAGAGCATATAAAAGTTGTCCCATACAAAGCTGATGGAAAAGGAAAAACGGGACAGTCAGCCATGATAGACCTCAGTATCCACAATGATAAATTCGACAGAATTGCTCTTATCGAATTTAAGGCTCTAAACCCAGAAGAGTCTGCCTTCGCCAAAGACTTCTGCAAGTTGAGTAATGAGCCTACTTGCTTAACCTTCTTTGTCATGATAGTAAAAAGCCATGACAATGGAACTATCACAAATATCCATAAAAAAATTGAGTCAAAAGGCGCTGAAACAGAGTTTTATTGTTTTGACTTAGAAAAAGGAGAAGACATCTCTAAGAAAATAATAGATGGAATTTCCTCTTCCGAAAATAAATGAAGATACTTCATATTTCCGACACTCACAGCCATCATTGTCAGCTGCAGGATCTTCCCGCAGCTGACGTGATAGTCCATTCCGGTGACTTCACGATGGTAGGAACTGAAGCCGAAGTTATCGACTTTATGGAATGGTTCTGTGCCTTGCCATACAAACACAAAGTTTTCATTGCAGGAAACCATGACGACTGTCTTTTCGGAGCCGATATCAATGGTCTGCCCGAAAACTGCCATTATCTTTATGGTAACGGTGTAACGATAGAAGGCATAAAGTTCTTCGGTATCCCGATGTTCGTGGAAGATGATATAAGTGGTAACTATACTAAAATGTTGGAGAACATTCCTTCCAATACCGACGTGCTTATCACTCATCAGCCACCCTATCTCATTATGGATGAAAGTGCAGGTTTACATTATGGCAGCAGAACATTGCTAGATGCAGTTAAACGCATCAAGCCGGAGGCTCATCTCTTCGGGCACATTCATAATGCCTATGGGATGAGCGAATGCAGCACAGTGTTGTTTTCCAATGCCTCGATTGTTACTGAGAATTATGAGTTTTGTAATCAACCAAATATGATCAATTTATGATTATTCCAAGAAAAGACAAGCCTTACTTTTACCCTCCCTTTTTTGACATTTCATGTTTCTGGCAAGAAAGCACAGGGCTTAGTCATAAGATCAGAGTTTATATTCCTTTTGAAACAACTATGACTTTCACGCCCTTTCTAGGTGTAATGGTTAACCGAAAGCAATTTGAATATTTTACGATAGAGGATAATCCGATGAGAAAACCTAATGCAAAGTTGCTTTCTGATGAAGATGCAGAGAGTGTGATTGCTTGGATAAAATTTAATCGTGTAGCTTTGCTCCAGCATTGGTACCAAGAGATTGGTACGGGCACCCTTTGCTTCAGTTTGAAGAAAATTTGAAAAAAATCATTTTAACCTATTACATTCCTCTTCCTCAGCAGCTCGCGAGCTTTGCCTGATATTTCCATATCGTTGAGGGGATATCCCAGTCTCAAACACTCGAATATCGCTTCGGTCGCTATTTGCCTGTATTTTTTGCTCACGTTCATAAGATACTGCAGAGCTGTTTGACCGTTTACCAATATATAGTCGATAATTTTTCTTCCATAATTCTCCATTCTAATGATTTTTATGCATAAATACACCAATTATTTTGAAATAACCATTTTTTTAGCGAAATTTATCATATAAGAGTGAGCTTGTTTCTAAGAGTCTCTTTATTCTGTAGGTTTCACCACAGCTCTCCACTCCATAAACTGCTTGGTTGTTTCTCCGCTATGATGGTCGAGGAAGAGACTGTGGGCGGTGTCGAGCGCAGCAATCTTCTGCATGTCCTCAGCGTCAAGTTCGAAGTCGAAGAGATTCAGATTTTCTTCCATGCGCTCCTTGTGAACTGTCTTCGGGATGATGATTACATCGCTCTGCAGCAGCCAGCGTAAGGCTACCTGTGCAGCAGTCTTGCCATATTTCTCGCCAATCTGGGTGAGGGTAGGGTTGGTAAACATTCCGTTCTGACCTTCTGCCAAAGGAGCCCATGCCATGAGCTTAGTGCCAAATTCATCCATGATTTTGCGGGTTTCGTGCTGCTGGTTGAACACGTGTGTCTCCATCTGGTTCACCATCGGCGCAACCTCCATGTTTGAAGCCAGATCTATGAGATGATCAGGGAAGAAGTTGCTCACTCCGATGGCACGAACCTTTCCTACCTTGTAAGCTTTTTCCAAGTCACGATAGGCACCGTAGCGGTCGCAGTAAGGCTGGTGGAGGAGCATCAGGTCGATGTAGTCAGTCTGCAGTTTGCGCAGACTCTCGTCGATGCTCTTCATGGTCTGTCCATCGCCATAGTTGGAAGGCCAGACCTTTGAAACGAGGAAAATCTCATCACGATTCACGCCGCTCTTCTTCCATGCGTTGCCCACGGCTTCCTCGTTGAGATAAGCCTGCGCAGTATCTATCATCCGATAGCCCACGCTGAGAGCATCCAGCACGCAACGCTCACACTCATCAGGTTCCACCTGATAAACACCATAACCCAGTTGCGGCATTTCCACGCCATTGCTTAACTTTATCTTCTTCATAATCTATATGTTTTAATGTTCGTTATTCCATTCTTCCATATTTCATTTCCACGCCTTCTTTATCATACTGCTTGCGCTTGCCGGTTGGTGGCTCAGTAAGTGTGATGCGAACTACAGCCGTACGTGATAGGGAACGGGCGATGCTCTGGTCGAAAGCATCCATGTGTTGAGGAAGGAAGCGCTCACAGATTAGCCGGAGACCATGAATCTTCTCTGCTTCATCTGTCACTATTTCTGCCTTGCCGAATGCAATGGCTGATTTGAACTGCAGGGTGAAACTGCCGTCCTTCTGACCAACCGTAGGCGCACAACGGGTTACGGCTGAAAGGCAGACCTCTGGATGAGCCTTGATTACCTCCAACTTCTTGCCTTCCAAGGCATCATGAAAATACCAGTTCACATCATCATCAGATGCGAGCGAAAGAGGTAAACCGTAAGGATTGCCGTCTTCGTCAATAAAACTGACAGTTATATACGGAGCCTTGTGCATTACTTCCAATGCCCACCCACTATCCATTGCTCTTGATTCCTTTCTCATTTTTATCCTAATTATTTTGATTATTTTTATCCTATTAATTTAATGATCTGTTTATCCGAGGTATCAGGCAGGATTTCTTTCAGATGCTCGAAAATCCTCTGATAAGACTCTTCGGGAGTTCGGTTGCATTGGCAAACCTCCCTGCCATAGAGATCTTCGGGAGTATTGAGCAGCGACCAACCCCAACCATATTCATGATTGTGTTTGTCGCGAGGGTAGATGAAATCCTCGGTCACGATGTAAGTTGCCATTTCCTGTCGGGTGAGATAACCGTCAAACTTGCTTCTCATTCCCTTGCCCGTGAAACCGCAGGCTGCCCGAAGTTCTCTCGTGATGAGACTGCCCGATGATTGAAGCGTACTGAGAATGGCTCCTTCTATCGATTCTTCATCCGGACGGGGGTATTTGCTTCTTCTGTAGTTGCAGAAGTCCGGCCACCATTCCTGGCTGATGAATCCCGCTTTCTTGTTAAAGAACTTTCCGTACATACACGGCATTTCCTGCACAATCTCGCCCTTCCATTTCCACAATGGCCAGTCCCAACCGCCTTCAGGAAGTCTTACGTAACCGCAATCCTCCGCCACGATGTCTTCGGCAGAGAAGCCTTCAATGCCACTATCAAGGAGAGGGAGGAAGCCGATTTTCTGAATCAGCTCCATCATGCCTGTTGCTGAATATATTTCTGGAAAATTCATGTTCATTTATTTTTATCCTTTGTACTTAAACACTTTAACCATATCCTTGTCACCACCCACAAGCTGGCTGCATCTGTTCAGCATTCCGGTGTCGGAGAAACCGCATTTCACCATGACCTTTCCTGATGCTGAATTTCCGATGAAATGATCTGTCCAGATATTTTCTAAATGTTTCTTTCATTCAAATCTGATCATTTTTGCAAGTTCCATAAAATAGTCATTCGACC
>JAJWFY010000015.1:0-63221 GCA_021615735.1 Segatella copri | reverse complement strand
TTGGATGTATTCCTCGCATATCAATATGACAATACGAGAAGTGACATCAGATATGATATTAACCAGTTCAATTACGAGCAAGATACATTTCATGAGATTTCTGCTTCTGAATATTCCGACCGCTCTCGCTCTCATGACTATAATGTTGGTATGAATTATGCCATAAACAAGAATCACACTATCGGCGGAAGATATTTGGGAAGCATCTCCAACTACAAGATGCTCGACTCTCCTTTCGACTATATGCAGACGTACAAGAATGATGAACTGCTGACATCTACAGACAACAAGACTGAAGAATCTGAAAAGGAAAGGTTTCACAATGTCAATCTGTATTATATCGGCAAACTAACAGACAACCTACAGCTCAACTTGGATGCCGACTATGTTTATGCTCAACTGAAACATAAGCAACAAGTGAGCGAGACAAGTAGAATAGATGCTGTCTCAGAAATCACGCATATGCAAAACGACCAGCGAAATCGTGCGACTGCACTCAAAGGGGTGTTTTCTTGGAACATGAATAAGAATAATAGGCTTGATTTCGGAACGGATTTCAGTAAAATCAGTTCATGGGGTATGTCTGTAAACGAAGAAGGGAAGATAGCCGATGACCAATTCAAGAATACAGAAACCAAGTATGCAGGATTTGCCACTTTTCGTTTGTCTGCCTCCAAATGGAAAGGAAGCATCGGGCTTCGCTATGAGTACATTCATGCCATCAACACAGACCAAGGAGAAGTAAAGAACAAGACCAATTATTCGGACTTACTTCCATCCCTTTCTCTTTCCACTATGTTTGGGAGAGTGGGGATGAATCTTGATTTCAGTAGCAGGGTCAGCCGTCCTTCGTTTCGTCAGTTGAACAACAGTGTGAGCTACAACAATCAATACCATTATGAGCAAGGCAACATTTATCTGAAACCGCAATACGTGTATGATACAGAACTTAGTGTGAATTATAGCATATTCGACTTCAAGTTGGATTATCAGTATATCAAGGATTACATCCATCCGACTGTCGTTGCTGTATCCGGCAAACCTGGAACGGTAACTTGGATGTCAACCAACGCCAAGGATTTCCAGCAACTAGGAGCGCAATGTGTTGTTTCACCTGTTTTTGGTTGTTGGCGACCTACTTTGACGGTGGGTGTCTATAAACCTTATTTCACGCTATCATATAATGGAGAGCAATTAGATTACAATCATCCATACGGTCTCTTCGCTTTCCAAAATGTAGTGGCACTAAAGAACGATTGGCTTTTTCGATGTGATTTCTTTTGGAACATTACGGGACATCATGGCATCTACGAGCAAAACGGTTATTCGTCATTCAATATGATGGTGCAGAAACAGTTACTTAAAAAGAAATTGACGATAACATTGAAAGCAGAGGACTTGTTTGATAGCTCGAAGTTGAACGATGTAAAGAGGGTTAATTTTGTGGTGCAGAACAGAAAGGTGAATAACTTCAATCGCTGCATCATAGCTTCCATTAGTTACAACTTCAATAGTTTCAAAGATAAATACAACGGAAGCGGTTCTGCTGAGGATGAGATTAATCGTTTTTAGAAAAGTATTGGTTTTCAAATCAACCTCTAAAATGCAATACCCAAATTCTGTGTGATGAATATCTCTGGATTTATTAACCGAGATGTTCATCCACAGAATTTTCACTTATCAATATCAATCGTTAAAAAACATACATTTTATTGTGTATCCAATAAATTGTTATATTTTTGCAAACGAAAAAAGTTGTTTGACAAGCAAATATATGCACATTGCAGAAATTAGAACCGTTGCTAAATTATTACCTCTATTGAGGTAAAACACTCATAAATCGCTCATTTTAAGCTACGTCGTCTCCTGCATAATACATTTCTCCCAATAGGCAAAAGCACCAACAACCACATTATCGGCATCCTTGGATTCTGTAATCAAGTCACTTGACAGGGCACGATAGATAAGGTTCTCGAATCTGGTGTTCTGTGCTCGTCATCAATGATGCTTTTCTCTTATTCTTCTGCCAGTTCTTTCATCGCATCGTTTAATGTGTTGAAAAGAACGTTGATGTTTTCTTCTTCATTCTTGCATGCCTCCTTGAAGAGGGCTACAGGATCTTCGGTGCTGCTCTTGAGCGGAGTCTCGTTGAGCAGGATGTTGACATTGTTCAGCAACATGCCGTGAAGGGTAGGCATGTGGAGCTGGTGCTGCTCGCCCTCCTTGCTGCCACATTTCAGTCCAGCTGCGTATGCCTTTACGATGATGCGGACCAGGAGATGGATGGCCATCGGCTCGTCGGCGAGACTGATCAGAATGCCGTGGGTGTAATCGCGTACATGTTCTTCAAGAGTGGTAAACTTGCCTTGAAGAAGCCAGGTGAAGTTACGCTTGTATTCTGACTCCATCGCCTTGTAAAGCTGGTTCGATTTGCAGGCTATGCGCAGGTAGTCGAGCATGGTTGGCTCAAAGGTCGGGGCAGCCTGTTTCATGCTGTCGAAGTTCTTCTTCATGCGGTCGTTGGCTTCCTCGGCAGTCTTGTAGTTGAGGCGTACGAGGGTAGAGAACATGATGTCGAAGAAGTATTGGTTTACCTCGCCATAGTGCTCCAGCATCATCTGCTTGATCTGTTTCGGGTCGTTCTTCTTGCTGAAGTCATTGCCTTCGATGGTAGCATCGATGATGCCACGTGCGTAAGCTTCGAAGAAACCTCTTACAAATGCAGCTACTGCCTGATAACTGTTGATTCTTTTGCTCATTTCTTGTCTGTGTTTATTGGGCTGTTCCTGTTTGGGAATAACAGCTTCTTATTCAAAAGTCTTAAATTCATACCCCTTTTCCATGAGCCATTCTATGGCCTGAGGGAGCGCTGTCTTCAGCTTTTCAATGCTCTTCAGCGAGTCGTGGAAGGTGATGATGCTGCCATTGCGGGCATATCGCTTCACATTGTTCACCACATCTTCTGCCGTCATCCATTTGGAATAGTCGCGTGTCACCACGTCCCACATGATGACCTTGTAAGTGCGGTGCAGCCACCAATACTCACTTGGTCGCATCCAGCCGTGAGGTGGACGGAAGAGATGGGCATGGATGATATCGTTCGCCTTATTGGTGTTGAGCACGTAGGAGATGACACGGTGCTTGAAGGCACCGATATGATTGAATGTATGATTGCCTACCTGATGACCCTCTGCCACAATCTGGTTGTAGAGGTCATGATTGCGCAATACATTCTCGCCTACCATAAAGAAAGTAGCCTTGATATTGTACTTTCTCAGGGTCTCTAAGATGAATGGAGTTGACTCTGGAATCGGACCGTCATCAAATGTAAGATAGACAGAATGGTCTTTCTTGTCCATTCTCCAGATGGCCTTTGGATATAACCATCTGAGCCATTTGGCTGGTTGCTCTATGAACATGAATAAAACAGGTTTATATGAATAATGAAAAGTTTGGTGTCGTGTTTCGCGACACCAAACTTTTTTCTATTTTTTACTGATTGCCTTCCGGCATTCTGCCACCTCTGCCATGATAGAGACGGTAGAGGTTATTGAGCTGCTTCTCATACTTCTGCTCCAACTGTGGACTCACCATTCCGGCAGCCTCGCAGATGCTCTGCATAATCATAATCTGACGGATGCAGTCGTGCTCTGCCTGGAGGAAAAGGTCGTTTGGCAGCGAGAGATAGTAGTTGAGGTATTGTGAAGCGTTCTTCCATATAGCCTCTACGTATTCCTTACCCTTGGCTTTCTGACCGGTCATCAGCCAGCCGCGAGCCATATCTATGCCACCATTCAAGTAGTCGAGTGGTACGTTGTATGTAGGAATCTCTACATCAGCCTTCTTCAAGATGTTGATAGCTTTCTGCTTCTTGCCTTCAGCGATGAGTTGGAGAGCAGTCTGACCAAGCAGGCGACGGTGAGTATAACACATGCGCATGGTAGTCTCGTCGATATAGAGACCCTTCTGCTTCAGGTTGCCGAACTTGAATCGGGTCATGATGTTGTGATAAGCCTTCTCTGTATCGAAGTTCTTGGCACCTGGCTTGTTGGTGGTGAACGGAGTGATACGGTTCACAAGTCCCTCCTGTACGAAGTTGTCACCGAGGTTCATATAGTTCTCTTCGCTTACGGTGAGTGCTACGTAGAGAGGACGGGTCCAGTTGCATTGTGCCAACATCTCGAGCATCATCAGATCACCCTTATAGAGTGCATTCTTACCTGTCAGAGAGATGACCATCTTGTCTGGAATAGAATCTGTAGCCATCATCATACCGCTCTTCTTTACTGCCTCCTTGTCGATGGTGACATAGAGGGTATCCGTAGGGATGAAGTGCATGTCAGGGTTCTTGCTGCGTACCCAGTTCTTCAGGATGTTCTTGAGTTCGAACGGTTCGTCACCAAACTGCTTCTTGGCATTCTCTGGATCCTGCTTGTAGAAGTCGAGAATCTGCTTCTTTGCCTCAGGCTCAACAGATACATATTCGTTGGTACCTGAACAGAAGTCGAGACGTGGCCAGGTGATTGGCACGGATGGTGAGTTGTATGCAGGACGCATCATCTGGTCGATATACCAGTCGGTCTGCAGGTAGCTCAGGTTACATACGCGGGCATCTGTTCCAACGCCTTCTACCTCCTGGTTGTACCAGAGTGGGAAGGTATCGTTATCACCATTGGTAAAGATGATTGGGTTGCCCTTCTCCTGGAGTGACATCAGGTAGTTCTGACCGAAGTCACGGCAGGTGTAACGGTTTGAGCGGTCGTGATCATCCCAAGTCTGTGAAGCCATCTGGATAGGTACGAGAAGTGTGATGACTGCTACGATGGCTGTTACAGCAGTACCGCTGAGCTTCATCTTGCGCTTCAGGATGTCGATGATGGCGAGTACGCCAAGACCGCACCAGATAGCGTATGCATAGAATGAACCGGCGTAAGCATAGTCACGCTCACGTGGCTGCATAGGTGTCTGATTCAGGTAGATGACGATGGCAAGACCTGTCATGAAGAACAGGAAGAATACAATCCAGAACTGCTGGATTCCGATAGGGAGGAGTACTTCCTCTTCCTTGCCGTTTTTCATTACCTTCTTCTTGCGGGTATACCAAGCCTGCCAGAAAAGTCCGATGAGACCGAGAATCAGCGGCATGCAATAGAATACATTGTGCCCCTTGTTCTCCTTCAGGTCGTCTGGCAATTTGCTCTGATCGCCATAGAGTGAATCATCGATGAATGAGAAACCGGTAATCCAGTTGCCGTGCTCTGGCTCACCATTGCCCTGGATGTCGTTCTGACGGCCGGCAAAGTTCCACATGAAGTAGCGCCAGTACATGAAGTTGCACTGGTAAGAGAGGAAGAAGCGGATGTTGTCAAACTGTGACGGCATCTTCACCATCATACTCTCTCCGCAGCGGTCGTAAGGAATCTCTGTGCCTTCTACACCGCCCATCCAGTCTTCGTATGCCTGGGCATGAGCCGAACTGTACATACGAGGGAAGAGCATGTTCTGGGCATAGATATACTTATTCTTGTGACTTACTACGAAGTAAGAGTCCTTCTCATCAGCCGAAGCCTTCTCCTTGCGCTGGTAAACCGGTGCGCCTTCCTTCATGACAGGCTTGCACATGTTGCCGTCTACTTCGAGGGCTACCTGTGATGTATAAGCCTGGCCATAGAACAGAGGGCGGTCGCCATACTGGTCGCGGCTCAGATAACTTCCCAGGGTAAAGATGTCCTCAGGAGAGTTCTGGTCCATAGGAGGGTTGGCAGAAGAACGGATCACGATGAGTGCGTAGCTGGAATAACCAATCATCAGCATCAGCATGCAGAGCAAGGCTGTGTTCTTGACGCGTGATGAGATGAGAGGCAGGAGCTGCATCTTCTTCTTGGCGATGCCTGTAGATTCGTCAACGCCTGTTACTACTTCCTGCTTGCGCTTGTAGCCGAGTACGAACCAGAGGATAACCAGCACGATGATGCCGGTAATGGCAGCTGTCCAGCCATATCCGTAGAATGGGATGCCGAGCATGCCGAAGCCGAGAACGAAGGCGATATTCTGCTTCTTCTCGTTCTTCTCTGATGCATTACAGGTCTCGTAGATGCCCCAGATGACAGAGGCTACAAGACAGATGATATATACGATTTCACCGGTATTGAACGGACAGCCGAGGGTGTTGACAAAGAACAGCTCGAACCAGCCGCCTACGGTGATGATACCTGGAACCACACCATACAGTACGGCTACCACTACGAGGAATGAAAGGAACAGTGCCAGGAGCGAGCCCTTGAGGTTGGCATGTGGCACCTTCTTGTAGTAATAAACCAATACGATGGCTGGGATACAGAGCAGGTTGAGCAGGTGGACACCGATACTCAAACCGGTCATATAGGCGATGAGCACAAGCCAACGGTCGCTATGAGGCTCGTCAGCATGGTCTTCCCACTTCAATATCAGCCAGAATACCACAGCGGTAAAGGCAGAAGAGAACGCATAAACCTCACCCTCGACAGCTGAGAACCAGAAGGTATCGCTGAAGGTGTAGATGAGTGCGCCTACCATACCGGATGCCTCGATGGCAATCAGCTTACTGGTAGTCAGTTCTTTCCAGTCGCTGATGACGAGTCGGCGAGCCAGGTGGGTGATGGTCCAGAAGAGGAACATGATACAGACGGCGCTCAGCAGGGCGCTCATCGTATTTACCATCTTGGCTACCTGGGTAGTGTCGCTGGCGAAATGTGTGAAGAAATTGCCTAAAAGCATGAAGAATGGTGCCCCAGGTGGGTGACCGATCTCCTGCTTGTAAGCAGTCGTAATAAACTCAGGACAGTCCCAGAAACTGGCTGTCGGTTCAATTGTGGAACAATAAGTGAACGCCGCAATGATGAATGCGACCCATCCGAAGATATTGTCCACTAATCTGTACTGTTTCATTATTGTTTAAACTTTAATGTATTATATTTCGAAAATAACTCTGCAAAGATAATAAAAAGAAAAGAGATAGTGGAAAAATACTCATATTTTTTAGGTTATATTATATATTAAAGGTGATGATTCGCTTTTCGGAAGTTTGGTTTATCCATTTTCTTTAAGCTCTATAGTTTCGGGTTTATGCTTAGTGTAGTAGTTAAATTTGGTTAAGTCCTTTTTTTATGCGGTATTCTTGTGAAAATGTAGGAATCTCGTGAAAATATGGGAAGAGCATTTTAAAAATGTTTGAAGAATATTACATAAATTTGCAGGCGAAACCTTTTGTCTCGAATTTTAGTTCTTGGTAAAAGCGTACATTGTTAGTAAGTAAATGTATTGTTAATTAGTAAACATATAAATAATCCTTTAACATTAATTTCTTATGAAGAAAAGATTCTTATTCAAATTCTTTGCTTTGCTGCTGTGCATGCTCATGGGAGTGGTGCATGGTGCCAAGGCGAACAGGTGTTTCACGCAATATTGGGGTGTTAATACCGAGAATATTCATCATCCGACCCCAACTGAACCGTATCTCGCATTCAATGTTCTGTTTTATGACGAGAATAGTGGCGACTCTTTTTTCCTGAATGCAAACGGAAATTGGAACAACGGCGGCGATGGAGAACATCGTGGTGTTGCCATTTATGTAGATGGAAATTACATCTGCTCTGATAATTATTTTTTGCCTTATGGTAGTTGGAATTATGGATCCGACAAAGGCAACGATGGCAACGATGGTAAGGTTGAAGAGATTTGTGCTAGCGTCAATGGCTGGTGGACTTCTGGTGAGAATTCTAATGGAAAATGGAATGTAAATGGTTATGCTGCCACCGTAAACGGAACTCGTTATAGAGTAAAGTTTTATGATCCATTTCGCTTGGATGATAATTTACGCTTTGTCAGAGTAAATGTCTGGATGGATAAAATCTCATGTTCCACAAGTCATACTGTAACCATCAAAGGCTGGTGGAGAAACAGAGACAAGGGGGCGACTAATGCTGAACTGATGGAAAGAACTTGGAAGTTCAATGGAATCAGTGACCTTTCTCAAAGTGTGCCACCTGCTACGAAAATGACGGCATGGGATAAGTTCGACCTTGTGACGGGACCTTTGTGGACGCAAGATGGCTCTAAGTCTTGGGATGGCTCTGTTGGAACATTGAGTTTGCCTGATACTTACATCACGGAGAAAGACATGAAGAATGCGTATGGCAGCATTTATGTCAAGCCGGACGATCTCGCCAACAACAATAGTTATAAGGCAGGGGCTTCTGAGACAACGACCTTTAGTTGTACTTATACTCCTTTGAATCATTATAATACCACATGGTTGCCTGTTGAATTCCATCGCACGACCAAGTCACCTGATAATGAAGATAATGTCACGATTTATCAGTTTCGCCATGTCAAGATTGCTGGTTTTGTCAAGCCTCAGAATCTAAAGATTTCCGCTGACATGTGGAAGAAAAAAACGACTTTGACATGGGAAGTAAATAATGGCGATGAGAATAACAACAGTGCGAATGGTACGTGGGCAGTCTATCGTTATCCCGAGGATAATTCCGAAGACAAGGTTCGTATAGCGGAAGGCATCGATTACTCCATCTGTAAATATACGGATACGGAAGTGCCAGAGTATGATAAGAAATATAAGTATGAGGTGACGTTTGTTCCAAAGAATACTCCTGCATTGGAGCAACCTATAGAATTGACGGCAACCGACACGATATCTGTCGCCCGCAACTTCCCTATCACAATCGAGGATGTGGTAAAGAATGAAGACAAGTGCAACTTTACCATCAAGTGGAAGACGAATGCCTTTCTTGGCAATGAGTCGTACAACTTTGCCCTCTATCGTGCTAACAACGGCATTTGGGGCAACGACCCAATTGCGACGATACAGGTAACGAACAAGAACCAACAGAACTTCTCTTATACGGATGCGTCGGAGTTCAGCGCAAGTTCCACCTATCAATATAAGGTTCGGCTGAGCATGTTGGAGAACAAGCTGTTTGAGTCGAACGTCTCCAAGATGGTTTTCCTTGGCGACAACTCCGAGGTTTCTTCGCTTTCCACCACGAAGGGTGAGTATAGCGGACTGGTGAAGATTAGTTGGACAGCCAAGCAAGTGGGTACTACTGCCACGAAATATACCGTGGAACGTAGGCTGAAAGGCTCTGAGGACTGGGCTGTCATTTACAGGACATCGGGTACCTCCGACCAATATTATTTTGAGGACAACACCGCCTTGCCAGGTCAGTTCTATGACTATCGGGTGACATCTTCTGCCGAAGGAATCGGTGCGGATGGCAATGGAGAGGTTGTCAAGACAACGATAGACAATACAAAGACCGACGACGGATTCTGTCGTGCCACAGGTGTCATCTCTGGTAGAATATCCTATGGTACAGGAGTGGCAGTGCCAAATGCCACCGTGCGCTTGAAGCAGAACAACGATTCAGAGGACAACCTCCGTCAATTCTATGCACTTCGCACGGCCAACTCGCAGGACGGTATCAGTCTCGACTTGACGGAAAGAGACTTGAAAAAGCGTTTTGGCGAGAAGCCATTCAGCGTTCAGATGTATGTGTCTCCAGATGCCGACCAGTTGGAGAATGCACACCCAGTGCTCTTCGACCTCGCGGGCACCTTGCAGTTGCGATTGGGCACATGGGATGCAGCCACCAATAAGTACTCGCTTATCTTGAAGAATGGCGAGACCGAGATTACGATGGATGCAGCCCTTGCTGCTTCCAATTACACCTCGCTCACCTTGACCAAGGATGAGACAGGTACAGCCGTAATTACGACAGTGGATAAAGAAGGCTATGTGCAAACCAAGGATTTGGGCAAGTTGTCGTTTAGTTGGAACACCGAGCAAGCCCAAGGCTTGAGGTTTGGTGGAGCCTATACCTCAGATGCAGCCAACATCTTCACGGGCTACATCGACGAGTTGCGTATATTCAGTGGCAAGGCTCTTTCAACTACCGAAATCAAGAGCAACTACAACCATACCCTCGCTGGTACGGAGAGTGGTCTCTTCCTCTATTGGCCTATCGACGAAGGCTTTGCTGGGCAATCCACAGCCTACGACTATTCCAAGACAAGCGGTGTAGCAAATGGTCATCATGGCAGTCTCAGCGGACAGACCACTTCTACGGTCATTCCTACAGAGGAGCAATTGAGTCTCTTTGCTGTGACCGACGAGCAAGGAAACTTCGTGCTCCGTGGTGTGCCTTTCTCTGGCGATGGTACCAACTACACCATCATCCCAACGATGGGCATCCATGAGTTCTCGCCAAGTTATTCCACTCGCTATGTCAGCGCATCGTCGTTGACTCATAGTGCTGTCGATTTCAGCGATGTGTCTTCATTCCCTGTTACAGGTGTCGTATATTATGACGGAACAGACTATCCTGTGGAGGGTTGTAACTTCTATGTGGATGGAACGATATGCAGCAAGGATGGCGAGGCTGTGACTACCGACGAAGAAGGTAAGTTTACGCTCAGCGTACCTATCGGTGAACACTTCATCCAAGTGAAGAAGGACGGACATGAGTTTATAAGCAATGGACGTTATCCAGAAGACCCTAATGGTGTGGGTACCAAGATGACCTTTGACAAGAGTATCAGCAACTTGGAATTCTTGGATGCTACACTTGTCAACTTCACAGGTCGTGTGGTAGGCGGTAGCATCGAGGGCGACAAGCCTTTGGGATTCGGGCAGAGCACGAACAATATTGGTATGGCAGAGATTATTCTTCAGGCACAAGATACCAAACGTCGTCTCAATGTCGTGAAAGTAAAGAACGAGACCTCTTACTCTTATGAGACCAATACAGACAATGTAACCTGTGCATCTGCAACAAGCAAGATAAGCAGCAAATCATGGCGTGGAGCCAAGGAGGATGATGCCGACTATAGCAAGAGTATTTTCATCCTGACTGATGAGCAGACTGGTGAGTTCTCAGCATTGCTTCCTCCGCTGATTTATACTGTGCAGAGTGTCAAGGTGAAGAGCACCAATCAAGATGTTGGTAGTTCTGTCACACTCGACTTGAGAAATGCACTGCGAGAGAATACGGATACTCTCTATGCCGAAAATGGTGTGGATTACGAACTATATACTTATAATACAGCCCTTAGGCAAACCTATCATAGCACACCGTCGTTTGCAGTGAAGCAGAAGGGTGCTGAGGCTGGTGCGTTCGGTATCGACAACTATCATGTAGAGGATATGGACGGTGAGGCAGATGTCAAGATTTACACCGCTTCCGAAACTGATGGCGTTAAATACACTTATGGTTATCCTGTGTTTGTCTCTGGTGACAACTATACTTTCGAGTTTGAAGGCTTTGAGGAGTATGTCAATCAAGATGACAAGGATAATGTCGTGACAAGCCGTGTGCCATTGGCTGGTAATATAGTAACAATCAGCAATGCCATGTCGGCAGGCCAGAAGGTATGTGCCAAGGACATGGGTACCTATAAATATGGTGACCTGCTTGAGTTGGAAGAGAATCAACTCCAACTCGATGATGACGGAAAGGCAACCTACAAGTGGAAGGCTGGCTTGCCAAATATCACAGAACCTTATACACGTACCCTTTCCATCAATTATGACATAGAAGGACGTTCGTATGCATGGAATAATGGACTGGAAGGTATCGTGCTTGGTTCGCTACCTACAGGTAACAACTTTGTGACAGCAGGACCTGACATTGTGGATATGATTTTGCGTGACCCTCCAGGAACCAACTCTTTTGCTTCTTGGACTACAGGTAGTGTGACTACTACCAGCAAGGTGAAGGGTAGGGCATGGTCTTCTGAGAATACTGCGATGACTACCACGCATTTGGGTGTGAAAATAGAAACACTTACAGGTTCTCCATTCTTCCAGGTCGCTTCTGATTTTGAAACCTTAGATGACTTAGGTGTGGGTATTACCGCAACGACTGAGGGAGAAAGTTCTGATACATGGGTGCGAACGGTAACCAATACCAAGACCATCTCTACATCATCGGCTCCTGAGTTTGTAGGCCCGATAGGTGATGTCTTTATCGGAACAGCTACCAATATCTTGTATGGAGCAGTGAGAAACGTTGGTATTCGCCGTGCAAACAACAATGAGTTTGAGTTGAGCCTAAAGGACATGATTTCAACAAGCTTGGACTTCAAAACGGCATTCAACTATACTGCCAACTATATAGAAAATGTGCTTCTTCCTAACTTGGAGAGCGTACGCAATTCATTCTTGACCAAAGTAAATGAGATAGGTAGTCCTACGAATAATACGGAAAGCCCTGTTTATCTGACCACGTTGAGCGAGGAAGATGAGAGGTTCGGTAGTAGCAATAGTGATAAAGAGGTGTGGGGAGAGCAAGCTGTGGCAAGCAACAAAGTTTCCGAGAATGAAAACCTTTTTGTCGGTCCATCCTATACCATTGTATGGCCAAAAGACAATACCAAGTGTTATAGTGATACTATTGCTTGGTACAATCTACAGATCGCAAATTGGAAGAAAGCGTTGGCAACTAATGAGGAACAGAAAGTAATGGCAATAAAAGATACGCAGGCTTCTGTGCAGAACTATTCTTTCGATGCAGGTTCTTCTGTAACAGTGACTACGGCTGTTGATACCACTTCCACACATACATACGATATTACGGTGATGGGCTTGGCAAAGTTATCCAATGCTTTTGGTTTAAGAGTGAATACAACAGGTGTGGATTGTACTTTGGAGACAACTACTGGAGGTGGTACTCACAATACAAATGAAACATCGGAGTCTCATTCCGCAGAAATCAGCTATACCTTGGCAGAGGAAGGCGATGATGATGCCATCTCTGTGGATGTTTTTGATGGAAAAAGAAAGAGTGGTACGCCGATTTTCTCTCATGGTCCAGTCTTCTATACTCGTGGTGGACAGACCAGCAACCCTTACGAGGGTGAGGTAAAGACGAAGTATTACCAGCCTGGCACCACTATCATGGAGGCTACCATGCAGATAGAGGTGCCTAAGATTCGTGTCAACAACAATCGCACGGCAAGTTTGAGCAATGTGCCAACAGGTACTCCTGCCAACTTTACCTTGCAACTCACCAATGAGTCACAGATAGACGAGGATGTCTATTACAAGTTGCTGCTTATCGACGAGTCGAACAACAAGGGCGCCAAGGTCTCTATTGATGGAATGCCACTTACGGATGGTCGTTTGATCAAGATACCTGCAGGTACAGAAGTAACAAAGGCTTTGCAGATTTCGCAGACCGACCAAGGTGTGCTCGATTATGAGGACATCGGCATCGTATTGGCTTCCCAAACTCAGTTTGACCCAACCAGCACATGGGATGTCATTGCTGATACTGTATTCGTTTCGGTTCATTACGTTCCGTCTTCTACAGATGTGAAGATGAACTTGGGACAGGCGGTGATGAATACAACCAATATGCCAAATGTGAAGAAGGAGTTGAACCTAACGTTCAACAACTTTGACAGAAACTACAAGAACCTCAAGGCATTCCGAGTACAGTACAAGGCACCAGGTGCTACAGACTGGACTACCTATCGTGAATATGTGCTCGCTGATGACGGTCATTTGTCATCATATCAAGAAGTCTTGCCAGATGATGCCAATGTGACTTGTCCTATCAATGTCGCTTCCCTGCCTGATGGTGATTACGTCTTCCGTGTATTGTCGGTTTGCAGTTATGGCAACGATGAGGTTTACAAGAGCAGTAATGAGATAGCCATCACTAAGGATATGGAGAAACCGAGACCACTTGGACAGCCAACTCCTACCAATGGAATACTCACTGCGGCTGATGACATCAGTATCACCTTTAATGAAGACATCGTGAAGGGTGAGCTTACTGAGACAGCCAACTTCCGAGTCACTGGTGTGCTCAATGAGCAAGAGGTGGAACATGAGACGGCTCTCAACATGACAGATGCAGAGGTCACAGCCTCTACTGAGGCAGACATCAATCTCTCAGGCAAGAGCTTCAGCATGGATATGTGGATGAACGCAAAGGGCAAGGGCACAATCCTTAGTCATGGCAATGCTTCGTCCAAGTTTAGTCTTGGTGTAACGGAAGATAGCAAACTTGCTGTGACCGTGGCTAACGAGACCTACACTTCAGTGAATGCGATTCCACAGAACAAGTGGGTGTTCTTGACCTTTAACTATCAAGCTCAGAACAATGGTGGCTTGTTGAGTGCTAACGTGGCTGAGGATGCCAACGAGATAGAACTCTTTAAGAATCTGGATGTCGTAAAATATGCAGGTAATGGTATGCTGGCTGTTGGCAAGAACATGATGGGTGCTATCCATGAGTTGACTCTTTGGGATGAGGCGCATGATATGACATCTGCCTTGTTGAATCGCTCTAAGACCAAGGTTCCTTCTACTCGCCACTTGATAGGTTACTGGAAGATGAACGAGGGTGAGGGCACTGTAATTACCGATTATGCTCGCAACCGCCACATGAAGATGACTGCGGAAAGCTGGTATATCAACAATGTCAACAAGGCTGTGGCTCTCGATGGAAAGAACCACTTGGCGATGTCTATCGGACATTGTTCTCCTTTGGAGGATGACAGTTACGCTGTGGAACTCTGGATGCGTGCTGACAAGCAGAAAGGTGAAAGCCAGTTGTTGCAAGCAGGAAGGGTAGGACTCTGGATGGATGCCAATGGTATTCTTCAACTCTCTTCTGGAGACAAAGCTGGCAAGACCGATGACATCAATACCTACACGGCAAGCAAGAAGTCTTTGCAAGACAATGTTTGGCATCATGTAGCACTTAACGTGCTTCGCAATGGTAATGCCGCCGTCTATGTGGATGGTGAGCGAACCATGGCAACAAGTGCTTCTAACATCGCAACGCCTGCTGCTGATTCTCTCTTGATAGGTACACGCCGTACTCTTGAATCGGAGAATGAGTATGTATATGATCGTCCATTGACAGCGCAGATTGATGAAGTGCGACTTTGGAATGCTATGCTCAATGCCGACTTCTTGAAGAACCATCGTAAGTTGCGCCTTACAGGAACAGAACCGGGTCTTGTGGCTTACTATCCGTTTGAGAAGAAGACGCTTGATGCTGGTAATCAAATCGTCACAGTAGGCAATGCCGCAGATTTGACAGATACTTCTGATGATAAGCGAATGGCTGTTTGTGGCGAGGAAATGGTTTATGTAGATGAAGCTCCTGCTTTGCGCACGAAGCCAGCGGAGGAGAATGTGCCATTCGACTTTGTGGCAAGTGATAACAAGATTGTCATCAATGTACGTGATGATTATGCTTCTCGCATAGAAGGTTGTACCCTGAACTTTACCGTTCAAGATGTGAAAGACATGAACGGCAACCTTTCGGACGCAGTTTGTTGGTCGGCTTATGTCAACCAGAACCAGTTGGAATGGAAGAATACTAGTGTCAAGGCTTCTAAGAATGCCAATGAAGAGGCTACCTTTACGGCGACGATCGTCAACAAGGGTGGCAAGCAACAGATGTGGACACTCGACGGAATGCCTTCTTGGTTGAAAGCAGACATAGACAATGGTACTTCTGATGCTCTCGCTGAGACAGATATACTCTTTACAATTGCTAAGTCAACTCCTGTTGGCAAGTATGAGGAAACCGTTTATCTAGTTGGTAGCGATGGCATGGAATCTGCGCTGACCATCCATGTTACCGTCAATGGCGAGAATCCATCATGGAGTGTAGATGCTACTAAGTATGAGAACTCGATGAATATCATCTCTACACTGACGATACTCGGTGTTCCTTCAACGGATGCTGACGATGTCGTGGCAGTCTTCATAGATGACGAGTGTCGTGGTGTGGCTCAGCCTAAGTACAACAGTCGTTATGATGAGTACTTTGTGATGTTCAATGTCTATGGCGATGCCCAGGATGCAGGCAAGACGCTTACATTCAAGGCATACGATGCAAGTACTGGTATTACTTACCCTGCTTTGCAGACAAGTGAACCTGGCGTTTGGAAGTCAAATGGTTTGATAGGAAAGCTCAACAACCCACTTCGCTTGGAGGCTGTGGATGTACTCGAACAGTCTCAGACCTTGAACAGTGGTTGGAACTGGATGTCATTCTATGTAGCTCCTGATGATATGGAAGTAGGCAATATGTTCTCTTCTGTTGCCGATGGAGTAAGTATCGTAAAAGCCCAGAATGGTTTTGCAAAGACTGATGACAGTCTATGGTATGGTTCTCTTCATGCAATTGACAACAAGAGCCTTTATATGGTTCAGATGAATGAAGCCAAACCATTCCACTTGTTGGGTAAGCGTCTAGACAAAGCCCAGAAACAGATTACTGTTGAAGGTGGTTGGAATTGGATTGCCTATAATGGAACTTCATTGATTTCTGTGGCAGATGCTTTTGCAGGAATGCAACCTGTGGATGGTGATTTATTGAAGAGTCAGTCTTCATTTGCAGTCTATGATGGCTATGAATGGATTGGTTCATTGGAAACATTGGCTCCTGGCCAAGGCTATATGCTTCAGCGAGCAACTGATGAAACTTCGACTTTCACTTATCCAGAAGTGACCACTTCTACCTATATGGCAAAGCGTTTCATGACTCGTTCAACCCCATCAGTGTTTACACCGATACCACGTGGTAAGTATCCTTACAATATGACGATTGTGGCTCAGGTGAAACTCAATGGTGAACCTGTGGATGTCGGTACTGAGGTGGGTGTCTTTGCAGGTGAAGAATGTCGTACCGCTGAGTTTACAACTACCTATAAGGACTACACGGGTATTGCTTATCTCACCATCCCAGGTGACGAGACAGCGAAGTTGACCTTCAAGATGCCATACGGAGATGAAATCTTGACATCGGATGTTACTTTGGATTACAAGACCGATGATATGTTGGGTACGATACGTAATCCATTTGTGATTTCATTTGAGATGGCAACTGGCATCCATGAGGTGGAAGCTGATGCTGACGAGGCTGAGGCTTGGTACGACCTCAATGGACGTTGCTTGAAGCAACGCCCTACGATGGAGGGTGTATATATTCGCCGTTACATGGATAAGGAAACCCGAAAGGTGAAGACCGAGAAATTAATCATCAAGAATAACAAATAGTGCAAGTTAAATTTTTAGTTAAGTAGTAACGAGCTGGGATTCATTTCCCAGCTCGTTTTGTGCGTGTATGAGATTTGTGTTCTTTTCTGCGAGAAAAGTGAAGCGTAGCTTCTTGTAATTCAGATAATTTGTGTACTTTTGTAGTGTAAAAAGAATCAATGGATAGTAAAACAATGATGAAACATCTATATAATAAAGATAATGTGATAAGGCTTTTGATAGGTTTGGTAGTGATAGTGTTGGGCGGTATGAAGGGAAAGGCAACTGTACTTCCCGACAGTATCGTCAATGAGGACGGCGTGTATTACTACATGTTGTCCGATACTCATAAGGCAGAGCAAATTATGGCGGAGCTGCGCAAGCGTGGCAAGCAACCCAAGTACGACCTGGACATGGTGGAGGGCGACCTTTATTATAACACAGGGCGTAGTATCTTGGGATTGCGCCAATATTTGAATGCCTTACGTGCTTCCGAGGTTAAGAAAAATGCAGAGTTGCAGATGAAGTTGCTTCATCGTGTCATATCTTGCTATGACGAGATGCATGATGAGGTGAAGAAAGTGACGTATGTCAAGTTATTGCTTGCAAAGGCAAATGCTGTTCATAATCAAGCGATGGAATCCGTGGCATTGTTCTATCTCGGTAAGAGTCTCTATTACCAAGGAAACAAAGTGCAAGGGTATCAGAAAATGCAGCAGGCAGTCAAGATGATGAAGTATTCTAAGTATGCTCGAAAATACGACAATTTGAGAGCCAATTACAATGACTTGCTTATCTTTTATGAGCGTGACCTGAGATTTGCTGATGCTTTGAAGGTCTTGGGTGAATTGAAGATTGTGCTTGACAAAGAAAATGGCGATGAGGCGGAAATGGAAGACCTTTATGATAGGGAACACCGTAAATGGGCTGCTCATGCGGCTGTGGTTTATTCCAAAATGGGCGGTCATGAGAAAGAGGCTGATGCGGCTTACCATGAGTTCTTGAAGACTGGCAAAAAATATGGAAGTATCGACTATCTGATTATTCCTTATTTGTTGGATAAGGGCAAACAAGCGGAAGTGTTGCGCATGTGTCGTGAGCGAGAACGCTTTTTGATAGAACGAAAAGATACTGTAAATTTCTACATGGCATCGACCTTGAAGTTTGCAGGAAAAGTAAGTGGTGATTTAGGTGACTATAGAAAATCAGCCTCTTATTTTGCTCGTTTGGCTGTCATTCGTGATAGCATAAAGGTGCGGGAGCAACAAAGTACTGCACAAGAGTTGTCGCAAGTCTATGATATGACGGAGAAAGAAGAACAACTATTGTGGAGTCGTATTGTGATGTATGCAGTTCTAAGTATCTTGCTTGTTGTGCTTGTTGTTGGTGCCATTTTATTTAATAACTATCGTGTCATCAAGCGGAAGAATCTTTCCTTGATGCTAAATATCGAGGAGGCATTAAGATACAAGGAAGAACTAAAAGCCAAGGAAGAAAGCGAGGTAAGTTCTAATGGTGTAGGTGAGGGCAACAAGGGTGTTGCTACAATTTCTGAAGATGCGACTTTGTTTCGTCAAATACATGACTATATCGTTGGTGAGGAGGTATTTAAGCAGTTGTCTCTTTCTCGTACAGACTTAATGGAACGTTTTCAGATACCTGCCAACAAGTTTGCTGGTCTTTTCACGAAGTATGCAGGGATGTCTTTTAGTGATTACATTACCAACCTACGAATAGACTTCGTGGCGGAGCAATTGATGACAGGAAATTATTCCACAGTGGGCAAATTCTTGCAAGAATACTCATTCATGTCTAGTTCTTCCCTTTATCGTGCTTTTACCAAAAAGTTTGGTATGTCGCCTCAGAAATTTATCAAGATGAAGTCTTGTAGGCATATCTGATAGGATTACACCGCCACCCTGATGGTTTGCCGTGTTTTATCCTATCCAGTTGAGGAAGGGGTAATGATGCCCGTATTGATGAGGTCAACAAACATCGCTCTGATGATAGGGACGATGAGGAAGGGCTTCACCGAGTAGTCCTCTGTTTATACATTAAGGAAATGTTCTTCTAGTTTTTCCCTTGGCATGTCTGTCGTGTCGTGATAATGCAGATGGTGGTTCACGCAGGCAATGTGCTTTACGTTATTGAGTACTTCGGCTACATCATGGCTTACGATGATGATGGCGCATTCCCGGTTGATCTGTTCCAGCATCTCGTACATCTGCTTCTGGAAACGGCGGTCGATGTAGGTGTTGGGCTCATCCAGTATCACTACATCGGGTTTGGAAACAATGGCGCGGGCGAGGAGTACTCGCTGCAGCTGTCCGCCGCTCAAGGCTGCGATATGGCGGTCTTTCAACTCCGTGAGCTGCATCTGTTCCAGACAGTCGAGAACCTGCTGGTGCTGTGCCTGGGTGTATCTCGAAAAGAGACTTTTGGTCTTGCTGAGTCCTGAGAGTACCACTTCATAAACGGAGATAGGGAACTGTTTGTCGAGATGGTTGTATTGGGGCAGATATCCCATGCTGATTTCCCTAACTTCCTCTCCGTCTTTATAAAAGCGGATGCTGCCGTCTGTGGTTTTCATCAGTCCCAGAATGAGGCGCATGAGAGTTGTCTTGCCACCACCGTTGGGACCGATGATGCCAAGATAATCGTCTTTACAGACGGTGAGGTTGATGTCGTGGAGCACCTCCTTGCCTTCATAGCCTGCAGAAAGATGCTCGATTTTTATGATTGGAGTCATATTATTGTAGTTTTTACTTCCCAACAACGATTTTCTTGCCCTGTACCGCTGCTGCAGCTTCCTGCATCGCCCAGTTCCAGTCGCCTTGCAATGGGTTGATATTCATTGGCTTGGTGTGGCTCTCGTTGATGAATGTATTGGTGTTGCGGTTGGCAAATTCTGCCTGTATCAGGCAGAACTTGATCTTTTCTTTTCTGGCTCTCTCTATGAGGCTCTTCAGCTGGGAGGCACTAGGCTCCCTGCCTTCTTCCTCTATGGCAAGCTGCTCCAGCTGGTAATCGCGGGCGAAGTAGGTGAGGATAGGGTGATAGATCACAAACTTGCGAACCATCTCCGGATGATCCTTGAAACTCTTTCTGATGATGCTGTCTCGCTTGTCGATGATCTTCAGCAGCGACAGATAGTTCTTCTCGAAGAACGCCTTGTTCTCCGGCTCCAGATTGCAGAGTGCCTTGAAGATGTTGCTGGAGATGATGCGGGCGTTTTTGCAACTCATCCATACGTGTGGGTCGATGTTGCCACCCGGAGTCTTGGCAGGCTTGATGCCCACGGAAGTATCTATCACTTTCATATC
This sequence comes from Segatella copri, assembly GCA_021615735.1. GTDB lineage: Bacteria > Bacteroidota > Bacteroidia > Bacteroidales > Bacteroidaceae > Prevotella > Prevotella copri_Q. The sequence continues at coordinate 42,836 of JAJWFY010000015.1, read as the reverse complement.
CGGAGCGTTGTCCTGCAGCTTCTTCATCCAGGTCTGTTCGAAACCGATGCTTCCCACTTTCAGATAGAGGGCACTCTTCGAAAGTTCCATCATCTGCTGGGCGTATGGCTCGTAAGTCTCTGGATTGTTACCATTCGATACCATTACGTTGACATCTACCTTGTCTCCGGCAATCTTATCTACGAAATATTGGTAGGGAGGGATGGTAACGGTAACAGTAGGCTTGGCATTACTTTCAGCCATGCCAGCCTTTTGCTGGTTGCTTTTGCAGCCAACCATTAGGGCGCATATTATAATAAGGTATAAAAATCTCTTCATAATTAAACGATAAAACTCAGTCCATAGACCAATAAAACATATCTTAGTACTTTTCCGATGGTGATACTGAGTATCGAAATCGGAATATTGGCTCTTGTCAAGCCTAAAACGATGGTGATGGCACTTCCCAATAGTGGGAGAAAGGCGAAGAATCCCATCCAGGCGCCTCTGCCTGCCATGAAACGTTCAGCCTTATCCAGACTTTTTTTCTTCACATGCAGGTATTTCTCTATCCATTCCATCTTACCCATTCTGCCCACACCGTAGTTGAACATGGAACCAAGCACATTGCCGATGCTACCGTAGATAACGAGGGGGAGAGGCTCTAGTCCAGCTGCCTGCAAGCCTGCCATTACTGCCTCGCTGCTGAATGGGAAGAAAGAACCTGCCAGAAAAGCTGCAGCAAGCATGCCCCAATAGCCCCAGTCGATTAAGAAACTGATAATCCAACTCATAGTAATATGCTCTCTGGTACGAGTATGTTGTAAGCCATGATAAGTACCAGCATGATGAGCAGCAGGATGAAGGAGATGTTGGTAAACTTACCTCTAGTGAATGTGATGAAATGGGCGATAAGCGGTGCTGTATTCACAATCAGGATGCCGCCCAGTTCCTGTATATGTCGAGGCTGGAGGACGATGAAGATGATGCTGGCAACCGAGATCATGATAAACGTTTCGTAGATCATGCGGGTTCGTATCTTATCGCCGTAGCTGGTGCGTATGAAGTGGATGGAACCGATGATGGTGAGCAGGGTAACGAAACTCAGGTTCAGTACCTGATGGTCGGTAACCTGCGAATAATCAAAGAGTTCGCTGTAGTTGATGAATTCGCAGAAGTGGTCAGCCAGCCCCTGTATGTTGTCGGTATAGAAGAAATAACCGGCTGCAAACCAATAGGGCACGATGAGACCTACCAGGGATGCAAAGAATGTCTTTACGCTAAACGAGAGGGTAAACACCATCATCATGATCCACAGGATAGGCATGAAATAGCCTATCTGCACGAAAACCATCGATGCCAGACCGATGCAGGCAAAGGCGTAGAAAGTCCAGCCTGTAGAGCGTTTATCCTGATAGCAATTCCAGATAATGAGATAAAAGGCGATGAAACACATCGTCACAATACTGCTTTTTAAAGAGAGTTGGGGGAGTCCTGCCATCGTCAGTAATGCCAGGAAACTGCAGGATACCATTCGGCTGTAGGTACGCATCAGGGCATTACGGTTGTTCAGTTCCACCATCAGCAGGGTAGACATGGCTGTGAAAGCAAATTCTACCCAGATATTGGATACCAATAAACCTACTGCAACCCAAACCAGCGTGGCAAGGGTTGCAGTAATAGGTAAAGAGTAGCGGCTAGCCGCTACTTTATTTTGAAAAGTTTTCTTTCTTAACATCTAATTCAATGTTGAATGTTGAATGTTGAATGTTAAGTGTTGAATGTTGAATTAGGCTAGCGCCCTTGAGTCCGTTAGGCAATTCAACATTCAACATTCAACATTCTACATTAAAAAACTAAAGGTCCTGTCCGATATCAGAACGGAAGTACTTGTCGGTGAACTGGATCTTCTGTGCCTCGGCAAAGCTCTTCTTCAAGGCTTCTTCCTTGTCCTTGCCGTAGCTGCTTACGCAGATCACACGACCACCGTTGGTTACTACCTGACCATCCTTCATGGCTGTACCGGAGTGGAATACTACTGAGCCTTCCACGTCGTCGATACCCTGGATAGGATAACCCTTCTTGTAAGCCTCTGGATAACCGCCGCTTACGAGCATTACGCAGACTGCTGCACGCTCATCAAACTCGATGCTGCGCTTGTCCAAATCGCCTGCTGCTACACCCTCGAAGAGGTCAACGATGTCGCTCTTCAGACGGAGCATCACGCTCTCAGTCTCTGGGTCACCCATACGGCAGTTGTACTCGATGACCATTGGCTCGCCTTCAACATTAATCAATCCGAAGAAGATGAAGCCCTTGTAGTCGATGTTCTCCTCAGCAAGTCCTTCTACAGTAGGACGGATGATGCGCTCGTCAACCTTCTGCATCCACTCCTTGGTAGCGAATGGTACAGGGGTAACACTACCCATACCGCCGGTGTTCAGACCGGTATCGTGCTCGCCGATACGCTTGTAATCCTTAGCCTCAGGCAGAATCTTGTAGTTCTTGCCATCAGTCAATACGAATACAGAGCACTCAATGCCGCTGAGGAATTCCTCGATGACTACGCGTGCTGAAGCGTTGCCGAACATACCGCCGAGCATCTCCTTGAACTCCTTCTTAGCCTCTTCCAGGGTAGGGAGGATGAGAACGCCCTTACCGGCGCACAAACCATCTGCCTTCAGTACATAAGGAGCCTTCAGTGTCTCCAGGAATTTCAAGCCTTCCTCTACGTGCTCGCCGTCGAAAGTCTCATACTGGGCAGTAGGGATGTTGTGGCGCTTCATGAACTTCTTGGCGAAGTCCTTGCTGCCTTCCAGTACGGCGCCAGCCTTTGATGGACCGATGACAGGGATGTTCTGGGTGCGAGGATCGTTCTTGAAGTCGTCGTAAACACCCTTTACCAATGGGTCTTCCGGACCAACTACCACCATATCAACGCCATTCTCAACTGTGAAGTTCTTGAGTGCCTCAAAGTCGTCTGCCTTGATATCTACGTTCTCGCCGACATTCTGAGTACCGGCATTACCAGGAGCGATGAAGAGTTTCTCACACTTCTCGCTCTGAGCGATTTTCCATGCTAAGGCGTGCTCGCGGCCACCGCCTCCTAACAATAAAATTTTCATTTGCTGTAAGTTATTGTTTGTTATTGATGTAGGAGTAAACTCCCCTTTTCGGGTGGATGTTTACTCCTAGATATTTACTTGAGATAATCGAAGAAATAGTTGCTGATGCGCTCATGCAGATGAGTGCTCTGATGACCTCTCATGTTGTGAGGCTCGCCAGGATAGACGAAGAAGTCTGGCTGGGTGCCTGCTGCGATACAAGCCTTGAGGAAGGTGAGGCAGTGCTGTGGCACTACAGTCACATCGTTCAAGCCCTGGATAATCTGCAGCTTGCCCTTCAGGTTCTTTGCCTGATAGAGCAGAGAGGTCTTTTTGTAACCCTCTGGGTTGGTCTGTGGGGTGTCCATATAGCGCTCGCCATACATCACCTCGTACCAGTGCCAGTCGATTACCGGACCGCCTGCTACGCCTACCTTGAACACATCAGGGTGGTTGGTCATCAGCGAGATGGTCATGAATCCGCCGAAGCTCCAGCCGTGAACGCCAATCTTGTCAGCATCTACGTAAGGAAGCGTCTTCAGATATTCCACACCCTTCATCTGGTCTTGCATCTCAATCTGTCCGAGCTGGCGGAAGGTAGCCTGCTCGAAAGCCTTGCCACGGTTCTCGCTTCCACGGTTGTCGAGGATGAAGAGCAGATAGCCCTTTTCTGCCATGTAGGTTTCCCAGCCACGGCTAGAGTAGTTCCAGCGCGCATCTACGTTGTGGGCATGAGGACCACCATATACATATATAATGGTAGGATACTTCTTGTTAGGGTCGAAGTTTACCGGCTTCACCATTCTCCAGTAGAGGTCTGTTTCGCCATCGGCAGCCTTGATGGAACCGCAGCTGTACTCTGGCACATTGTAGCCCTTCCAAGGGTTCTCGGCTGTGAAGTAAGCGGTGCGTTTGCCGTTCTCGGTGTTCACGAGGGCAATCTTGCGAGGCACGGTAGGAGTGGAGTAGTTGTCGAAGACATACTGTCCGTTCTCGCTCAAAGTGGCGCTGTGCCATCCCTTGCCGCAATCATCTACCAGCGTACGCTTGCCTGTTTTTGTATCTACGGCAAAGATGTTTCTCTGGATAGGCGATTTCTCGTTGGATGCGATGATGATGCTCTTGCGCTTGCTGTTGAAGCCGAGTACTTCCATCACTTCCCATTTACCGGAAGTCAACTGCTTGATTTCGAGTGATTCTGTGTTGCTTGCCATGCGGCTTCCGTGCTTGCCCAGGGTGCAGAGATAGAGGTGGTTGTAGCCATCCTTGCGGCTCTGCATGATAAAGCTGTTGCTGTCCCAAGGCAGGAACTGGATTGGGTGGCAAGGTTCTACATATTTCTCATCGGTCTCGCGATAGAGTTCGCCTGTCTTTTCGCCGGTTTCTGCGCTGTAGGCAGTCAGACGGCAGTCGTTCTGGTCGCGGTTCAGTTCGAACATGTAGATGGTCTTGCTGTCCGGACTCCATGCGATGTTGGTGAAGTAGCGGTCGGTTGGATCGCCAGCCTTCAGATAGACGGTCTTGCCGGTCATGCAGTCGAACACGCCTACGGTTACCTTGTGTGAAGTCTCGCCTGCCATCGGATACTTATCTGGTGCAGGAGTAGCAATGCAGCTCTGTGTTTCAGGATGATTGAAACCGATTTCCGGGATGTCGACCTGCGGATAGTCGGTTACCATACTCTGGTCCATGCGGTAGAAGGCGAGCAGTTCGCCGTTCGGACTCCAGAAGGTTCCCTTGCTGATACCGAACTCATCGCGGTGAACACTCTGTCCATAAACGATTTCGCGGCTTCCGTCGTTTGAAATCTGGAAATCGTGCGATTTCTTCTCTCTTGTCAGGGCGTTGCCGGTTACATCGAAGGTGCGCACATAGAGGTTGCTGCCCTTCAGATAGGCGAAGGCGTTCTGCTGGGCATTAGCCTCCAGGAGGTTCTCGCCGTCAGCAAACTCCATCTCGCTCACCAGCTTATGCTTCTTGAAGTCGACGGTATAAGTCTTGCTGCCGTTGCTTACCATCACGATGCTCTTGCCTGCAAAAGGGAAGAGCGCATTGTAGAGAGCTCTTACCTTGATGTCCTTGGTAGGAGCAATCCACTGGTTGATGTCGTTGATGCTGAAGAGTTTGGTCTCCTTGCCTGTCGTCTTGTTGACGAGATAGCAGGCATCCACATCCTGGCGAACGAGCTCGTTGCCCCACCAGGTGCACCAGCGGTTCTTAGCCACCATGTTACGATAGTTGTTGCCGCCGAAGTTCAGGTCTTCCAGCGTAAAGGTTTTCTCGCCTTTCTGGGCAGGAACCACGCCCTGAGCCTGTAAGTCGGTTGCATTCATAGCCATCATGATCATAGCAGCAAAAGATAATTTATAAATTGAATTCTTCAGATTCATTATATTCTTTATTCAAGTTTCGCAAGTTCAGAAGTTAAAGGAGTTAAAGGAGTTATCGCTCCCTACGGTCGCTGAGGAGTTAAGACAATAGTCTTTTTGGCATAGTTTTTAAGCAGCAAAACATACGTCTTAACTCCTTAACTTCCTTAACTCCTTTAACTTCCTGATATGCGAAAGTTCAGTTCTTTACTTTAATCCTCGTCGTCAAAGTCAACGCTGAAGTTCTTCTTGCCTCCGCGCTTGCCTCCGAAATCACGGCCACCACGCTTGTCGCCCTTGAAGCCACCACGCTTGTCGCCTTTTTCGAAACGCTTTCCGTCGCGCTTGCCACCGAAGTCTCTGCCACCCTTGCGGTCGCCCTTGAAGCTACGGCTGCCACGCTTGTCATCGTCGTCATCATTGCGTCGACCGCCACCGATACGTGAACGGCCACCCTTATGGAACTCAGCACGCTTCTTCTCGAAGTCTTCCAGACGATGAGTATGGAACTTGAAAGAACGGATATCGTCCTCCTCGTTTTCAGTCTCCTCGCTTACACGTTTCTTGAATTCACGCTCCTTCTTGAAACGGTGCTTCTGAGCCATCTCGCTCTTCTCGCGCTCAGTCTTCACAATACCGCCTTCAGAACGGAAGTCCTTCATCTTGCCGTCGAACATCACGTACTTGCGGAATTCGCACTCCAAGCTTCCGTTGAATACAGGAATCTTGATAGATGGTTTCAGACCAATCTGTTCGAAGCACTCCTCACGGTAGCTCAATACCCAAGCCTCGTTGCCGGCAAAAGCCTTCTTGAAACGCTCACCTATCATCTTGTAGGTGTTCAGGAGGTTAGGAGTAGAAATGCGCTCGCCGTATGGAGGGTTCATCACGATGATGCTCTTCTCGGCTGGCTGGGTGAAGTCCTTGAAATCAGCCTGTGAGATGGTGATGTCCTTGGTAAGACCGGCAGCACGAACGTTGAGATTAGCTGTGTTTACAGCCTTCATGTCAACATCGTAACCATAGATATGGTGCTCGAAAACGCGTTCCTGAGAATCGTCGTTATAAATCGTATCAAAGAGATCCTGGTCGAAATCGTTCCACTTCTCGAAGGCAAACTCCTTGCGGAATACACCTGGAGAGATGTTGCGGGCGATGAGGGCAGCTTCGATGGCGATAGTACCTGAACCACACATCGGGTCGATGAAATCGCATTCGCCCTTCCAGCCGGTCATCAGAATCATACCTGCAGCGAGAACCTCGTTCAGCGGAGCCTCTACCTGCTCCTGGCGGTAGCCACGGCGGTGCAGACTCTCACCACTCGAATCGAGACTCAAGGTGGCATTGTCTTCTGCAATGTGGATGTTGAGGCGGATATCCGGGTTAGATACGCTGATATTTGGACGTGTACCCTGCTTCTCGCGGAACCAGTCAACAATCGCATCCTTTACCTTGTAGGTTACGAAGCGTGAGTTGCGGAACTCCTCTGAGTAGACTACTGAGTCAACAGAGAAAGTCTTCTTCACGTCTAAGATGTCATCCCACTTGATCTTCTGAATCTGATCATACACCTCTTCAGCGCTTCTAGCCTTGAAGTGCTTGATAGGCTTTAAGATACGGATGGCTGTGTGCAACTGGAAGTTAGCACGATACATCATTTCCTTGTCGCCTGTGAAAGACACCATGCGGCGACCGATCTGTACATTATTGGCACCCAACTGGGTGAGCTCTTCAGCCAAGACAGGCTCGAGGCCCATGAAGGTCTTGGCAATGAGTTCAAATTCCTGTTCCATTATTGAATTCTATATCTAATAAACTTTGTTTTTCTTTTTTATATTTCTTTGTTTTCGGTTTCATATCCTTGGTAACCCATACGTTGGCTCCCACAACGCAGCCTTCTCCGATGGTGATGCGGCCGAGGATGGTGGCATTGGCGTAGACGATGACATCATCTTCGAGGATAGGGTGGCGAGGGATTCCCTTGATAGGGTTGCCGTCCTTATCGAGTGGGAAACTCTTGGCTCCGAGGGTAACACCCTGGTAGAGCTTCACATTGTCGCCGATGATGCAGGTGGCTCCAATCACCACACCCGTACCGTGGTCGATGGTGAAGTGCTTGCCGATGGTAGCCTCCGGGTTAATATCAATACCGGTTTCCGAATGCGCCAGTTCAGTCATCATTCTCGGAATGAGCGGCACTCCCAGTTCGTGCAGTACATGGGCGATGCGGTAGTTGGTAATCGCCTTGATGACCGGGTAGCAGGAGATGATTTCTCCGTGGCTCATGGCAGCCGGGTCGCCCTCGTAGGCAGCCTCTACATCGGTAGCCAGAATCTTGCGCAGTCTTGGGAACTCCATGATTGCCTTGGCTGCAATCACGCCTGCCTTGGCACGTTGGTGCTGCAGTTCTGCCTGGGTTTCAGTTTCGCAGTCGTTGGCGAAGCAGAGACCGGCGAGGATCTGCTCTGACAGCATCTCATAGAGCTTCTCTACTCTTACTCCAATATGATATTTGATGGTTGAGATATTTACCGAAGAATTGCCGAAATATCCCGGAAAGAGGATAGAACGGGACAAACTGATGATTTCTTCGAGCACCTTGCCCGAAGGAAGTGGATTCCCGTCTCGATGCTGATGGAAGAGACCCTTCAAAGATTCGGCGCTCGAAAGCTCCTCGATGGTCTCTGTCAGCTGATGAGTTAATGTATCTTTACTCATTTTCTTAATGTCTCAATAAAATTTGAGTGCAAAGATACGATTATTTTCTTGAATGACAAAGAAATAGCCACGGTTTTTTGTATTTTTTTTAGTGATTCTTTGAGGGATGAAAGACGGAGAGACCCATGTACGGTGTTTTACCGTACATGGGTCTGGCTTGTCTTATTTTGCGATACTGTCCAGGAAGAGGAGCAGTCGGTTGGTGACATTTACCTCTGAAACACCGGAATCGAAGTCGAGCGATACGAGGTTGAGCATTGGGAACCGGTCGTGAAGACGTTTCTCGATGCCCTTGGAAATCACGTGGTTAGCGATGCAACCGAAAGGCTGAAGCGAGATGATGTTGTTCACGCCGTCACGGATGTAACCTACGATGTCGGCAGGCAGAAGCCAGCCTTCGCCAAACTGGGCTGCGAGCGAAACCAGTCCCTGTACGTCCTTCGCATCATCATAGATATTGGTGAACGGACGGAAGTAGCGGAACTTGCCGGCTGCCTTGTTTACCTGGCGCAATCTTCTGCCTATCAGCGCCTGATAAGCGCCCTTGATGATGAAATCGGGCACTTTGGTGCAACTCAGCCGCATGTGTTTCTGTATCTCTACATTCACAAATTCCTGCAGGAAGAAAGGGGCAAGCAGAGGCGGAACCACCTCAATGCCACGCGAAATGATGTTCTGCTCCAGGAACTGGTGGGCGAAAGGATTGAACTTCAGGAAGATTTCGCCTACGATTCCTACCTTCGGCAATGTTCTGTCGAGGGTCATCTGGTCGAATTCTTCGGCTGCCTGTTCCAGGAGTCGGATGAGTCCTTTGGCTGAATTCTGGGCGATTGGCTCGTCTATCAGCTGCATGTATTTATCGCGCAACTCTCTGGCAATGCCCGGTTTACGCTCTCTTACGATGCAGGCGTTGTACATCTCGTTGATTGCATCGCCGTAGAAAATGGCGGTAACGATAATCTGACTGTATTTCAGCCAAGGCACATTGAAGCCGTCCTGCTCGTTATAGTCTTGCTTGTCGTCTGTTGAGCCTGATGCTTCGCCTGTTGAGGCTGTTACACCGAGCGTGAGCAGCGGAATGTCCTGGAAACCATTGGAAATCATCGCTCGCTTGATGAGACCGGCGTAGTTGGTTGCGCGACACTGGCCGCCCGTCTGACTCATCACAACCGCCGTATTCTTCAGGTCGTATCTGCCTGATTTCAAGGCTTTAATGATGTCGCCGACGATAAGGGTTGCCGGATAGCAGACTTCGTTGTTGGCAAACTTCAGACCGAGTTCGGCGCTTACTTCATCACTCATCGGAAGCACCTCTACATCATAACCTATCAGTTTCAGGATAGGTGGAATGATAGGGGTGAGGTATTCGGTCATGAAAGGAGCGAGAATCTTGCGATGAACGTCCTGCTTGGTGAACACCTTGGTCTGTTGTAAATGTTGAATGTTGAGTGTTGAATGTTGAATTTCTTCTGCTGTTGAATTGGCTTTCCCTTCGGCCGCCGAACGTTGTTTCTTCACTCTTCGTTCTTCACTCTTCACTTCCTTTACTCCCTTCAGGCTTTCTATCAGCGAGCGGACACGGAGTTTCAGGGAGCCGATATTGCTCACGTCATCTATCTTCAGCAGCGTGAACGGCTTGTTGTGGCGCTTCATGATGTCGCGAATCTCGTCCTGGATAAAACTGTCAGGACCGCAGCCGAAACTGGTCATCTGGACGAAATGAACCTCATCGCCCTGTTCGGCTGCCCATTGCGCAGCCTTCAGAATGCGGTTCATATACGCCCATTGCTTCACGAGATAAGTCTCTGGCTGACAGTTGTATGCTTCGTTATTGTCTGATGAGCCTCTGGCGATGTCTTCGCTGATGACGTTGACTCCCAGGTTGGCAATCATCTCGCTCAGCTTGTGCTGAATCAGCGGGTCAGTATGATAAGGACGGCCAGCCAGCAGAATCGTAAGTCCCTTCTTCGGCTTCAGAATCTCCCAGCCCTGTTTCTTAATCTCAGCTGCATATTCTGCCTGAGCATAGAGGGCCTCTCTCAGCGCTTTGCGGGCAGTCTTCTTGCTTACTCCCAGTTGCTTGAGATAATCGGTAATCTGCTTTTCCAGCGCCTTAGGTTGGGCAAAGTTGATGACAGGCGTATCGATTGGTTTCTTCAGGTCGATGACCGACTTGATGACATCGCTGTAGCCCGAAACAACCGGACAGTTGAAGCTGTTCAGCGTATTCTTCGGGTCGTCATTATGCTCATAAACCACGTATGGCATGAGGATGCGGTCAACCTTCGGGTTCTCGTTGAGTTCCTTCAGATGACTGTGAGCCAGTTTAGCCGGGAAACAGATGTTGTCGCTCATCACCGTATTCAAGGCTCCTTCATATTGGCTGAAAGTGGAATCGGAAGAGAGAATCACGCCCAATCCGGCTGCCCGGAGCAGCGCATTCCAGAACGGATATTCCTCGTACATGTTGAGGATACGAGGAATGCCTACTTTGACGCTGTGTTTTACAGCGTCAAGTGGGTTAACTACTTCTCTATCAAAGAGTAAGCTATATTTGTATTCGTAAATATTTTTGCCTTTTGTCCCATTTGCGCCCTTGTTGTTGAACACACGTTCACACTTGTTTCCGGAGTAGAATCGGTTGCCGCCGGCAAAGGTGTAGCGGGAAACATAACAATGGTTTTCGCAGCCTTTGCATTGCAGCTGTTTGGTTTCATAATGAGCCAGATTCTGGAGATCATCAATGGTTCTAGATGAGGCAGGGTGCGTATCTTCTGAAGAAGTGCGATGATTGTAATCAGCCGCCGCATGAAGGGCGCAGCCGTAGGCGCCCATCAGTTCAGGCATGTTGCTTCGTGCCACTTCTGTATGGGTGAGCAACTCAAAGGCCCTTACCACCGCATCGTTTCTCATCGTACCTCCCTGTACAACGATTTTGCCTCCAAGGTTCTCATTACCATGGAGTTTCAATACCTTATAAAGACAGTTCTTGATGACCGAGTAAGAGATTCCGGCAGAAATATCAGCAACAGATGCGCCCTCTCTGAGCACCTGCTTCACCTTCGAGTTCATGAAGACGGTGCAGCGGGTTCCCAGGTCGCAGGGAGCCTTCGACTGGCAGGCGAGTTGGGCAAAATCGCCTACAGAATAGCCCATATTGTTGGCAAAGGTCTGGATGAATGTTCCGCAGCCCGAACTGCACGCCTCGTTGAGTTCCATGCGCACCACAGCCCCTTTCTCAACGAAGATAGCCTTCATGTCCTGTCCGCCGATGTCGAGGATAAAGCTGACATCAGGCATGAGTGAAGCCGCCGCTCTTTCGTGCGCCATTGTTTCGATAATGCCGCTGTCGAGGCCGAAAGCCGCCTTGATGAGTTCTTCGCCGTAACCTGTAGAGCAGGACCCTACGATTTCCAGTTCAGCGCCTCGCAATGCTGCTTCCTGTTTCAGGGCGTTCAGTCCATCTGCTACTGCCTTAATCGGATTTCCCAGATTCAGGCGGTAATTGGTAAAGACAATATCTCCCGTAGGCGTCCCCATATTAACCCTTACCGCAACAATCTTCGTCGTAGTAGATCCCGAGTCAATACCAATCACAACCTGCTGTTTTCCTTTATTCAGCGGTTTTGTTTCCGTAGCGAATTTCGCCTTAGATTTGAGCCATTCCTCGTGCTCTTTCTCGTTTTTGAAGAGAGGCAGCAGACTGCTGGTCCATTCCGTCAGTATTTCTTTTTTCATCCGGCTTCTGAGAACAGAAACAGAGGCTGTTGAATCTGCCGATTTAGCCCGGTAAGCACAGCCCAGAGCCGGAATGAGATTGCTGTTTTCTGATACGATGAAGTCGTTTGGAGAGAGATGGAGATAGTCGCAGAAAGCCTTGCGGAGCGCCGGAAGAAAGGTGAGCGGACCGCCGCAGAGCAGGATAGGAGCTTCGAAACTGATGCCGTGAGAAAGTGTTACCACCGTCTGTACGGCGATGGAATGGAAAATGCTGGCTGCAATATCTGCTTCGGGCAGATTGCGCGCCATCAGGTTCTGGATGTCGGTCTTAGCGAATACGCCGCAGCGGGCAGCCATTGGATAAACGTGCTCTGCCTTCATCGCCAACTCGCTCATTTTCTGGTTCTCAACGCCCATCAGCACACTCATCTGGTCGATGAAAGCACCCGTTCCGCCGGCGCAGTTGCCGTTCATGCGCAGTTCCATATTTCCGTTTTCCTTGAAGAAGATAACCTTAGCGTCCTCGCCACCGATATCGATGAGCGCCTTCGCCTCAGGATGAGCCGTACGGGCATAGACCGATGCAGCCACCACCTCCTGTACAAACTCCGCCTGGAGCTGTTCGGCAGTAGCCATTCCTACGCTTCCCGTTACGCAGATTCTTGCCTCTGCATCGCCCGTGAGGGCTAAAATCTCATCGAAATATTGCGACACAAGTTCGTTGACACGAGCGTTGTGGCGTTCGTATTTTGAGTAAATTACCCGATTATCGGTGTCGATAACGGCAATCTTGGCTGTCGTAGAGCCAACGTCCAATCCTATGTAATAAGTCTTCTCCATTTCTCTTATCTCAAGTATTTTCTCTTATCTTCTTGTATCTTCTTGTTATTGGCTTTTCCCAAGTTCCATCTGCTCTCTTCTCATATCCCTGTAAGCGCTCCAGGCTATCGGAACCGCTACGGCAAACGAGCAGCAATCTGCCCACATCTGACACATCTCCACGCCCAGCAGTCCGAAGAAATAGGGGAGGATGAAGATGAGCGGAATGAAGAAAAGTCCGCTTCGTGCCGCCGCAACGATGTTGGCTCTCACCGGTTTACGGATGGTCTGCATCAGCATGTTGGTGAGCACGATGGTGGCTACGAGCGGAAAACTGAGCACCTGCCATCGCAAAGCCACCGAACCAACGGCTACAACCGCTGCATCATCGCGGAAGATGCTGATGATGGATGTTGAGAAGATGAAGCCGAGAAGGGCACAGACGCTGAGGAAAACCGTGCCGCATCTGATGCAGAAAAAGAAGGCTTCCTTTACGCGGTCGTAGAGCTTGGCGCCGTAGCAGAATCCGCAGAGCGGCTGGAATCCCTGTCCCAGACCGATGACCATCGCATAGGTGAAGAAAGAGATGCGGGTAACGATGCTCATGCCCGCAATGGCTGCATCGCCAAACGCACCTGCCGCCACATTGAGCATCAGCGTAGCGATACTTCCCAGTCCCTGTCTTGACAGTGAAGGGGTTCCGCCGAAGATAATCTCCTTGGCAAAGGCGCGGGTAGGGGTGAAATTGCTGAGACGGATGCGGATGTTCTCGCCTTTATGCGTCATCCAGAACAGCATGGCGCAGCCGAAACACTGGCTGATGAGGGTGGCTACGGCGGCTCCGGTAATGCCCAGCTGGAAGTAGAGGATGAACAGTGGAGCTAGAACCAGATTGAGCAGCACACCCGACATGATGCCCTTCATCGCATACATCGTATTGCCCTGAAATCGCATCAGATTATTCAGCGTAAGCGAGGTGGTCATAAAGGGAGCACCCAACAGGATAATGCCCAGATAACGCTCGGTGTAAGGAAGAATGGTGGGCGTAGAACCCATCAGAATACAGAGCGGTGTGAGGAAAAGATGACCCAGGATGGCGATGAGAAGTCCGGTAAGAAAACTCAGCACAAAGCCCGTGGTTGCCATCTTCTGTGCCTGTTCCGTATGCTTGGCGCCCAACTGTCGCGAAACATAATTGCCCGATCCGTGGCCAAAGAAGAAACCTACCGCCTGAATTACAGCCATTGCTGCAAAGGAAACGCCTACCGCTGCCACACTCTGCGTGTTGATGCTGCCCACGAAATAGGTGTCGGCGAGGTTGTACATGCTCGTCGACAGCATACTGATAATCGTTGGTATGGCCATCGTAAAAATCACATGATGCACAGGGGCATGAGTGAGGAACGTATAGTTGTCTCTTTTCTCTTTCTTCATAACTTTATGATGCTCTTTTGGGGCGTTTCAACCTGCAAAGGTACATAAATATCCACGAAGTTGGACAATTATGAACCAACTTTTATAAAAATATAAGAAAAGAGTTGCATTTTTCATAAAAATATCGTATTTTTGCAGCAGAATTTGAATATATATACATAAAAAGATAACTAATGAATGATGAGATAAGAATCATACCGGTAACGACAAAAAAGGGGTTGAAAACCTTCATTCAGTTTCATTATGATCTCTACAGAGACCATAAGTTTGCCATTCCTTTTTTGCGTTTCGACGAGATGAATACGTTGGACCCGAAGAAGAATCCTGCCTTCGAATTCTGCGAGGCGCAATACTTTCTGGCGGTTGACAGCGAGGCTCGTATCGTAGGTAGAATAGCTGCCATTATTAACCATCGTGCCAACGAACAGTGGAACAAGAAGCAGGTTCGCTTCGGTTGGTTCGATTTCGTAGATAATGTTGCGGTTTCCTGTGCCCTGTTGCGCACGGTAGAAGAATGGGGCAAGAGCAGGGGAATGAACGAATGCGTTGGTCCGCTCGGATTTACGGATATGGACCGTGAGGGCTTGCTCATCGAGGGCTTCGACCGGAAGTCTACGATGTATATTAACTACAACTATCCTTATTACAAGACGCATCTGGAGAGTTATCCGCTCTATGAGAAGGATAACGACTGGCTGGAGTACCGCATCAGGATTCCGGAAGTGACGCCGGCTAAGTTTGCCAAGACTGCCCAGATGATTGAGAGCCGTTATAATCTGCATGTTCATAAGTTCACCCGCAAGGAACTTACCACGGGAGGAATGGGCAGGAAGGTGTTCGAAATCGTGAACGAAACCTATAAGAATCTCTATGATTTCCAGCAGCTTACGGAGAAGCAGATAGATGAATATGTGAGTACTTATATCAAGAAGGCTGACTTGAACCTGGTGACGGGTGTGGTGGATGGCAACGCTGGCAACAAACTGGTAGCCTTTGGTGTTTCCTTCCCTTCGTTTACCGATGCGCTCCGCGAGATAGGCAACGGCAAGCTTTTCCCTACGGGTTGGCTGAAGGTGCTGAAGGTGCTGAAGTGGCACAAGACGGATACGGTAGATTTGCTTTTGATTGGTGTTCTTCCGGAATATCGCAAGAAGGGAGCCAACGCGCTTATTTTTGCCGATTTGATAGAGCAGTATCGCCGTTATGGCTTTAAATGGGCTGAGGCAATGCCTCAGATGGAGACTAATACCGGTGTTCAGAGCCAGTGGCAGTATCTGGAGAGCGAACAGCATCGCCGTCATCGCTGCTATAAGAAGAAGATTTAAAAAAAACTTTTTCGAGCCGTTTTTGGCGTAAAAAGATAAAAAATGGGCTAAAAAGTTAACAAAACTAACTCATAGTTTTGTGGTTCTCAACTCATAGCTTTCCGGCTAGCAACTCATAGCTTTCCAGTTGAGAAAATTAAGAATGCATCGCGATAGGATGAAAAATGGCTGTAAAAGTGCTGTTTTTTCCATCGCGATGCATTATTTTTTGCGTCGCGACGCACAATTATTTCCGTCGCGACGCACCAATTCTTCCGTCGCGACGCAATAATTACCCCCTCGCGAGGCATCATTTAAGCCTCCCGCCGGTCATCATTTAAGCCTCTTATCTGTCTTAATATAAGGCACTTACCTGTCTTAATATAAGGCACTCATCAAGATAAAAAGATGCGCTCTGGAAAGAGAAAATTAAGATGGGGGTTAACAGGTTAACAGTTAACACCCCAAAAATGCATACTTCCATCCACACACTTATATAAAAATAAGTATATATATATTATTATATAATAAGGTACGCGAGGGGGACCATGCAAAAAACAGCTGTTAACTGTTAACCCTGTTAACCCCCCAATGAAAAGTTAATAGTTAAATATAATATTCTGCCGAATCAACCAAACCGGCTCTCAGCGCATATTTCGTAGCCTCATGAACGTTGTTTACGCCCAACTTGCGGAAGATGTTCTTGCGGTGGGTATTGACCGTATGGAAGCTGGAAAAGCGCTTCTCGGCTATTTCTTTCGTCGTCATTCCCAGCGCAATGTCCTTCAGAATCTCTGTCTCGGTCTTGGTGAGGTTGATTTTCTCCTGCTCCTCCTGTTTCGGAGCCAGAAGTACCTCCATCATGCGCTGGCAGACAAAACGGTTGCTTGCCACACAAAAACGTATCGCCTCCTTGATTTCCATTAGCGAACACTCCTTCAGTAATACGCTGAACTGCGTACTGCTGGCGATGAGAATCTTAACGAAATCGGCACTCAGATCCTCACTGAACAGTAGCCAGCGCGTGTATGGGAAACGCTGGTTTAAAATAAGTAACTCGGCAGCATCATTGATGTCGAAAAGGGTGTAGTCGAGTATTACGACCGTATCCTCATTCTCCTTTAAGGCAAGCATCAGGTCTGCCTTGTCTTCGATGGTCCGGGTTTCCAAACCCTCTATCTTGCTGATCACATAGCTCAATCCGGCTCTTGTGATGTCCTGTTTGTCTGCTAATAGAATCTTCATTGTGTTTACTCTCTTATATGTTGTTTATATATGTACGCAGATGCCTTGATGCAGTAAAATACTGCATCAAGGCATCTTTTTTCTTATTAGAATGACATGAGGAAGCCCATACGGATGCCCCATTTTGAAATGTTTGCATGGTCATAATAGTTGAGGCGGCGAACATAATCGATTCCGAAGAACTTGAAGATGTTGTGTACGCCGGCTACAAACTCCCAGTATGGCGTCTTGCCAAAGGTATAGGAGTTGGTAGGGAATTTGAAGAGCTTCTCATCATTGAGGTTCTTGCTCGGGTCGTTCTTGCTGGTCAAATCGCCCCAAACACCCTTGATGGCTACATATTCACGCCACTTCAGCTTCTTGATGAGCGGAATGCGGTTGAGCAGCTTGCCGTTCATATCCCAGGCTACTGACCAGAACAGCTGGCGGTCGCTCAGGAACTCCCAGTCCTTCATCATGCTGATGGTTGCCTCCTGCTCGAAGAGAGAGAGGTTGACCGGTGGCTGGATGAGCATGGTGAAAGGCACTTTGCTCCACTGCGCCTTGCCCACGATATTGAAATCCATATAACCGAAACTTCCCAGCCACTGGCGCTTGTAAATGCCCAGCGTGGTGAGGTTGCTCTGATACTGGCCGCCCATGAATCCGTCTAAGCCCATGGTGTGGCGAAGCGAGATTTCAGGACTGTCGAGGTTGATTGGCAGGCGCTGCTGCTTGGTGTTGACATAGGTGACACCCGGG
This sequence comes from Segatella copri, assembly GCA_021615735.1. Taxonomy (GTDB): domain Bacteria; phylum Bacteroidota; class Bacteroidia; order Bacteroidales; family Bacteroidaceae; genus Prevotella; species Prevotella copri_Q. Next base: position 25,403 of record JAJWFY010000015.1, on the reverse strand, counting down.
TTGTAATCTAAGCCTACACTCGCCTCTGTGGTACGTATCTTGCGTATTTCCTCGCCGTCGCTCACCCTGTAGTAGTGGAGATTGCCAACGGTGCGGTTGCTCTGCCAGCGGAGGCTGGTGTCGAAGCGGAATCCCCAGTCGGTTTCGTAGGTGAAGGTTACCTTCTGTCGGTGATACTGATACATCTGGTCCTGCGTAGTGGCACGGAGGGTCATGAAGAAGTTGTCCTTGTTGTGCAGCAGGTTATCATCGGATGGAGATGTAATATCATGCCCCAGCTCGAAGGTAAGCTTGCGCATAGGGAACTCGAACGGACTGTTCTTCTTCTTGTTGAACGAATAGGTGAGCACATGGCCGTAATACCACTTGTTGCTCTTCAGACCGTAGGCGCCGTAACCATCCCAGAAGAAGTGAGGGTTGAGGGCTGCCATCGTTCTGCCCGCCAGACGCAGGCGCACACCGTCTACGTAGTTGTTGGAGAGGAACGTGTTGATAGGTCCCAGGTCGAAGAGGCTGCGGCGGTCGTTGATGATGCTGTCTCTTTCAACACCCAGACTGTCTTTCACCGTTACCTTTTTGCCCTTGGTATGAGCCACTTCCACATAGTTCTCCATCAGGGCTCTCACACCGAAGATGATGTATTTGAATCCCTTGGAGTTCTCCATGCGGTGGATAAAGCTGTCCATCGACGATTCGCTCTTCGTGAGGCCCACCTGCCGGTATTTGTTCCAGTAAGCCTCATCGCGGTTCATCGCATCCATATCGTGCCTGATCTTCGCCTTGCCCTTGAAGAGCTGCTTCGGCAAGGCATCGAAGGCATAATCGGTGATTCGCGTGTTTCGCACCACCAGCAGGTCCTGAAGGAGCTTGTTGACGTGCAGTTCGGCTATCATATCGTCTTTAGAGAGCACCCACTCGCCGTTGTCGAGCTTGGTGTACTCCTGTTCAATCTTCATGTCAGTAACCCAGTTTACATCGCTGTTGTGAGGCATGTAGAGGTTACATTTCTTCACGTGCAGGCTGCTGTCGGCAAGCACATAGAGTTCGCCTCGGAATCCGAAATCCTGGCTGTTGGCTGGGATAAACTGCAGATGGTAGCACAGGTCTCTTTCCACATACACCGTATCTTCGATGTAATAATGGTAGAAGCTGATGGCTGTTCTGCCGATAGGAGATGGGAAGGGATACTGCAGCAGACGCACGTAATCATCGTAGATGTCCACATCGGTGAACACCTCTTTCAGGGCGGTGTTGAGAATCTCTCCGGTCTGGATTACCTGTCCGATTCCATTGCTCTGCTGACCCTTGATGATGTCCTTTTCGGTCTTCGGATCTTTGCGGTAAATATGCTGTGAAACCGTCTCGTCGATGCTGACAGGCAGGGTGAGCTTTCCGTTGTATGGAGAGGTTTCTACCTGGTCGAGGAGATACTGGCGGCGCTGGAAAAACTTGCTCTCCAACTGCTCTTTCTTCAGGTCGTTGAGCGCGAGTGTAATCTTCTGATACTTATCATATTGCACATAGTCGTGGTTGCTCAAATCGCTCTTTTTCTTGGCAGCAATCACGCGCCGCATCAGTTCTACGGCAGGATTATCCTTACGTTTGTAGCGGCCTTTTTTCGATTTCACCACCACTTCGGTAAGTTTGTGCGTATCGTCTTTCAGTTTGATTTCCAGAAAGTTGGTCTTTTCGTCAACTTTCACCGATGTGCTCTTGTAGCTCAGTGCGCTTACGGTGAGCATGAGTCCCGGCTTCTTATCAATGGTAAACTTACCTTCTCCGTTGCTGGAAACCGCAATTTTATGTCCTTTGTATTGCACGCTTGCATACGGTACGGCAAAACCGTCGTCATCGATGACACGGCCTGTTATCTTCTGCTGAGCCATCATCTGAAGTGTAGAAATCATCAGAAGGATGACTGTAAAATACAACTTTTTAATACCTTTCATTTTTTATACCTTATTATATATAGGGGCTCTCTGCCCATGATTTAATGCTTTCAGGGTGCAAAGTTATAACATTATTCGTAAATAGACGCAAAAACCTATTCATTATTTCAGTTTTTTATGAGATTTTCAGAAAAAGGCTTCCATGCAGTTCCTTCTGCTGCCTGTTCTTGCTCTTCGCCGTGCGAGCCTGAGTGGTATAAAACTCCTTCATATTGCTCTATTTCACCTGTTTATCTGTCAATATATGATGAAATTCCGAAAAATAACAGAAAACTATTTGGTTAATTTAATTTTTTAGCGTAATTTTGCACACTGAAATTTAAAGAAGAAACGCCCTTCTGCGGGCTTATTAAACATTAAGAGAATGAATAACAAGGGAAATCTTACTGACGAGCGGCCTCCACTGCTGCCCGTCATCATAGGCACCGGTTTCGGCAGTGGCTTCTGGCCTTGGGGACCGGGAACGGCTGGCTCTGTATTGGCAACCCTCATCTGGGCAGCCCTGGCTTACGGACTCGGTATTACGGGCGAGAGTCTGCAGAGCATCACCTTTTTTCTCGTCATTGTTTCCACTATTCTGGGCACTTGGGCAACAGCGCAGTTGCAGCCTTACTGGGGCGAGGATCCCAGCCGGGTGGTCATCGACGAGATGGCTGGCGTGTGGATTCCCCTGTCGTTGCTGACTCCGCTTACCGCTCAGGGCGAAGTGAAAGATGCCTGGTGGTGGGCATTGGTGGCACTTGTTCTTTTCCGCTTCTTTGATATGGTGAAACCGCTGGGCATCAAGAAACTGGATAACAGGCAAGGCGCCTTCTATGTGATGGCTGATGATCTGCTGGGCGGCTTCTATGCAGCCGTTTCTTTAATCATCATCAAAATCATACTGGTTTCGGCTGGAATCATCTAGTCTGGCATTTCTTAAAGAAACAAATTCTTAAACAGACATTTCTTAAGCAGACATTTTTTTAACAGACATTTCTTAAACAGACAATAAAAAATAGATAAAAATATGAATTATAGAGATTTCTTACAAAAAGTTATCTATGCCATCATCAATCCACTTATCAAGGGGATGATAGCAGTAGGTATTACTCCTAACATTGTTACCTTCGTAGGATTCCTGGGCAATATTGTGGCAGCCGGTTTCTTCCTCGATGCTGCATGGATGCTCGGAACTGAGCAGGCTGATTATGCATCTTGCATGGTTACTGTTGGATGGGGTGGATTCATCATCCTGGCAGCCGGTCTCTTCGATATGATGGATGGCCGATTGGCACGTGTGAGCGGCAAGAGCAGTCTCTTCGGTGCACTCTGGGATTCTACACTCGACCGTTACAGCGAACTGGTAAGTCTCTTTGGCATCTGCCTCATCTTCGTACGTATGCAGGGCGATATGACCTGGTTCTGGATGGGCGTAGTCACCTTTGCTGCGATGATCGGTTCTGTGATGGTAAGTTATGTCCGCGCCCGTGCCGAGGGTCTGGATATTGAGTGCAAGGTGGGTTTCATGCAGCGTCCTGAGCGCGTTGTCGTTACCGCTGTTACTGCGATGATTACCGGCTTTACAGGCAATATCCTGTGGCTGGCTGGCGGAATGATTCTGATTGCCGTTCTGGCAAACATCACCGCTTTCTGGCGCATCTGGCATTGTTATGTTGTGATGAACGCTCATAAATAATAAACTCAAGTTCTATCAATAAAAAGTAGAAAAAAGTGTTTAGTATCTATCTGATTATCCTCCTGGCGGTACTCGCAGCCTTGAAGAAGACACGCCGTTTTGCCTTCTATTTTCTGCCTTGGTTCCTCTTTGGAATCATCTACGATTCGATGCGCCTTTATCCTAACTATATGGTGAACGATATTGACGTGGCGAATCTCTATCATGCAGAAAAGTCGCTCTTCGGCATTGCAGCTTCATCCAGCGCAGAACTGCAGGCTGTAGCCGACCATAGCCAGCTGATGATTCCGGGCGAATACTTCAAGGTTCACCATTGCGGTTTTGCCGATTTCTGGGCAGGCATCTTCTATCTCTGCTGGGTTCCGGTGCCTATCGCGTTTGCCCTTTATCTGTATCTTACGAAACAGCTTAAATGGTTCAGACGTTTCTCCTGGGCTTTTCTGCTGGTGAATGTCATCGGCTTCATCGGCTATTACATCTATCCGGCTGCTCCGCCCTGGTATGCGATGAACTATGGCTTCGAGGCTGTGCTCAATACACCGGGCAATGTGGCAGGTCTGGGCAGATGGGACGCAATGACCGGACTGCACGTGTTCCATGGACTCTACGGCAAGAATGCCAATGTCTTTGCTGCCGTGCCTAGCCTGCATGCTGCCTATATGTTCCTCACCACGATTTATGCTGTGATGAGCCGTAAACGCTGGTATACGGTGGTGCTCTTCGCCTGCATCTGTCTGGGCATCTGGTGGACGGCAGTCTATTCCGGTCATCATTATATCATCGATGTTATGTTGGGTATTCTTACTACGATAGTAGGCGTACTGCTAATGGAATCCAAGAGATTATGGGCAAGATTAAAGAAGAACTCGTAACCTTCGGCAAGGCGGAACTGACTGCCTCCTGCGCCTCTGTGATAGACTTCGGACTGGCATTCTTCCTCTCAGATATCATCGGCATTTATTACGGACTTGCCAATGCGCTGGGAGTGATAAGTGGCGGCATTACCAACTGCATTCTGAATTACCGTTATGTGTTCGGCGATTCCAAGAGCAAGAAAAAGAGTGTAGCCTGGCGCTATTTTATCATCTGGGGCATCAGTTGGTTGCTCAATTCGGGCGGCACCATCGCCCTGACCGAATTTCTGAATGCGCACGAACATATTCAGCTGCATTATATGATTCCGAAGAGTATTGTATCTCTGCTGGTAGCGATATTCGTTAACTATCCCGGACAGAAGAAATTTGTTTTTAAGCAGAAATAACCATATCAGATGGGGGCAGTATTCAGTATGTGCCCTCATCTTTTTTTGTATCTTATCAGGTAATCTGTTGGCATCGGGACATAAAAAAAGAGTTTGGATTGTCTCCCGACATTCCAAACCCACGCTTGTTTCTAACTAACTTATTATCAACTATTCATTACTTTTCAGTTTGCAAAATTACGAGTTTTTTCCTTATAAAATAAACTTTTTCAAAAAAATATTAACGTAAACGTTTGCGCATTCGAAAGATTTTGTTATCTTTGCAGAGAATTCACTAACTTTGCAGTCTGAAAAGACAAATATGCAGAATTTGTGGATACAAAAATGAATGTCAATAATAAGCGTAAACTAACAAATGAAACAACGAAGAACATCTTTGAAAGACCTCGCCGATCAACTTGGCGTCAGCATAGCAACTGTATCTAGAGCCCTGCGAAACAGCCATGAAGTGGGTGAGGAGATGACTCAAAAGGTGAAAAGCCTTGCCAAGGAGCTCAATTATCGACCAAACCCCTTTGCACAGAGCCTTAGAAAAGAAGCACCTAGGGTGATTGGTGTGATTGTGCCAAACCTGGTGACTCATTATTATGCTGCCGTGCTGGATGGTATAGAAGATTATGCCGTAAGGAATGGTTATTCGGTGATCAGCGCCAATAGTCATGAGAATACAGAACACGAGAAGCGAGCTGTTGAAAACTTCCTGAATATGCATGTGGAAGGCATCATCGCCTGTCTGGCACAGGATACGGTCGACTATTCTCATTTCGAGCAGTTGCATAAGATGGGAGTTCCACTGGTGTTCTTTGCCCGTTGTTGCTTAGAAGATAAGTTCTCCCAGGTAGTAGGCAATGGTGATGTTGCAGCCCAAGAGGCTACCCAGCATATGATAGATACCGGTTCGCACCGCATCGCCTTCATCGGCGGTCCAAACCATCTCGATATGGTGCGCCGCAGAAAACACGGTTATCTGGAGGCTCTGAGAGAGAACCGCATCCCTATCGACCGTGACCTCGTAGTTTGCGACAAAATCGATTTCGATGTGGCACGAAACGCTACCCTCCGTCTCCTCGAAAAGGAGGACAGACCTGATGCCATCCTCGCCTTTAACGATATTATCACTTATGCCGCCTTCGATGCTATCAAGGAAAAAGGGCTCCGCATACCAGAGGATGTTGCTATCATCGGTTTTACCGATGGTGATACTGCTGCCTTCGTTACGCCGAAACTCTCGGCTATCATGGACAAGGCGCACGAACAGGGAACCACAGCCTGCGATCTACTCATGAGAAGTATCAATGGAGATGATAGAATCTACAAAAAAGTGGTACCGATGATTCTGAAAATACGCGAAAGTTCTGAAAAAAACGAAGCGAAATAATTCCTATTTACAGAAAGCAGTCTTTTTATAGAACTAAACCAATTAATGCTTATGATGATTAAAAAACAAAACTACTTGAAACATGCCATCGTGCTGTTTCTGCTCTTGCTGCTCATGCAGCCGGGTAGAGCATGGGCTGGCTATGAAAACGTAGAATTCAGCAGCCTCACCAATCATGATGGACTTACGAACAGTCAGGTGGGTGCCATTCTCAAGGACACCAGAGGCTACATCTGGTTCGGTACCCAGTCGGGGCTGTGCCGCTTTGACGGCTTCCGTATGAAAACTTTCTATTATAGCAACACTGATGATAAGTCGCTGCCTAACAATTCGGTAGATGAACTTCAGCAAGACTATGATGGAAATATCTGGGTGCATACCTCTGTGGGCTACTGCATCTATAAATATGATGAAGAGCAGTTTAACCGCAAACCGGAAGAATGGCTCAAAAACATCCATGTGCAGGGACCTCCTTATAAACTCCTGATAGATAAGGATAAGAACATGTGGATAGCTGTCTACGGACAGGGACTCTACTATCATAATGCCAAAACAAAAAATACTTATCTTTTTAAATTTACCAAAAAGGCTCAGCCGGGCTGTCTGAAAGAGGGAAATATCAGTAAAATAACCGAGGTTGACGGCGATGCGCTCATTACCTATGGTGATGGTACAATCTGCCGTGTCAACGGACAGAAACAGAAGGTTCTCTGGTCCAATTCCTTCCTTGCTAACCATAAAGCTGCCGGTGATAATGGCGCCTATACTTTCTATGATGGTATAGGAGGTTTCTGGGTTTCAGTAAGCAATGCTAATTATGTGTATCAGTCAAAGACCGGGAAATGGACCGATGCCCGTTCTTATCTTACAAACATGGGCATTGCTATTCCTTGCCCAACCCGTATTCTGATGCGTGATATTGCCCGCGATAAGGCTGGCAATCTCTGGGTGGCTTCCGACCATAATGGTCTCTTCTTCGTTGATTTCAAACGCAAAATCTGCCGTCAGTATGTTCATTCCGAAGCAAAGGGAAGTATCGTTGACAATTCCCTGCAGAAGGTTTATGTGGATGATGAGGGAGCTATCTGGGTAGGTAGTTACAAGAACGGCGTGGCTTATTATTCGCCTGCCGCTCAGAAATTCACAACTATTCCGCTTGGTGATGTGTGTACAATCACACAGGATCTGAATGGAAATCTCTGGTGTGGAACCAATGATAGCGGTATTGTATGCTACAGTCCGCTTACCGGACAGAGCTGGCGATTCTCACAGGCTGAAACCGGTCTGGCTTCGGATATTGTGGTCAGCAGCGTAACCATGGCTGATGGTACGATGTATTTCGGAACCTTCAATGGTGGACTTGCCCAATATAAAAATGGTAAATGGAAGAGTTTTCAGGCAGCTCCAGGCGGACTTGCCAATAACAGCGTCTGGTGTCTTGCCGAAGATCCGTATCATCGCCTGATTATCGGAACCTTAGGCTCAGGCTTCCAGATTTATAATCCTGAAAGTGGTAAGTTTACAACCTACAATATTCAGAATTCGGGTATTACCAGCGATTTTATCAACTCGCTCTTCCTGCCGAATAAAGATGAAATTCTGATAGGTCATTCGCAGAACTATTCTATCTTTAATTTCGGAACCCGAAAGGTAACTAATGTGAATACAACCAAGGACGGCCAGCCTTTCCCTAGTCCTTCCCTGAATTACATGATGAAGGATAGCCGAGGCATCTTGTGGATGGCTTCGCCTGCGGGCGTCACCATGTATGATGAGGCTTCAGGACAGTTGGAGTCAATCAATGACCTCAATGGTACGCAGGGCACGGTAGGCTGTATGGTGCTCGAAGATAAGCAGCATAACATCTGGCTGGTTTCTGAATTTATCGTTACCCGTGTTACGCTGACCAAGAACAATCAGGGCAAATGGGACATTACGATGATCAGCTTCAATTCGCTTGATGGCTTGCAGAGCCGCCAGTTTAACCAGCGTTCTGCCTGTCTGATGAGAAATGGAGCCATCGCCATCGGCGGTCAGGATGGTATTAATATCATCAATCCTGCCAAGATCCTTCCTGCCCAGAAACATGCAAAAGTCTTGTTCAGCGGTTTCGTGCTCTTCGATCATCCGCTGAAGGCAGGTGAGGAGTTTGAGGGAAGAGTGCCTCTGGAAAAATCGCTCGATACGAATCCTGAACTGGATCTCAGTTATAAGGATAAGGCGTTTACCATACAGCTGGCTTCCGACCAGGTAAGTATTCCGGCACGTTGCCGCTTCCTCTATCGCATGAAGGGACTTGATGACAAATGGATGCTGACAGCGGAGGGACGTCCGGAGGCTACCTTTACCAATCTCTCTTCAGGCAGTTATGTCCTGGAGGCAAAGGTGGTGAATGCTGATGGTAGTGTGAGCGAAGAGGTGAGCACGCTGAAGATTCATATTCACCCGCCTTTCTATCTCTCTATATGGGCGTTCATCGTATATATTATATTAATAGGTGTAGCTTTCTATCTCTATCGTAAACGCATGCTCGAAAAGCAGCGTGTTAAATTCGAACTCCAGAGCAAGGAAGACAGTATCAAGAAGACCAAGGAGTTGAACGAACTCAAACTTAACTTCTTCACCAATGTGAGCCACGAACTCCGTACTCCGCTCACCCTGATTATCTCGCCGCTGGTTAATATGATTCGGGAAGAAAGAGAAGAGTCTAAACGCAGGAAGCTGGAGATGATTCATCGCAATGCTACCCGTTTGCTCAATCTGGTAAACCAGATTCTCGACTTCCGCAAGATAGACCAGAACAAGGAAAAACTTACCCTGTCGCATATCGACATTGTGAGCTTCGTTGACAATATCTGTACTTCGTTCCGTACTTTGGCAAACAGCAAAGTAACGCTTGCCTTCGAGTCTACGGTGCCTAGTCTGCAGATGTCGTTTGATGCTGATAAGGTAGGAAAAATCGTGAATAACCTCTTGAGCAATGCCTATAAGTTTACGCCAGATGGAGGATTTATCACCGTTTCTCTGAGCATCGCACTCCGTCAGCGTGTAGGTGACAAGGATTCGGATATGCTCCGCATCTCAGTATCTGATACGGGCAAGGGCATCAGCGATAAGGAGAAGGAACATGTGTTTGAGCGTTTCTATCAGGTCAATGGCACCGAAATGCAGCCTCAGGGTGGTAGCGGAATAGGCTTGAACCTGGTTAAGAAGTTTGCCGAACTGCATGGCGGAAAAGTGGATGTTACAGATAATCCAAGCGGAGGAACCATCTTTATGGTAGACCTTCCGATAGAGACCAGTACTACCTCCAATTCTACGGCACATCTCGGTTCGCTGCGTGCAGCACCTATCATAACCACGGTGCATCAGGCTGCTGATGATGATCCGGATGCAGGTAAGAACGTTCTCTACGGAATGAGTAAACATGTGCATCAGCCTGGAGAATCGATGATCAAGAAGCCGGTAGTGCTCCTCGTTGACGACAGTGAGGACTTCCGTGAGTTTATGAACGAAGTATTGACAGACTATACGGTTGTTGAGGCTGTCAATGGTCAGGATGCCTGGAACAAGATCATCGACCGTCGTCCAGACATCATCCTGAGCGACGTGATGATGCCTGTGATGGATGGTAACGAACTCTGCCGGATGTGTAAGGACAATGACGAAACAACAGCCATACCTTTCATCATGCTCTCTGCCCGTATGGGAGATGAGCAGCGCAAGGAAAGTCTGAAGTGTGGTGCTGACGAGTATATTGCCAAACCATTCGATATTGATATGTTGAATCTCTGTATTCTGAACCTCTTGAAGAAACGCAAGAATGTGAGCACAGAATATGTAATAACAGATGCCGACCGCAAATTTATAGATGAGGTGAATGCTTATATCCGCGATCATATGAGCAATCCTGAAACATCGGTAGAATCGCTCAGTACTCATCTTTGCATTTCACGCGTACAATTATATAAACGCATGATTTCGCTGACGGGTATTACACCTTCTGAGTATCTCAGAACCAAGCGTATCAAATTTGCAGAGCATCTGCTGCGTTCGGGCGACTTGAACATCAGTGAAATAGCCTATAAGGTGGGATTCAATAATCCACGTTATTTCACTAAATACTTCCAAGACGCGTATGGCGTTACGCCGTCTCAATATCGTAAGAATCTGTCAGAATCAGAGTAGTTTACGCTTCTAGTTAACATTTTATACACATACAGATAACATTTGCGCACAAAGATACGGGAAATTTCTCGTATCTTTGCCGCAGATTTTTAAACTTTCCTTTAAACATATAAAATGAGACTAACTAAAACATTATTGATTTCAGCAGTGCTGCTGATGAGTGCCACAGGTATGCAGGCAGCTGGTTTCAACCAGAATGGTAATTATCTCACTGTTCAGTTGAAGCAACACCAGAATTTTGGTCCTAGTCAGATTCGCCTCCAGGTGGTGAGCGATAAGATTATCCGTGTTCAGGCTACAGCCGAACAGAGTTTCCGTAATAAACAGAGTCTGATAATAGTGCCTCAAAACAGCAAGGCAAATTATAAGGTGGAAGAGCAGGGAGACAATCTCATCATTACCACTGCAGCCATGCGTGCTGTCATGAACGAGGCTACGGGTCAGATTACTTTCTATGACTTGAAAGACAATGTCCTTCTCAATGAGGTTGCTCAGGGCGGAAAAACTTTCAAGCCGTTCACTGTGCCTGACCGTGAAATCGGTGTAGACATTGCCAAGGTTCCTGAAGCACAGAAGCATGGATGGTCATGGCGTGCGCTCTTCAACTCTCCTGATAACGAGGCGTTCTATGGTCTCGGTCAGCATCAGAGTGAGGAACTCAACATGAAGGGTAAGAACGAAGACCTCTTCCAGTATAATACCAAGGTGAGTGTGCCTTTCGTCATCTCGAATAAAAACTACGGCATCCTCTGGGATTCTTATTCTTATTGCCGTTGGGGTAATCCGGAAGATTATCTCCAGCTGAACCGTGCCTTCAAACTCTATGATAAAGATGGAAAGGAAGGTCAGCTGACCGGTACTTATGTGGATAAGAATGGCCAGAAGATTGTTCGAGGCGAAGATAGCATTTACTTTGAGTATGCAATGCCTGAGACTTCTGAAATCTGCAACCAGACCGACAAGGGCGGTATTCAGAACCTGCCAAAGGGCTTCGCACTGAATGGCTCCAAAGTGGTGTACGAGGGTTATGTGGAGGCTCCAAGTAACAGCTTCTATCAGTTTATCCTCTATTATGCCGGCTACATGAAGATTTATATCGATGGCAAACTGGTAGTGCCTGAGCGCTGGCGTACAGCCTGGAATCCGAACTCTTATAAGTTTGAAACTCCAATCAAGAAGGGCGTAAAGATTCCTATCCGCATCGAATGGCAGCCAGATGGTGATGTTTCTTACTGCGGTCTTCGCGTAGCAGCTCCTCGTTCAGAGGCAGAGAAGAACCAGTTGAGTATCTGGAGTGAGATGTCGCCGGATATGGACTATTATTTCATCGCCGGTCAGAATCTTGATGAGGTGATTTCCGGTTACCGTACGCTTACCGGCAAGGCTTCGCTTTATCCTAAGTGGACCCTCGGTTTCTGGCAGAGCCGTGAGCGCTATCAGAGCAGCAAGGACATTGAGGACAACCTGAAGAAGTTCCGCGACCTGCATATTCCTGTAGACAATATCGTTCAGGACTGGAATTACTGGAAGCTGGATTCATGGGGAAGTCATGAGTTTGAGGCTGCCCGCTATCCAAACCCACAGGCGATGCTCGACAGCGTACATGCGATGAATGGCCGCTTCATGATTTCCGTATGGCCTAAGTTCTACGATACTGTCAAGAACTATAAGGAACTCGACAGCAAGGGCTGGATGTATCATCAGGCTATCAAGGATGATATTCACGACTGGCTCGGCTTCCGCGGTTCATTCTATGATGCCTATTCTGATGGCGCCCGCAAGATGTTCTGGCGCCAGATGGACGAGAATCTTTATACCAAGTATAAGTTCGGAATCGATGCGTGGTGGATGGATGCATCAGAACCAAACGTTCGTGACTGTACCCCGATGTGGTACCGCAAGGCTCTTTCCGGTCCTACTGCCCTCGGTACATCTACCGAATATTTCAATGCTTACAGCATCGTGAATGCTGATGCTATCTATAACGGACAGCGCAGCGTGAACCCTAACCAGCGTGTCTTCCTCCTGACCCGTTCGGGCTTTGCAGGTGAACAGCGCTACAGTACGGCTACCTGGTCTGGTGACATCGCTACCCGTTGGGAAGATATGCGTGCCCAGATGACTGCCGGTTTGAACTATTCTATGGCAGGTCTGCCTTTCTGGGGAATGGACCAGGGCGGTTTCTGTGTAGAGAACCGCTATGTGGCTGCCCAGCAGGAGTTCGATAAGACCGGTAAGGAGAATGCTGACTTGAAGGAATGGCGCGAGTTGCAGGCGCGTTGGAACCAGTTCGGTTGCTTCGTACCTCTTTATCGTACTCATGGCCAGTGGCCTACCCGTGAGGTCTGGAACATTGCTCCGGCAGATCATCCGGCTTACAAGACCATCGTGGCTTACGATAAACTCCGTTACCGCCTGATGCCTTACCTCTACAGTATGGCGGGTATGGTTCATTTCAAGGACTATACGATGATGCGTGGATTGGTAATGGACTTCAACGGCGATGACAATGTTTACGACATCAAGGATCAGTGGATGTTCGGTCCTGCTCTCATGGCTTGTCCTGTAGGCGAGTATCAGAAGTACAGCCGCAATGTTTATCTTCCTAAGCAGAAGGGCTGGTATGATTTCTATACCGGTAAGCACTATGCCGGTGGACAGACAATCGTAGCCGATGCACCTTTCGATAAGATTCCAGTCTTTGTTCCAGAGGGTTCTATTCTTCCTGTGGGTCCGGAGATGGAGTGGAGCGATCAGAAAAAGGCTGAGCTCATCGACCTCTATGTCTATGCAGGCAAGGACGGTTCTTATACACTCTATGAGGATGAGGGAACCAACTACAACTACGAGAAGGGTAAGTATGCTATGATAGACTTCAAATATAATGATGCTCAGAAGACCGTTACTATTGCTGCCCGTAAGGGTTCTTTCGACGGTATGCTCCAGAAGCGTCGCTTCAATATCGTACTTGTTAGTGATAACAACCAGCAGGGTATCAGCCTCGCCAAGGCGCCTAAGGGCAAGATAGTGAAGTATGCTGGTAAGGCAGTTACTGTAAAACTGAAGTAATATGAAGAAGATATTTGCTTTAGCAATCTTTCTATTGGGCGCTCAGTCGTTGAGCGCCCGTGATCGCCAGTCTTTTGATAAAGGCTGGCTTTTCACTTTAGCAGATAGTGCCGGAATGTCAAAGTCTGATTATTCAGACCGACATTGGCGAAGTTTGAATCTTCCTCATGATTGGGCGATAGAGGGCGATTTCTCTCCTTCGAATCCTTCAGGAGCCAGTGGTGGTGCACTGCCGGGCGGCATCGGATGGTACCGTAAGCACTTCTCGGTGAATCCGAAGGAAAAGTATGACCGGTTTACCATCACCTTTGATGGAGTATATATGAATTCTACCGTGTATATCAATGGTCATAAACTCGGAACCCGCCCTTATGGATACAGTACATTCGAGTATGATCTTACACCTTATATTAATAAGAAGGGTGATAATGTCATTGCTGTGAAGGTAGACAACAGCGACCAGCCTAACAGCCGCTGGTATTCCGGTTGCGGTATTTACCGCCATGTCTGGCTCACCAAAACCATGAAATCTGCTTATATTCCTCAATGGGGACAGTATGTAGCAACTTCTCCACAGGGTGATGTCAGGGTGAAAGTGGATTTCGCTGCTTCCGGTAATAAGATGAAACTCTCTGTCCGTAACACCATCTATGATGCTGCAGGGAAGATCGTAGCAAAGAGTCAGGGTGTTCAGGAACAGAAACTCAAGGTGAAGAATCCGCATCTCTGGGACATTGGAAAGGGATATCTCTATACTGTCAAGAGTGAGCTGTTGGTAAATGGGAAGGTAGTGGATGTTGCTACGTCAACTGCCGGTTTCCGTGATGTGAAGTTTGATGCAAAGAAGGGTTTCTTCCTCAATGGCAAGAATCTCAAGATAAATGGTGTCTGTGAGCATCATGATTTCGGTTGCCTGGGTGCTGCCGTTAATGAGGATGCGATGCACCGCAAGCTTACCATCCTTCGGGATATGGGCGTGAACGCTATCCGAAGCAGTCATAATCCTCCGGCACCAGAACTCCTGAACATGTGCGATTCGATGGGTTTCCTCGTGATGGACGAGAGTTTCGACATGTGGCGCCGCAAGAAATCGAATGGCGATTATGCCCGTTTCTTCGATGAATGGCATAAGAAAGACCTGTCTGATCTCATCAAGCGCGACCGTAACCATCCAAGTATCATCATGTGGAGTATCGGTAATGAAGTTCTCGAACAATGGTCGGATGCGGCTGCTGATACGCTCAGTCTGGAGCAGGCTAACCTGATTCTGAATGCCGGTCATGATGCTTCTAGCTTGTCACATAGCGATGAACTGAGTGTCAATTCGCTTCTTACCCAGCATCTGGCAAAAATCGTGAAGGAGTATGATCCTTGGAGCTATCGCCCTGTTACTGCTGGCTGCAATGAGCCCGACCCGAAGAATCATCTCTTTAAGAGTGGGGCTATTGATGTTATAGGTTTCAATTATCACCATCAGTGGGTGAAGGATGTGCCGAAGAATTTCCCTGGCAAGCCTTTCATTCTGTCGGAGAGTGTTTCTGCCTTGCAGACTCGTGGCTACTATATGATGCCTAGCGACAGCATTTATACTGCGCCAAAGGAATGGTGGTTGCCTTATACCGATCCATCGTTTATGTGTTCGGCTTATGATAATTTCCACGCATCATGGAGTAGTACCCACGAAGAAACCTGGGATGTGGTGAAGCACAATGACTTTGTGGGCGGACAGTTTATCTGGACCGGTTTCGATTATATCGGTGAACCTACTCCTTATGCTTATCCTGCCCGTAGCAGTTATTTTGGCATTATCGATTTGGCGGGTCTTCCAAAAGACAGCTATTATATGTATCAGAGTGAGTGGAGCCAGAAAGATGTGCTTCATCTCTTCCCTCATTGGAACTGGCTGCCGGGACAGACCATCGACATGTGGTGTTATTATAATCATGCCGATGAGGTTGAACTCTTTATCAATGGTAAGAGTCAGGGCATCCGTAAGAAGACAGTCTACGGTGCAAAGAACGAAGGCGATGCTTTCAGAAAGAGTACTGAATATCATGTGATGTGGCGGGTAAACTTTGAACCGGGAGAAGTAAAGGTTGTAGCCAGAAAGAATGGTAAAGTTCTTAGAGAGCAGGTCATAAAAACAGCAGGAGCTCCTCATCATCTTGTGTTGAAGAAGACTTATCAGGGCAGTCAGGCCTATGGCTCTTCTGATCCGACCACCTTTGTAGAGGTGAATGTGGTAGACAAAGACGGCAATCTCTGTCCGAACGCAGATAACCAGATTTTCTTCTCTGTTTCTGGAGAACAGGAGGCAAGTGGTCATGGTTACCTGAAAACGCCAAAGATTCTGGGAACAGATAATGGATGTCAGACTTCTTTGGAGCGTTTCACCGATTTACATCGCAAGGCATTCTTCGGAAAATGTGTCGTTGTGATAAAAGGAAAGGGAACCCTCAAGGCACAGGCAGTAGACTTAAAGGATGCTTCTGTAGCTTTGTGATTATAGTAATATTCTGAAAAACAAAACATTAAGGATTTATATTGCGAAGAAGAGGATGTGTCATAAGTTTATGATTCACCCTCTTCTTGTCGTTGGTAAATATGGGTTATGTTGCTGGAAGAGATAGGATATGTTGCTGAAAGAGATAGGATATGTTGCTGAAAGAGATAGGATATGTTGTTGAAAGAGATAGGATATGTTGTTGAGACAGTCAGTATCTTCGGTCGCACAACAGCTGTTGTGCGCTTGCATAACAGCTGATATGCGCATGCACAACACCTGTTGTGCATGCGGTAGTCAACTGTTATACACCAACTATTATCCTGATTTATGACACACCCTCTTTTTTCGCTCTTAAAAACGAAAAAGGTTTTGAAGCATTGGGACCCAAGGGATTTGGGTATCTCTATTATACTAGTAATAGAAATTTAGCTTCAAAACCTGCGGCAAAGATACATCTTTTTTTCGAATAAAAAAACTTTTTCGAATAAAAAATATAAAAAACTTGCTCTTATCAAAAAATATACGTAACTTTGTAAACGATAAGGCATCAAAGCCAATCAGCAATCATGAAAAAAGTAATTGTAGAATTTCCTCACGATGCTGGAACATGAAAGAAATAACAATAATAAAACAATAAAATAAAAACAATATAATGAAAATTCAAATAGAACAGGCTACGCCTGACAAGGCTTCGCATATCGCATCGCTTATCATGGAGGCGATGAATGCGCAGTGTTGTCAAAATTTTGCTGGTCCTCAGCATACATTGGTCGATTTTCACCGTATGATGACTAAACTTGTAGAGATGGAGGACAGTCAGTATAGTTATAAGAACACATTAGTTGCTATGTCTAATGATGGCATTCTTGTTGGCATCTTGGTTGCATACGATGGTGCTGATGTCAAAAGATTACGTAAGCGCTTTATCGAGGAAGCGATTGCGTCTTTTGGAATAGACTATTCGGCTATGGATCTTGAAACTGAGGAAGGTGAGTTCTATTTGGATAGTTTGGCTGTTTCTAATCAATACCGTGGGAAAGGTATTGCATCTAAACTGTTGGAGGCTGCTATCTCTCGTGCAAGAGAATTAGGACTTCCTGCTGTAGGTTTGCTTTGTGATAAAGGTAATCCGAAAGCGGAGCGTCTCTATACGAAGGTTGGTTTCCAATATGTCAATGATACCACTTGGGGTGGTCATGCAATGAAACATCTTCAGTATAAATTGTAATCTGACGGGGCAAACTGTGCAAACGTTTGCTCACCAAAAAGTATAGAAATCAACAGAAAATGTGCTGTTTATTGCGCAAACTGTAGTATCTTTGCACCATAAGTTCATAACGAATAGGTTTTTTGGTTTTTAGAAAAGATATTTTATTAGTTTTTGTTGATTTAATAATAAAAGCTCGGTCTGCAGTGATGCAACGCCGAGCTTTTGTATTTTTACTCCCTTTCAGGGTATTTCCTTTCTGTGTCTTTTATTCTAATTCCTCTATTTCTTTTTCGTCCATGTCTTTATCTAACTGGTCTCTCCACAGATACTTTCTGGTTTCATGCACTATGATACCACTCAGGCAGAGCAAGGAGATAAGGTTTGGTATCGCCATTAAAGCATTCATGCAGTCGGCAATGTTCCAAACCAGTCCCAGACTGATGACACTACCCAGGAAGATAGTAGCAATATAGACTATGCGGAAACAGAGCATCCACTTTTTGCCTTTCAGATATTCTACGCATCGTTCTCCATAATAACTCCATCCCAATGTCGTACTGAATGCAAATGTTGCCAGTCCGATGGTCAATATCGGAGCTCCGATATATGGAATCTTACTGAAGGCAGCCTTGGTGAGTGCTGCTCCGTTATGGTAGTCAATGTCTGGGTATGCTATGATACTTGAGGTGATGACAAGACCTGTAAGGGCACAGATGATGACAGTATCCCAAAAGGTACCGGTAGATGAAACCAATGCCTGACGCACAGGGTTACGGGTTTGGGCTGCTGCAGCAACGATGGGTGCTGAACCCAGACCACTTTCGTTAGAGAACAATCCGCGGGCTATACCATAGCGGGCTGCAATCATCACGGTACTTCCAGCGAAGCCGCCACCTGCAGCCTTTGTTGTGAATGCAGAGTCAAAGATTACGTGGATGGCAGGCAATAAATAAGCATGATTTACACAGAGAATGTAGATGCAGCCTAATACATAAAAGAGTGCCATGAAAGGTACCAGCATGCCACAAACCTTGGAGATACTTTTCACACCTCCAAGAATCACAGCTGCTCCTAAAGCCGTAACGATGGTTCCAGTAATGTATGGAGAAATGCCGTATTGGTTTTCTACCAGGGTAGAGATGGCATTTGCCTGTACCGTGCTACCGATTCCGAATGATGCCAATGCGGCAAAGAGGGCGAACAGGACTGCAAGCCATTTCCAGCCCAATCCTTTTTCCAGGGCATACATAGGACCACCCAACATCGTGCCTCGCTTGGTCTTTACGCGATATTTTACGGCGAGTAATCCTTCGGCATATTTGGTAGAAATACCAAAGACACCGGTTAACCAGCACCAGAGTACGGCTCCTGGTCCGCCAAGAGCGATAGCTGTAGCCACACCGATGATGTTACCGGTACCAATTGTAGCTGCCAATGCTGTTGCCAGTGCTCTGAACTGTGAAACATCTCCTGTGGCATTCTTGTCTTTCTTTACAGACAGTTTGATTGCCTTGAAAATCTTGCGTTGTGGAAAGCGCAAGCGGATGGTCAGAAAGATGTGGGTTCCCAACAGCAGGATAATCATAGGCCATCCCCAGAGGAATGAACTAAATGCGGTGAAAAAATCGTTTATTGCATCCATCTCTTAAAAATTTTATGTTTATCTTATATCTATATTTTTTATACCTGATAACGCAGTTACTTGTGTATTATAACCTTGTTATTTCTCAAATTCTATCTTCACGTTTTTGAATCCCATTGCTTTCAGCATCTCTCTAAACTGAGTTTTGGCATTCGCCTGTGCAGTATAGATATTGGTGCGGTTTAAGCAACGTTTCTTCATGGCTTGATAAGCACGCTCATACATAGCCTGTCTGTCGCTG
Organism: Segatella copri; assembly: GCA_021615735.1. Taxonomy (GTDB): domain Bacteria; phylum Bacteroidota; class Bacteroidia; order Bacteroidales; family Bacteroidaceae; genus Prevotella; species Prevotella copri_Q. The sequence goes on along the minus strand of JAJWFY010000015.1, from coordinate 6,281 downwards.
CCTGTCCATTTGCCTTCTTCAAAGAAACTCTTGGTCTTCGCTTCGTCAATGAAGTTATGGTCCAGCAGTTTGATAGGAGGTAAAGTGCATACGATGCTGTCCTGACTGGCTTGTAGCCATCCTTTTTTTACATCCTTCATATCGATACCCAAGCGCAACGTTCCGTAATAGATACGTACCAGTTGGTCGTCGCCCAAAAAGCCACGGCGTATTGTATCTATCAGTTCTTCATCACTTACAGATAGAAATTCCCATTGACCGATATTCTCGATGCTTTCTACCTGAGTGGGTGAGAGGGTTGTCTTATCTTCCTGTACCACGCTGACCTCGTTGTCTTTGGTGAGCCAATAGAAGGCTCCACCCAGAATAAGGATCAGTGCTAATAGTACGATGATTTGTATTCTTTTCATATCATTGTTCTCCTCGCTTAGTGATTCTTTTCGATAGTTGTCTTATCCAGAAGAGTCTTCAGATCGTTGAAAGTGAATTTCTTCCTGAAACTGATTTTGATATTCTCTTCAGCAAATCCCATGTCCTGTAGCATCGGAATTAGGGTGTTTGCTGCACTTTGGCGTGCCTGCTCAAGAATATCTAGGTTCGGTATATCGCGAATAATACTTTCCCTGCCTTGTTGTTCGAATTGTGACAGTTCTGCATCACTGTAGTTTCTTCTGGTGAGTGAAACGAATTGTCTTACACCTTCGTGATTGATTTTACTGCTGGTGAGCATCACTTTTGGGTCTGGTAAGATGATTTCTATCTTGTCACCTTGTCGGTTAACGTTCTTTGCAGAGAATCCTGAAAAGTCTACATAAGCTTTTAATGTCGCATCCATCGGAATGGCCACCTTGCGGTTTGAGCCGGGAACATGAATATTAAAGTCTTTCTTGAACAGTGAGCCCTTCAGATTGAGCTGGTCATCATGTGTTATAATCTTATGAACATGAGCTTCTGCTGTATATAAGCGATTGCATTTCTGTATCTGCATCACCATCACAGGTATTGTGTCGATGACTTGCTCCTTCTTTTCTGTTTGCTGATGCGAACATGAAATGAAGGCAAAAAATACAGAAATGATAAATATTAACCTCTTTTTCATACTAAATGTCTTTATTATGCTGCAAAGGTACGGCAAATTGTTCGAAAAACAAAACAAAATCATGTTTTTTGATGTTCTTTTGCTAAGAAATGAAAAAAAAAGCAGAAAAAGCACTTTTTTTTATATCTTGATTAAACCTTTTCATTTTCTTTTCGTCAAAGTTACGATTAGAATTCATAAACTGAACTTTTATTATATCGTGTAAGATTCAATAGGAAATTTATTAGTTAGTATTTAGGTATGTTAAGGCGTCTGCTTGTGAAAGTAGGCGCCTTTTTGCGTCTGATTTTGTGTAAGAATGTAGATTTCGGTTCTTTTCTTTGGCTATTTCAAAAGAAAAATGTACTTTTGCAGTAAGAAAAAATAACGGAATGAAACGAATTGATTATATATTAATAGGTCTTTTGGCTATTTCTAGCTTGACGGCTTGTACAGAAAAGAAGAAGAGTAATATTATTATTGCTCCTAAACCGGTGGCTAAGGTTGTGAACAAAGCTACTCAGAAAATGAGTGATTATGAGCAGACCAGAGAGGCTGACTGGGTTGGTTCCCATTATAAAGTGGTGGTGAAACGTAGTTCTGGCAAGGAACTTCCGGTTCTCCAGTTGGACGAAAACACCAAGTATTATGATAACAGAATTTCGGTTAAGGTATTGAGAAGCGATGGTTCTGAATTCTTTAGCCGTACTTTCACAAAGAAAGATTTCACATCCTATATTGACAAACATACACAGGACATGGGTGCTTTGCTTGGTATTGTGTATGTAAAAGCAGAAGGTGATTATCTTTACTTCGCGGCAAGTGTAGGGTCGCCTGATGTTACCAGTGATGAATATGTACCTCTGGTACTTAAGATTTCCCGAATGGGTAGTATCTCTATATCAAAGGATGAGAAGTTGGATACCAACGCTTCTGCTGAAGATGAAGAAGATGAAGAAGATGGGGTATAAAGCGGTTCTTCCGTTAAATGTATGAGTATTTATTATGTCTATTCTGAAATTATTATTGTACTTTGTAAGCGTATTCATATAATAATGTATATATCAGCAGGCATTAAAGTATAGTCATGAGCTCGGTTACATCATCTTGGCTCTTGCCGTTGTTATTGTAGCTTTCCTTGCATACAAGGGGCTCAAGATGAAATAAGAAACTATCCTCCATCCTGCTTCCTCAAGCGGGATGGGGGATTTTTCTTTTGTACAGAACTTTCGCATGCAGGCTCCACACGCCTTGAACCAACGGACACCGGCTAAAGATTTACACAGATTCTGGGCTTGAATAGAGTCTGAAAACGTTAAAGAATACTAACAAGGTGTCGCATTGCTCACGAATGAGACACCAAAAACCAAAAATTCATACCTGAAAAAACAAATATTACCCCCCCCACTTTCATATAAAAGCCTTAACTTTGCACCAGGATTTTTACAATCTGTATCATGAAGGATTTAAAATGTTGTAAATTATAATCAAAACATAATAGATATGAAGAAAGTTTTAACTAAGAAAAAAGTATGTTGCTCTTTGGAAAAAGACAGTATATTTTCTATAAAAAAAAGATTAATATGAGAAATTACTTAACTGGAAAAGAAAGATTACTGGTCGCAGCACTTGCTTTTATTCTTCCATTTTCTTTCGCGAAAGCAGAAGCAAGAGAAGATGGAAAGACCGGTCAGCAAGGCTGGTATATAGGAGTAGAGGGTGGAATGCCTTTCGGTTTCTCTACTTTCTCAAGTTTCGGACACGACAAGACGCACCTCGGTTGGGCTGCTGGCATATATGGTGGCTATCGTTTCAACTCCATATTCTCGGCAGAGTTATCTGCCAAGTATGGAGAAATGAACTTGTCTGCACAAGACTGTTGCGTAGAACGTAACTATTGGTTGGGTAGCGACGGTGTGCTTTACAAGGCAGGTGTCTTAGGCATGGACAGTTGGGAATATGCCAATCTGAAAAGCCATGTCAGGATGGGCAGATATGGGGCAAGAGTGAACGTTAATCTCCTTGGACTGTTCCATCAAACAGCTAACAGCCGATGGGATTTGGCTGTTTCACCTCATATATATGCAGTAACGACCAAGGCTGATATCCAGACTATAGCCGATGATGCCAAGGTGATGAAAGGTTCTACCAACTGGCATTTGGGTTATGGTGCAGACTTGCAGGTTGGTTATCAACTGACCTCATGTCTGAAATTGGGCATCTATTCCGGTTTGACTCGTCTTACTGGCGAACGTATGGATGGAATGCCAGAATATCAGCATAAGAACAATTTCTTGTGGGAAAGTGGAGTAAGGTTGGGATTCAGCTTACCTTTCAACAATCATCAACAGTAACCCATAAAACAAGATAGAAAATGAAAGCAAAAAGAAGATTTAATATTTGGTTATGGGTGCTGTTATGCGTCCCATGCCTGTTGGCAAGTTGCGACCATAATGTTCATGACGGTGAGGATGAGGGAGGCTTGTCAGTATCGCTCACTTGGGCGGATGAAGCCGACCAAGGTACGGATGTGAATGACGTGAAGCTCTGGATATTCAATGCCGATGACGGTTCATTAGTAGAGGAAAAACATTATGGCAGTGCGCAGGAGGTGGCAAGCCAACGCTTCGCTCTTCCTGAAGGGCATTATCAGATATTGGCTATTACCAATCTCATAGAGCCATTCTTCACCACTGACCAGACCAGGGCTTTGATTAATTGGAACAATATCCAGATAGGCTTGACCAATCCTAAGGATGTAAGGAACAATGCCTATTTCGGAGTGACCGACGTGAGGATAGACAACAAGGAAGGCAACTATGTGGTGCAGAATCCTATCAAGAGCGTGCTTGCCGAGCTGACCATCATCATTGAGAATGTGCCGAAAGGCACTGAGATGAGTGGTAAGGCATTAGATGCAGCCTGGTGTCTGTTCCCTACACAGAAGAATGGTGATGGCGACTATGGATTGCCGAGCATAGATCCAACGGAAGTGGAAATGCCTACTATCTTGGCTACTGAGTCAACTTTGCAATCAGAAGTCATCCGGCTGATGCCGACCATACAGGGAAGCCCCGCCTCTCATGTTTATCTCCGCCTCTTGCTGCCTAACGGGACCTTGCAAGAGTATGACATCACCGCTCCTGCGATGAAGGTTGGAGGAAAGTATGAGTTGCGACTCAACTACAACCAAATGCAGCCAAAGATGAATCTGGAAGCTACCATCAACGGTTGGACGAACCTCAACAATGAAGTAGAAATAAAATAATAATAACTTTTAAAATGTTTATAAGATGAAAAAGATGACTAAGTTCTTCGCCCTTGCACTCTTGGCTGGTGCAATGGTTTCATGCAGTACAGAAGACACCGCACCTTCTACCCAGAACGATAAGGTAGCCGTGCAGTTTACTGGTGGTATCAGCGTAAACACCCGTGCTGCTGGTGTAGCTTGGGCTGATGGTGACAGGATCGGTATCTTCATGACAGAAGCAGGCAAGACACTCTCTGCGGATGTAATCAAAGAGGGTGTTGACAATGTTTGCTATCAGTCAAATGGAAGTATAGCCTTTTCACCTGTTTCTGGTGGTAAGACTGTTTTCTTCCCGATAGATGGAGATGTGGACTTCTATTCTTACTATCCACAGACCACTGTCAATGACTACAAGGTTGCACTTGATGTAACAGACCAAACGAAACAAGAAACTATCGACTTCATGTATGCCAAGACAGAAGGCTGCAACAAAGCTACGCCACAGGTTGACTTGAAGTTCTTCCATAAGTTAAGCAATCTTATTTTGGATGTTCAACCAGGTAACGGTCTCACGCAAGAAGACCTTAAGAAAATGACTGTGACAGTGAAAGGTCAGAATACCAAAGCCACTTTCAATCTTGTGGATGGTACTATCTCTGGTGAAGAAAATCCTGCGGACATCACGATGAAAACTACCGAAGCTGGCAAGCTGTATGAGGCAATCCTGCTCCCTACAGAAGAAGCAAGCCGAGTGATAGAGTTTGACCTCAAGAATGGTTACGACGCTCCTTTTGTATGGACAATGCCTGTAAAACTTGAGGGTGGCAAAAGATACCACTATACAGTAGTAAAATTGAGTCGTTCTGCCGTAGAGATTTCTGGAATCATTAAGCCTTGGACAGAGGCAGGAGACAATAATGAACATGTAGCACAATAACAACTATAAAAATAGAAAATTTATGAAAAAGTTTAAAATCTTATACATCGCTGCTGTAGCTTCGTTGCTCGCAGCTTGCGCTAACGAAGAAGACGGAATCGGCAACAGCAGCCCTGTTGCAGCTACCATACAGGCTAACATATCCAAAACTGTAACACGTGCAACCGTTGGCAATACATGGTCAGAGAATGATGCCATAGGTGTATATGCATCATCTGGTGTCATTACAAAAGAAGACAACAAGAAGTATATTACAAAAAATGGGGATGGTACTTTTGAAGCAGATGGAAATGACAACGTCATCTATTTCAAGGACAATAAAGAAACAACGTTTAGTGCATACTATCCTTATAGCGAGTCTTTAACTGATGGTAAAATGGATTGGATTATGTCTGAAGTTGAAGAAAAGCAACCATGTAAGGCTGATGTACTTTTTGCCTCAGGGGCTACTGCAAGCAAAGCGTCTCCAACTGTGAAATTTACAGATGCAGAACATCGCTTTAAGCATTGTATGAGTTTGGTTAAGTTTGTCATTAAGCCAGGCTTTGGTATTGACCAGGCGGAAAACATTCTACTTGGTATTCGTCTAAATGGCATATACAAAACTGGTAAATTTGATACTAAGACAGGAGCGATAGTACCTGGGCAATACAGAACCAGCTTTCCTTACACCTTTAACACTTCATTCGACAAGGAAAGTAGTGTAGAGGTGATTATGTTGCCACAAAGTTTAGAGAACGACATAATGGAAATTGAGGTTGACCTCCAAGTTGGTGATGAGTACAATACATACAAAGCATCTTTACAACCAACGACAGACTATCAATTTAAAGGCGGATATAAGTATACGTATGTCATAACGGTAAACAATACAAAGATTACTGTAGCGGAAGCTAATATTCTAGAATGGGAAACTGCTCCCCAAGGAAACTTGGATGCAGAATTAGAATAATAAAGTACTGAAAATAGGAAATACAGGGTTAGTGAGCTTGGCCGCTCACTAACTCACTAACAAT
>JAJWFY010000076.1:0-4177 GCA_021615735.1 Segatella copri | reverse complement strand
TATATATATTTATATATATATTATAAGTTACCTCTAAAGAGAGGGAGGTGGGGGTAGGCGCTGAAAACTGTCACAACTGTCACAACTGTCACACTTTTGGGGTTGAGGAAGGTGGAAGCATTGGTGGATGATTTCTTGCTTCCTGCTGTTTTCGGGATGAGAAAGCATAGAGAAACTTTTTACATCACATAGTTTTCTCGCCCGATAAATTATGAGTTGGCAAGATTAACCGGATGTGTTCGAAGTGTTAAATCCGTTTAACATAACTCTGCAGGGTGAAATTTGGTAGTATTAGAAAATTGCCGTACCTTTGCACTGTCGTTCGAAGAAAGGCTGCACTCGACAAAACTTAAGCAAGCTTAGCTCTGTTCTCGTTTGCACTTTCTTTGCATCGTGATTCAAGAAAGGCTGCACTCGACAAAGCGCACCCCCACCAAGTCAACATTCAACACTCAACATTCAACATTTATATTAACCCTTTAATATTTTTATATCATGGAACAGAAAGGAACATTGAAGTATCGTAAGTTGCAGCGTACACCACAGAGCGGCGAGAACGCTGGTAAGAAAAAGTGGTATGCCACTGCGGTAACCGACCGCGAGGTGGATTTCGAGGGATTCGTATCTCACATCTCTGACCACGGTTCGCCTTACTCCCGAGGTACTATCCACGGTGTGCTGATGGATGCTCTCGACCATCTGCAGGAGTTGATTCTCGACGGCAAGAGCGTGCGTCTCTCTGACCTCGGTCTGTTCTCTATCGGTATGACCTCGAAGGCGGAGGATACCAAGGAGAAGGTAACGGCTGCCAGCGTAGAGGGTGTACACCTGATTGTGAGAAACACAAAAAGCTGGAGCAACTCGGAACTGCGCAAGAAGTGCAAGATTCAGGAGTACGGCGGCTATACCGGCACCGACGAGGGTGGCACCTCTGGTGGCACCACCGGCGGCGGTACTGAACAGGGCGGCTCCGGAACCACCGGTGGCGGTACGCAGGAAGGCGGAGGCGGCTCTCAGGACAGCGGCGACGGGCTTGAATAAAGCCCTCGCCTGAGGCCCCCCCACTAAGTCAACATTCAACACTCAACATTCAACATTAAAAATTAAAGATTATGAAAGCAAGTACCTGGAAAACAATTTTGCAGATTGCAATCTCCTTCCTTACAGCCATCGCTACCACCCTCGGTGTAACAAGCTGCAGCAGCTTTTAAAGGTAAAAAAGTAAAAAGGTAAAAAGGTAAAAAAAAAGCCCCGATGCATCATGCATCGGGGCTTTTGCTTTATCTGCTTTTTCTTCGTTATCGGATATCTCTTCCTTCCTGGCTATATCCTTCGAGCATCTTCGGGCTGCTGATAGGCTTGCGCGAACAGTAGTCGAAATCTACCTTCTTGTAGCCCTGGCTGGAACGCCAGCGGATGGTGAGCTTCACCGTCTTGCCCTCGGTATCAGGCACGGCATCGTTCAGATTGAACGCTACGAGGGCATCTCGCCAGTAGTTCTGAGGATCGCCATTGGCATTGTGGCGCAGCTCTACCTCGTAAGGATTCTCAGGATTCACGCCCGTAACGAGGTTGATGTAATGCACCTTCTGACCGCCCCAGAGAGCACGGAAACGGAGGGTGAGATAACCATCTTCTGCCACCGTTACCCAGTCGCGCACGATTTCTACCAGATTGTTGCCATACTTCTCGCTGTTCTCGATATCGGAACCGAGCGATGGAACTGGCTTCTTGGTCAGGATGCTGTCTATCCAGTTGACGTGAATCACCTGGTTGTACTTCTCGCTCTTCTCCGAGGTCTGCGTGTAGTTGACGAGGGCGCGAACCTCCTTACCGTCAAAGATGGTAGGTTTCAGGTTCTTGGCGAGCAGCGTGGTGTTGTCATCGAGCTGCAGATAGCAGGCATCGCCACTCTTCTTCACGGTTACCAGTGCGTTCGGGAAAACGCGGTCCCAATCGGTATCGTTATCGTTATCGCACGACTGGAATGTGAGGGCCGACAGGAGCATCATCGCTGCCAGCCCGATCTTCTTGAAATCAATTTTTCTCATATCTAATGTTCCTTTCTTTTTATTGTTTCACTTTCTGATAATAAAATAAGAAAGGAACAGAAATCTTGCTTCTGATTTAGAAAAAGATTGTTAAAAGCTCAATTAAAAATAATACGTGCAGCCGATGGTGGCAGCGCGGTTGCCGAAGTGCTGGCTCGCCATATCGTGGAAGCGGCCTTCGAGCGTCCAGTGCTTGCCCAGATTCTTGTATACCCCTACCTCGGCATAGAGATTAGCCGGGGTGTAGGCATCGCTGCGGCGACGGGTACACCAGATGAGATTGCCCGTAAAGCGCCAGCCATCGGCCATTGTGAGCTGCGGTGCCAACTTGAACACGGCAAAATGATTATACTCTGCATTGCGCTGCTGAGCCTCCTCTGAAGGGGGTTCGCTGCGCTGCCAGAAGTAGTTAATGCCGGCTGTGAGGCGCAGGATGCCCTTGTGCCAGAAGGCGGTGGTGCCGATGCCGAGCGTATTGTCATGAGTGGCACTGAACAGGTGCTGGTGGATGTTCTTCACCGAGGTGCTGAGCACGAAGGCAGGGCGGCTGTAGGTATGCTTGAGCTCTACCACATTCGCCATGCTGTTGACGATATCGGCGGTATAAACCGGCTGCCAGGCACCCTCCATATCGCCCGCGGTTACGAAATCGCCAAACTCGGGATTGAAGATGCGGCGGCAGTAGGTGGCCTGCAGGGTATGACCCGGCGTGAAGCTGTAATAGGCGCTCGCCGAGTAGATATGGTTGTGCGTGGTATGCTTCCAGTGCTCTTCGGGCGAAATCTGCTTAGGACGGAAGTTGATGATGCGGAAGCGGTCGCCTGCCATGAATCCCCACTTGCCGATGTTGTAATCTATCTGGGCGTAGAAATCCTGATAGTTGGAATGGTTGATGTAATCGGCGATGCAGTTCTTCTCGATGGAGAGTCCGCCCTCGAAACCTGCCGTAATCCAGAGATCGGAGGTGATGACCGGAGTGGCGTATTCTACCACCAGGAAGGGGTAGGTGGAGTGGTTCTGATAAGGCGCAGTCTGGGTTTCTTCCTGTGTGCGTCCGTTGTCGCTGATATGCTCGGCACCGAGGGTAAAGAGGATGCTGGAGCCGTTGTCGGCGAGCGTGCGGGTATAGTCGGCCTGCAGATGATAGGCGCGCACATAATCGGCCGGGGTGTGGGTGAAATGGTTGCGGGTATAGGTCTGCATCGCATCTATTTCGAGCACATCCTTCGCGGTAGGTGTCCAGAGCAGATTAAGTTTGGCGCCCTCGTGGGAGTAGTGGTTCACGGTGGTTCCTGAGATGCCCTGGTAGGCATCCTTATCGCTGCTGGAGGTGCGCTGGAAGTTGCCTTCTACATGACTGAGCACACGGAGTTTATCCTGCTGGCTGATGACGCTGACGATGCCTTTTGCGCCGCCGTAGGTATCACCGAAGAGTCCCCATCTGCCGCTGGTTCCGTTCTCCTTCTTCCGCAGCGTGATGTCGATAACTTTCTTCAGACTGCTGCATCCCTTCATCACTTCGGCGTTCTGGCACACCTTGATGGTTTCAATCTCCCGAGCCTTGAAATGGTGGAGGAAGGTGGCGTAATCGAGTCCGTATTCCTGGTTGTCGATACGGATGACGAACTTGCCGTAGAGGTTGGCGAATGGATCTCCGCCGATGATGTTGTTGCCGTCGAGCGAGATGACTTCCGGGCACATCATGAGCACATCGAGGAGTGATTCTTCGCCTGTGAGTTCCATTTCGGGAACATGCATGATGTATCTGTCGCCGATATGTTCAATCGGTGCGGCTTGCATCTGGTAAGTAGTGCTGGCCATCGCGAATGCGATGATGAGCAGGCTTTTCTTCGTACTGTTGTTTATTTTCATTTCTTCTAGTTTATATTATTGGTAAAGGATTTCTTCCATGCCTAATTTCCTTGCAAAGATAAGGCAAAAATCGGGGAATAACGAAAAAATGGAGATGTTTTTTATCGTTCAATGCGTAAAAAGGGGTGTCAATACGTAAAAAAGTGGGGAGAGGGGCGAAAAAAGAGGGGCTAAAACTTGCTTGGTATTGTTTTTTTTCTTACTGAAGTTTCGCAAGTGAATAAATATCAACTTGCTTGTTTATAAATATACAT
>JAJWFY010000056.1:8035-20474 GCA_021615735.1 Segatella copri | reverse complement strand
CAAAGGTAAGAACTTTTACGATAAAGGGCAAGGTATAAATGCGGAGCCGCTTACCACTTTTCTATGTTTTTCTGCTTATTTTTCGATATTTTATAGTATCTTTGCCCCATCATCAAAACGACAAAAGATATGCAGCAAAATATAATAGGAAGAAAGCGAGAAATCAACTTGTTGGAGATTAGCCAAGAAGAAAATTGGAATGAGCCGTGAGGACATCATGAAATCCTTGAAACTCACTTCTGGTGGAAAGTTGACCGAAGCCTTCAATGATTTGATAAGTTGTGACTTCATCAGAAAATACAATGCTTTCGGCAACAAGAACAATGGTGCCATGTTCCAGTTCACAGATTTGTACACCTTATTTTATTTACATTACACTAGCAGAGCCCCTTTTTTAAGAGAGCTCAGTAATTCTAACATATCTGCTTATGTTAATATTTCTCCCCAAAAATAAAATAGACATTATGCAAAGAATGATTATCACTCTTTGCATAATGTCTATTCCTTTTTTCCAATCGTTTTCTAAAAGGTATTCAAAGACAAACTTAAAGATAGATATTCCTTCTGAGAATATTCATTTTAGAATGCAAGTATATAAAGGCAAAAACTATTTTATTTTACCGAAAGTAGCTTCACACTCTTTAAATAAATATATGGATAATGAAAGAATTTGGCAATGGGAGAAAACATATATTATTGGCAAAACAAATGTAATATTAGACAGTTTAAAAGTTGGAGACATCGTTGGAGATATATGTACTGGTTTTTATAAAATTCGTAAGAAAACTTCTTTTAGATTATTATATTTTATTCCACCACAAAAAATAGGATATGTCATATTACCTTATATGTATAACGAAAAAGCAAATAGACTTTATATTAAAAATATTAGCGATTATATAACTACACCAGATACAAAATACCTCTATTCTATAGATGATAATCACCTTATATGGATAGAAAATACACCATCTTATGAAAAAATACCGAATGAAGTATGTCGTTTGCAGATATATAATCATCCATCACTAAGCGTAGAGAGAGAATTAAAGGAAGAATATTTTAAGAAATAAGAGTTCTAATGGCTTAAAACACAACTAAATAACTTTGCTTGAAAGGGAAAAATAAAATAAAATTCGAGAGAGTAAACTAAACTGTGTCAAACTACAATAAATGAAGTTTGACACAGTTTTTTAATTATGGACAACTTATAAATCGTTTACTTTAATAAAGAGTTTAAATGGAACAGCCGTGGAAACAAGGAGAACATGCAGCTCAGTTCTTCCTCTAGCCTCAATGCCAAGCTTTACAAGGCTTTCTGCAAGAATCGTTTCTCGGTTACGCTTGAAGCTAACGACATCTTCAACAAAAGCAATCGTGACATACGATTCTACAATAAGGATGTTACGCTTTGGCAAAGCAGCACCAGCGACAGCCGTGCCTTGCTCTTGACATTGCAATATAACTTTAACACATCTAAGAACCGATACAAGGGTAAGGGTGCTGGTAATGAGGAATTGAACCGTTTCTAATTCTAAAGAGCCTAATCTTTCTCCCCTAACCATTCTTCCAATACCTCGCAATACTCATCATTTTGCTCGGCAAATGGCATGTGTCGGGCTCCTACGAAGAGATGCCACTTGGAATCTGGGATACCATCGTAGAGCGTCTTTGCTACCAATGGAGTGCAGAGGTCATTGGTTCCACTCATCACAAGGCATGGTACTTGTATCTCGCCCAAGCGGTCGGTGTAATCATAATCACGGAGCGTACCTGTAGGAGTGTATTCGTTTGGTCCCCATCCATAGAGATAAGCCTCAGCACCTGCACGCTTCTTTCGGCGAAGGCACTCTGGGCTGTCTTCCGTTACCTCTCCTGCACAATGCAAGAGCATGAAGTGTTCATTCGCCTTGGCATACGCCTCGCTCGAAAAGTCATCCTTCGCCTCAGCCTCAGCGATGGCACGCTGGTCTTCCTCCGACATAAACTTAATCATGCGATGTTGCTCACTTGCCCAAAGCTTGCTGCTCGAAAGAGTGCTGCTGAGAATGGCTGACTTCACGCCCTTTGCTTGCTTCTCTATCAGATAGATGATGGCGAGCATGCCACCCCACGACTGTCCCAAGAGATGAAAATGGTCGATGTGGAGATAGTCGATGAGCACACAGAGTTCGTTGAGCCAAGTCTCAGGAGTCCAGAGTTCGGGATGTCCCTCCACAAATGAGTTGCCACAGCCCAACTGGTCGTACATGATGACAGCTCTACCTGATTCCGCTACCCTATCCAATAGCTCGAAATAGTTGTGGGTACTGCCTGGTCCACCATGCAAGAGGATGATAGGGTTCTTGCCCTCCTCTGTTTTACCTACGATACGATAATATGTTTGATAGCCCATGAAGGGCATATATCCTTCCTTGATTTCCATTGTCTTCAAATGTTTATATATTATAATGTGCAAAAATATAAAAAATATGGCAATTAAACAAATATATCTTGCTTATTTTATCAAAAGAACTTAAATAATTTGGCTGTTTCTAGCTAATGCAATATCTTTGCATTCTAAATAATAATGAAACCAAATAAAAATAGAATATATGTTTAGTGGAATCGTAGAAGAAATGGCTACCGTCGTAGCTATCAGACATGATAAGGAGAACATCGACTTTACGTTGAAGTGCTCTTTCGTTGATGAACTCGGCATCGACCAGAGCGTGGCGCACAACGGCGTCTGCCTCACCGTAGTGGAAATAAAAGACGGTACCTATACTGTTACCGCCATGAAGGAAACCCTGGACCGCAGTAATCTGGGACTGCTCAAGGTAGGCGACAAGGTGAACGTAGAGCGTTCTATGGTGATGAACGGCCGTCTGGATGGTCATATCGTACAGGGACACGTGGACGAGACTGCCAAATGTATCGCAATGAAAGACGCTGATGGCTCTACTTATTTTACTTTCGAATATGAGCTCAATAAGGAAATGGCAAGAAAAGGCTATTTCACGGTCGACAAGGGCAGCGTTACCGTTAACGGCGTTTCGCTCACCGTCTGTGAGCCTACAGACAACACATTTACCGTTGCCATCATTCCTTATACCAGAGAGAACACCAACTTCTGCGACATCGAAGTGGGAACGGTAGTGAATATCGAATTCGACATTCTAGGCAAATATATCGCTCGACTCAAGAGCTTTGAATAAGCCAGCAAAGTTAAGTACGGACGTTCTAAAAAACTTGCACATTTCTTGCGTTTTGCGCACAAAGCAAGACTAAATGTGCATTTTTTTAATAAAATATTTGCGTAAGCCATAAAAAAGTGTTACTTTTGCCCCCGTGTTTTGTCCCAAATTGAACATTGGACAGTAACTTATTAGACGATAGCAAGTCTGACAATCGCACTAGACGACGTACAACTTGAGTACTGAGCACTAACAAACTTAGGAAATTATAACAATAACCATTTTTAAAAATATGAGTTTAAAAATCGTAGTACTTGCCAAGCAAGTACCTGACACAAGAAATGTGGGTAAGGATGCGATGACCGCCGAAGGCACAGTAAATCGCGCTGCCCTTCCTGCAATCTTCAATCCTGAAGATTTGAACGCATTGGAGCAGGCTCTCCGATTGAAAGAGCAGAATCCAGGTTCTACAGTTGGTATTTTGACTATGGGTCCTCCACGTGCTGGCGAAATCATCCGCCAGGGTCTTTATCGTGGTGCAGATACGGGTTGGTTGCTTACCGACCGTCTCTTTGCCGGTGCTGACACATTGGCTACTTCCTATGCCCTTGCTACTGGTATCCAGAAGATTGGTGACGTTGACATCGTAATCGGTGGTCGCCAGGCTATCGATGGTGATACAGCCCAGGTAGGTCCGCAGGTGGCTCAGAAGTTGGGATTGAACCAGGTAACCTACGCAGAGGAAATCCTCAAGGTAGAGGATGGCAAGGCTACTATACGCCGCCTCATTGATGGTGGTGTGGAGACTGTTGAGGCTCCATTGCCATTGGTTATCACCGTAAACGGAAGTGCTGCTCCATGTCGCCCATGCAACGTGAAGCTCGTGATGAAATATAAATACGCTACCTGCCCTATGGAGCGCAAGGGTGATGAGCCTTGGGCCAACCTCTATGAAGAGCGCCCTTACCTCACTCTGAACCAGTGGAGTGTTGCCGATGTTGACGGCGACCCTGCACAGTGCGGTTTGAGCGGTTCACCTACCAAGGTGAAGGCCGTGAAGAACATCGTGTTCCAGGCTAAGGAAAGCAAGACCTTGACCAGCAGCGATGAGGACATCGACGGACTGATGAAGGAATTGTTGAACGAAAGTATTATCGGATAATTTTGAAAAGACAATGAACAACGTATTTGTATATTGCGAGGTAGAAGGCACAACCGTTGCCGAAGTATCTCAGGAATTGCTCACCAAGGGTCGTAAGCTCGCTAACCAGCAGGGCGTGGAGCTCCATGCCATCGTGGCTGGTACCGGCATCAAGGGTCAGGTAGAGGATCAGATTCTCCCTTATGGTGTAGATAAATTATTTGTTTTCGATGCTGAGGGATTGTTCCCATACACTTCAGCTCCTCATACAGACATTCTCGTCAACCTCTTCAAGGAGGAGAAGCCTCAGATTGCATTGATGGGTGCTACCGTTATCGGTCGCGACCTCGGTCCTCGTGTTTCTTCTTCATTGACCAGCGGTCTTACCGCCGACTGTACAGAACTTGAAATCGGTGATTACGACGATAAGAAGAGCGGCAAGCACTATGAGGGTCTGCTCTATCAGATTCGTCCTGCCTTCGGTGGTAACATCGTGGCTACTATCGTAAACCCAGACCACCGTCCACAGATGGCTACTGTCCGCTCTGGCGTGATGCAGAAGAGCATCTACGAGGGTGAGTGCAAGAAGGAAGTAGTTTACCCTGAGGTAAGCAAGTATGTTCCTGCTGAGGACTTCGTAGTAAAGGTACTCGACCACCACGTAGAGGCTGCCAAGCACAACCTGAAGGGTTCTGCCATCGTCGTAGCCGGCGGTTATGGCGTAGGAAGCAAGGAAGGCTTCGACCAGCTCTTCGAATTGGCTCATCTCCTCCATGGTGAGGTAGGTGCTTCACGTGCTGCCGTTGATGCAGGCTGGGTAGATCACGACCGTCAGATTGGTCAGACGGGTGTTACTGTTCATCCTAAGGTTTATATCGCCTGCGGAATCTCTGGTCAGATTCAGCACATCGCCGGTATGCAGGATTCAGGCATCATCATCTCTGTGAACAACGATCCTGATGCTCCAATCAACAAGATTGCCGACTACGTTATCAACGGTAATGTTGAGGATGTGGTTCCTAAGCTCATCAAGTACTACAAGCAGAATTCTAAGTAATCTGCATTACACATTATTTAAATAAGAAAAGCAAAATGGCTAATTACTATAGTGATCACCCTGAGATTGAATTTCATCTCAATCACCCATTGATGAAGCGTGTTGTTGACTTGAAGGAGCGCAACTACGCAGAAAAAGACCAGTTTGAAGATGCTCCTGTAAACTACGAGGATGCCATCGAGAACTACAAGCGATTGCTGGATATTACCGGCGATGTAGCTGCTAACATCATCGAACCAAACTCTGAGGATGTTGACCTCGAAGGTCCACACTTGGAGAATGGCCGCATGATTTATGCCAGCAAGACATTCGAGAACCTCGATGCTACCCGCAAGGCTGGCCTCTGGGGCTTGTCAATGCCTCGTCGTTACGGCGGTTTGAACTTGCCTAACGCCATCTTCTCTATGGCTTCTGAAATCATAGCTGCTGCCGATGCCGGTTTCCAGAACATCTGGTCGCTCCAGAGCTGTATCGATACACTCTATGAGTTCGGTTCTGAGGAGCAGCGCCAGAAGTACATCCCTCGCATCTGCGCAGGCGAGACCATGAGTATGGACTTGACTGAGCCTGATGCAGGTTCAGACTTGCAGCGCGTAATGCTGAAGGCTACACAGGATGAGGACGGCACATGGCGTCTGAATGGTGTGAAGCGTTTCATCACCAATGGTGACTCAGACATCCACCTGGTTCTGGCTCGTTCAGAGGAAGGCACCAAGGATGGTCGTGGTCTTTCTATGTTCATCTACGACAAGCGTGATGGTGGCGTAACCGTTCGTCACATCGAGCATAAGTTGGGTATCCACGGTTCTCCTACCTGCGAGTTGGTTTACAAGAATGCCAAGGCTGAGCTTTGCGGTAACACCCGTCTTGGTTTGATTAAGTACGTGATGGCTCTGATGAATGGTGCCCGTCTGGGTATCGCTGCTCAGAGTGTAGGTGTTGAGCAGGAGGCTTACAACGAGGGTTTGGCTTATGCCAAGGAGCGTGCTCAGTTTGGTGAGAAGATCATCAACTTCCCAGCCGTTTACGACATGCTTTCAAGAATGAAGGCTAAGTTGGATGCAGGCCGTTCACTCCTCTACTGCTGCGCTCGCTACGTAGATATCTACAAGGCATTGGAAGACATCGCCCGCGACACTAAGCTCACTCCAGAGGAGCGTCAGGAGATGAAGAAATACACCCGCTTGGCTGATGCGTTCACTCCATTGGCTAAGGGTATGAACTCAGAGTATGCCAACCAGAATGCATACGATGCCATCAGCATCCACGGTGGTTCTGGTTTCATCATGGAGTACAAGTGCCAGCGCCTGTTCCGTGACGCCCGCATCTTCTCTATCTACGAGGGAACTACCCAGCTTCAGGTTGTTGCAGCTATCCGCTACATCACCAACGGCACTTATCTCAGCATCATCAAGGAGATGTTGGAGAACGAGGTATCAGATGACTTGAAGGCATTGAAGGAGCGTGTTGCCAAGCTAGTAGATCTTTACGAGGCAGCCATCAACAAGGTGAAGGAGGCTAACGATCAGGCAGTTCACGACTTCCTGGCTCGCCGTCTCTACAACATGACAGGCGACATCGTAATGTCTCTCCTCATCCTCGACGATGCTACTAAAGCACCAGAGATGTTTGCCAAGAGTGCCAATGTTTATGTTCGTATGGCAGAGGAGGAAGTTCTCGGTCATTCAGCATACATCCAGAACTTCAAGGCAGAAGACTTGGAGAGCTTCAAGGCGTAAGATATTGACAGGAATTAGATAATTAAAAAAGTCCGTGGGCTATGAATGCTGACGGACTTTTTGTATTTTATATCAATATAGTTTAGCAAACTCTAGAATACAACAAATTACGGGGGAACAGAACATTTTTACTTAAAAAAAATCGGGGGAACGGAATATTTTTGCTTAAAAAATTTCTGGGAATTGAACTTTTTTCATATATCCATCTCATTTTCAGTTATTTTTCGTATCTTTGCAGCAAAATAAAAGAAAGGAATATGGAACAAAGAATATTTAAACGTAAAATATACGATAAGATTCTCAAATGGAAAGAAGAGAATCATGGTAAGACTGCCCTTTTGATAGAAGGTGCTCGTCGTGTGGGGAAATCGACGATCGTAGAAGAATTTGCCCACAAGGAATACCAGTCATGCATCATCATCGACTTCAATAAAGCAAGAAAAGAAGTGAAAGAGCTTTTTGAAGACTTGATGGACATAGACTTGCTATTTCTGAAATTACAGCAAATGTATCACGTAGAATTGATTGACAGAAAATCTGTCATCGTTTTCGACGAGGTACAGCAATGTCCCTTTGCCCGCCAAGCCATCAAATATCTTGTGCAAGATGGTCGCTACGACTATATTGAAACAGGATCGCTAATTAGCGTAAAAAAGAATACACAAGGCATTACCATTCCAAGTGAAGAAGACAGAATAGAAATGTATCCCCTGGATTACGAGGAATTCAGATGGGCTGTCGGCGACCCTACATCCATGAGTATTCTTGCTAAGTTTTGGGAGAAAAAGACACCTTTGGGTGCAGCACATCGGGAAGCTATCAGAAACTTGCGTCTCTATATGCTAGTAGGTGGTATGCCACAAGCCATCAACATCTATCTTGACACCAATAACTTGAGCAAGGTCGATGAGAAGAAACGTAAAATTATCAAACTCTACGAGGATGATTTGCTAAAGATAGACCCATCTGGGCGAGCATCCAAAATGTTTCTATCCATACCAGCTGCGCTCTCTCGCAACGCTTCACGTTATGTTCCTTCTTCTGTAATCGGCAAAACAAACGAAGGAAAAATGATAGAACTGCTCAAGACATTGGAAGACAGTAAGATTATAAACATGGCGTACCACGTAGACGATCCAAATGTTGGGATGCCGTTGAGCACAAACTTTGATAAGTTCAAAATGTTTGTAGCTGATACTGGTTTGTTTGTAACTCTTGCATTCTGGGACAAGTCATTTACAGAGAACATCATCTACACCAAACTTCTAAACGACAAGTTGGCAGCCAACTTAGGGTACGTATATGAGAATCTTGCCGCTCAAATGCTTGCTGCTTCTGGAAACAGGCTCTTTTACCATACATGGAAAATGGACGAAAAGCATTACTTTGAGATAGATTTCCTCATTTCACATGGCAATAAGCTATGTCCAATCGAAGTAAAGTCCTCTGGTTACAAGACTCATGCCTCGCTCGATAATTTCTGCGAGAAATATTCGAAGGTCATAGCACAACGCTATTTGGTCTACAATAAGGATTTACAAAAAGATGGCAACACATTGTTGATACCTTTTTATATGGTACCATTCATTTAAGGAGATTAAGTCCGTGGACATTCATTTGTTCACGGACATTTTTATTCTTTTTACAAGCAAAGTTCAAACAACCGTTAAAAAACAAGCCTAAAAGAAAAATTTCTTTGCAAAAATGATGCTATTAGCAAAGAAATGACTATATTTGCAATGTCTAGCTCGGCTAAAAGCCCTTAATGGGCAAAGGTTGGGCAGACATACATATCGGTAAAAGGCGTTTTTGGACGCTTTGGTTTTGGCGATTCAAGAATCTCGCAAATTCATCGACAAGTCAAGAACAAAGCAACGGGAACGCCCCAAGGGATGTATTATATACAGCCCTCATTGTCTTCGGATGCCAAAACATTCGTTGGTAGGGAGGGTATACTATATACTTACATCGGCGTAGGGGCTTTCAGCGTTGTTCGTTTCAGACTTGTCGGGCAATGCGAGAGCCTTTGAATCGTGAAGCGAGCAACAGAATGGCTCTACGCTTTTTTCGTATGTATCAACTTAATAAACGAATACTTAAAGGAAGACAATGGAGCCTTTGTTTCTTCAAACAATAGTAAACCATGAGTTTCATATTACTAATAGCCATCGGAGCTTTTATTTATTTCCTTTTCAAGAAGATTCTTCCGCATTACAACATTTCGTCTAAAGATATTGTAATAACCATCGCTATATTAATAGGTGGTATCTATGGAATGAGATTCCTAACTACAACCGATATTTTTAGCGGATGGAATGAACCAGACCAACCTGCAAAGGAATTTTGCGAAGATTTTTTCATTGCAAACCAAAAGACTTCTTGGTCCAACAATATAAAACAGTTGACCGCAGTTATCCAAAAAGTAAGAAATGCAGGTCATACTCCAACCTTATCTGACGTTTCACAAGAAACTTGCGACGAATTAGAAGAACGTCAACGTAATTGGACAAACAGCGAGGACATGGCAGCATACATCAACGAAAAGCTTGGAACAAATTTGGAGAAAGCAGAAGATGTACATTATTTTATGTTCTTATATCTTAGCAGCACAAAACGACCTCAAAGCCCTATCCTTAAATATAAATTCAAAGAATCCATTGATGGGGCTGATGTTTGGATAGTAGAAGACTATTATACCATGAAGCGAGCTTGCCTCACAATAAATGGCACAAACTATCACATTCAAGTTCAAGGTAAAGTAAACGATCCAAATGATTAACCCAAAAGCAACGATATGATGAAACGAGTTATAACGATAATTATCTTCTGTATCAGTACCATTCAAATGGCATTGGCACAAATAACGTATTCTCCAGAACTTCTCCAAAAGGCTAAAGACGGAGATGCAGAAGCACAGTTTAATCTTGGACTATGTTATAATAATGCCATTGGTATCCAGCAAGATTACAAAGAGGCAATAAAGTGGTACAAAAAAGCTGCAAAGCAGAATTATGGTAAGGCATTCCGTAATATCGGTATATGCTATTTGAACGGAACTGGTGTCGAGAAAGATGAAAAAGAAGGAGTAAAATGGATTAATAAAGCTATTGAAAAAGGACACCTTGCTTCCAAAATCCATCTAGCTTATTGTTATCTTGAAGGAACAGGTGTACAGAAAGATACCTTAAAGTTTCAAACGCTCTTGAAGGAAACTGCCGAATTAGGAGACACAACGGCAATCTGCATAATGGGTGATAGCTATTTATCGGGAGCCAATGGATTTCAAAAAGATAGCATACAGAGTACAAATTGGTATATGAAGGCTGCCCAACAAGGAGTACCAACAGCGCAACATAATGTTGGAGTAGCCTATGAGCAGGGATTGGGAATTGAACAAGATTATTGTGAAGCATTCAAATGGTTCAAGAAAGCAGCAGAACAAGGTAATGCCGATTCTCAATATGCCGTTGGCTACTATTATTACCAAGGTATAGGAGTAAATCAAGATTATAAAGAGGCAGAAAGTTGGTTTACAAAAGCATTCCAAAATGGATGCACAAGACCAAGTTTTGCCTTAGGAGTAAGCTGTTACGCAATAGAGAATTATGATGAAGCCTTCAAATGGCTTAATAAAAGTGAGAACGAAAATGACGTTACGGCATTATTATGTCTTGCTGAATGTTACAGAAAAGGATTTGGATGCGAAAAGAACTTAGAAAAAGCATTCACTTTGTATAAGAAGCTTGCAGATTCAGACCATGCTTACTCACAATACTGTTTAGCTGAATGTTACGACCAAGGTGAAGGATGCGAGAAAAATCCTGAGCAAGCTTTTTATTGGTATAAGAAAGCAGCAGAGCAAGGCAACATAGACGCAGAATTTATGCTCGCATATTGTTACTTTAAAGGAACTGGCTGCGAAACAGATTCTAAAGAAGCCTTTCTTTGGTTTAAGAAAGCTGCCGAGCAAGGAAATCCGAGAGCGCAACACAACATTGGGGTAGCATATGACCAGGGGTTAGGTATCGAACAAAACTCTAAAGAGGCATTCAAATGGTTCAAGAAAGCAGCAGAACAAGGATACTCTAAAGCACAATTCAAACTAGCAATATGCTACCTCAATGGAGAGGGATGCGAAAAAAATATGGTCGAAGCTTATAATTGGGCATACAAAGCAGCACAACAAGGGCAAGCCGAGGCGCAATACAGTCTAGCCAGTATGTATTTTAACGGCATAGGCACACAACAGAATTATAACGAGGGCTTCAGTTGGTTCAAAAAAGCTGCAGATGCAGGAATCCCAGATGCGATATGCCAAGTTGGAATGTTTTATCATTCAGGATTAATTGTGGAGAAAAACCAAGCAGAGGCTTTCACATACTTCAAGAAAGCGGCAGAATTAGGATTTGCAGAGGCGCAGAATTTGTTAGGTCTCTACTACGAAAATGGCATCCATGTAAATAAAGATGTTACACAAGCCCGCCTTTGGTTTGAAATGGCAGCTAAAAAAGATGATGCTATGGCACTTTACAACTTAGGTCGCTTTTATGAGCAAGGGAAGGGAGGCTTAATGAGAGATGTTAAAGAAGCTGGTAGGCTGTTTGAAAAATCAGCAAATCTCGGTTGTTACCCAGCTCAAAAGCTGCTAGCTGAGGGGTACCGCAAAGGACTGATAGGACTTCCCATAAACCTCGCTAAGGCTAATTTTTGGGAGCAAAAGGCTGCTAACAATAAAGACAGAGGTATAATGGTGAGCCCATAAACCAACCAAACGCCTCAACAACGTCATTTCAAAATTCCCCTTGGATTGCCTTTGGCAGCCCAAGGGGAGATTGCTATTATTTTTTCTTGCTATTACTTCTCGCCATCAAAGGGTCAGCAACATATTTTTGCTGTGGATGATTAATCATCTCCGGAATCCAATAGAAGAGCAGATTGTTTTCCAACAGAACCTTAATATTCTTATTTTTGAATGACTTTGAATTTCTATGTAGCAATACAGAAAGGTCATCCATACTTAAAGGAACAATAGAACACATATCAACCACCAGCTTATTAAGAACATCTTTAGGAACCCTTTTCCCGACCTCATCAATTCTCTTTTTTATATCATCAGGCAACAGAAGCAACAATTCTTCCCGATTTACACCTTGGTACCTTTCTCCAAAAGCTTGGTACCTTTCGTTCTCACCTTGGTATCTTTCGCCTAATGTACCATGCTGAGGTGGTATCTTTTTGCCCAATGTACCATGCTGAGGTGGTATCTTTTCTCCCAATGTACCATGCTGAGGTGGTATCTTTTCTCCCAATGTACCATGCTGAGGTG
>JAJWFY010000056.1:0-7935 GCA_021615735.1 Segatella copri | reverse complement strand
GTATCTTTTCTCCCAATGTACCATGTTGAGGTGGTATTTTTTCTCCCAATGTACCATACTGAGGTAGTAACCTTTCGCCTAATGTACCATGCTGAGGTAGTAACCTTTCGTCCTGAGGTGGTAACCTTTCGGCTAAGGATACCACCTTGGAGGTTCTTATATAATAAGTGTTACGACCTTGCCCTTTTTTCTCTAGGAATCCAAGATCGCAAAGCTTATGAATCTCCAAGCGTGCACGGGCATGAGTAATCGAAGGATCCAGCTGGCGATACGTAGCATTATCTATCGCACCCACTTCTCTCTCGAAGACTAGAGCCAGCTTCTGTTCATTCCCCAAACCAAACTCAGCATATTGAGCCAACCACTCCATATTCTCCTTGCTGAGGAAATGATGGAGCAGAAGTCTTGCCGTAAACTTATTCGCTTCATGGTTCGATCTAAAAGTTGGTGTGTAGTCATACAACCAAAAAGTATATAGTTGTACAACTAAAAGGGGTATAGTCGTACAATTAAAAGATGTATAGTCGTACAACTAAAGGGTATATAATCGTACAACTAAAGGGTATATAATCGTACAACTAAAGGGTATATAGTCGTACAACTAAAGGGTATATAGTTGTACAACCAAAAGATGTATAGTCGTACAACTAAAGGGTGTATAGTCGTACAACTAAAGAGGGTTGCCACTAGGCTCAGCAGACCTTCCGACTGCAGTCAGCAGACCTGCTGACTAGGCTCAGCAGAGCTGCTGACTGCAGTCGGAATCTTCTAGGAACAGGCTTCTTATACTTAATATATCAGTTCATAGAACCTGATTAAACGCCTTTTATTACTTCCCCATTCGTCTCGGTGCGTTTATTCAGCCATATTAGGCTTTAGCAGCAAATAATAATCTCTTTTTATAAATACAGCCATTCCCGAAAAGAGAAACAAATGACAAAAATTAGGAATAGGGATTTTCCCTTCTACTTTAGGGAATTCATCTCGCTTCTTTTCGCAAGAAAATAGTACTTTTGCAACCATAAAACAATATAATAACTTATAAAAACAGTATCGCTTATGAAAAGAAATGATTGGATGGCACTCATCGCCACAACCATATTGATGTTTGCCGTATGCCTCTCGGCTTCGGCTAAGGGAAAAAGAAACGTGGAGCGGGGAATGACCAAGCAGGAAGTGATTGCCATTCTTGGAGAACCTAAGCTCACCAGTTTCAATATATATGGGGACAAATGGGAATATGCCAAATATAATAATCTGTTTGGAGATTCCAAGTACATCACGGTCTTCTTCGACAGAAACGGAAAGGTTGTGCAGTACGATACAAGAATCATAGAACCCAACAGCCAGACATCGAATGTACAGCAGCCACAACATCCTACTCCACCCATCTACGACGGAAGATGTGATCCAGATGGCAGAATGGATTACGGCTATTGTCTCGATGACGCTTCCTTCACCAAACTATATAATAAGGTGAAGAAGGCAAGCTTTGATGACAACAAGTTCGACCTGATAGAGGTGGCTAGCCTCGGCTGTTACTATTCTTGTGCCCAAGCCGTCAGCATGATGAATATATTCACTTTTGGTGACAGCAAGCTGAAAGCCCTCAGTCTGATGGCTCCCCATATCATAGATTTGCAGAATGCCACTATCATCTATCAGCAATTCAGTTTTGAAAGCGAAAAGCAAAAGGTAGGAGAAATATTAAGAAGCAGCAGATAATTATCTGGTATCTTAAAAAAATGATATCATCTATGATATAAAGAGACTTTTTATGTTAAATTATACATATTGTTTAGCCGGTTTAACAAAATAGTTGTATTTTTGCAAAATCAATTAAACAATATTGAGTTATGATACAAAAAGAAGTAATCAGAGAAATACTCTTGGAGAACAGAAAAGAAGTAGAATTTCAACAGATCGTTCCAAGAAACTTCCAGATGGAAGATTTTGCCAACTATGTTCTGATTGGCGTCAGACGAGCTGGCAAATCTTTCATGCTCTATCAGCAGATTCAACAAAACCTGAAACGGGGAATCACCTGGGACTCCATGCTCTACATCAATTTTGAGGATGAACGTCTGATGGGGATGACTGCACAAGAACTTAATCTTATCCTTGAAGTTCATGGTATGATGTCAAAAGAACGTCCTATTCTATTTCTTGATGAAATACAAAACATCAACGGTTGGGAAAAATTCGCACGCCGATTGGCAGACAACAAATACAGAGTCTATATTACAGGCAGCAATGCAAAGATGCTTGGCAGTGATGTAGCAACAACTTTAGGAGGACGCTATATCACCAAACACATCATGCCATATAGTTTTCCCGAATTTCTCCAAGCCAATGAAGTGTCTTATGATTCAAATACTCTCGCAACCACCTTTGGAAGAGCTGAAGTACAACGACATTTCACTAATTATTTCCGTTTTGGCGGTTTCCCAGAAGGAGCAAGACTAGCATCAAAAAGAGATTATATCAATAGTGTATATCAAAAGATTTACCTAGGAGACATTGCTTCTCGTAACAAAATTGAAAATCAATTTTCTCTTCGAGTTCTATTCAGAAAATTGGCAGAAAGTGTAAAGCAACCGATTTCTTTTACACGTCTCACAAATATAATAGCATCTACAGGTGCAAAACTAAGCAAACCTACACTCATTAACTATCTTGAGTACTCTAAAGATGCATTCTTGGTTTATCCCATCAAGAATATTGCCGACAATCTCACTCAACGTGAGACCAATCCCAAATACTATTTTGTGGACAACGGCATCATCAGTATCCTTGCCCTGGATGTTGACACATCATTATTGGAGAATATGGTTGCGATGGAGCTACTTCGAAGATATGGACTGGAAGAGCAAGTGTTCTTTTACAACAAGAACGTGGAAGTAGATTTTTACATACCAGATGCCGCAACTGCCATACAGGTAAGCTACAATCCCAAAAAGTCTGATGAAACTTGGGAAAGAGAATCAACTGCACTTATCAAACTATCAAAAGTACTTGATTGCAAAAGACTTATCATTCTTACATATGAATTAGAAGAAAATATAGAACTAAAAGGATTGAATATCGAAGTAATACCTGTATGGAAATGGTTACTCGATACATAAATTGCAAAACAAATGAATACAGATATACTATCAAAAGACAAAGACCCAATGGGCGCCGCTATCCTTGATTATCAGAAATCGGGAAGAGCAAGAAGATTACGTGTGCTCTCTTCTATGTTCGAAGAGGACGAAATGCCGGTGAAACATCTCTTCAGAAAAGTTGAAGAGATGCCGATGCTGGAGCAGAAGGCCTTGCAACTCACAAAAGGGCGTGTACTGGATATCGGAGCCGGCAGCGGCTGCCATACGCTCGCCTTGCAGGAGAAGGGCTTGGAGGTAAAAGCCATTGATATTTCTCCTCTGAGCTGCGAAGCGATGGAACTGAGAGGAGTAAAGGATGCGGAATGCATCAATCTTTTCGATGAACATCTGGAAACAGGGTTCGATACCATCCTCCTCCTGATGAACGGAACGGGTATCGCCGGAAAGATAGAACATCTCCCTACCCTCTTCAACCGTCTCAAGGCTTTGCTCAACAAGGGCGGACAGATTCTTATCGATTCCTCCGACCTCAAATATATCTACGAGAATGAAGACGGAAGTTTCGACATCAATCTGAATGGTGCCTACTATGGTGAAGTGGATTATCAGATGATTTACAAAGACATTAAGGGAGACTGTTTCGACTGGCTCTACGTAGATTTCCCATTGCTCAAATCCATCGCCGAAACCTGCGGTCTGCATGGCGAACTCGTGGCAGAAGGCGAACATTACGACTATCTGGCTAGGATTTTCTAAGCATATAAAGATAAAAGGAGTTAAGATGATGGTCTTAACTCCTTTTTATCTTTTCTTTCTATTTAATCGTCGAAATCGTGACGTCCGAGAAATCATTCATAAAATCCAGAATCTCCAGCGTATGGAACCCCCGTTTGGCTTTTATTTCAATGCTCGCCTCCACAAATTCTTCCTTAGAAAATCTCCGTTCTTTCAGTTCGTAAGAATGAACTTCCATGCCTTTCTGTTTGATTTTACCGATGAATTCCTTCACGCTGTCCCTTGATGGAGCAGAGAAATTCAGTTCGATGGTAGAGGTTCCCAACTGCGGTATCAGATAATTCAGCACCTCCAGTCCCATCAACACCATCATCGTAGTAATAGCTGCAGCCACATACATACCCGTTCCGCAAGCCAATCCGATAGCTGCCGTCACCCACAAGCCAGCAGCCGTAGTCAAGCCTCGAACCACATTCTTCTGGAAGATGATGGTACCGGCACCCAGGAATCCGATGCCCGAAACCACCTGAGCGGCCACACGCGAGGAATCCTTCAGATCAAAGCCGAATCCATATTGGGAAACTACACAGAAAAGAGCACTACCCAGGGCTACAAGGAAGTGAGTGCGGAAACCCGCTTCCTTGGCACGGTATTCTCTTTCGATACCTATCGCTCCTCCCAAAATGAGAGCCAGAGACAGACGAACAGTCAGGTCTATATAGGTTGCATCCATATTATTCCTTTCTTTTAAAGTTTGCTTGCAAAGATAATATAATTCGAAGACAATACAAAATAAATCTCTTGATTTTATTACGAAAACATCTTTTTTCTTTGGTAATTCAAGAAAAAAAGCGTATCTTTGCCACGAATGATGTTCGCATCAATATACATGATTCACCTTTTTTAAACGACAAAAGATATGAAGATTACATTATTTTTGCTCTTGGCAACAGCTGTTGTCGGCAGAGCACAAACAACCACAGAGTTGCTACCAGTTGGCACAGAGGCACCTGACTTCCAAATCACCAATGACAAGACAGGCGAGAAAATATTCCGTCTGTCCGATTGGAAGACCAAGACCGATGCAGACGGCAAGGTGGTACCAGGCGTATGGACTGTACTCGACTTCTGGGCTTCATGGTGTCCAGACTGTCGCAAGGACATGCCAAAGGTAAAAGAAATATCAAAAAAATATCTCACGAAGATACAGCTCGTCGGGGTTTCATTCGATACCGACAAGGAAAAGATGAACAAATATCTCAGCAGCAACCACTACGACCAGTGGATGCAATATTGCGAGGGAAAGAAATGGAAGGAAACTCAGATTTCCAAGGATTACCACATCTCATGGATTCCAACCTCCTACCTCATCGACCCTGAGGGAAAAGTATACTTCTCTACCGTCAATGCCGATGAAATGATGCAGAAACTGGACTCGCTCGACAATTTAGGTAAGCTAACAGCCTTTATAGAGATGCCCCACTACCCTGGTGGAAAGGCGCTCTTGATGAAGCAACTAGCCGTCAATACCAAGTTTCCAAAGTTGTGCCAAAAGTATAAAGCCGCAGCCAAAGTAAAAGTGAAATTTATTGTCGAGAAAGATGGCAACGTCTCTGATGTCGGAATACAAAGTTACCAGGTGTTAGACAACCCTAACGGCAAAGATTTCAACAAGCTGTCTGGAGCTGAGCAAACCCAAGTCCGCTCAGAAATCCGCACTCTCTTCGAACAGGAAGGCATCCGTGTTGTGAGCACATTGGGGAAATGGACACCCGGCAAAATAAGGGGCGAGGCTACACGCGTACACTATACCGTTCCCATTGTATTCAGACTACATTAGAATGGGCTGACAAATTTCAAGACACGTGGTATGACCAAACAGGAAGTCATCGACATTCTTGGCGATCCCAAGACCAAAAGTTTCGATGAATATGGAGACAAATAGAAATTCTATAAATTCACAAATACACATTAATTTATATATATGGCAACAGTTGACGACAAGAAGATTATCTTCTCTATGGTGGGCGTATCTAAGATTATCCCACAAAACCAGAAACAGATTCTGAAGAACATCTACCTATCGTTCTTCTACGGAGCAAAAATCGGTATCATCGGTTTAAACGGTGCCGGTAAATCTACGTTGATGAAAATCATCGCAGGACTTGAGCAACCTACCCAGGGTGAGGTGGTTTGGAGCCCAGGCTACTCTGTGGGCTACTTGCCTCAGGATCCTCCGCTCGACGAGAACAAGACCGTGAAGGAAAACGTGATGGAGGGTGTGCAGAAAATCTATGATGCACTCGCTGAATACGAGGACATCAACAATAAGTTCGGTCTCGAAGAATACTACGGAGACCCTGATAAGATGGACAAGCTGATGCAGCGTCAGGCTGAGGTGCAGGATATCATCGATGCTACCGATGCCTGGAACATCGACTCCAAGCTGGAACGTGCGATGGCTGCCCTACACTGTCCTCCTGGCGATTGGCCTGTAACCAATCTCTCGGGTGGTGAGCGTCGCCGTGTGGCTCTCTGCCGCCTGCTCTTGCAGAAGCCTGATGTACTCCTGCTCGATGAGCCTACCAACCACCTGGATGCTGAGAGCATCGACTGGCTGGAGCAGCACTTGCAGCAGTATGAGGGAACCGTTATCGCCGTAACCCACGACCGCTACTTCCTCGACGACGTGAGCGAGTGGATTCTGGAGTTGGACCGTGGCGAGGGTATTCCATGGAAGGGCAACTACTCTTCATGGCTCGACCAGAAGACCAAGCGAATGATTCAGGAGGAGAAGACTGCCTCTAAGCGCCGCAAGACATTGGAGCGCGAGTTGGAATGGGTTCGCATGGCACCTAAGGCCCGTCAGGCTAAGGGTAAGGCTCGTCTGAACTCTTACGAGCAGATGCTCAACCAGGAGCAGAAGGAGCGCGAGGAGAAGTTGGAAATCTTCATCCCTAACGGTCCTCGTCTGGGTAACAAGGTGATCGAGGCTCAGCATGTAAAGAAGGCGTTCGGCGAAAAGGTTCTCTTCAACGACCTCAACTTCATGCTTCCTCCTAACGGCATTGTAGGTGTGATTGGTCCTAACGGAGCCGGCAAGACTACCCTCTTCCGCCTCATCATGGGATTGGATCAGGCTGACGGCGGAACATTCGAGGTGGGTGAGACCGTGAAGTTGGCTTATGTTGACCAGCAGCATAAGGACATCGACCCTCAGAAAACTGTTTACGAGGTGATTTCTCAGGGCAACGAAACCTTGCGTCTGGGTGGCAGAGACGTGAATGCACGTGCTTACATCAGCCGTTTCAACTTCTCGGGCACCGACCAGAGCAAGCTCTGCAGCGTTCTTTCGGGTGGTGAGCGTAACCGCCTGCAGTTGGCTTTGGCATTGAAGCAGGAAGGCAACGTATTGCTCCTCGATGAGCCTACCAACGATATCGACGTGAACACGCTGCGTGCATTGGAGGAAGGTTTGGAAGCATTCGCCGGTTGTGCGGTGGTTATCAGCCACGACCGCTGGTTCCTCGACCGAATCTGTACCCACATTCTTGCCTTCGAGGGCAATGGTGAGGTCTTCTTCTTCGAGGGCAGCTATTCAGAATATGAAATCAACAAGGCGCGCCGTCTGGGCGATACAGAAATCAAGAAGGGTCGCTATCGCAAGTTGATGGAGGAATAAAGATTCGGGAACGAAAAGAAGAACTCGGTTCTGAAACAATAAAAAACAAAAGAAAAGGTGTGTCTTTGCCTTAAGACACACCTTTTTTTTGTTTCTATGCAGCCGTTTTCAAAAGCTTTACCAGATGCAACCAGGACGTTCTGGAAACTGCGTCGCGACGTATCTGGCTGTACGTCGCGACATAATGATTATTACGTCGGGACGTATCAGATGCTACGTCGGGACGTAATTTCTGCTTTGTCGCCAGTTAAATTGCAAAAAAACAAATGAAAAAGCCTAGCATTGAACCGAAAAAAAGGATTTTTGCTCAATGCTTTCTTAGTTTTCACCCCAAAAATCCCTCTAAAACGCCTATCTTTCGTAAGCGTCTCCGCGTTTATACCTTGCATAATTCCAAAAAAGCAGTAACAG
>JAJWFY010000014.1:0-70483 GCA_021615735.1 Segatella copri | reverse complement strand
GGGCTCATAATAACTAACAAATAATATCAAAATGAATTTTTACAAGACATTAGGAATGAGATACATCGGTCTTTTACTGATGTTTATCTTCTGTCTCACTGCGCAGAACATGATGGCGCAGCGAGGAAAACTTTTCAATTCAGACAACCAGCTTTCGAGCAACCTTGCCACGCAGGTGTTCCAGGATTCAAATGGTTTCATTTGGATTGCCACCCGTAACGGCTTGAATATCTATGATGGCTATAACTTTATGGTCATCAGAAAAACCTACGGCAACAGTAACGGGCTCAACAGCAACTATATCAACTGTATAACACAGGATGAAAAGGGGCGTATTGTGCTGGGAACAAACAAGTCGCTACTTATACTTAATGGTAAAAGGTTCTGCAACGTACCTATGCTCGATTCAAGAAATAAGCCTATAAACACTTACGTTAACCAGGTAAGCCGTTTGCACAATGGCGATATTGCTGTCGTTACCTCCGGTTACGGCATCATGACCAAGAAAATAGATGCAAACGCCTGTTACACCATGAAAGGAGAAGTGGAGAATCTGAAATACATACATAAGATTCTGGAAGACAAACAAGAAAGGCTCTGGATTATCCTGGAAAACGGAAAGCTGTTACGGAAAGAAAAGAACGGCAAGCTTGTTTCACACATCATGGGAACAGAGCAACTTAACACACAAGATATCAGGCAAGACGACAAGGGCAACATTTATCTTGCTACCAAGAATGATGGTGTTTACCTTCTCAAGGCAGGTTCAACCGCCTTCACCAAGATAGCCGGCATAGGCAATCTTCCTATTGACAACATCTATATCAGCCGCGACCAGCGCTTGTTTATCGGTTGCGATGGTATGGGTATCTTCGTGTATAATCCTGTAACAGGATTCTTGCAAAATAATCCTCTGTTCTGCCATGAAGTAAATCTTGCCAAGAGCAAGATTACCAGCATTATAGAAGATTCTACGGGAAACATCTGGGTGAGCATGCTCCAGAAGGGCGTATTCATGCAGTCGCAGGCTCAATGCGATTTCAACTATATGGGCTACCGTTTGGACAGCCGCAACGTGATAGGCGAAAACAGCATCACAAGTCTGTGTGCCAACCAGGGCGATCAAGTCTGGGTGGGCACCGACAAGGATGGTCTTTACCTCTTTGACATAAAAACCGGTAGCATCAAGAGCCATTTATTAAGCAACACCACGGTACTGGCACTCTGCAAAGACAAGAAAGGCAGAACATGGGCAGGAACCTATACTGACGGCATCGGATTGATAGATGCGGGGGGATCTTTCCATCCATTCAGCCTAGGCATTGGCAACCAGGCGGGCATCTTCGATATCAAGGAAGACCCGCAGGGCAATGTATGGTTTGCTACCATGGGAAAAGGACTCTTCCGCCTTTCACCAGATGGAAGCATCAAGCAATGGAAAGCACTATATGGTGCCGACAACAACCTGAAAAAGAACAGTATTCCTAATGATTACCTCGTGAAACTCAGCATCTCAAAAGATGGTAAGCGGGTTTTTGTAGCCACTTCTGTAGGTCTGGCTTGCTATGACCAGCAGAAGAATAGCTGGACTTCCACTTTCGGTGGCGTCAACTGTCTGAACAAGGGCAGTTTCTCACATTGCGTTTATTCTGACAGCAAGAACCGCGTATGGTTTGGCACTGAAGACGGCGCAATCTGCTATGATCCGAAGAAGGGATATGCTCATCCGAAGATTTATAACACAGAACTTGGACTTTCTGACAACATCGTAGCCAGCATCATAGAAGATTACAAGGGCAGAATCTGGATAGGAACTACCTGTGGCTTAAACCAGGTAGATACAGAAAAAGGAACTATCAACAAGTACTTCTCGGGCAATGGCTTGCAGAGCAATGAGTTCAGCGATGCTGCAGCCTGCACGCTCTGGGGAGGAAAGATGCTGGTGATGGGCGGAACCGGCGGTATCAACTGGTTTGATACGGACAAGGTGAAACAGCATCCTTGGCAGGCAAAAGTTACCATATCAGGACTTCTTGTGGGCAACAAGCCTGTATACCCGGAAATGGAATCGGGCATCTATACTATCACCGACAAAAGCGCCTACAACAGCGACGAGTTCTCCTTATCTCATGAAGACAACACCTTCACCATCAAACTGTCTACTCTTACATATAATAATGTAGAGCAAATCAGTTACGCCTACAGCATCAATGGTGAGGATTGGCGAACCATACAGTCTGGCATGAACGAGCTGTCATTCTCACACATGCCAGCAGGTACCTATAAGTTCCGTGTCAAGGCCATCTGCAACGGATACGAAACCCCTGTCAAGGAGTTCTCCATCATCGTTCACCCAGCCTGGTATGCCAGCATCTGGGCAAGACTCTGCTATCTGCTTGTCTTCCTGGGGCTCTGTCTGCTCTATATCAAGCACCGCAAACGCAAGATGGAAGACCAGCTCATATTGCAGCAGCATATCCATGCGGAAGAGATGGGCGAAGCAAAACTGAAGTTCTTCATGAACATCAGCCACGAAATCCGTACCCCATTGACTCTTATCCTCACTCCGCTGTTCACGCTGATTAAGGAAGATAAAGACGCTCACCGACAGGGCATCTACGATATGATGCGTAAGAACTCGGAACGAATCCTGCACCTGATTAACCAGATGATGGACCTGAGAAAGATTGACAAGGGACAGATGGTGATGCACATGAGCGAAACCGATATGGTTGCCTTTATTGGCGATGAATACAAACTCTTCTGCCAGCAGGCGATAGCCAAGAGCATCCAATTCACCTTTGAACACGAAGACGAAACACTCCCCGTATGGATAGACCGCGACAACTTTGACAAGGTATTGATGAATGTCCTGTCAAACGCCTTCAAGTTTACTCCTGCAGGCGGCAGAATCCGTATCACCCTCTCCCACTCGCCTCATCATGTTCGCATCGCCATCAAGGACAGCGGCAAGGGCATTCAGGAGGAAAAGCTCGAAACGATTTTCCAGCGTTTCTATCAGAGTGCCACCACTTCAAATGACCGGAATGTAGGTACGGGAATCGGTCTCGACCTGACCCGCTCGCTCGTGGAACTGCACTACGGAACCATTACAGCCGCCAACAACAAGGCACTTGATGAAGCCGACTGGAAGGAAGGAAGCCAGTTCCTCATCACGCTGCCTCTGGGCAGCGAGCATCTGAAACCGGAAGAAATAATAGATGCACCGGAGCCACAGACTGCTGAAGACATCAAGGAACTGGAAGAAAACATGGAGGAAGCAAATGAAAAGAATGCTGCCGATACAGCCAATGACGCCGAAGAAGATTTCATAAGCAAGGTAAAGAGCACCATCGCTGTGGTAGAAGACGATGAGGCAATACGTAATTTCCTGAAGACCCAACTACAGGAAACCTACAATATCCTTACCTTCTGCAACGGAAAGGAGGCGCTGCCGGAGATTATCAAGCAGAAGCCAAGCCTCGTTATCTCAGACATCATGATGCCAGAGATGGACGGCAATACGCTCTGTGCCAAGATTAAGAACAATGTGAACACCAACCACATTCCGGTGATTCTGCTTACAGCGATGAGCAGAGAGGAAGACCAGCTGACCGGTTTGCAGTCGGGTGCCGATGCCTATGTGGTGAAGCCGTTCAATATGGACATTCTGCGCCGCACCATCATCAACCTGCTCAACGTGCGCCGTACTTTGAAAAACAAGTTTATGGGCAACGAGAGCCAGAGCGACAGGCAGCTCGCGATAGAAAAAGCCCCTTCGCCAAAAGACCAGCTGATGGAACAGGTGATGAAGGTAATCAATGATAACATGGATAATGAGGACCTGAGTGTGGATATGATTGCCCGCGAAGTAGGACTGAGCCGTGTGCATCTGCACCGCCGAATGAAGGAACTGACCAACCAGACGCCACATGCCTTCATCCGCAATACCCGTCTGCAATATGCCGAAAAGTTGCTGAGCCACTCTAACAAGACGATAACAGACATCATGTTTAGCTGCGGTTTCTCCAACCCAGCCAGCTTCAGCACCATGTTCAAGAACTTTTATGGCTCTTCGCCTCGCGATTATATGCAGGCACACCGGAAAATCTAGCCTTTTCACTGCAGAAAAGGCCAGATGTTTCCCATAATAAAGTATTTGTTACAAATAGAGAAGCTTATGATACGCCTCGCAAAGTGTTGGTAACATTCTGTGGGGGTATATTTAAAAGGAAAGCGGTAACTTTGCAGCAGAATTCTGAATACATGTTTCAGCCATGAGTTCAGATACTCATTCTGTAATTTTAAACCCAATAATAAAATGAAAAAAATTGCAATCTTATCGCTTTCCCTGACGCTTGCAGCCGCTGCACAGGCGCAGACAGCTGAGTTTGACTATTTCAAGTATGCGGGAAATGACGCTCGCTTCAATGTTGAAATTGACAAGACTCACCAGTATTACAACCCGGTACTGGCAGGTTTCTATCCAGACCCATCACTCTGTCGCGTAGGCGACACCTACTATCTGGTAAACTCTTCGTTTACCTTCTTCCCAGGTGTGCCTCTCTCAACCAGTAAAGACCTGGTCAACTGGCAGCCTGCCGGTCATGTTCTCGACCGCACATCACAGGTTCCATTGAAGGGCCAGCAGGTATCAGCCGGTATCTTCGCACCAGCCATCAGCTATAACAAGAAGAACAAGACCTTCTATATGATTACCACCAATGTGGGAGCCGGCAACTTCTTTGTGAAATCAAAAGATCCTTCCAAAGGCTGGAGCGAGCCTATCTATCTGAAGAAGATTGACGGCATTGACCCTAGCTTCTTCTTCGATGACAACGGAAAGGGATATATCGTGCATAACGGTCCGGTAGTTGGCGGTGCCGACTATGAGGGTCAGCGTGCTATCCGCTGCTTCGAATTCGACGTGAAGGGCGACAGCATCAAGGGCGACTTCAAGGAGATTCTGCGTGGCGGAACCCATGTTGAGGCGCGTCCTATCTGGATTGAGGGTCCTCACCTCTTCAAGAAGGGCAAGTTCTATTATCTGATGTGTGCAGAAGGTGGTACAGGCGGATGGCACAGCGAGGTTATCCTGCGTGCCAAGAATCCGATGGGACCATGGGAGGAATGCCCTAACAACCCTATCCTTACCCAGCGTACCGGTCTCGACCCTAACCGCAAGGACCCAGTATCCAGTGCCGGTCATGCCGACATCGTAGAAGATGGCAAGGGTAACTGGTGGGCTGTATTCCTGGCTTGCCGCCCTTATGAAGAGGATATGTACAACACAGGTCGCGATACTTATCTCCTGCCTGTAACCTGGAAGAATGGATGGCCAGAGATTCTTGCCAAGAATACTCCTATCTCTACCGTTGGAGAGAAGGCTGGTTTGAAGCCTGCAAAGAAGAATGAGTTCTCAGGCAATTTCTCTTATGTGGATAACTTCGATGCAGATAACAATAAGGTGGGTCTGAAAGAGTTGAATCCACGCTGGATGTTCCTCCGTGACTTCGTTGACTGTTACAAGGTAGAAAACGGCAAATTGAAGTTCAATCTCCTGCCAGGCAACATCTACAAGCGTGAGCCGATGTCTGCCATCTGGGCACGTCAGCAGCACGGCACCTTCACAGCTGAGACAGAAATCAACTTTACTCCTCGCAACGACAAGGATATCGCAGGCTTGGCACTTCTCCAGAAGGAAGATTACAACTTCGTACTGGGCAAGACGATGAAGAAGGGCAAGCTGATGATTACCCTGACCCGTGCCGAGAAGAACAATGTCCTCATTGCTTCTGCTCCTATCAAGGCTGGCAAGCTGAAGCTGAAGGTTGAAGGTCATGACAGATATTATGATTTCTATTATGCTGAAGAAAGCGGCAGCTGGCAGCTGCTTGCCAAGGGTGTAGATGCCTCTAACCTGAGCACCCAGAAGAGCGGCGGCTTCATCGGTGCCTGCATCGGTCTCTATGCTTCTTCCAACAAGGAATAAGGATTTGAGAAAAGAATAAGTTTTTTTTAAAAAAAGATAATTCAAGAAAAGGTTGATACCTCGCGTTTTGCCAGGTATCAACCTTTTTCTTTTATTTATTCTTCACAATATCCAATATCATTTTTCCTACCCAGATGGCGCTCTTGCCGTTCTGGTCAATTGGCACCGGTTTGCCATCGAGATTATTCAGATACTCCAACTGCTTGAAGTAGGTATGGCTATGACCGCCCAGTATCAGGTCGATGTCACGGGTAGCTGGGGCTACCTCGGAATCGTCGATGCCATCTATCTTCCAGCCCAGGTGGGAGATGCAGATGATGACATCACACTTCTCTTTCTTCTTCAATATCTCTGTCATTTCCCTTGCCTTGGCGATAGGATCGAGATACTTGATGCAGCCATAGTTGGCTTCGATTACCAAGCCGGCAAGTTCCGGACACAAGCCGAAAACGCCAATCTTCAGTCCCTTGCGCCTGATAATGGTATAAGGCTTTACGACATTTGCCAGTTCGGTACCGGTGAAATCATAGTTGGAGCAGACGATAGGAAACTTCGCCATCTTGAAGATGCGCACCATGTTGTCTATTCCGAAATCAAACTCATGGTTGCCGATGGTAGCAGCATCATATTTCATCTCGTTCATCAGTCCTACTTCCACATCTCCCTTGAAGAGAGAGTAATAAGGTGAACCCTGTGAGAAATCGCCACTGTCAAAGAGCAGCAAGTTGGGATTCGCCTTACGTTCCTGACTGATCATCGCCACCCTACGGAGGAAACCGCCACGATTGGCAGTTGCCGTATCTGCGAGATTCGGATTGATGGGCATTACGCATGAATGCGTATCGTTGGTATGGAGCACTACGAGCTGCTTTACCACCTTTGCCTCTTTCTTAGCTTTAGCCTGAACGGCTGCCGGCTGCATCATGAAGGATGCCAGAGCCAGACCTATATATAATAATGTATGTTTCATCAGAATTATCAACTATAAACTATTAACTATTCTACCACGCAGCGGCCTTCAATCTTAGATTCCACCACCTTGCCCTGTGCCTGCATCTCACGGAAATAATTCATGATGATGTAGCGCACATTGTTCTCTTTCTGCTTAGGAGCAAAGACATCGGTTCCGCTCTTGAAGGCTACGAGCTGGTCATTACCTTCGGCAAGATAATCGAGGGTTGCAACGCGGTAACTCTTCTCCGGATCAACAGGTTCACCGTTCAGCGTAACGCTCTTCAGTTTGCCATCCTTGGTGATAACCATTCTTACAGCATGGCTCAAGCCTTCGCCGCCACGATGAGCTATCTGCTGGAAAAGCTCCAGAACCTTATCGCCCTTCAGGGTCAGGAAACAGATTTTGTTCTCGAAAGGAGCCATATCGTTCACATCGCCTATAGTAACCTTACCCTTGGCAAGATTAGAACGGATGCCACCCATATTGTATACAGCGAAAACCGGCTGTTCTTCAAACTGCTTGCCACCCCATACCAGAATGTCACAGAGCAAGTTACTGAGTTCGCTCTCCGGACGGTGACGGGTCATATCATGAGCAATATGACCTACAACAGGACCCATGATACTGTCTACCTTACTCTTATAAGGAGCGATAAATCGGGCAGCCTCAGCATCAGGCTGTGCATCCCATTTCTGATCAACCAATATTCGGGTTCTTTCCACCTTCGCCACCTTGTATTTCTGGGCGAAAGCCGGACTTGCCATCAGCAGCATGACTGCCGAAGCAAGGTAAATCTTGATACTATTTTTTTTCTTCATACTTAATACACTAAATACTTTTAGAGCGCAAAGATACAAAATAAATCTACGAAATCGGCAAAATCGGCGAGAAAATTCCATTGCAGAAGTAAAGAAAACAAAAAAACAAAGGGAAAAAGTGAAGAAAGTGACTGAAAATTTGCGAGATACAAGAAAAAGTAGTAACTTTGCACCCGCTTTTCGGCGTAACCGCTGTTGTCTGGGCAGAAGTGTTGTCCAAGTCCATGTTGCGTTGGAACGACAAACAATTTTTAATTTTATACAAAAAATGGATTTGATTAAAGTTGCTGAAGAAGCATTTGCAACCGGCAAGAAGTTCCCTGAGTTCAAGGCAGGTGATACTATCACAGTCGCTTACAAAATCGTCGAGGGTACTAAGGAGCGTATCCAGCTCTATCGTGGTGTTGTTATCAAGATCTCTGGTCATGGTGACAAGAAGCGTTTTACAGTTCGCAAGATGTCTGGTACTGTAGGTGTTGAGCGTATCTTCCCTATCGAGTCACCAGCTATCGATTCTATCGAGGTGAACAAGCATGGTAAGGTTCGTCGCGCTAAGTTGTATTACTTGCGTAAGCTTACTGGTAAGAAGGCTCGTATCGCTGAGAAGAAGACTGTAGCTAAGGGTGCAGAATAATTTTTCTTAGGAGACCTAATCAGAAAAAATAAAGGGAATCCAGTCTCACGACCGGATTCCCTTTTTTATATCTACAATCTTATACCGAAAAACAACTATCTTTACGATTCAATAAATCATGGCTGCCTACTAAACCAACCATGCTCCATTCTTTTATTTTTCGCCCGCATCATAATTCACGAGCCCATCCTCCGTGCCGTGTAAAGCACCTTGGAAATCATCCCAACTCTGGAATCCGGCAAGCAGCGCCAGCTTGTCCAAAGTCTGGCGAGAAGGCTTCTCCTTCCCTTTCAATACATCCCACATTTTGTGGAAAACATGCGCCTTGCCAACCTTCTTTTCTATGTGTTCAGCAAGGACTTTCAAATCCTGTTTCATAACAATCCTCTCATATTTACTAACTGGGAGCAAAAGTACTGAAAAAGAATGAAACAGAGTACATTTTTCCCGACTTTTTTATGTTTTGGAGTAAAAAAAATGCTTTATATCATAAAAATGCTGTTTTTTAGGGCTTTTTACGAAACAGAAGTCCAATATCTCAATCATTTTTTGTAACTTTGCGCCAAATTCCAAAATACATTTCTTAGAAGATGAAAGAATTAGCACTTAAGTACGGATGTAATCCAAATCAGAAACCTTCTCGCATCTATATGGATGACGGAAGGGAGCTTCCTATCGAAGTGATCAACGGCCGTCCTGGCTACATCAACTTCCTGGATGCCTTCAATTCCTGGCAATTGGTCAAGGAGCTCAAGGCTGCTACAGGAATGCCTGCTGCCGCTAGTTTCAAACACGTTTCTCCTGCCGGTGCAGCTATCGGCTTGCCTCTGAGCGACACATTGAAGAAGATTTACTTCGTTGATGATGTCAAGTTTGAGCTTTCTCCATTGGCTTGTGCCTATGCTCGTGCCCGTGGCGCTGACCGCATGTGCTCTTATGGCGACTTTGTTGCGCTGAGCGATGTATGCGACGAGGCTACAGCCCTCCTCATCAAGCGTGAGGTGAGCGATGGTGTCATTGCTCCTGGCTATACTCCTGAGGCTATCGAGGTTCTGAAGGAAAAGCGCAAGGGTACCTACTGCGTTATCAAGATTGATCCTGACTATGTGCCAGCTCCTATCGAGCACAAGCAGGTGTTCGGTGTTACCTTCGAACAGGGACGCAACGAGGTGAAGCTCGATGATCCTGCTCTCTTCGAGGATGTTCCTACAAAGAACAAGACTTTCACTCCTGAGGCTAAGCGCGATCTGATTATCTCGCTCATCACCCTGAAGTATACTCAGAGTAACTCTGTATGCTACGTAAAGGATGGTCAGGCTATCGGTATCGGTGCCGGCCAGCAGAGCCGTATCCACTGTACCCGTCTGGCTGGTTCTAAGGCTGATGAGTGGTGGTTGCGCCAGTGTCCTAAGGTGATGAACCTGCCTTTCAAGGAGAAGATCCGTCGTGCCGACCGCGACAATACCATCAATGTCTACATCTCTGATGAGTGGGAGGATGTATTGCAGGACGGCGTTTGGGAGCAGTTCTTTACTGAGAAACCTGAGCCATTGACCCGCGAGGAGAAGAAGGCTTGGATTGCACAGAACAAGGGTGTGAGCGTTGGTAGTGATGCTTTCTTCCCATTCGGCGACAATATTGAGCGTGCTCACAAGAGTGGTGTTGAATACATAGCAGAAGCAGGCGGTAGTATCCGTGACGATCATGTTATTGATACCTGCGACAAGTACGGCATCGCTATGGCGTTTACTCACGTTCGCCTCTTCCATCACTAAATTATTTTCAATGTTAAATGTTAAGTGTTGAATGTTAAATTAGGCATAAATCCCAAATATACATCCAAACAAGTTAACATTTAACACTTAACACTTAACATTATAAATTAAGGTATGAGTGACATTGACGATATTATCATGGGCGGTATGGTCTTCAAGGGCGGCGGTGGTCCTAAGAAGGATGACGACGACAAAGTGAAGACCAAAGCCAAGAAGAAAAAGTACATAACGGGTGCTCACGGTAGTGGCTCTGCCCGTCAGAAGGCAAAGTATCGCCAGCAGAGAGCCAACCGTAAATCCCAGAAGAAGAAATAATACTTCTCTATCATAAATACATGTTTCGCCCGTGTGCTGTATGATAACAGCGCACGGGCGAACTGTTTTCTGATAGCGGGAGCCATAAATAGAGTACAGGCAAGCGAAAGACAGCATACTGGTATAAGTAAGACAGCCCACTAGCAAGCGTATTGCCAGTGGGCTGTTCTTCTTAAACAGTCATCAAATTCCAGGTGAAGAGTAAAACGGCTATCGGTTCTTTACACTCTTTACGCCCCTGCCCTTCGTTAGATGAAGGGTTACAGGCTTCAATTGATGCTTGCCGTGGTCATAAATGATGGCTGGGTCCAGTCGTCTGCCACCAAAGCTTACCTCGAAATGGAGGTGCTCTGTGGTAGCCCTACCGGTACGGCCCGTCAAGCCGATTACCTGACCAGCCTTTACCTTATCGCCCTTCTTCACCTTGTTTCTGCTCTGATGACTGTAGAGCGTCTCGAAACCATAAGCATGCCTGATACGGATGCAGTTGCCATAGCCAAAATAAGGTCCTGATGCAACGACCGTACCATCAAAGGCAGCCACAATCTCATCATTCGGGCACGTCTTGAGGTCAACTCCCGAATGGCGGCGCTTGCCACCATAAGGACTGATTACCTTGGCACCAGGCAGCGGATAAGCCCAGGCGGTCTTTTCTATCTTCTCCAGGTCGAGCTCGAAAGTATTGGTAATGGTAAACGGATCATTAACCTCATCAGGGTCGAGCGTCATTCCATCTCCTATACCACCCTTTTTCTTGCCAGAAGCCTCCTTGTCAGCCTCAGCATTTCTTCCTGCAGAAGAATCTTTGCCACCAATAACCGAAGCGATGACACGGGCGCCCTGCTTGCGGAACTGCACCGTCTGGCGGCGCAACTTATGCGATTTCAGCTCTATGAAGGTTTCCGGATTCAACCTACCGCCATTCACCATGATAGAGAAGTCGCAATAAGTTTCACCCTCCTTAGAGCCTACAATGGCAATCGTCTGTCCGGCATCCACATGCTGTCCTACCTTAACCAGGTTCTCGGCATTGTTGGCATAAACGGTTTCCAGACCGCAATCGTGGCGCACTACGATGACATTACCCATAGATTCCGACTTTCTGGAAAGTCGCACATAACCTTCGAGCATCGCCTTGACAGCATCGCCTTTAGAGGTAGAGATACGCAACACATTGTTGTTCTGAAGCGCTGCTTTGCCCACAGGAAGCGGGAAGGAATATTCCTTAGCTCGGAATATCTCAAAGTCTACATTAAATGCCTGACTCTGGGCAAAGAGACCGGGTGTTGCAATACTCACCTGCTGCTGTTCGGCTGCCGTGAATACATTTTTAGCGGGCATAAAGCTGCTCAGCGAGAACACCATGAGTCCTGCCACAGCCATTAGCCTCAATCCTTTTTTCATTCTTTTCATTAT
This sequence comes from Segatella copri, assembly GCA_021615735.1. Lineage (GTDB taxonomy): Bacteria > Bacteroidota > Bacteroidia > Bacteroidales > Bacteroidaceae > Prevotella > Prevotella copri_Q. The sequence continues at coordinate 58,578 of JAJWFY010000014.1, read as the reverse complement.
TTATTTTTTCTTTCTGATTCTCAAAAATTCTATAAACTATTAACTATTAACTGAAAAACATCCATTTCTCCCTCTCCGTTCTTACAGAAAAGGAAAAATGGATGTTATCTTGAAAACTATCTGATACTAACCTGCTACCAGGCTTTTACTTCAACAAGATGCCTGTATAGATTCTGCCACTCTCGATACCCAGCTTTCTGGCAGAGAAGTACTCATCGCTATGGGCAAAGGTACAGATGCCACAATCCTGGATATTCTCTTCGGCTACACCACAATGCAGAAGAATCTGTCTGTTGCAGAGCGGAAGATTGATATGCCATTTCAGCGGCTGCACGATATTACCCTCAGCAGCCAGGCGCTCACGCTCAGCAGGATCTACCGAGAAGGCGGCATTAGGACGCTGTTCGGCTATCTCTTCCATAGGGAAAGCTGCCTGCTCGAACGCCTCGTAAACCTCATCGCCCACCTCGAAATTGTCGAGCGAAATGCCCGGACCTATCACCGCCTTCAACTTCTTCGGGTCGGTATGATAGGTAAACGCCATCTCCTGAATGGTTTTATGCACGATGCGAGCCAGCGTGCCACGCCATCCGGCATGGATGGCAGCCACAGCCTGATGCTCCTCATCATAAAGAAGCACAGGGATGCAATCGGCAGTAGAAACACCGATACATACACCTTTCTGGTCAGTCATCACGGCATCTACACCTTCGAGCACCATCTTGCGGATATTCTCAGGCATGGTGAGAAACTCGCCGGCAATATTGCGCACCTCTACTCCATGTACCTGATGGGGCATGATGATATGGTCGGTAGTGATACCGAGCTCAGCAGCCAGACGCTTGCGGTTCTCTGCAACATGCTCGGCAAAATCGCCGCAATATTCGTTGATATTGAATTCGCTATAGTTGCCCTGGCTCACTCCTCCCTTGCGGGTTGTAGAGAAAGCCATGACACCAGCGGCTACCTGATATTCTTTGATCATAACATTTATTCGTATTCGAAATCATCGAGGTCGTCAACATCCTCGATTTCATCCTCATCAATATATTCTACTACATCCTCGCCCTCTGCAGCCAGTTCCTGCTGGAAGCGGGACATATCCTTGTCACGGTGAACAAGCGTATCTTCGGCAGTAATCTCCTGAAGCTTGTTGCTCTCAGAATTGAGTTCCTTCCAGAGCACATCCTTCAGTTCCTGGATACCCTGTCCGGTAACAGATGATATGAAGACCACCGGAAGATCGGTAGGCAAGGTTTCCTTGAGCATTTCAATCAGCTCTTCGTCGAGCAGATCGCACTTGGTGATAGCCAGCACGCGATGCTTGTCGAGCATCTCTGGATTGAAGTTCTTCAGTTCGCCCAGCAATACTTCATATTCTTTCTTGATGTCGTCAGTATCGCCCGGAACCATGAAGAGCAGCAGAGAGTTGCGCTCAATATGGCGGAGGAATCGCAAGCCCAAACCTTTTCCTTCGCTCGCGCCCTCGATGATGCCAGGAATATCAGCCATGACAAAACTCTGGTGATCGCGATAATCTACGATACCCAGCGATGGTTCGAGCGTAGTAAACGGATAGTTTGCAATCTTAGGACGGGCACTTGATACGGCACTCAGCAAAGTTGACTTACCGGCATTAGGGAAACCTACCAGACCTACATCGGCAAGGAGCTTGAGCTCCATGATGATGGTCATCTCCTGCATAGGTTCGCCCGGCTGTGCATAGCGAGGAGCCTGGTTGGTAGAGGTACGGAACTGGAAGTTGCCCAATCCGCCACGACCGCCCTTGAGGAGCAGAACTTCCTGCCCGTCATAAGCCACATCGCATACAAACTTGCCTGTTTCGGCATTATACACCACGGTACCGCAAGGCACATCGATATAAATATCCTTGCCATCGGTTCCATGACACTTATCACGACCACCGTTTCCACCATGCTCGGCGAAGAAGTGGCGCTGATACTTGAGGTGCAGCAACGTCCAGTAGTTATGGTTGCCGCGGAGATAGATGCTTCCTCCACGTCCGCCGTCGCCACCGTCAGGACCGCCGTTAGGCTGGTACTTTACGTGGCGCAGGTGCATGGAGCCCTTGCCACCCTTACCAGAGCGGCATTGTATCTTTACGTAGTCTACGAAATTGGATTCAGCCATTTATATTTTGTAATGTTAAATGTTAAATGTTAAGTGTTAAATTATCCCGAAAGGAATATTTCATGTCAACATCAGGCTAAGTTCTCCCCGAAAGGCGTACGCCCAACTTAACATTTAACATTTAACACTTAACATTATACTTATTAGAGTTTGTCGATTACATTGCAAACACGAGCGAAGATCTCATCAACAGTACCGAGACCCTCGATGTGGTGATGAATGCCTTCCTTCTCATACCAGTCGATGAGCGGAGCAGTCTGTGTATGATAAACATTGAGACGCTTCTTGATAGTCTCCTCGTTATCATCAGAACGGCCGCTTTCCTTACCGCGGTTAATCAGGCGAGCCATCAGCTCATCCTCAGGAACAGCCAACTCAATCATCGCAGCAATCTTATGACCACGCTCAGAGAGCATCTTCTTCAGAGCCTCAGCCTGTGGAGTGGTACGTGGGAAGCCGTCGAAGATAACACCAGCGTGATCCTTACCGAAGCTATCGTATACACTTGCGAGGATGTCAATCATCAACTCGTCTGGAATCAACTGACCATTGTCGATATAACCCTTAGCTGTCTTACCAAGTTCTGTACCGTTCTTGATTTCGTTACGAAGTACGTCACCTGTAGAAATGTGACCGAGACCATACTTCTCGATCATCTTGTCGCTCTGTGTGCCTTTACCTGCACCTGGAGCGCCGAAAATTACGATATTTTTCATTTTTACCTTAATATATATATAAAATATTTATGTTGTGTCAGAAACCTAACTATATTTATTAACCCACTTCTGCCCCTTTGGAGACAAAAGAACTGCAAAAACAATTCCAAAGAGAACTGTTACAACGCCTAAGAAAAATAATGCATCCATTTTATGTCCTCCTATTTTTATTGTTATACTTTGGGTCAGAAACTTAATTTATACTGTTAAACCATTGCTTTCCTTTGGGAGTCATAACAAATAACAAGAATACTATAGCAGGGATTCCTACCATAGCCAAAATAATGTATGTACCCAAAAAAGGAATATCTAAAAGGCAATTAAATGCCATCAAACTTAAATTTGCCATTATTTCTTCTTTTTATCGTTATCTTTTTTATTCTTCCTAATATAAATACCTGCTATAAACAATATGATTGCTATTAATCCGCTGATAACATACAACATCCAACGAACATCATTGAGATCCTGCATCATCGAAGTAACAAATACAGCAGTCAAGAAGTACTTGGAGACATCCAAGCAATAATCACTTATTTTCTCCCACATGCTTCACCCCCTATTCTTCTACAATGGTGTAGATGTCGCGGAGGTTTCTGCCTTCTTGGTCATAATCCAATCCATATCCCACGATGAAATCGTTAGGGATTTCCATAACAGCATAGTTGATATCAAGATCAACCTTCAAGTTGCCCGGTTTCACGAGGAGCGAACAAACCTCAACGCTGGCTGGGTTCATCTTCTTCAGGTCTTCAATCATGTGAGCCATGGTGAAACCGGAATCTACGATGTCCTCTACGATAACCACGTGGCGGCCTGCCAAATCCTGGTTCACCCCCATCAGGGTCTTCATGCTGCCCGTAGAGGAGGTACCCTCGTAAGAAGCATACTTCACGAATGAAATCTCGCTTGGCACGGTAATCATTCGCATCAAGTCGGCTGCAAAGATAAATGCGCCGTTCAATACTGCCAGGAAGACAGGTTTCTTGCCTGCATAATCCTTGTTCAGACGGTCTGCTACGACCTGTACTTTCTTCAGAATCTCAGCCTCAGGAATCGATGTCTTGAAGCTCTTATCCTTGATCTTTACTATGCTCATAGTCTGTTCTATAATAATATTTTCTGCAAAATTACGAAAAAAACATGAAACTTCGTGCTTTCATCAACTATTTTTTGTACTTTTGCATGAAAATAACCGTTTATCTGCATGAGTTGACAAATTATCACGACAGTTCGCGCAGATAATACTAAGATTATCAGATAATATGAAGATTTTCACAAGCGCTCAGATTCATGAGTTGGATAAATACACCATTGAGCACGAACCTATCAGTTCGCTCAACCTGATGGAACGTGCAGCCAAAGCGCTGACACGCGCCATAGAAGAGGAATGGTCTAACCGCACTCCAGTAGTTGTTTTCGCCGGTCCGGGAAACAATGGCGGCGATGCGCTTGCTGTGGCGAGAATGCTCAGCGAGGATGGATATGATGTAAGTGTATACCTCTTTAATGTACAGAACAAACTGTCGGCAGACTGTCTTGCCAACAAGAAGCGTCTGCTGGATGCAAAGAGAGTGAAATTTACTGAGATTACCACCAACCTGGACCCTCCTAAGCTCAATGCAGAAACGCTGGTGGTGGACGGACTCTTTGGAAGCGGGCTCAACAAACCATTGGCTGGCGGATTCGCCGCGATGGTGAAATATATCAACCAGAGTCCTGCCAAGGTAGTAAGCATCGATATCCCTTCGGGACTGATGACCGAGGACAATTCTTATAATATCCATGCCAACATCATCCGTGCCACTCTGACCCTTACCCTGCAGCAGAAGAAACTTTCGATGCTGATGGCGGATAACCAGCAGTACCTGGGCAGACTGCGCGTTCTCGACATCCGACTTTCCCAGGAATTCATCCAGAATACGGAATGCCGGTGCCGCATACTTGAAGAGAACGACATCCGTCCGCTCCTGAAATCGCGCAGCGACTTTGCCCATAAAGGCAGCATGGGTAATGCGCTGCTCATAGCGGGAAGTTACGGCATGAGCGGCGCTTCGGTATTAGCCACCAAGGCTTGTCTGAGAACCGGTGCGGGCAAGGTAACAGCCCATACCCCAAAACGGAATTATGAAATCATGCAGATTTCTGTACCTGAAGCGGTACTGCAGATGGATGCTGAAGAAACCATATTCAGCGAACCGGTAGATACAGAGATGTTCGATGCGCTGGGCGTAGGTCCCGGATTGGGACAGAACGAGACAACAGCCATCGCCCTCATCGCCCAACTGCGCCGTGCTACCTGTCCGCTCGTCATTGATGCCGATGCGCTCAATATTCTTTCCAGCCACAGGGCGTGGATGCAGCAGTTGCCAAAGAATATCATCATGACTCCTCATCCGAAGGAGTTCGACCGGCTTGCCGGAAATGCGAGCAGCAGCTGTACCGAAAGACTGATGAAGGCAAGCGAACTGGCTGAACGCCTCCAGGCATACATTATATTAAAGGGACATTATTCTGCACTCTGCCACCCCGACGGAAAGATTGATTTCTGCAGTACGGGCAACAGCGGTATGGCTACAGCAGGCAGCGGTGATGTGCTGACTGGTATCATCACCGGTCTTCTGGCAAGAGGATACAAACAGGAAGATGCCTGTCGCCTGGGTATGCATCTTCATGGTCTGGCTGGCGATCTTGCTGCTAAAGATCTGGGCAAAGAGAGCCTCATCGCCAGCGACATTATCCAGTATCTTCCGAAAGCATTTCTCAGATTGGAAGAATAATGAGCAAGAAATAAGAATATCCATAAAAGTCAGGAGTTCTCGGCTTCTGACTTTTTTACTTGTTTCTGCGCATCATAGAACCTTACTTCCAAGGTTCGCCTCAAATCATCGCGACGGTCCATATTCAACTTTTTGCGGATATGGCAACGCTGGCTGGTGATATTTGATTCACTCTTATTGAGTTCTGCACAAATTTCCTTTAAAGTATGCCCCTGAAGAATCAGCTTGCATATTTCCTTTTCGCTGAACGTAAGACCATCACAAACCTGATCCCATGCCACTCTATTCAATTCTTCATTAAACAGATGTTCAGAAGCATGGGTAATAATCTTCTCCCGGACATCAGGAGTCAGACGCTTCATCAGGCTTTCTGCTGCTTCCGGTTGATTATCCTTCAAATCGGCAAGCATATTCAACGCCTTGTTTTCAACCCGACCCATCCGTTTCGGCTGGCGTAACCCCTTGGTTACAATACTCATATTATATACTGCCACATAAACCAGCATCATGAAACCCAGGAAAACAGTCTTCAGACTGAACAGAGCTGGCATAAGCGGAGTACTGAACAGGTATATCAGCAACATCGGTATCATACCCGCCGTGATGATGGCGCAAGTCTTATACAAGGTTTGGCTCAACGCTGTAATAGCCAGGATAAAGATGACAAACAGGTTGCAGATAACGCTCACATCATCATTAGCGAAACCGAAATTGATGCAAAATACGTTATCAAGAGCCAGTTTGGCGAACATCAGAAAGTAAAGAGAAGAGATACCTTTCACGAAAGCTATCTTCCGTTTCCAAATCAGGAACTGCAGGAGGCAAAACACGAATGTATGCAAGCCACAGAGGCTTAAACCATAAGGTTCTTTCACCAGCAAAAAGAGCATAATATGATAAGGTATGATAACCAGCTCGCTTATCGTCAGAAGTAGAAAGGCGATAATGCGTCGGCGGTCTACCACACCACAATATAGAGGGCATAAATGATGCTCAACCCTCACAATCAGGTTTACAATGTCACTCTTCAGTTTCATTTCGTTTTGGTTATTTTCTAAAATCTTACTTATACTTTCGTAAGTCAAACGGCTCTTTTTCTAGGAAATTGCCATTTTTAAGGGAATTATTGATTTCGGCTGCAAAAATACAAATTATATCAGAAAAACTTGTACAAATATCAGAAAATCGTGCAACTTTAACGATTTTAAGCATAAATCAGTATACTATTTTGCTAAAAATGGCATTTTTCAGTATTTTTCAGTGCTTAAAAATTTGGTTGTATCCAATATTCGTTCTACTTTTGCACCCGAAAACCAACGATATGAGATACAGATGAACTAAAAAGTAAGTTGAAAGTAAACTGAAAGGAGAAAAAGAACAGTTGAAAGTAAACTTCAGGAAACTAGAGTTCTCAGTAGATTCAGGTATTGGTAATCATTATAAATATAAAAGAGTATACGAAAGTAAAAGGTGATTCTAAATCACTCAATGTATTAAAAAAAGAAAAGTTTAATTGAGGTATGAAGAAAAGGATTTTAATTGCGTTAGTAGCACTCGGCAGCCTAATCTGTCCTGCTCTAGCGCAGAACGCTGCGGTAAAGACCAACTTGCTGTATGATGCAACGACAACCATGAACTTGGGTGTTGAATTCGGTCTTTCTCCAAAATGGACACTTGACGTATCCGGAAACTACAATCCTTGGACGTTTTCAAAGAACAAGAAATGGAAACACTGGCTCGTTCAGCCAGAGGCCAGATACTGGTTCTGTAACAAAATGATGGGTTCATTCATCGGCTTCCATGCCTTGGGTGGATCTCACAACATCGGTGGTATGGATCTTGACTTCAAGTTCCTGGGCACTGATTTCTCTAAGCTGAAAGACTATCGGTATGAAGGATGGTTTATAGGTGCAGGTGTAGCTTACGGCTACGCTTGGGCTCTCTCGAAACATTGGAATCTGGAAGCAGAACTTGGTGTAGGCTATATCTACTCTAAGGCAGATAAGTTTAACTGTGCTCAATGCGGAGATAAACTTGAAGACGACAAGGCACACAACTATGTGGGCCCGACGAAAGCAGCCCTCAACTTAGTGTATGTTTTTTAAAAAGAATCAGAGATGAATACATATAATATAATAGGTAGTATGTTCGGAGCCTTGCTTATCGCTCTTCCTATATCAGCCGATAATACTCAGCTGGCTTACAAGAATCTGAAAATCCAGAATAAGGCAATCAGAAAGGTTGGCAACCAGGTGAAAGTAGCTATGGACTTGAACCTCGACCAAATTCAGCTTGCCAGCAACAAAGGTCTCATCTATACCCCAATGATCCTCAACGAAAAGGATACACTCTTCATGCCGAGCGTTGAGGTGATGGGTAAAAAGAGATATATTTACTATCAGCGTAACCAGAAAACGGCTACGGCAAACCCACTCATCGTGGCACTCCGTAAGAACAAGACAGCACAGACGCTTCATTATGAATATGCCGCTCCGTTCAGCGACTGGATGAAGAACTCAAACTTCGCCATCAGCAATGATGCCTGCGGTTGCAACCAGCAACTTCTCGACGAAGGTATTCTGAATGCGGAAGGACGTGCATTCTCTACTCCGAAGAATCTCTTCAATGCTTATGTACAGCCTAAGGCAGAAGCCGTAAAGGCAAGAAAGGAGAATGGTTCTGCCCGTTTGAACTTCAAGGTGAACAAGTGGGATATCCTGTACGATATGGGCAACAATGCCAACGAGCTGAATAATATCCGCAAGACTCTCGATCTCGTAAAGAACGATTCGGATGTTACCATCACCAAGATAACCCTCCACGGCTATGCATCACCAGATGGCGGATATGCCAACAACAACAAGTTGTCGCATAACCGTACACAGGCGCTTTTGAAGCATATCCTGAAGACCTATCCTATTTCTTCAAAACTGTTTGCGGCCACAGCTACAGCGGAAGACTGGGCGGGAACCATCAAGTATGTAAATGAGAATGAGATTCCTCAGAAGGAAGCTGCACTTGAGATCATCAACAGCAACATGCAGCCAGATGCCAAAGAGAAAGCATTGCTCAAGAAGGCTCCTCAGGCTTATCGCTATCTCCTGCAGAATGTATGGCCATCACTTCGCCGTACCGACTATACGATAGAATATGATGTTCAGGCATTCAATGTAGCAAAGGCTAGAGAGGTTATCAAGACCCGTCCTCAGAAGCTCTCTCTCCAGGAGATGTATCTGGTAGCCCAGACTTATCCTAAGGGTAGCGCCGAATTCAACAATGTTTTCGACATAGCAGTAAGAATGTTCCCTGAAGATAAACTTGCCAATCTCAATGCAGCCTCAGCAGCCATCGAACGTGGCGACAAGGTGAGTGCAGAGAAATATCTCCTGAAAGCTGGCGACAGCGCCGAGGCAAACAATGCCCGCGGTTGTCTGGCTTCCATGAAGGAAGATTATCAGACTGCCAAGCAATACTTTGAGAAAGCTATTGCCGGTGGTTTGAAGGAGGCGCAGGAAAACCTGGATAAAGTTAACCAGGCACTTTAAAGTAACTATTTACTTTCTATTTATATAAGTATAAGATAAAAGATGATGTAAAATACAATCTGTTTTCAGCGGATTGTGCCAATATGTGCGAAACTTAATTTTGAGAACAAGAATTAATAAAATATATTGTATAACTTTTTTTGTATTAAGTAAAAAGATTATGAAAAAAATGAATTTGCTCGTAATGAGCTTGGTTTCAGCCGCAGCTTTGTCTTTCACTAGCTGCAGCGACAGTGAGGATTTGGCTAATGACAAAGCAGGTCAGGAGAAGGTAGATGGTTTCTACATGACTTTGTCTATTCAGACTCCAAAGGCGAATGGCACAAGAACTAGCCAGGAGGAGCGTACTACAAATCCCGCTACTGAAGATGAGGCTAAGATTACAACAGGTACCTTCTACCTTTATGATGGCGACAAGTGTATTTTCAAGAAGCAGATTACCGACGCTGATTGGCAGCAGAAGACTTCTGATAAGCAGAACACTGGTATCACAAATGCTATCAAGGTTTCAGTAAATAGCGTTACTGAAGGCAAGAAATATCAGGTATATTTCCTCGCAGGTGAAAAGACTTCAAATACACCTATTACAGACGAGTTTACAGGCACATACACCATCGATGAAAATGATCCAACTTCTATCAGCCTTGACTTGGCTAAAGCTGGTTCTTTCGTAATGTTCAACCAGAATGATGCACAGCGTCATTTTGGTGGCGATGCTGCTACTGTAACATTCACAAGTGCTAACAAGACTGCCGCAACCCCAGCTAAGTGCGAGAATATCTACTTGGACCGTGCTGCTGCCCGTATCGATGCGCCTAACGCAGCTAATGCAAAAAAGATTACAACAGGTGAAGGCGATAACGCTCCTGCAACAAAGAATCTTAATTTGGTTGAGAACATTGCATACCAGAACTATGCTGTTTCTAACTTGAACACCAAGACTAACGTAATGCAGCAGTGGGATGACCAGTACGCTACGTTCATGGCTCCAGTAGGTAAATATCTTCTTAACTATGATACTTATGGTGACAAGTACAACAACAAAGGTAGCTTGGTTAACTTTGGTTCTGCTACTTCAACCTATATTCTGGAGAATAAAACAGCCACTCTTAATAATGCTACAGCATTGTATCTCTGCTACAAGGCAAACCTTACCAATACATCAGAGACATCAGATAAGGATTTCGAGGATGGTACATTCTATCGTTATGATGGCAAGATCTATACTTCTCTCAAGCAGATTTATAATGACCCTTCTGTAGAATATCCATTTGTTAACGCAGATACAGATGCTAAGATTGACCCAGCAGATGCTGTTAAGATAATCAAGGACGAGAATGGCAAACTGAAAGACGAAAATACATTGGCTGCATTCCGCGAGAAGTACAACATCGATGTTTATGAGCAGGGTTTGATGTATTATCGCGTAGCTTTGGATGACCAGTCTTACAAGTTCTCATCAACTAACCTTTATTACTCTATCCTCCGTAACAGCATCTACAAGTTGAAAGTAGATAACGTTTACGACCTCGGTAGAGACGTTCCAAACGGTCCTACACCAGACGACAAGAAGCCAAACTACTACATGCAGTGCACTGTTACTGTTAATCAGTGGGTAGTAAGCGAGCAGTCAGTTAGCTTGAAGTAATATTCCGTCAAACCAGACAGATAAAATATAAATACTTATATATATACCAATACTCTCGGGGGAGCAATCCTCCTCCGAGAGTTTATCAATCAAACGTTCGTTCTGAAAAGAACGAAAACATTCTTAAAAGATAACTAACATTGCCGCCCATGTATAAAAGGCGGGAGATACAAAGACGTGCCGTCATACCCCCAACCCGAAAGACTGGCACTTTTCATCCTTAGATAATAACGATGCCGAAGGCAACGAAACAGAGAGCTGATAAAGCAAAGATATTCGCTACCTACGGCACTCTCTATATAAAATAAGTAAAAGTAAAAGATTATAAAAGATAAAGAATATGGCACATTTCCTCAACAACAAATGTTGCAAGCTGGTTTGCATCTCAGCCATCGCACTCACTTCTCTTTCATCATGCATGAAAGACGATATCACGAGCTGCCCTACAGCCCCGGAAGGCCCTACAGCTAAGTTGTCGCTCAAATTCGACTATACTTATAATGTGAAAGAGGCTGATGCTTTCTCTGCTGAGGTGAAGAACCTCAACGTTTATGTATTCGACAAGAACGGTAAGTTCGTAGATAACTATACCGAGTCGGCTGACAAGTTTGAAACAGGTCATAAGATGGAAATCACAGACCTGCAAGCAGGCAAGTATACCTTCGTCTGCCTGGCTCGTGACAAGCAGCCTGCAGCAATGGGAACAAGAGCCGAAGGTGATGATGAGACCGAATTTAGCTTTACTAAACTTACCCCAGGTATCTCTACCATCAACGACCTGCAAGAGGAAATGGGCAAAAAAAACGCAGAAGAATCCGTAAACGACAAGCACTTCACCGCACTCTATACCGCACAGGACTCCCTCAACTTTGATGGAGAAAACGATGTGCAGGGAAAATTGAGTCTGATGAAGTGTACCAAAACATACCGCGTGGTGATGCTTCCATTCGAACCCGACCAGGAAGGATTCACAGCCGAAAACTTCGATGTAGAAATCAAAGGTTCCGCTGCCCTACTCGACTATAAGGGCGACAAGGTAAAGCCAAAGGCAATCACCTATCTTCCTTATGAGAAGAAACTGGTAGAAAACCACAGCGGCAAGACTGAGGTAGAAGGCGAAGACGTAGAAAAGGCGCTGGTTTACGACCTTTCATCATCACGTATGTTCGAAACCAAAGATGACAACAAGAGTCGCGCTGCCGACGGATCCAGCCAATATGATGACAAGCGCATCGTCATCACAGACAAGCGCATCAACAAAGTCATCTTCAACCACTCCCTGCCTTGGTTCCTCTCACTCTGTGCCAGCGACCGCTACGGCAAAGACTGGAGCGACCAGCAGTATCTGGACCGTCAGGACCATTACACCCTGGTATTCTACGTGCCAGCTCCAAGTTCTACCTACAGCATGGATGCAAGAATCAAGGTAAACAACTGGGTTCTGAATCTTCAGAATGCCGACCTGGGAAAATAAGAAAAGAAAGAAGTATAAGTAAAAGAAAGAAAACATGAAACGCTATCAATCTACTCTGACCAAGATGACACGCCCAGTGTGTATGGCACTCGCTGCTTTGCTCATGGTAGGCGCAATGGCATCCTGTTCAGAGAACGAAAATACAGAAACAGCTCAAAGCGACAATGCCTATCTGAGCCTCAGTTTCTCTACCGGCACCGGAAACAGTACCAGAGCCGGAGAAACTTGCGGAAAGGCTCTTGCCGACAATGAGACTGATGCAAATCCTACTCAGGAGAACGACATCCACAACATCAAGGTGTGGGTGTTCAAATCAAATACCGGCGACGAAGCCACTCCTATCTCTTATAAAGCAGAGACGCTGAGCGAAGTGAAGAACGGTAACTATACCCTGAACCTCCGATTCCTGAGAAAGATTGGCGGCGAAGAAGTAAAGAACATCGACCTTTACATCCTGGCAAACTCTGAGAGCATCAACATGCCGAACCAGATAAAAGGCAAAGACCTCAGTTCTGTTACCCGCAAAGATCTGCAAGAAGTCAGCTTTACCTCACCTTTCGGTATCAATAGCTATGGTACTGCAGAAAACCAAGAAGTGCCAGCCGGAAAGGGACTCCCTATCTCCCGTGCCATCACTCAAATCTCTGTAGACAGCCATGTGGCTGATACAGAAGAAGGAGCCAAAGACAAAGGCATCAAGATTCCTCTGGTACGCGCTGTTTCCAAGCTTCACTTCTACTTTGCCCGCAAATCGGGTAATGATGCCAATACCAGTCAGGTAAAGGTAACAAAAATAGAGGTAGAAGGCAATACCATTCCTACTGCCAGCTATGTTTTCCCAGACGAAGCGACATATAACGAGGATGGTTACAACCAGGACGTTACTAGTCAGAAATACAACACAGGTACGACTTACGTACCAACCACTCTGAAACTGGCTGGTGTAGAGAACAAGGATATCAGGGAAGTGGATAATCCTGAGAGTTTCATCAAAAAGAATCAGTCTGCCCAGGAATATCTGGATGCTTTTAAACAGGCAGGCATTGATTCTCACAATCTCTGTTATCTCCGTGAGACCAACAAAGCCATCAAAGGCACCATCTGGTATTCATTAGATGGTGGAACACCCAAGAGCGCGACCTTCAATATTCCTTCTGAAGGAAATGCCATCAGAAACAGAGAACTGGTAGTTTATGGTTATTTTCTCAACGGACAGATGGGCAAACTCACCGTTACTCCATCTATTCAGGAATGGCAGGATGGAGGAACATTCGATTTCATCGATGCTTCTACGAATGTTGAAATCCCTGACAGCGGAAAGACAGACTGGGGCTACAAGGTATATTACGGTTTCCCTAAACGCGGACCGATGATTACGCTCGAGGATATCGATACCAAAGGTAAGCCTTGGATTCTCCAGACAGACAACCCGATGTTCGGATTCGTACAATGCGATAAGGATGGCAACTATGATGATCATAAAGATCCGGTTTACGATCCAATCATTTCAGACCAAAACGATGGAAACAAAATAATTGGATATACTTATCATATAGATGATTTCATCATCAATAAAAGTGGTAAGAAGGATACGCTTTACTTCTATGTGGTTCCGAAAAGCAGACTGGATCTGGCAAAGCCACACAATGTAAAGGCGCATGTCTTCCTGACGAAATATCCAAACGATAAGTTTATCCTGAATCCAGGTTTCAAATATAATGGATGTAAGGAGGGCAAATTCGCCGGTAAGGATATTCACTTTGAACAAGTATTATAAAGACAACAGAAAATAACATTCATCATGAAGAAGTTATATATAGACATAAGATTCGCAAAATGCATCTTGGCTCTTACGGCAGGATGGCTCATGGCAGGATGCTCAGCTGAAGACGAACTGGGAAACGGTTCGGCTGCACAACAGCTGAGCATGACTCCCATGATCAACGACCTGCAGACCACAAGAGTGAAGGAAGAAGAGAATCTTCATGAAAAAACTCTGTCTTCTCTTGACTTTAAGATGTTCGAACCAACAAATAATAGTGATTGTAGAATCGACTGCCAGTTTAAAAGACCGGTAGAAAACCAGGCAGAGGTATTGGCTTCCGGCGACTGGAAATCGGAACACCATCTTGATGTGAATAAAACTTATCATTACTATGCTGTAGCCAATGCAAAGGATAATCTCAAGGATAAGAATCTGAAAGAACTCCTTGCCAGCACCCAGCAGGATGATGATATCTGGAAGCCAGCTACCATGGTAAACGACAAGAAATTCCTGATGAGCAGCCAAGGTGAGTATACCATCAACCAAGATCCGGAACAGAATATCCCTGTAAAACTGGTAAGAGCGGCAGCTAAAATCAAGCTGAACATCTCATCTACAGTGAAGGATTACCATATTTCAGACGTTCAGTGGAAACTCATCAATTACAATACCAATACTACCATCTTTGCTGGTGCTGATCAAACCGCAACTCCACCTATCATATCAGACAACAATACCTGGAGCCCGGCAGCATCTGCAGAAGATGAGAAGGGAAATAAGGTCTTCACGGTAACCACCTACAGTTATTCCACCCAATGGAAAACTCAGGAAACAATGCCACAGATTGTAGCAAAGGTCAACTTTAAATATAAGAACGATTCTAAAAAGGATACCCTGAAGGTATTGAATATACCGGTTCGTGACCCTCAGGGTGACAAGAAGTTAGACCGCAACTATATCTATACCGTCAATGCAGTCATCAAGTATCTGGATACCAATACGCATATCGATTACGACGGAGATACTGATTATCTGAAATGGGCGATTGCCAAATGGACCCAGGGTGGAGATACTTATGTGAAGGGAGATAAAGCAAGTTTCCTCGTGGTATATCCTACCCAACTGGACCTCAAGGATCCGATGGATTGGGGAACAGCAAACCAGTGCATCGACTGGTTTGCATCCTGCCCTATCTTTCAGCAACCAGAAAAGGAAGGATATTACTTTGATAAATATGGTAAAAAGATAGTGGATAACAACCTGGCTGGTCAGATCATCAGCCAGTCTGACAAAAGCGTTAGTGACGATAACCGAGGAAAGATAGATATTCATGGTAACAAACCAGAAAATACCATCAGCTACATCAACTTCCTCGTAAAGACTATCGACGGCTCCAAATCTCAGAAAGTGAATGTAAGGAAGTACCCTGCCATCTATTCACTCAATGTAGAAAGTACGGGTACTAAGAATCAATACCAAAATAAACGCCTATACACGATTCAACACTCAGTGACAAAGAGTAGTAACACCTATAGCGTGGCAAAGCCATCAGATAAAAATGACAATACGGTATCACCTGCTTTCATCATTGCCTCAACCATCAATAGTAGGTTGCAATCAATAGGCAGCAACGACGAAGCCAAGAAATACTGTGAACAGTACAAAGAAAAGGCTAAGACAAGGAAAGGCGAGGATCTTGATCTAAGCGGTTGGCGTTTGCCTACAAAAGAAGAGGTTAAAAAAATAATTAGTTTACAATCAGGCAATAACGCTATTCCTAATGATCTGTTACAAGGTGAATACTACTGGACATTCGATGGCGATAAGTCTGAAGAACAAAGTAACGCTAATTACAATGGAGCCTTTGTTCGTTGCGTACATGACTTGACACCAGATGAAATCGAGAAAATAGAGGATCAAGGTATAGAATAAAGAAGGTTAATGATATGAAACAAATAAGATTACATATTGGTATGATAGCAGTGCTGTTAACATTTATGTTGGCAGCCTGCACCGATTGTATAGTAGACAACGAGACTTCAAGCAACGAGGCTGAAGATGGTTACTATACCGCTCACTTCAATATATCCATCCCCAGCTTCGAACAGCAGGTTACCCGAAGCACCCTGTTTACGAATGAAGGCATCGGGAAAAACTGCGTCAAGCTGTTCTGCTTCGATGAGGAAGGTCAGTTCGTGGGTTTTGGAAAAGTCGGGGAATTCGGTGAAATCAAAGGTTTCAGAAGAGACGTAAACGGCAACATCATACAAAACGGCGACAAAGATATCGACAATAATGGACAAACCACCCCTCGAAATTTTTCTGCCCAGATTCCCAATAAGACGGCTCGCATCCATCTGGTGGCAAATACAGAAAGCCAGTACAAGACCATCGACTGGGAAAACCAGTCAAAATGGGTGGGTATGCACGAGAATATACTGATGACCACCTTCGAGACAGAGTATGGTGAGGATCAGGCTGCGCTGACCCGATACTGGGGCTACATCAAGGAAGATTCGCCAGAGAAGCTCAAGGAATATCTCCGCCAGGATAATACCAAGCAGGATTACATCATCCATCTTATCAGAGACAGAGCCAAGATTTCGGCAGAATGGAGTAAGCAAGCCAAAGAAGCTCCCAATTCAAACCTCAAAGACGAGGACTTGACGATGACTGTGGTGAATGGTATGGCATACGGAACGCTGGCTCCCTTCAACAGAGACAGTCTGTTATTCAACCCTACTACAGGAGATAATAAGTGGGAATGGAAAGTGGATTATGTAACTCCTGCCATCAGTAACAAAAAGATGAAAGGTGATAAACAACAGATGTATAATCCTACCGCAGCATTCGAAGATAGAAACCTGCCTACTGATCCGGCAAAGGTATTGCTGAAATACAACGGACTATGTTACCTGATATACTTGCAGGATAAGGACAACGTCCCTTATGCCATCAAGCGAAATTACGAATATAAAATAATCATCGACAAACTGGACGAAAGCTGGGGTAAGGGAAGTTTGGAGGAAGCGCTAAAAAGCGCACCTATCAATAATCCTTGGATTAGAGTGGAACAATACATTCCGGGAGTGAATGATGGTAATTATGAACTCGCCATCAACGAGGGCACCTATCAAACCACCAATGCAGCTTCCGGTTCTGAACAATTCATCGAATTCACCTATAAGGGCGATAACAAGGAGCCTACGGATTTCGTGGCTTTATGGACTGAGAACCTGTCATTCGGAACTACAGCTGCACCAGAGGTTACCAGCTATAAATATAACGAAGCATCAAAGACCGGTACCGGTACCATTAAGTACAAACTGGGCACGGTAGACAAGACCTGGCGAGAAGGCATCATCTACCTCACCGACAAGAAGCATGGACTCAACAGAAACATCCATCTCTATAGCATCAACGAGGTGCAGTATCAGGTAAATGCTCCTGCCAACATCGGAACAAATGCAAATGCCGAAGCGGAATTTACCTTTACCGTTCCTGCCAACTACCCGAAGGAGCTGTTGCCAGTAACCGTGAAGTTTGCATCGGGCGATGTAGTTCCAGAGGACTGTGACATAGAGTACAGTTCTACAAATGAAATTGGCAAGACTTGGGACAGCTGGTATGTATTCAAGGCTGATAAAGCCGGAACGACATACACCGTGAAGCTGAAGAATGTCCGTCAGGCGAATGTCGGAACAAGCGGCAGCTATTACGTGAAGATGGACAATGCCAACCAAGGAAAGGCCAAGAAGTTTGAATTCACCTATCAGTAACTGAACTTTCGCATGTGGTTCAAGAACGGGCTGAAGGCCCAAAAGCTCCTAGCCCAGGGCATCGCCCTGGGTATAATAGCAATCAGCAAGGCGCCCTGTAAGGGCAAAAGCCTTATGTTTTGTTTGGAGTTTTAAAGCTTTTGCCCTTACAGGGCGACAGGTTTGCGTCCGTAATAACCCAGGGCGATGCCCTGAGCTAGGAGCTTCTGCCCTTTACCTTTCCCTTCGGCCGGTGACCGTTGGTTCAGGGCGTATGGAGCTTACATGCGAAACTTGAGTCAGTAATAAGTCTAAGAAAAGTTTAGTTCATATATCTGTATCGGGGCGCATATCGTTTCAAAATTTAAATGCCCCCAAATATCAATGAAATAGGTAATAAAATAATTATCATTTACTATACAAATAGTATGCGGGAACCAATAAATTAAACTAGACTGGTCGTTGGAACTGTAGTTGCCGAGGTGATCTCACCTTCTATAGTTCCGCGGCTTTTTTTTATATAAAAAACCTTGCCACTTTCAATTTTATTTTGTAATTTTGCACCCGTTAGTAATATCATTAATTCCAATATAAAGATGATGGCAAGATTCATATTCCTCAGTTTCATCATGCTGGTTGGAGCCTTAGCCCCAGCCAAGGCTCAGAACAGTTTTCCATACCCTGCTCTGCCAGACACGCTGCGCAGCGTAGAGCAACGTGCTGCATACCTGAGTGAGCACTATTGGGACAACTTCAACTTCGCCGACACCCTGGAACTGGCGAACAAGGAGATGGCAGAACAGGGCTTTGTCAACTTCATCGACATTCTGGCACGTTTCAATCAGGAAATAGCCCAGAAGGGTATTGCTTCCTTCACAGCCAAAGCTTATCAGCAGAAGCCATCCAAAGAGAAGTTTGAAAGCCTCATCGAACATTATTATGAGAACCCTGAGTCGCCCATGCGCAACGACAGGGTATACGCCCTGTTTCTGGAAGACATGGCTAAATCGCCTTACTTCGATGAAACCGAGAAAGAAAGAATCGAATTTAAACTGAAACAGGCAAGAAAGAACTTGCCTGGCACACAGGCTACCAACATCAGTTTTATGCTGGAAGACGGTAAGACGCACCAGTTGAGCGATTACCGGGAAAAGAAAGTTATCTTATATTTCTACGATCCAGACTGCGAGAACTGCCACAAGATATCTGCATGGCTCGACAAACAGACAATACCAGCCGGCATCAGCCTGCTCCACATCGTAGCGGATAACCGTCTGAGCACGATTTACGGGCTCAAAGCCATGCCAACCATTTACCTGTTGGATAAAGAGAATAAGGTGATATTGAAAGACTGTACACCGGAACAGCTCATGGAAACGTTACGGGGAAAATGAAAACAGAAAGTAAAACTAGACTGGTCGAAAGAAGCGACATCTGTTATTGAATAAACATATCATTTACTATTAATTGTCTTAACTTCGTATATTATATATCAACATACCATTCATTATAATTGTAACTTCATATCATTTATTATATATCTGAATTGCATTCTATTATTAATATGTATCTTAATTAGCTCGGGAAGAGTCATACTTCAACTTGAACTCCTCACGGACGTGATCATTGCGCTTTACAACAACCACATAGTCACCATCCTTAACTGTTCCTACCTTGGCAACAAGCGTATAATAACCATACTGACCAGACTTTCCATAATCACCTGTTTCGGTAATGATTAACTTTTTGCCAACCAACTGAGTTGCAAACTTGATATTTGTGCCTTCGTCGAAGATTACATTCTTGTGAGTCAGCATCAACTGACCACCCGGAAGAACCTTGCAGACCAACTTCTCATCATTCTCAGCCTTACTGTTAGACTCCTCGCTTACGGCAGAGCCCGCAGTCATGGAATAGCTGAGCAAAGAGAAACCTGACTCATCGGTGGTAACGCGACTAACTGTTTCACCCATTTCATCGTCAGATGCACTGCAACTAACAAATCCTATTGTCATCATAGTCATAGCGATGACCATCATAAAATACTTCTTCATAGTTATACCATTTACTAATTGTTTTCATTATCATTTAAACCTGTCATCTTCAGATTCCAGCCTTTCGGCCATTACCATCCGATGCTTTTAAAAACAAACACCTTTCGGTTTAAATCATCTTTTACAATTACACAAATGATATGTTGGGAGGAGTGATATCATTTACTATTGGTTATCATTTACTATTTGTTATCATTTACTATAGGGCTTGTACCCCTCTTACATGTTCTTTTCTTTCGTTTGAACATTGCAAATATAGGAAAAAAGTCAATAGGATGCAAGTTTTCATGGTTAAATAATGTAAAGTTTTTTATGTTATCGTACACAATACGCCTTACCTGCTGACAGAATGTATGATTGCAAGAAAAAAGGGGATAAAACAAAAGCGGGAACCCTTTCGGATTCCCGCTCATATCTTGTGTTGTAAAATCTCGAAGATTAGTCGAGGTTAGCCAACTTGTTATCAGAATGAAGAACATCCTTGATCTTGTGGCTATAGAGGTCAACCATGTACTCACGAGCCTTACCGCAGTACTGACGTGGGTCGAAGTACTCTGGGTGCTCAGCCAATGTCTCACGAACACCTGCTGTGAAAGCAAGACGAGAGTCAGAGTCAATATTGATCTTGCAAACTGCGCTCTCAGAAGCCTTAGTCAACTGCTCCTCTGGGATACCAACTGCATCTGGCAACTTACCACCGAACTTGTTGATGATATCAACATACTCCTGAGGAACTGAAGAAGAACCGTGGAGAACGATAGGGAAACCAGGAAGCTGCTCCTCAACTGCTGCCAATACGTCGAATGCCAATGGAGGAGGAACGAGGTGACCTGTCTTAGGGTCACGTGTGCACTGCTCTGGCTTGAACTTGTAAGCACCGTGAGATGTACCGATAGAGATAGCCAATGAATCAACACCTGTACGTGTAGCGAAATCAACAACCTCCTCAGGCTTTGTATAGTGAGACTCCTCAGCAACTACGTCATCCTCAACACCAGCGAGGACACCGAGCTCACCCTCTACAGTTACACCGAACTGATGAGCGTAGTCAACAACCTTCTTTGTCAATGCAATGTTCTCCTCGTATGGAAGTGCAGAACCGTCGATCATTACAGAAGAGAAGCCGAAATCTACACAGCTCTTACATGTCTCGAAGCTATCACCGTGATCGAGGTGGAGAACGATCTCTGGATGGTTGCAACCCAACTCCTTAGCATACTCTACAGCACCCTCTGCCAAGTAACGGAGCAAAGTAGGGTTAGCATACTTACGAGCACCCTTAGATACCTGGAGGATAACTGGTGACTTCAAGTTAGAAGAAGCCTGGATGATAGCCTGGAGCTGCTCCAAGTTGTTGAAGTTGAAAGCAGGAACGGCCCAACCGCCCTTGATAGCTCTTGCGAACATGTCCTTAGTGTTCACAAGACCGATTTTCTTGTAATCTACTGCCATAATTTTACTTAATTTATTGTTTAATGAAACATTCTTTTTTATCTTATATATAATAAGGTGTAGAACTTATGAGGCTCTTTCCTTACCGACTGCAAATTTACCTTTTTCTTTTGAGACAACAAAATGATAACTCGTTTTTTCGTGTTGCAATCGAGTTAAAAAAGTTAATTCCGCACCTATACCCTACAAAACACAAAGCTTTTGCTAAACGCAGTTAGCAATTTAACATCTTTATATTTACATCTTTCTACCCAACCGCCAGTTACTTCTTGGCAAGTTTATATTCACGAGCCGCATAAGCCAGAACGATGACAAATCCTACGAGCGGTACCAGGAAAGGAAGCGTGAAATGAGTACGGTCGGCGATGAGTCCCATCAACAGGAAACCGCAACCTCCTATTGGCGTCATCATCAGAAGCGAAGAGGCTGTCTTGGTAAGGTTGCCCAAACCTGTGAGGGCGATACTGAAGATGGTAGGGAACATGATGGCCTCGAACATATAGTTGCAAAGCAGGGCTACCAGCGATAGCTTACCCAAATTTGACAGGACTAAAAGTATACAGACAACACACCCCACAGCGCAAATCAGCAACATCGTTGTTGCCTTGATTCGGCGCATAATCCAGGAACCGAGAAATCTGCCTACCATAAAGAATGCCAGCGCACAAGTCAGGGCTACGGAAGCCGTGCGGTCGTCCATCCATTTCATGCCCGTTACGAAATTGATGAAGTAGGAATTGATTGAAATCTCTGCCACTTCATAGCTCAGCAAAGCCAGAAGTCCAAACACGAACATCTTGTGATGGGAAAAGAGTTTGCTGATATTAGAACCGGCTGCTTCATCTTCAGCTGTTGCCGCATGACTGATTTCCGGTAAATCTACACGTGAGAACACCAGAGCTATTAGCAATACAAGAATACCCAGAATGGTATAAGGCACCACCACATTGCCGCCCTCTTCGGTCTGGTTGAAGAGGAACTGACCGATGCAAAGTGTGGCGAAAATGCCACCCAATCCATTAAACGACTGCGATAAGTTCAGTCGGCTGGTAGCTGTTTCCTTGGCGCCCAGTTCGGTAACATAAGGATTGGCCGCAGTCTCCAGGAACACCAAACCGCACCCGATAATGAAAAGGCAGAGCAGGAATGCTGAGAAACTGCCCACCGCAGCACCTGGGATAAAGAGCAAGGCGCCCACACCAAAGAGGAGCAGACCAAAAACCACGCCACGGCGATAACCATACCGGTTGATAAAGTAGCCCGCCGGTATAGCCATCAGGAAATAACCCAGATAGGTAGTAACCTGAATAAGGGCGGAATGAGTAATACTGATGTGCAGAGCATTCTGGAAGTGCTTGTTGAGCACATCCAGAATGGCACGAGCGAAGCCCCACAAAAAGAAGAGCGACGTAATGAGAATGAACGGGACAAGATACTTCCTGTCGCTTGTCTGATTTGTTTCTGTCTGTTGTTCTGTTAACATATTCATAAGGCATTCATTTTAGCTGGGAACAAAGGTAAGGCTTTTCGATGGAAATTCCAAACATTCCCAGTATTATTTGTTGTTTATATCAAATAAAATTGTCTTTACAGCCAGATGAAATCTCCGTTCATCGACGTTGAACGGCGGTTCAACGTCGCTGAACGGACATTCAACGTCTATGAACGAAGATTTCATCCTACTGTAAATACATCTTTAACTAGAAACAGAACGTTTCTGATGTCTATTCAGAGACAACTCTTCCCGTCATCCCTTCGGAATCAAGACGGCTCCTTCCTGCTTCTTACCATCCATCAGAATTCTCATCGGGTGCTCAAAGCGTACATGGCGGACATATTGCGTCTCCTCGACAGCCGGCATGGCATCCAGGATTTCCTTATTTACAAAGCCGCCTTCTCCGGTATTTGTATCTACCGTGAAGTATCCCACGCCAAAAGAGGTGAGGTTCTGGAAGAAGTGAGTACCCTGACTAGGATCGATATTATAATTCTTCAGAGCC
The DNA here is from genome assembly GCA_021615735.1 of Segatella copri. Lineage (GTDB taxonomy): Bacteria > Bacteroidota > Bacteroidia > Bacteroidales > Bacteroidaceae > Prevotella > Prevotella copri_Q. Next base: position 35,235 of record JAJWFY010000014.1, on the reverse strand, counting down.
ACCTCTACGATAACCCGGGCTGCGCTGATATGCGGCCACTTGACAGGTACACCCAGATAATGGTCGCTGGAACCCCAACGGCCAGGACCTATCAGCACATAGTTCTTGCCGTCAGCAAGGAACTTGCGGTTGATTCGTTCTATATCATCGGCTACATAAAAATTATTCATCGCAGAGAAGCGGTCATCATACTTCACATAAACCACATCAACCACATCTTCGCTGATGCCATGACCCAACGAATTGTGCGAACGCAACAGGCAGTCGGAATCAGGGATAGCCTTCACATCTTCATCAAGCATCTCCTTGGCATCAACGATAGGGCGAATCTGAAGAAGATAGAATTCGCAAGTCCTGTCATTATTGATATTGCAGGCAAACTCTATCTCCACAGGTCTGCGCATAGCCCCTGCTCCATACTTCATCGACATCTGCAGTATCTCTGGCAAAGGCACCACTCCATGCTGGAGCACACTTGAGAAGGTTATCAGTTTGCGGCCATTCTCATAGACTCCATCATTGATGACCTGATCGTATGGATCGAAAGTAGATGCGATATAGGTAAGGCTCTGGTCTTCTACAGCATCCTTCACCCGGAGTTTGAGGATATTAAAGCCATCGTCTACCTTGAAATCATTGCCCACATGCTTCATATCCAGCGCATAGAACTGAGTCTGGGTGTCGCGCAGAGCCAGCTCTGTTTCAGATGTCTGGAGCACCTGATTCGGGTGGTAAGGACAAACACGAAGGGTCTGCCCTCCATCTACAATATATTTACCCAAGCCCAAGGCTAGACTGGCGATTCCCTCTTCAGCCTCTTCATCACCTATCGGATAATAATTGAGCGAACGGAGCACACCGCTCATGGTAGGATAAAACCTTGTACCATAGTCTTTACCCACAACCTGCTGCAAGATAACAGCCATCTTTTCCTGATCGATGACATTGCTCGTGGCAGTCATATAAGCCTTCGAATCGCGATAGAACACAGAAGCATAGACACCCTTGATGGCACAGGCCAGCATCTGCAGCATCTGATACTTATCTTCGAGATACGGAATCATATAGGTAGAATAAATACCGGCAAATGGCTGATAGTGGGCATCTTCGAGCAGCGAACTTGAACGGATTGCGATAGGACTCCTAGTTGCCTCAAAGAAGGTGAAGAAGTCGGCTATCAGCGAATCGGGCAGCTGGGCATGCAGGAAGTGCTTCAGAATCTCATCGTCGCTAGCATCACTCAAAGCTATCGGATAGAGATTGTTGCTCATCATGAACTCGTCGAAGATATCGGTACAGAGCACCACGGTCTTCGGAATCTGCACGGTGGCATTCTCATACTGGTTGAACTCAGGATGGCGCTTGACGATGTTGTCGAGGAAGGCTAGTCCCCTACCCTTTCCGCCCAGGGAGCCTTCTCCGATACGGGCAAAGTGGGCATACTTGTCAAACTTCATGCGGTCGAAAACAGCCACTACACCTATGTTTTTCATGTGACGATACTGCACGATGGCATCGAAGATAATCTGTCGGTGAGCATCTACATCCTGCAATTTCTCCCAGGTAACATGCTTCAGGAAAGCTGATACAGGGAAGATGGCACGGGCACAAAGCCAACGGCTCATGTGGTTGCGGCTGATATGATAAAGCATGGAATCGTTAGGAATATTGAAGATGTTATCCTGCAATTCCTTCAAACTATGAATGCGCATAATCTCCTCATGGGTCTTCGGATCACGGAATATGAAATCGCCAAAGCCCATGTGCTCTTCCATCAGACGGCGAAGATCTACGCTCATCTTCTTCGAGTTCTTGTCAACAAAGCGGAAACCTTCAGCCTCTGCCTTCGCACGGTTCTCACTTTCAGAACTTTCTATGATAAGCGGAACGAAAGGATCGTTCTTCCTGATATAACGGAAGAGTTGCAAACCAGCATCAGGACACTTCTCACGACCGAAAGTATCAGTACGATGCTTAGGCTTCTCTTCAGGCATCACCTCATTACCGAAAGCTTTGGCAGCACTCTTTAACGGGAAACGTGCATCGCTGATTACACCCAAGGTATTATCAGAATACTTATCATACAGTTTCTGGGCTTCCTCATAAGTGCGAGCCAAAACCACCTTAGGACGGCCACGCATACGCATGGTAGCTGCATGGCGGTTCAGAGCCTCCTGAGAAAAGTTCTTGCTCTGCTCCAATATATAATTATAGAGATTAGGCAATATAGAACTATAGAAACGGATAGAATCTTCTACCAGGAGAATCATCTGCACACCTGCTTCCTGTATGTCATGCTCAAGATTCATCTTATCCTCTATCAGCTTGATGATAGAAAGAATAAGATTGGTGTTGCCAAGCCAGCAGAAGACATAATCGAAGATACTCAAGTCTTCATTCTGCATACGCTTGGTAATACCATGAGAGAAAGGCGTAAGAACAACACAATGGATATTGGGAAACTTACCCTTGATGTCGCGCGCTACGTCGAAGGCATCATTATCAGCATTGCCAGGCATGCAAATCACCAGATCAATGACGGTAGAACGCAGCACGGCAGCAGCCTCTTCGGTAGTAGAAACCTGAGTAAAGGTTGGCGGATAGCGGAGACCCAGCTCCATATATTCATTATATATTTTCTCTTCGATACGTCCATCATCTTCAAGCATGAACGCATCGTAAGGATTGGCTACAATCAGGACATTGTAGATACGGCGCATCATCAGATTCACAAACGATACGTCTTTCAAGTAGAATTTATTCCACTCCTGAGGTATATTATTTTCCATAAATGAAGTTAAAGTTTGTGCAAAGATACTGATTTTCTGAGATTTACTTGCATCTTTCAACATTTTTTTTTATATTTGTGCCATAAAATATGAAGATATGGTTACAAAATCTTTCATCACAGCCTTCTTGGCTATATTCAGCCTGGTTCCATGCTACGGACAAAAGCACCAGCACGGCAAGGCATCATATTACTCTAAAAGAGCAACAGGTGCCCGTTCTGCAAGCGGCCAGAGAATACATCATGACAGTTTAACATGTGCACATCGGTTTTATCCCTTCGGAACGCACCTCAAGGTTACAAACCTTAGCAATGGCAAGAGTACTATCGTAAAAGTCATCGACAGAGGGCCGTTTGGAAGAGGTAGAATCATCGACCTATCATGGAAGGCTGCAAAAGAAATTGGTATGATTGCACAAGGCGTAGCGTCTGTAAAAGTTGAAATGGTGGAAAACCCGATTCCTTACAAGCCAGAGGACACAAAATTGCCTAAGATTGATTTCGAAGTGGCTGAAACGGAATATGAATTTCCAAACAAGTGGGGAACTACTGACAGGAATAAGGAAAATCATCACAGCAGTAAAAAAGGAACAAATAAAATTACTTCAAAGGTAATAAATAAAACAGAGCACCATAAAAGCAAATAATAACCAAGGCAGATCTAAAAAAGCACAATACAGATATAGCAAAAAGTAAAGGCGAGAATCATCATTGATTCTCGCCTTTACCTTTTTATATATAACAGAATCCTAAAATAAGATACTATCATACAAATTCATGATCTTACCGGAATCTTATCTGGATTTAGTCGGAATATCAAACTGATTAACCTTGGAAATCGTCTTACCGCCTTGTATCACAGAAACACAGAAACAAGCTGTACCATTCTTCAAACGGTTATCAGCCTTGACCATTGCTGTATAGCGAATCACATGACCAGGAGCAATACTTTCTACATGAACGCTTGGAGATATGAAAATATGCTTATTGCCAGTGGTCTCAATAACGGTTGGAACTACATCATACAACGTGTGAGCTCCGTTATTTCGGATTTCAAAAATAACCTTGGCTGTTTCATTCCGATTCAAAGTATTGTCCTCATTTGAATCAACAAAACGAGCATTCATGATTTCCAAAGAAGATGAATAAGCATAATTCTGCCCCAGTTCTTCCAGAGTAGAACTAGGAATAGTAGCTACAGGCTGCTGAGCACTATAACTTCCGGTATAATCCCTATCATTGAAATCATAAATCCTATCATCACCTGAATTAGTTGAATCAAAGATTTCGTCATTGGAATAAACAGGTGAAGATTGCTGATAAACTCCATCCTGATAAGAATGATGATCACGGTGTGATCTATCCCGATAAACAGATTCTCTTTGCTGCTGGGACTTCTGGTCAGCCTGACTACCAATGGCCGCTCCAACGGCAGCACCGCCAGCCATGCCGATAATAGTACCCATATCAGAACCTCTAGGACCACCAGACAAGCCACCGATAGCAGAACCAAGAATAGAACCAAATGTGGCACCAGCATAAGCACCACTTCCCGTATAAGTATCGCAGCTACTCAACAGCAAAGAAGAGCAAGCTACAAAAAGCATAATCTTTTTCATCTTCATTAAGCTTTAAATTTCTGCTGCAAAGATACAAAGAACTAAAATAACAAAAGCAAAAAAATCCCTAATAATGATTAGGAAAAACCCTAAAAGAGGAGATAGTTTTGAAAAAGGGACAAAAAAAGCGCCCTTGTCAAGACAAGGACGCTAAATTTATCTGAGATGATTGAAAATTATTCAGCCTTTGGAGCCTCCTCAGTTGCAGGAGCCTCAGTCTCAGCTACAGGAGCCTCTTCAGCCTTTGTTGCCTTACGACTACGACGAGTCTTCTTAGCAGCAGCCTTCTGAGTCTTAGCCATATTCTCATCAAAGTCAACGAGCTCGATGAAAGCGATCTCAGCTGCATCACCCTGACGGGTACCCAACTTGATTACGCGAGTGTAACCACCTGGACGGTTAGCTACCTTCTCAGCTACCTCACCGAAGAGAGCCTTAACAGCATACTTATTCTGAAGATAACGGAAAACTACACGACGTGAAGTTGTTGTATCGTTCTTAGAACGAGTAATCAATGGCTCAACATACTTCTTAAGAGCCTTTGCCTTTGCGAGGGTCGTAGTGATTCTTTTGTGCTCGCTCAAGATAAGTGATGAAGCCATGTTAGCCAACATCGCATTACGATGAGAAGCAGTACGACCTAAATGGTTGAATTTTTTATTATGTCTCATTTTAATTTTTACTTTTTTGGACAGGATTTAATTAAGCATCCTTGTCTAATTTATACTTTGAAATATCAGTTCCAAAAGACAGATTCAGACTCTCGAGCAAATCATCAAGCTCTGAGAGCGATTTCTTACCAAAGTTGCGGAACTTCAAGAGGTCAGTCTTGTTAAACTGAACCAAATCACCAAGAGTCTCAACATCAGCTGCCTTCAAGCAGTTGAGGGCACGAACACTAAGATTCATGTCTACGAGACGAGTCTTAAGCAACTGGCGCATATGAAGAACCTCTTCATCAAACTCCTGATTGCTCTCCTGATCCTGAGTCTCAAGAGTAATCTTCTCATCAGAGAAGAGCATGAAGTGATAAATAAGAATCTTCGCAGCCTCTTTCAGTGCATCCTTTGGACTAATGGAACCATCTGTTGTAATTTCAAGTACGAGCTTATCATAGTCGGTCTTTTGCTCAACACGATATGGTTCTACAGCGTACTTTACATTACGAATAGGGGTGTAGATGGAATCGATTGGGAGAACGTTAACGTCAGTGCAGAATTGACGATTCTCATCAGCAGGAACATAACCACGTCCCTTATTAATAGTCAAATCGATCTGCATCGAAGCTTTGGCATCTAAATGACAAATCACCAAATCAGGGTTTAACACTTCAAATCCAGTCAGATACTTACCGATATCACCAGCTTTGAATTCTGTGGAATTCTCTACGGTGATACTAACTTTCTCATTCTCGAATTCTTCTACTACTTGCTTGAATCGAACTTGTTTGAGATTCAAGATAATGTTAGTAACATCTTCCTTTACACCAGGAACTGAAGAGAACTCATGCTCAACACCCGCAATGCGGATAGTGTTAACAGCATAACCCTCCAATGATGAAAGGAGAATGCGGCGCAAGGCGTTACCAATGGTAACACCGAAGCCAGGCTCCAAAGGACGGAATTCAAACTTTCCGAACTGGTTATCAGCCTCTAACATTACTACTTTATCAGGTTTTTGAAATGCTAATATCGCCATTAATGTAATGATTTATTTAGAGTACAACTCAACGATTAACTGCTCCTTAATATTCTCTGGAATGTCGGCACGCTCTGGCTTGTGCAAGAACTTACCGCTCTTTGAATTATCGTCCCACTCAATCCATGGGTACTTGCTATGATTGAAACCTGCAAGAGCTGCTACGATAACCTCGAGAGACTTAGACTTCTCACGAACACCAACAACCATACCAGGCTTAACTGCAAATGAAGGGATATTAACTACCTTACCATCAACAACGATGTGCTTGTGACCAACCAACTGACGCGCAGCAGCACGTGTTGGAGCGATACCAAGACGGAATACAACGTTATCAAGACGGCACTCGAGATTCTGAAGAAGAACCTCACCAGTAATACCATCAGCCTTAGCAGCCTTATCAAACATATTACGGAACTGACGCTCTAATACACCATAAGTGTACTTAGCTTTCTGCTTCTCTGCCAACATGACACCATACTCAGACATCTTTCTGCGACGGTTGTTGCCATGCTGTCCAGGAGGGAAGTTTCTCTTGGACAAAACTTTGTCGGCGCCGAAGATTGGTTCACCAAAACGACGCGCAATTTTAGATTTCGGACCTATATATCTAGCCATAATATTATATAAATGCTATATTGTTTGTATCTTAATTAATAATGCTAACCTCAAGCGTTATACACGACGACGCTTTGGAGGACGGCAACCATTGTGTGGTAATGGAGTTACGTCAACGATTTCAGTAACCTCGATACCTGCACCGTGAATAGCACGAATAGCAGACTCACGACCATTACCTGGACCCTTAACATAAGCCTTAACCTTACGAAGACCAAGATCAAAAGCGACCTTTGCACAATCCTCTGCAGCCATCTGAGCAGCATAAGGAGTATTCTTCTTAGAACCACGGAAACCCATCTTACCAGCAGAAGACCAAGAAATGATCTGACCCTCATTGTTAGCAAGAGATACAATAATGTTATTGAATGAGCTATGAACGTGAAGCTGACCGATAGCGTCAACGCGTACATTTCTCTTCTTAGATGTTGCTTTTTGCTTTGCCATAATTAATTTCCTCCTTCAGAATTACTTAGTAGCCTTCTTCTTATTAGCAACAGTCTTCTTCTTACCCTTGCGAGTACGAGCATTGTTCTTTGTGCTCTGACCACGGACAGGAAGACCATTACGATGTCTAACTCCACGATAGCAACCAATATCCATCAGTCGCTTAATGTTCATCTGGATCTCAGAACGGAGATCACCTTCTACCTTGAACTCAGCGCCGATAATTTCACGGATCTTGGCTGCCTGATCGTCAGACCACTCGCTGACTTTCAAGTCACGGCTCACACCTGCCTTATCCAATATCTTTGCTGAACTACTTCGACCGATACCATAGATATAGGTCAATGCGATTTCGCCACGCTTATTCTGGGGCAAATCTACTCCAACAATTCTTATTGCCATTGTTTAAATAAATAATTAAAAAATTAATACCTTTCGTTTAAAGCGGTGCAAAAGTACAACTATTTTTTGAAATAACGGCACTTTTACAATACTTTAACATTAACCCTGACGTAATTTCATCTTAGGGTTCTTCTTGTTGATAACGAACAGACGACCTTTACGACGAACGATCTTACAGTCAGCTGAACGCTTCTTTAATGATGCTCTTGTCTTCATAACCTTATATATGATTATTATTTGTATCTAAAAACAATTCTACCTTTGGTAAGGTCATATGGACTCATCTCCACCTTTACCTTATCACCAGGTAAAATCTTGATGTAATGCATTCTCATCTTACCAGAGATATGAGCTGTGATGTCAACTCCATTCTCTAATTCTACTCGGAACATCGCATTTGACAATGCTTCTACAATTGTTCCATCTTGCTCAATAGCGGCTTGTTTTGCCATAATATAAATATTTGTCCTTCTTAATGTTAAACTTCTACGAATGAAGATAAAATTGTGCTTTATCTTTTCGAGCAACTTTGTGCCATCACTATCAGATAAAAATCATAATTAGATGACATATTAGCGGGAAAAGGCTCTCCAAGTGGATGAGGAATTACCTATCCAAATGGAGAGTCGTCTCACATAATATAGTAAATTCAAGTCAGCTTTACTTGAAGATGAAGTAAAACTGCACTCTGAATAATTTCATCTTCTGTCTTCAGAAATTTCTCATTTCAAAAGAAAAAGATTAATATGCAGCAACACCACCCTGACGCGTATGGCCTGAATTCAAAAGACCATCATAGTGGCGCATAAGCAAATGACTCTCGATTTGTTGTAATGTGTCAATGACAACACCAACCAAAATCAATAGAGATGTACCTCCAAAGAATTGAGAGAAAGCTTGCTGTACATCGAGAAGTCCTGCTAAAGCAGGCATAATTGCAATAAACGCAATAAATAACGAACCTGGTAAAGTAATACGAGACATTACGGTATCAATGTACTCAGCTGTATCCTTTCCTGGTTTTACACCAGGAATGAAACCATTGTTACGTTTCATATCCTCAGCCATCTGAGTAGGATTCAATGTAATAGCTGTATAGAAATAAGTAAATGCAATAACCAAGATTACATAAACAACATTATATAGCAAGCTACGATTATCCATCAACTGCTGAACAACACTACTAGCATTTTCAGACTGATAGCGAACTATTGCCAATGGAATAAACATTAAAGCCTGTGCAAAGATGATAGGCATTACGTTAGCTGCAAAAAGCTTCAAAGGAATGTACTGACGCGCACCACCATATTGCTTATTTCCAACCAAGCGTTTAGCATACTGAACAGGAATCTTACGTGTACCTTGCACCAAAAGAATTGATGCACAAACTACAGCATAAAGGATAAGAATCTCTACAATGAACATGATAAGACCACCACCAGAAATTGCCTGCAAGCGAGAAGTTACCTCCTGAACGAAAGCCTGTGGCAAACGGGCGATAATACCAATCATAATAATAAGAGAGATACCATTACCTACTCCCTTGTCAGTGATACGCTCACCTAACCAAAGGATAAACATACTACCTGCAGCCAAGATAATTGTTGCCGGTATCATGAATACCGTCCAACTAATACCTGTGGCTAGAGCATTAGCAGCCTGCATTTTCAAATTCAAAAGGTAACTAGGAGCCTGAAAGACCAAAATGGCCACAGTCAGGACTCTAGTATACCATTGTATTTTTTTGCGGCCGCTCTCGCCCTCGCGCTGCATCTTCTGGAAATAAGGTACAGCAACAGCAAGAAGCTGCATAACGATTGAAGCTGAGATATAAGGCATAATTCCGAGTGCAAAGATAGATGCATTGGAAAATGCACCACCAGAGAACATGTCCAATAGCGACATAAGACCGCCAGAGGTCTGCGACTGAAGTTTTTCCAACATGCCCGGATTGATACCTGGAAGTACCACAAACGAGCCAAAACGGTAAATAGCCGTAAACAGAAGAGTAATGAGGAGTCTCTGACGGAGATCCTCAATCTTCCAACAGTTCTTTAGTGTCTCAATAAACTTTTTCATCTACTTAGATTATAGTTGCATTACCACCTACTGCCTTGATTGCCTCTTCAGCAGTCTTAGAGAATGCATTAGCTTCAACTTCCAATTTAGCTTTCAATTCACCATTGCCGAGCACCTTAACGAGCTCCTTGCCACTGGTGAGACCTGCAGCCTTCAACTCTGCGATACCAATCTTGGTAAGGTTCTTTGCCTCAGCAAGAGCCTGAAGAGTAGAAAGGTTAACAGCAAAATACTCCTTATGGTTGATGTTCTTAAAACCAGCCTTTGGAACACGACGCTGTAAAGGCATCTGACCACCTTCGAAACCAATCTTTCTCTTATAACCAGAACGAGCTTTGGCACCCTTATGACCACGAGTAGAAGTACCACCGAGTCCAGAACCTGGACCACGACCAATACGACGACGTGAATGGGTAGAACCTGCAGCAGGTTTCAAATTATTTAATTTCATAATCGTTCTTATTCTTTAAAAGATTAATTAATCAACTACACTTACGAGGTGATGAACCTTACGGATCATACCACGGTTGCTAGGAGTATCTTCAACCTCAACAACCTGAGAAATCTTGTGAAGACCTAAGCAAGCGAGTGTACGCTTCTGGTCAACTGGAGCACCGATTTTACTCTTAATCTGCTTGATTTTAATTGTTGCCATATCTGATTTATCCTAATTAACCGTTAAATACTTTATCCATACTGATACCACGCTCACCTGCTACAGTGTAAGCATCACGCATCTGAGCAAGAGCAGCAATAGTAGCCTTTACAAGGTTATGAGCATTAGAAGAGCCCTTAGACTTTGCAATGACATCCTTAACACCTACGCTCTCGAGAACGGCACGCATAGCACCACCGGCCTTCAAACCGGTACCGGCAGCAGCAGGCTTTAGGAGTACCTTAGCACCACCATACGCTACTTCAACCTCGTGAGGTACAGTACCCTTCAATACAGGAACCTTAAACAGGTTCTTCTTAGCGGCCTCTGTACCCTTGGCAATTGCTGCTGTTACTTCACCAGCCTTACCAAGACCATAACCGATAACGCCATTACCGTCACCTACAACGACGATAGCAGCGAATGTGAAAGTACGACCACCCTTTGTAACCTTAGTTACACGGTTGATAGCAACCAAGCGATCCTTAAGTACTTCTTCGTTATTTACTTTTACTTTATCCATTGCCATAATCGTTTAAAATTTAAGACCACCATTACGAGCACCTTCAGCCAACTGCTTTACACGACCATGGTAAAGGTAACCATTACGGTCGAAAACTACTGCCTCAACGCCAGCAGCCTTAGCCTTCTCAGCAATGAGCTCGCCAACCTTAGTTGCCTGCTCCTGCTTAGGCATCTTCTCCAAACCGAGTGAAGAAGCTGATGCAAGTGTAGTGCCTGTCAAATCGTTAATAACCTGAGCGTAAATCTGCTTGTTAGAGCGGAATACACTAAGACGTGGACGCTCAGCTGTACCGTTCACACTCTTACGAATGCGGAACTTTATCTTAATTCGTCTTTCTACTTTCTTTGTTGTCATAATCGTAAATAATTAAAATTACTTAGCTGAAGCACTCTTACCAGACTTTCTGCGAATAACTTCACCCTTAAAGAGAATACCCTTACCTTTATAAGGCTCAGGCTTGCGGAAAGAACGAATTTTTGCACAAACGAGTCCCAACAACTGCTTGTCGCAAGACTCCAATGTCAAGATTGGGTTCTGGTTTCTTTCAGACTTAGTCTCAACCTTAATCTCCTTAGGCAACTGGATGAAAATAGGGTGAGTGTAACCCAAAGCAAACTCAATGATATTACCCTGGTTAGAAACACGATAACCAACACCTACCAATTCCAAAACCTTTGTATAACCAGCGCTTACACCAACAACCATGTTGTTAACGAGAGAGCGATACAAACCGTGGAAAGCCTGCTTCTGCTTAATATTTACAGGACTATTTTCATCGATTTCAAAGCTAATCTGACCATCTGCATTATTAAACTTGATAGATGGATCAATCCACTGAGAAAGTTCACCCTTAGGGCCCTTTACTGTACAAACATGAGAAGTCTCATCATAGTTTACAGTAACACCTGCAGGGATACTAATTGGCAATTTTCCTATTCTAGACATATAAAAGCCTCCAATTAATAAATATAGCAAAGAACCTCGCCACCGATCTTAAGATCAGAAGCTTCTTTGTCTGTCATTACACCTTTGGATGTAGATAAGATTGCAATACCTAATCCGTTAATTACTCTCGGCATGTCCTTGTAACCAGTGTACTTACGAAGACCTGGTGTAGACACACGCTTCAAAGACTTGATAGCGTTTTGCTTAGTTGTAGGATTGTACTTCAAAGCAACTTTGATAGTACCCTGTGGACCATCCTCGATAAACTTGTAATTGAGGATGTAACCTTTCTCGAAGAGGATCTTTGTGATCTCTTTCTTCAAGTTAGACGCAGGAACTTCAACAACACGGTGATGAGCCATGATTGCGTTTCTGAGTCTTGTCAGATAATCTGCTATTGGATCTGTCATAAAATATAAAAATTTAATTAATCGGGACTACCCCGACAATATTAAAAAAATAATTTTCTTGGGTCTGATAATTGATTACCAACTTGCCTTCTTAACACCAGGAATCAAACCAGCAGAAGCCATCTCACGGAACTGAATACGAGAGAGTCCAAACTGACGGATATAACCCTTTGGACGACCAGTAATCTTGCAACGATTGTGAAGACGGATTGGGTTTGCATTCTTAGGGATAGCCTGAAGCTTACGAGCTGCCTCGTATGCTTCGGCTGGATCATTAGAAGTTGCAATAATCTTTTTCAGTGCTGCGCGCTTTTCAGCGTAACGAGCTACAAGCTTTGCACGCTTAACCTCGCGAGCTTTCATTGATTCTTTTGCCATATCTCTTAATCTTTATTTGCGTTCTTGAATGGAAGACCAAAAGCCTTCAAAAGAGCAAAACCTTCTTCATCAGTCTTAGCTGTTGTTACGAAGGTAATATTCATACCCTGAATACGATCGATCTCATCGATATTAATCTCAGGGAAGATAATCTGCTCTGTGATACCTAATGTATAGTTACCACGACCATCAAACTTGCTCTCAATACCCTTGAAGTCGCGAATACGAGGAAGAGAAACACGAACGAGCTTCTCCAAGAACTCGTACATACGCTCACGACGCAATGTTACCATAACACCGATAGGCATCTTCTTACGAAGCTTGAAGTTTGCAATATCCTTTTTAGAATATGTAGCAACAGCCTTCTGACCGGTGATAGCAGTAATCTCATTGATTGCTACATCAACAATTTTCTTGTCCTGAGTAGCATCACCAAGACCCTGATTGATGACAATCTTCTTCAATACTGGAATCTCCATAGCTGAAGAGTAGTTGAACTGCTTCTGAAGAGCAGGAGCGATTGTCTCCTTATATACTTTCTTTAACTGTGCTGTATCCATTACTTGATTTCCTCCCCTGACTTTTTAGCGATGCGAACAACGTTTTTACCCTCATGCTTGATAGCAACACGAGTAGCCTTGCCACTCTTAGGATCAATCAAACTCAAATTTGAGATATGAATAGGAGCCTCCTGCTTAACAATACCTCCCTGAGGATTCTTAGCAGATGGCTTAGTGCTCTTAGAAACCATGTGCACACCTTCTACGATAGCACGGTTCTCCTCAACGAGGACCTTAAGCACCTTACCAGTCTTGCCCTTATCTGCACCGGCAATAACGATAACGGTATCGTCTTTCTTAATATGTAACTTACTCATTACTTCTTACTTTTTAAATATTAAAGAACCTCAGGTGCCAAAGAAACGACTTTCATATTTACTGCACGAAGCTCACGAGCAACAGGGCCAAAGATACGGCTACCACGAAGCTCACCAGCATTGTTGAGCAGTACACAAGCATTATCGTCGAAACGGATGTAAGAACCATCTGCACGACGAATCTCCTTCTTTGTGCGAACAATCAAAGCCTTTGATACTGCACCCTTCTTCAAATCACTTGATGGAATGACGTTCTTGACTGAAACTACAATCACGTCACCAACACTTGCGTAACGACGGCCTGTACCACCGAGGACACGAATGCAAAGAGCCTCACGAGCACCGCTGTTGTCACATACATTAAGTCTTGATTCTGCTTGTATCATAATTACTTAGCTTTTTCTACGATTTGTACTAATCTCCATCTCTTTGTCTTAGACAGAGGACGAGTCTCCATGATCATAACAGTATCACCTACGTTAGCCTCATTCTTCTCGTCATGTGCATGGTACTTCTTTGTCTTCTGGACAAACTTACCATAAATTGGGTGCATCTCCTTGAACTTAGCTGCAATAACAATGGTTTTATCCATTTTGTTGCTGATGACAACACCCTGTCTTACTTTTCTTAAATTTCTTGTTTCCATCTGGACCATTATTATTTGTTAAGTTCTCTCTGACGAAGTTCAGTTTTCATACGTGCAATATCACGACGAGCAACCTTAATCTCTGATGGATTCTCAAGTGGAGTTACATTATGATTGATCTTCTTCTTGTTCAAAGCATCAACAGCTGCCTCCAACTTCTCAACCAATTCTTTGGTCTCGATATTTTTAATTTCTGCAATCTTCATAATTAAGCGTTTTTATCGTAATCACGTCTAACAATAAACTTAGTCTTAACAGGAAGTTTCTGAGCGCAAAGGCGAAGACCTTCTTTTGCAATATCGAAACTAACTCCTTCAACTTCGAAGAGAATTCTACCTGGTGTAACAGGTGCAACCCATCCTGCTGGATCACCCTTACCTTTACCCATACGGACATCAGCAGGCTTACGAGTGATTGGCTTATCAGGGAAAATTCTAATCCAGACCTGACCTTGACGGTTCATATAGCGGTTCAATGCTACACGAGCTGCCTCAATCTGACGACTATCGATCCACTTTGATTCAAGAGTTTTGATACCAAAAGAACCGAAAGCCAATTGTGTACCTCTGTGAGCGTTGCCTTTGTTGCCACGACCATCTTGAGGTCTTCTATATTTAACTCTTTTTGGCTGTAACATGATAGCTTTCTAAAATTTAACGGTTATTGTTTCTTTTACGATTACCACCACGGTTGTTAGAGCGACCGTTACCACGGTTGTTGCTCTTATTGTCCTGTGAGAAGTTTGGAGTAAGATCAGCCTTACCATAAACCTCACCACGGCAAATCCAAACCTTAATACCAAGCAAACCTACCTTTGTAAGTGCCTCGCACTGGCAGTAGTCGATGTCTGCGCGGAATGTATGAAGAGGAGTACGACCCTCTTTGTACATTTCTTTACGTGCCATTTCAGCACCATTCAGACGACCTGTAATCTGTACCTTGATACCCTCAGCGCCAGCACGCATGGTGTTAGCAACTGCCATCTTGATAGCGCGACGATAAGCAATCATGTGCTCAATCTGAGTCGCAATATTCTTACCAACGATAGTAGCATCAAGTTCAGGCTTTTTAACCTCGAAGATGTTGATCTGAATATCTTTCTTATAAAGCTTCTTCAACTCTTCCTTCAACTTATCTACATCCTGACCACCTTTACCAATGACAAAACCTGGACGGGCTGTGCAAATAGTAATGGTAACAAGCTTCAATGTACGTTCGATAACGATACGAGAAACACTTGCCTTTGCAAGACGCTCGTTAAGATACTTACGGATTTTCTGATCCTCAACGAGGTTGTCACCGAAGTTCTTACCACCGAACCAATTTGAATCCCAACCACGGATAACACCAAGTCGGTTACTAATCGGATTAACTTTCTGTCCCATTCTACTTAATTATTTTTCGTCATTAGTTTTTGCATCAACAAAAAGAGTTACATGGTTAGAACGCTTACGAATTCTATAACCACGACCCTGTGGTGCAGGTCTCATACGTTTCATTGTAACGCCTTCGTCAACGAAGACCTTACTGATATAAAGCTCACCGTCTTCAGCCTTGCGATTATTCTTAGCTTCCCAGTTAGCGATAGCTGAACGAAGTAATTTCTCTACATCAGCTGATGCCTGCTTCTTAGAGAAGCGAAGTACTCCGAGTGCACGGTTAACCTCCATACCACGAATCATGTCTACTACATAGCGCATCTTACGTGGAGAAGAAGGAACGCCTACCAACTTTGCGAAGTACAAGTTTTTACGGGCTTCTTTCAATTTCTCAGCCGCAATATGTTTTCTTGCTCCCATTATTTACTTAAATTTTAAATGGTTTAACCCTTAGCTTACTTTCTGTTACCAGAGTGACCGCCAAAGCGACGTGTTGGAGCAAACTCTCCAAGCTTGTGGCCAACCATATTCTCTGTAACATAAACAGGGATAAATTTGTTACCGTTATGAACTGCAACAGTATGTCCTACGAAATCAGGAGATATCATTGAAGCTCGAGCCCATGTCTTAACAACATTCTTCTTTCCACTCTCGTTCATAGCGAGAATTTTCTTCTCGAGAGAAACGTTGATGTATGGACCTTTTTTAAGTGAACGACTCATAATTTACTCTTTATTTTTTGTTAGCTCTTTCAATAATATACTTGTTAGAAAGCTTCTTAGGTGCGCGAGTCTTGAGACCCTTAGCATACAAGCCCTTGCGTGAACGTGGATGACCACCACTCTGGCGACCTTCACCACCACCCATTGGGTGATCAACAGGGTTCATAACAACACCACGGTTGTGAGGACGACGACCCAACCAGCGTGAACGACCAGCCTTACCAGACTGCTCAAGTGCGTGGTCAGAGTTACCTACACTACCAATAGTAGCTTTACAAGCACTCAAAATCTGGCGCAATTCGCCAGAAGGGAGCTTAATTACACAATAACTGCCCTCACGAGAAGTCAACTGAGCAAAATTACCAGCCGAACGAACCAACAAAGCACCCTGACCTGGACGCAACTCAATGTTGTGAATCACTGTACCTACAGGAATGTTTGCCAAAGGAAGTGCGTTACCTACCTCAGGAGCTGCGTCAGCACCTGACATCAATGTAGCGCCTACCTGGAGTCCGTTAGGAGCAATAATGTAACGTTTTTCACCATCAGCATAGTAAAGCAATGCGATGCGAGCTGAACGATTAGGATCGTACTCGATCGTCTTTACAACTGCTGGAACACCATCCTTCTCACGTTTGAAGTCGATAAGACGATACTTCTGCTTATGGCCACCACCAATGTAGCGAACGGTCATCTTACCGGTGTTGTTTCGACCACCGGTATGACGCTTACCGTAAACGAGAGACTTCTCTGGCACGGATGCAGTAATATCCTCGAACGTGCCAATAACTTTGTGTCTTTGACCCGGAGTAACGGGTTTTAATTTACGTACTGCCATTTCTTATATTAAATATTGCTGTAAAAATCAATTGTTTCGCCCTCTTTCAGAGTAACGATTGCCTTCTTGAACGCATTCTTCTGACCCTTAACAAGACCTGCCTTTGTGTAACGTGCAGAACGCTTGCCGGCATAACGAATTGTGTTCACATCAACTACTGTAACATTATACAGACCTTCGATTTCCTTCTTAATCTCGAGCTTATTAGCCTCAGGACGAACAACGAAGCCATAGCGGTTAGGCTGCTTGTCTGTAATCTTGGTCATCTTCTCAGTAACCAATGGTTTGATAATAAATGCCATATTCTAATATCTCCTTTTTACTTTGTTAAGATTTGGTCGATAGTCTCGAGCGACTTTTCTGTAATCACTACAACATCAGCATTCAAAACTTTATACGAATTGACGTTTGATGCGAGTATAACTTCAGCACGCTGCAAGTTACGAGCAGACAAATATACGTTTTTATTTGATTCTGGCAAAACAAAGAGCACTTTTTTGCCCTCAATTTTGAGATTCTTAATAATACTTAAGAATTCTTTAGTCTTTGGAGCCTCAAATGTAAAGTCTTCCAACATTACAATTGCGCTTTCCTGTGCCTTATAAGACAGAGCAGACTTACGAGCAAGAATCTTTACTTTTTTGTTGAGCTTGAAGCGGTAATCACGTGGTTTAGGACCAAAAACGCGAGCACCACCTACGAGTACAGGTGAGTTAATATCACCACGGCGAGCACCGCCGCCGCCCTTCTGACGACCAAGCTTACGAGTAGAACCGCTCATCTCGCTTCTCTCCTTAGACTTAGCTGTACCCTGACGCTGGTTAGCGAGATACTGCTTTACGTCAAGATAGAGAACGTGATCGTTAGGCTCAATGCCGAAGACTGCATCATTAAGAGCTACCTTGCGGCCGGTCTCCTGACCTTTGATATCTAATACGCTAACTTCCATTATTTCTCAATTAAAACAGTTGAACCTTTGCATCCAGCGAACGAACCCTTTACTACGAGGAGGTTCTGCTCTGGAATTACCTTTAACACCTGAAGGTTCTGAGTAGTAACTCTGTCACCTCCCATTTGGCCGCCCATGCGCATACCCTTGAATACCTTTGCAGGATAAGAACATGCACCAATAGAACCCGGTTTACGAGCGCGGTCATCCTGACCGTGAGTAGACTGACCTACACCACCGAATCCGTGACGCTTTACAACGCCCTGGAAGCCTTTACCCTTAGATGTACCGATTACATCAACAAACTTGCAGTCGTTGAAGATATCAACTGTAATGGTGTCACCGAGGTTGTACTCCTCATCAAACTTGAACTCGGCCAAGTACTTCTTAGGTGTTGTGCCTGCCTTCTTGAAGATTCCCATCATAGGCTGAGATGTACGATTTTCCTTAGCCTCGCCGAAACCTAACTGATAAGCCTGGTAACCGTCTTTCTCTAAAGTCTTAACCTGGGTTACAACACAAGGACCTACTTCGATAACAGTGCACGGAATATTCTTACCGTCGGCACTGAAAACGGATGTCATTCCGATTTTTTTTCCAATTAATCCTGGCATTTCAATTTACTTTTAAATAATTAGACTTTGATTTCTACTTCTACACCACTTGGCAACTCAAGCTTCATCAATGCATCTACAGTCTTAGCTGTTGAGCTATAGATGTCGATAAGACGCTTGAAATCTGAGAGCTGGAACTGCTCGCGAGACTTCTTGTTAACGAAAGTACTGCGGTTTACAGTAAAAATACGCTTGTGTGTTGGCAATGGAATAGGACCGCTGACGATAGCGCCTGTAGCCTTAACAGCCTTCACAATCTTCTCAGCTGACTTGTCAACCAACTGGTGGTCGTAGGACTTCAGCTTAATTCTGATTTTCTGACTCATTGTTAAAATTAAGTTATTAATATATGAATTGATTTAGTCTAATGGAAGAAGAGGTACGCTGCTTAAGAGTCATTCGCTAAGCAGCGCCTCATCTTACCATTATTTCTTTATTTTATTAAAGGAGTTCTGCGTGACCCTTAACCTCCTCCAACACTGCCTTAGCGATTGTTGAAGAGAGAGGTGCATGATGATCATACTCCATAGAGCTTGTAGCACGACCAGAAGTGATGGTACGCAAAGCTGTTACATAACCGAACATCTCAGCCAATGGAACCATAGCCTTTACGATGCGAGCACCGCTACGGCCTTCCTCCATACCCTGAACGAGACCACGGCGCTTGTTCAAGTCACCGATTACGTCACCCATGTTCTCTTCTGGAGTAACAACCTCTACCTTCATGATAGGCTCCATCAAAACAGGACCTGCCTTAGGGCAAAGTACCTTGAATGCCTGATGAGCTACCAACTCGAATGACAACTGGTCAGAGTCAACTGGGTGGAAGCTACCATCGGTCAAAGTTACCTTCAAACCTGTCATAGGGAAACCACCGAGTACACCATTTGACAAGCAATCAGCGAAGCCCTTCTGTACTGATGGGATGAATTCCTTAGGAACGTTACCACCCTTAACCTCGTTGATGAACTGCAAGTCGCCCTCCTTGTAATCCTCGTCCTTAGGACCGATGGTTACATCGATACAAGCGAACTTACCACGACCACCAGACTGCTTCTTGTAAGTCTCACGGCTCTGAGCTGTCTTAGTGATTGCCTCCTTGTAGTTAACCTGAGGCTTACCCTGGTTACACTCAACCTTGAACTCACGCTTCAAACGGTCGATGATGATATCCAAGTGGAGCTCACCCATACCAGAGATAATTGTCTGACCACTCTGCTCGTCGGTACGTACGGTAAAGGTTGGGTCCTCTTCAGCCAACTTAGCGAGACCGTTATCCATCTTAGCGATGTCAGCCTGGCTCTTAGGCTCAACTGCGATAGAAATCACAGTATCAGGGAATGTCATAGACTCCAATACGATTGGGTGATCCTCATCACAGAGTGTATCACCTGTACGGATATCCTTGAAACCTACACCTGCACCGATATCACCAGCATCGATAGACTCCATTGGAATCTCCTGCTTAGAGTTCATCTGGAACAGACGGCTGATACGCTCGCGCTTGCCAGAACGTGGGTTGTAAACATAAGAACCAGCAACAACCTTACCTGAGTAAACACGGAAGAATACCAAGCGGCCCATGAATGGGTCTGTAGCAATCTTAAATGCGAGAGCCGATGTTGGCTCATCCTCAGAAGGCTTACGATCCTCTTCCTCCTCTGTATCAGGGTTGGTACCTACGATATTAGGAGTATCCATTGGTGAAGGCAGGAATGCACATACATAGTCGAGCAAAGGCTGAACACCCTTATTCTTGTATGAAGAACCAAGCAACATTGGGCAGCACTCCATAGCACAGCAGCCCTTACGGATAGCTGCGAGAATCTTCTCCTCAGGAATATCCTGACCATCGAGATAAAGCTCCATTACTTCGTCATCAAAGTTGGCAGCACCCTCGAGCAACTTATCACGCCACTCAGCAGCTTCGTCAGCCAAGTCAGCAGGAATTTCCTCTACGTCATACTCAGCACCCATGGTTTCATCGTGCCAAAGGATAGCCTTCATCTTGATGAGGTCTACTACACCCTTGAAGTTTTCCTCTGCACCAATAGGAATCTGAATAGCAATTGGATTAGCGCCCAAGATATCCTTCATCTGCTGTACTGTCTCGAAGAAGTTTGCACCAGAACGGTCCATCTTGTTTACATAACCAATACGAGGTACATTATACTTATCAGCCTGGCGCCATACAGTCTCAGACTGTGGCTGAACACCATCAGCTGCAGAATATGTAGCAACAGCACCATCAAGTACACGGAGAGAACGCTCAACCTCAGCAGTGAAGTCAACGTGTCCCGGAGTATCGATCAAGTTGATCTTATAAGACTTACCGAGATAGTTCCAATTACAAGTAGTAGCCGCAGAAGTGATAGTAATACCACGCTCCTGCTCCTGGGCCATCCAGTCCATTGTAGCAGCGCCATCGTGTACCTCACCAATCTTATGAGTCTTACCTGTATAGAACAAAATACGCTCAGAAGTTGTTGTCTTACCAGCATCGATATGCGCCATGATACCGATGTTACGAGTCAAATGTAAATCGCGATTTGCCATTTTCTTTTAACTATATTATATATTAAATTAGAATCTAAAGTGAGCGAACGCACGGTTAGCCTCAGCCATACGATGCATATCCTCCTTACGCTTAAATGCACCACCCTGATTATTAAAAGCATCCATGATCTCTGCAGCAAGCTTATCAGCCATAGTCTTACCACCGCGCTTACGTGCAAAAAGAATAAGATTCTTCATAGAAATACTCTCCTTACGATCAGGACGAATCTCTGTAGGAACCTGGAAGGTTGCACCACCGATACGACGGCTCTTAACCTCTACCTGAGGAGTAATATTATCAAGTGCCTGCTTCCAGATTTCAAGAGCAGACTTTTCCTCGTTAGACATCTTAGCCTTTACAATGTCAAGTGCATTGTAGAAAATCTCATAAGATGTATTTTTCTTTCCATCATACATCAAATGATTTACGAACTTTGAGACCTTCTGGTCATTGAAGACAGGATCTGGAAGGATCACTCTCTTCTTTGGTTTTGCTTTTCTCATTTTTAAATAAAACTTTTTTTTAATTCTGCATGGGGCTGTATAATGTTCTTCAACGCTCGCACCCGAGCATTTACTCAACCTGATTACTTCTCCAGCAAAACTTTTATTAAATATTTTAACCCCAACTCCCGACCTTCTCCGACCGTGAGTCTGCGGTTTTGTCTAAAATTTAAGAAGCTATATTACTTCTTTGCCTTAGGACGCTTAGCTCCGTACTTAGAACGACGCTGTGTACGATTCGCAACACCTGCAGTATCAAGTGTACCACGGACAATGTGATAACGTACACCAGGAAGGTCCTTTACACGACCACCGCGAACCAAAACAATTGAGTGCTCCTGCAAGTTGTGACCCTCTCCTGGAATATAAGAGTTTACTTCCTTTGAGTTTGTCAAACGTACACGTGCAACTTTACGCATTGCTGAATTAGGCTTCTTAGGAGTTGTTGTATAAACACGAACACAAACACCACGACGCTGAGGACAAGAATCCAAAGCTGGTGACTTGCTCTTGTCTACAAGAACTCGTCTGCCTTTTCTTACTAACTGTGAAATAGTAGGCATAATTTTACTTTTTAATTTATATATTTATTTTTATTTATTGTCTTATTCCGATGTAAGCCACTACTTTATAGAGCCTTTTCGGGGTGCAAAGGTACGATTTTTTCGGCAAACTACCTAAATATTAAGGAGACTTTTAAAAAACGAAGGCTAGTTTTAACTTTATATAACTATTAAAAACAAATATTACAAAGAAAAAAGCGGTATTTAGCAGAGAATTTAGTCTTAGTATGTATGTTGTAGTACATTATGCCTCACCCTTTGGTGTGCCGAATGGAGCGATTGTACGTTCTTGCTCATCAGACAACTTAATTTTACCGAAGGACTGCTCGTAGTTATAAATATTGCTCTGCAATGCCTGAAGCAATCGCTTAGCATGTTCAGGTGCCATGATAACACGACTCTTGATCTGAGGTGCAGGCATGCCAGGAAGTGCACATGCAAAATCCAAGATGAAGTCTGAACTAGAATGAGTAATCAGTGCCAAGTTAGAGTATGTACCCTCTGCTACTTCAGGGCTGATGCCCATTTGGAACTGATTCTGCTGCTGTTGATTATTCTTATTTTCTTCCATAATTTTACTAAGTTAATAGGATTAAACTTTAAATGATAGTGCAAATTTACACATAATATCTGAAAAAAACGAATAATCTGCCACATATTTTCAAAAAAACATCATAAGACAACAGAAGATGGAATCCTGATTCTTTGCTTTTTTTCATCAGTTGCAGATAACAAAAGGGTGCGCCATAGACTTATGACGCACCCTCATTATACCTATTTTATATATAGTACTCTATTCTACGATTATTCCCCTATTGGAGAATCAGCATAGTCGAGCACATTTTTCTTATTAGCCTGCATACGCTCATATTCTTCTTTAGAGCCTACGATGAGCTTATCCCACTGACGAAGACCAGTACCTGCAGGAATCAAGTGACCACAGATTACATTCTCCTTCATACCCTCAAGGTAATCAACCTTACCACGGATAGCAGCCTCATTCAAAACCTTAGTAGTTTCCTGGAATGATGCAGCACTCATAAAGCTCTTAGTACCAAGAGCAGCACGAGTAATACCCTGGAGGATCTGTGTAGAAGTTGCAGATACGGCATCACGAACCTGTACAAGTTTCAAGTCGCGACGCTTCAATGCAGAATTCTCATCACGCAATCTACGAGCCGTTATGATCTGACCTGGTTTGAGACTTTCACTATCACCACCGTCAGTAACAACCTTCTTACCCCAGATACGATCATTCTCTTCTGCAAAGTCAAGTTTATCAACCAACTCTTGCTCCAAGAAGGTAGTATCACCAGGATCGTCAATACGAACCTTACGCATCATCTGACGTACCACAACCTCAAAATGCTTATCATTAATAGCCACACCCTGAAGACGGTAAACGTCCTGGATCTGGTTAACAATATACTCCTGAACAGCGGTAGGACCCATGATGGCGAGAATATCGCCAGGAGTTACACTACCATCAGAAAGAGGAGTACCAGCACGTACAGCATCATGTTCCTGTACCAAGATCTGCTTAGAAAGAGATACAAGATACTTCTTCTGATCGCCAGTCTTAGATGTTACGATGATTTCACGGTTACCACGCTTTACCTTACCCATAGTTACCTCACCATCGATTTCAGATACAACAGCAGGGTTAGAAGGGTTGCGAGCCTCAAGAAGCTCAGTTACACGAGGGAGACCACCAGTGATATCACCTGCACCACCTACAGCACGAGGAATCTTAACCAAAACCTCACCGGTATTAATTGTCTGTCCATCCTCAACAGCCAAGTGACCACCTACAGGGAAGTTGTATGTACCAAGGATTTCACCATTAGCATCAATAACATCACAAGATGGAACCATTGCCTTATTCTTGGAATCGGTGATAATCTTCTCCTCCAAGCCTGTAGTCTCATCGACCTCAGCACGATAAGTCTGATCCTTCTGAACGTCATTGAACTTCAATGTACCGGCATACTGGCTGACGATAACGGCGTTGAATGGATCCCAACGGGCGATAACGGTATCCTTTTCTACGATTTCACCCTCCTTGTGATACAATGAAGAACCGTAAGGAACATTCAAAGTTGCAAGAACGATGTTTGTATTAGGATCCACGAAACGGATTTCAGCCAAGTGGCTTACTACCTTTTCGCACTTGATATCGTTGCCTTCCTCGTCTTCCTCTACGAATGGTACTGTGCTCAACTCGTCAAACTCGATACGAGACTTATTCTTCGCAGCAATCTTAGCATTGGCAGCAGCGTTAGATGCAATACCACCGGCGTGGAATGTACGGAGAGTCAACTGAGTACCTGGCTCACCAATAGCTTGAGCAGCGATGACACCAACGGCTTCACCCAACTGTACCATACGGGCTGTTGCCAAGTTACGGCCATAGCACTTCATGCAGACACCCTTTTTGCTCTCACAGGTGAGAACAGAACGAATTTCAACACTCTCGATAGGAGATTCATCTATAGCCTTTGCCTTAGCCTCGGTGATTTCTTCACCAGATTTGACAATCAGTTCACCAGTTGTTGGATGAATAACATCATGTACAGATACACGACCCAGAATACGCTCATAAAGAGATGAAATAATCTCATCACCATTCTTTAAAGCTGTACAAACCAAGCCACGCAATGTACCACAATCCTCTTCGGTGATGATAACATCGTGAGAAACGTCTACAAGACGACGAGTCAAATAACCGGCATCGGCAGTCTTCATAGCGGTATCAGCAAGACCCTTACGGGCACCGTGAGAAGCGATAAAGTACTCCAATACAGACATACCCTCCTTAAAGTTAGAAAGGATAGGGTTCTCAATGATCTGCGCACCCTCTGCACCTGCCTTCTGAGGCTTAGCCATCAAACCACGCATACCAGACAACTGTTTAATCTGATCCTTAGAACCACGGGCTCCGGAATCAAGCATCATGTAAACGGCGTTGAATCCCTGGTCAGCTTCGGTCATCTCCTTCATCAGGATATTACCCAAATCTGTATTTACGTGAGTCCACGCATCAATAACCTGGTTGTAACGTTCCTTGTTGGTGATGAAACCCATATTATAGTTATTGGTAATTTCCTCAACCTCCTTGTGACCGCGCTCAACAATAGCTTCCTTCTCTGGTGGAATAATAATATCACCAAGGTTGAATGACAATCCTGCGACATAAGCCATACGATAACCTAAGTTCTTGATTCCATCAAGGAATTCACAAGCCTTAGCCATACCAACAGCCTTGATAACATTAGAAATCAAACCACGGAGGGTTTTCTTGGAAATCACATCATTGAAGAAGCCAACTTCATCAGGAATGATACCATTAACGATGACACGTCCAACAGAAGTTTCTACCATTCGCTTCTGGATTGTACCATCAACCAAGTCGTCAACTACAACCTTAATCAAAGCATGAAGATCACATCGGCCCTCGTTACGAGCAATCAATGCCTCTTCAGGACCATAGAATGTCAAGCCCTCACCCTTTGCACCTGGACGAATCTTAGTAATATAGTAAAGACCAAGCACCATATCCTGAGAAGGAACGGTGATAGGCGCACCATTAGCTGGGTTGAGAATGTTATGACTCTGAAGCATCAGGATTTGAGCCTCCAAAACAGCCTCATTGCTCAATGGAAGGTGAACAGCCATCTGGTCACCATCGAAGTCGGCGTTGAACGCTGTACATGCCAATGGATGCAACTGAATAGCCTTACCCTCAATCATCTTAGGCTGGAATGCCTGGATACCGAGTCGGTGAAGCGTAGGGGCACGGTTCAACATAACCGGATGACCCTTCATTACATTCTCAAGAATATCCCAGATAACTGGCTCTCGACGATCAACAATCTTCTTGGCACTTTTTACAGTCTTTACGATACCACGCTCTATCAATTTACGGATGATAAATGGTTTGTAAAGCTCTGCAGCCATCAGTTTAGGAAGACCACACTCACCCATCTTCAACTCTGGACCTACAACGATTACAGAACGGGCAGAATAGTCAACACGCTTACCCAGCAAGTTCTGACGGAAACGACCCTGCTTACCCTTCAATGAGTCAGAAAGTGATTTCAATGGGCGGTTGCTTTCGCTCTTTACAGCAGAGCTCTTGCGAGAGTTGTCGAACAAACTGTCAACAGCCTCCTGCAGCATACGCTTCTCATTACGGAGGATTACCTCTGGAGCCTTGATTTCCACCAATCGCTTCAAACGGTTATTACGAATTATAACACGACGATAGAGGTCATTGAGATCTGAAGTAGCAAAACGACCTCCATCCAGAGGTACCAATGGACGGAGTTCAGGAGGAGTTACAGGGATGATCTTCATAACCATCCACTCAGGACGGTTGATACCCTTGCTGGCACGGAAGCCTTCTACAACTTGAAGACGCTTCAGAGCCTCAGTCTTACGCTGCTGGCTTGAATCATTGCTTGCACGGTCGCGTAACTCGTATGACAGAGAGTCGAGATCCAAGTTCTGCAGCAACTGATAAATAGCTTCAGCACCCATCTTTGCAATAAACTTGTTTGGATCCTCATCAGGAAGACGGTCGTTATCTGGGCTCAACTGATTGTCGATGATATCGATATACTCATCCTCTGTAAGAAGGTCGAGAGTATGAGAACCATTCAATTCCAAACCATCAGCATCCTTTCTGCCAGCCAGCACACCTGGCTGTACTACAACATACTTTTCGTAGTAAATGACAGCATCAAGTTTCTTGGTAGGCATACCTAAGAGATAGCCAATTTTGTTAGGCAATGAACGGAAATACCAGATGTGAGCCACTGGCACAACCAGTTCAATATGACCAGAACGTTCACGACGGACCTTCTTCTCGGTCACCTCAACACCACATCGGTCACAGACGATACCCTTGTAACGGATACGCTTATACTTACCGCAAGCACACTCATAGTCCTTGGTAGGACCAAAGATGCGCTCGCAGAAAAGTCCGTCACGTTCGGGCTTATATGTACGATAATTAATGGTTTCGGGCTTTGTAACCTCACCATACGAATTTTCCAGGATCTCCTCAGGAGAGGCAAGACCGATGGTAATCTTCGTAAAATTATTCTTTACCTTTGTATCTTTTTTGAAAGCCATGTTTCTATATATAAATTAGGGGTTCTCAAAATTAATCAAGTTTGATGCTCAAACCAAGGCCACGAAGCTCATGGAGCAATACGTTAAGTGACTCAGGAATACCAGGAGTTGGCATTGGATCGCCCTTTACGATTGCTTCGTATGCCTTGCTACGTCCTACAACATCATCTGACTTAACAGTCAGGATCTCCTGCAAAACGTGGCTTGCACCGAATGCCTCGATAGCCCAGACCTCCATCTCTCCGAATCGCTGACCACCAAACTGTGCTTTACCACCAAGTGGCTGTTGTGTAATCAAAGAGTATGGACCGATAGAACGAGCGTGCATCTTATCCTCAACCATATGACCTAACTTCAAGAAGTAAGTCATACCAACAGTAGCTGGCTGGTCAAACTGCTCTCCAGTCTCACCATCATAAAGGTAAGTTGAGCAGAAACGTGGCAAGCCTGCCTTATCTGTCCATTCAGAGAGATCATCCAATTTAGCACCATCAAAGATAGGAGTAGCAAACTTTACACCCAACTTTTTACCTGCAGCACCCAAGATACACTCGAAGATCTGACCAAGGTTCATACGTGAAGGCACACCCAATGGATTCAATACCATATCAACAGGACGACCGTCAGCCATAAATGGCATATCCTCCAAACGAACTACCTTAGACACAATACCCTTATTACCATGACGACCGGCAAGTTTATCACCAACCTGGATCTTACGCTTCTTAGCAATATATACCTTAGCCATCTGAAGAATACCTGATGGAAGTTCATCACCAATAGTGATAGCAAACTTACGACGCTTTAATTCAGCATCAAGTTGCTTATACTTGCGGATATAGTTCATAATAAGTCTCTGAATCAAGCCATTGGTATGCTCATCCTTAGTCCACTTATTAGACTGAACACCATCATACTCCAAATTCTTCAAGGCTGTAGCAGTAAAGGTACTGCCCTTGGTGATAATCTCAGCACCTGAATAATCCTTAACGCCCTCAGAAGTCATACCTTCTGTAAGTGTAAGCAACTTGTCTACGAGGATATCCTTCAAGTCATCACCCTTTGCCTCATACTCCTCATCAATCTTAGCAAGAATAATCTTATCCTGCTTCTTTGACTCACGGGTCTTGATAGCACGAGAGAACAACTTCTTGTCAATAACCACACCGCTCAATGATGGATTTGCCTTCAATGAAGAATCCTTCACATCACCAGCCTTATCACCAAAGATAGCGCGAAGCAACTTCTCTTCTGGTGAAGGATCACTTTCACCCTTAGGCGAAATCTTACCAATCATGATATCACCTGGTTCAATTCTTGCACCAACACGCACGATACCATTATCATCAAGATCCTTTGTAGCTTCCTCGCTGACATTAGGGATATCAGATGTGAATTCCTCTACTCCACGCTTAGTTTCACGGACATCAAGAGAGTATTCGTCAACATGTACAGATGTCAATACGTCTTCACGAACCATACGTTCAGA
Source organism: Segatella copri (assembly GCA_021615735.1). Taxonomy (GTDB): domain Bacteria; phylum Bacteroidota; class Bacteroidia; order Bacteroidales; family Bacteroidaceae; genus Prevotella; species Prevotella copri_Q. The sequence goes on along the minus strand of JAJWFY010000014.1, from coordinate 6,397 downwards.
GATAACGACAGCATCCTCGTAGTTATAACCCTTCCAAGGAATATAAGCAACAAGCAAGTTACGGCCCAAAGCCAACTCACCGTTTTCTGTTGCATAACCTTCTGTCAGGATATCACCCTTCTTTACACGCTGTCCCTTATTACAGATAGGACGCAAGTCGATGGTCATATTCTGGTTGGTACGACGGAACTTAGGAATACGATACTCCTTCAAAGCTGGTTCGAAGCTTACAAATTCATCGTCTTCTGTGCGATCGTAAAGGATGCGGATAGTTGTAGCATCAACATATTCGATAACGCCCTCACCTTCTGCAGTAACCATAGTACGTGAATCCTCACAAACTTGCTTCTCAAGACCAGTACCAACTATTGGTGCATCATTATGAAGCAATGGTACAGCCTGACGCATCATGTTACATCCCATCAACGCACGGTGACCATCATCATGCTCCAAGAATGGAATCAAACCTGCGGATACAGAAGCAATCTGCTGTGGAGAGACGTCAACATAATCAACTTGATCCGGACCTACAACTGGATAATCAGCATCCTGACGACACTTTACTACATCACGAATGAAAGAACCATCAACAGTCAAAGGCGCATTACCCTGACCGATAATCTTAGACTCTTCATCTTCTGCAGTCAAGTATACAACATCCTCATTAGCCATATCGACCTTGCTATCATTCACCTTACGGTAAGGAGTAACAATAAAACCAAGATCATTAATCTTTGCATACATACAGAGAGAAGAAATCAAACCGATGTTTGGACCTTCAGGACTCTCAATAGGGCAAAGACGACCATAGTGTGTATAATGTACGTCACGAACCTCGAAACCTGCACGCTCACGAGACAAACCACCAGGACCTAAGGCAGAAAGACGACGCTTATGAGTTACCTCAGCCAGAGGGTTAGTCTGGTCCATGAACTGTGACAATGGATTAGTTCCAAAGAAAGAATTGATAACACTAGAGATTGTCTTAGCATTAATCAAATCTGTTGGAGTAAACACCTCATTGTCGCGAACATTCATACGTTCACGGATAGTACGGGTCATACGTGCCAAACCAATAGAGAACTGGTTAGCCAACTGCTCACCTACAGTACGAACACGACGATTAGACAAGTGGTCGATATCGTCAACTGTTGCACTAGAGTTGATCAGCTGAATAAGATATTTAATGATCTCAATAATATCTTCCTTAGTCAAGACACGAACATCAATGTCAGTATCAAGATTCAATTTCTTATTGATACGATAACGACCTACCTCACCCAGATCATAACGCTTATCCGAGAAGAACAGGTTTTGGAAAACCTCACGTGCACTTGCATCATCTGCAGGATCTGCATTACGCAACTGACGATAGATATAGTTAACAGCTTCCTTCTCAGAGTTACTTGGATCCTTTGCCAAAGTATTGAAGATAATAGTAAACTTGTTGGCAGCTTCCTCATCCTTATGAAGAAGAACTGTCTGCGCTCCACTCTCAACAATCTCCTCAATATTATCAGCAGTAAGTTCAGTCTCACGCTCCATGATTACTTCATTACGCTCGATAGATACTACTTCACCAGTATCCTCATCAACGAAGTCCTCATTCCAACTCTTCAAAACACGAGCAGCAAGCTTACGACCAATAGCAGCCTTCATATTCTTCTTGTTAACCTTCACCTCCTCAGCGAGATCAAAAATCTGAAGAATATCCTTATCCTGTTCGTAACCAATAGCACGCAACAATGTGGTTACAGGCAACTTCTTCTTACGATCGATATATGCATACATTACATTGTTAATGTCAGTTGCAAATTCAATCCAGCTTCCCTTGAAAGGAATGATACGAGCAGAATAAAGCATGGTACCATTTGCATGAACACCCTGGCTAAAGAACACACCAGGAGAGCGATGAAGCTGAGAAACAACAACACGCTCAGCACCATTAATCACGAAAGTACCATTATCGGTCATATATGGGATAGTACCAAGGAACACATCCTGAATAAATGTACCGAAATCCTCATGATCAGGATCAGTACAATACAGTTTCATCTTAGCCTTCAAAGGTACGCTATATGTAAGACCACGCTCCAGGCACTCATCAATAGAATAGCGAGGAGGGTCGATATAGTAATCCAAGAACTCAAGAACGAAATTGTTACGTGTATCGGTAATAGGGAAGTTCTCAGAGAACACCTTATACAAACCGTCATTCTTGCGTTCCTCAGGCGGAGTATCCAACTGTAAGAAGTCCTTGAAAGACTTTAACTGCACATCGAGGAAATCCGGATATGGGTACGGATTATGAACGCTGGCAAAATTTACTCTGTTATCAACAATTTTTGTAGCCATTAGAAGTTATTAAATGGTTTATCAAAATAATAAAAGACACAAAAAGGTTAGGACTCGCCTACTGGGAGAATCCTAACCATATATTAAGACATGTAAACTCTAAATTACTTGAGCTCTACCTTAGCACCAGCTGCCTCGATAGCCTTCTTCAAGTTCTCAGCCTCGTCCTTAGCAACGCCTTCCTTGATTGTAGAAGGAGCACCGTCTACGAGATCCTTAGCCTCCTTCAAACCGAGACCACAAGCCTCCTTAACGGCCTTTACAACCTGGAGCTTTGTAGCACCAACCTCAGCGAGGACAACGTCGAAAGAAGACTTCTCCTCAGCTGCAGCTGCACCACCAGCAGCAGGACCAGCAGCTACAGCTACAGCTGCAGCAGCAGGCTCAATACCATACTCGTCCTTGAGGACTGTTGCCAACTCATTAACTTCCTTAACAGTAAGATTTACTAACTCTTCTGCAATAGCTTTAATATCTGCCATTTTTATTCTAATTTAAATTTTGTTTATACTAATTAATTTAATAACATTGTGAGATTACTCAGGACGCTCGCCCAATGTCTTAAGCACACCATGGATAGTGTTGCTTCCTGATTGAAGAGCAGATACAACGTTCTTCGCTGGAGACTGAAGCAAAGCCACAATTTCTGCGATAACCTCATTCTTGCTCTTGAGTGCTGCAAGTTCGCCAAGTTTATCGGCACCTACATAGAAGCTTTCTTCTGCATAAGCAGCCTTCAAAGCTGGGATACCTTCCTTGTCATACTCTTTCAGCATTTTAGCTGGTACATTAGCAGTGTTAGTGAACAACACAGCTGTATTACCCTTCAAACTTCCGTACAACTCAGAGAAATCGATGTCAGAAGCCTCGAACGCCTTGTGAAGCAAGTTGTTCTTAACAACAACCATCTTGATTTCACTCTTGAAGCACTTACGACGAAGATTGCTGGTCTTCTCAGCATTCAATCCTGTAACGTCTACAAGATAGAAGTGAGGATACTCCTTAAGCTTCTGTCCAAGTTCGGTGATAATGGTATCTTTAATTTCTTTCTTCATTTTACAAAACTTTTAGAGTTATTCAACTGATTTAGGATCAATCTTGATACCCTTACTCATAGTGCTAGAAATAAAGATACTCTTGATATATGTACCTTTAGCAGCAGCAGGCTTCAGCTTGATAACTGTGTTGATGAACTCCTTTGCATTTCCGTAGATCTGCTCAGGTGTCATGCTAACCTTACCGATTGAAGTATGGATAATACCAGCCTTGTCAACCTTAAAGTCAATCTTACCTTGCTTAACTTCCTTTACTGCCTTAGCAACATCCATAGTTACAGTGCCACTCTTAGGGTTAGGCATCAAACCACGAGGACCGAGTACACGACCCAAAGGACCGATCTTACCCATGCAAGAAGGCATTGTGATGATGACATCAATATCTGTCCAACCACCCTTAATCTTCTCAACGTATTCGTCAAGACCAACATAATCAGCGCCTGCTTCCTTAGCAGCAGCTTCCTGATCAGGAGTACAGAGTGCGAGCACGCGAGTAACCTTACCTGTTCCGTTTGGCAATGAAACAACGCCACGAACCATCTGGTTAGCCTTACGTGGATCAACACCTAAGCGTACATCAATATCAAGAGATGCATCAAACTTGGTAGTGGTAATTTCCTTTACCAACTCTGAAGCCTCCTTCAATGTGTATGCCTTCCCTGCTTCAACCTTATCAGCTACTGATTTTTGATTTTTTGTCAGTTTACTCATTTTTCTAATTGAAGTTATAAATTATTTACCAGGGAAGTCCCCTTTTACAGTTATACCCATACTTCTTGCAGTACCAGCAATGAGCTTCATAGCTGATTCTACAGTAAAGCAATTCAAGTCCTTCATTTTGTCCTCAGCGATAGTCTTCACCTGATCCCAAGTAAGACTTGCTACCTTCTGACGGTTAGGCTGAGATGAGCCACTCTTAATTTTAGCAGCTTCCTTCAACTGAACAGCAGCAGGAGGAGTCTTGATGATGAAATCGAATGACTTGTCAGTGTAGTATGTGATAACAACTGGCAATACTTTACCTGCTTTATCCTGGGTACGGGCGTTGAATTCCTTGCAGAATCCCATAATGTTAATACCTTTAGAACCCAGTGCAGGTCCTACTGGAGGTGAAGGATTTGCAGCGCCACCTTTAATCTGTAATTTGATTAATCCAGCAACTTCTTTAGCCATTTTCTTGTTAATATTTAAAATTGAAACTTATAAAAGGATCTAAAATTCTCGTAACAGAATCCTATTCCTTTTCTACTTGCATAAAACCTAATTCCAACGGAGTTTTACGTCCGAAGATCTTAACCGTAACTTTCAGCTTATGCTTTTCAGCATTAACCTCTTCAACGATTCCGCTGAAACCACTGAATGGACCTTCCATAACCTTAACGGTATCATTAACCAAGTAAGGACAATCAAGATTCTCCTCAAACTCAGTCTCCTCTGCAGAACCCAACATACGATTGATATCGCGTTGTGGAACTGGTGTTGGTTCATCCAAACCTCCAAGGAAACCCAAAACATTAGGGAGGAAACGCAACGTATGTGCGACATCACCCTTCAGTTTGGCCTCCACAAAAACATAACCTGGAAGAGAAACCTTTTCTTTAACGACTCTCTTTCCATTACGCACAGTTGCATGTTTCTCAACTGGTATCAACACCTGAGAAACATTTGCTGCTAGTAAGTCATTGTGCTTCATTTCAGCTTCGATGTATTCTTTCACCTTAGCCTCTTTGCCACTAACGGCTTTAAGCACATACCATTTATTTCCTGCGTCTGCCATTTCCTTAAAAAATTAACCTGGATAAACTACACCCATAAAGGCTTTGAAAATAGAATCCATCGCGAACACAACAAGTGCAATGACTAGGGAAGCAGATAATACAACCATTGCACTATGAGTTAGTTCGGCACGTGATGGCCAAGTAGTCTTATGCGCAAGTTCATCGTAACATGCCTTGCAATAATTTACTATTTTATTCATATTATCTTCTATTTAGCACGGGTTGAAGGGCTCGAACCCTCGACACCTGGTTTTGGAGACCAGTGCTCTACCAACTGAGCTAAACCCGTAGGAAGACTCCCTCTCCCTTAGGAGGGGAGTCTGATATATATAGCAAATTAGATAAATCTAAATTACTTGATATCGTCGAGAATTGTTGTAATCTGGCCAGAACCTACTGTACGACCACCCTCACGGATAGCGAAACGAAGACCCTCGTTCAAAGCAACCTTGTAGATCAACTCTACCTCAATCTCTACGTTATCACCAGGCATTACCATCTCAACTCCCTCTGGAAGCTTGATTTCACCTGTACAATCCATAGTACGGAGATAGAACTGAGGACGATACTTGTTACCAAATGGAGTGTGACGGCCACCCTCTTCCTTCTTCAATACATAGATAGAAGCCTTGAAGTGATCGTGAGGAGTAATAGCACCTGGGTGTACAACTACCATACCACGCTTAACCTCAGCCTTATCGATACCACGGAGAAGCAAACCTACGTTATCACCAGCTTCACCCTCAGCAAGGATCTTACGGAACATCTCAACACCAGTAATAACTGACTTCTTGTCCTCACCAAGACCGAGCAACTGAACTTCGTCACCTACCTTGCAACGACCTGTCTCAATACGACCTGTAGCAACAGTACCACGACCTGTAATTGAGAATACATCCTCGATAGGCATCAAGAATGGCTTATCAATCTCGCGCTCTGGCTCCTGAATCCACTCATCAACTGTATCCATCAAAGTCTCAACAGACTTAACCCACTTCTCAACACCGTTCAAAGCACCGAGAGCAGAACCACGTACAATTGGAGTATCCTCCTCGTAACCATACTGCTCGAGGATCTCGCGAAGCTCCATTTCAACGAGCTCAAGCATCTCCTCATCGTCAACCATATCGCACTTGTTCAAGAAAACAACCAAGCGAGGTACGTTTACCTGACGTGCAAGAAGTACGTGCTCACGTGTCTGTGGCATAG
>JAJWFY010000055.1:0-22432 GCA_021615735.1 Segatella copri | reverse complement strand
AAATATCCTGTTTCAAGGGCGTTAGCCCAATTTATCACTAATCACTACTAATTAAAAACTAATACATCATTATCCTTATAGGCCTCATAGCCACTAACGATGACCTGCTCGCCCGGCTCCAAGCCCTCAATTACCTCATAATACTGAGGATTCTGGCGACCGATGGTTATCTTTCGGCGATAAGCCTTCTTGCCACTCTTGTCTAAAACAAAAATCCATTGACCGCCTGTTACACTATAAAACGTGCCTTTAGGGATAATTATTGCCTGCTTCGACTGACCGAGCTGCAAATCTACATAATAAGTCTGACCGGTTCGGATGTTGCCAGGGCGAACGCCTTTGAAGATGAAGTCGATACGGAACCTGCCATCTCTTACCTCGGGATAAACCTTGCGAACCTGCAGGAGATAATGCTTGCCGTTCTGGTCGAAAGTGGCTGTGAGCCCCGGTTTTACCCGGTCGATGTAATGCTCATCCACCTGCGCCTGCACCTTGAAATCGCTGAGGTCGTTGATGACTCCTATCTTCTGTCCGGCCTGGATGCTCTGTCCCAACTCCACATCGAGCAAACCGATTTCGCCCGAAATGGTGCTGCGGATGTTCAGCTTCTCCTTGCGCTGGCGAACCAGTTGCACATTCTTCTGCATGGCTTCCAGATTATCACCCATCTGATCCATCTGTGAACGGCGGAGCTGTGCATCCTTCTTCAATCGCTTGCTGATGAGTGCATGCTTCTTGACTGCAAGGTCGTAATCTTCCTTTGCCTTCAGATACTCCTCGCGCGAATTGAGTTCTTCCTTGTGCAACGCCTCCTGATGCTGATAGGAGCGGCGCTTGGTAATGACATCCTGCGAAAGCGAAAGTTCCTCGTTGCTATTGTTCAGACGGTCCTGCTCCATCGAAATCTGGGTGTTGCGAAGCATGTCCTGCTTTTCGGCAAGTTCGCTCTCGGCATTCAGAATCTCCAGATCGAGATTCGAATTGCTCAGTTTCACGATCACATCGCCCTTGTTTACGTGGGCGCCTTCATCCACCACTTTCTCCAGAACAATACCGCCTTCCTCGGAACTGATCTGCACCACGGAGATAGGAACCACCTGTCCATCCACCGAAACATAATCGTTGAACTGCGCCTTCTCTACGGTTCCGATGCTCAATCCCTTCCTATCCACCTTCAGGGTGGAAGAGAAATTGCTCAATCCCAACCAAATGAGGACTGCGATCAAAACCGCTCCTCCGCCAATCCATGCCCAGTACTTGCGAGGCACGAGAAATTTTTTCTTTTCTATCTTTATATCCATAATTTATCTTATTAAATTTTCTCCCTGATAATAAGCAACCAATCTCTGTTTGATGATAAGCAACATCTGCATCTGGAGTTCCTTGATTCTGCTTTCCAGAAGCGTCTGGGCTGCGGTATGAAGGTCGAAGGTGGAAAGCATTCCTTCCTCAAACTTCCGGCTCGACATGTGATAGGCGAGCGAATCGGAGGCCACCTTCTTCTGCATCTGATGCAACTCCTTGGCGTAACCCTCTGCATCCATTACCGCCTGGGCTATCTGGTCGTGAAGCTTGCGACGGGTTTCCTCCAGGTTCACCTGCGCAAGTTGCCAGTCGTTGCGTGCCTTTTTCACGCTGTGCCAGCGGTCGCTATTATAAAATAGGTATGGAAAGGGTCAACGCGAGGTATTCTCCCTGGTTGTTGCGAAACTGCGAGGCAAACCCATCGTATTGCCCTTTCTGAGAGAGATTCTTATAATAGTTGGTAGAAATGCCGCCACCGAGAGAGAGTGATGGTAGCAATCTGCCTTTTGCTATTTTATAATCATACCGTGCCCGCTCCACTTCGTATTCTGCCGACTTCAAATCGGGAGAGATATTCTGGAAACCCTGGTAAACGGTTTCGTAGTTTACTCCAGATTCAGGAGCCTCTTTTTTTTCTGCCTTTAGCTTCAGATTCCGCTCTTCAGCTATCTGGATTTTCAGCTCTTCATCCACCGGAAAATTCATCGCAGATTTCAAGGCGAGCAGACTCTGTTTTGCCACATTCTCCTGATGCGTAAGATTGTATTCATCTTCTGCCACCTGCGATTCCATCTGCACCACATCCGGGCGCCCCTTCTCGCCCAGTTCATACAGACGCTTCATCTTAGCCAGCATCCGATTGCTTTCGTCCAGCTTCTCGCTTGCTATCTGTATGCTTGCCTCTGCGTATGCAGCATCCACGTATTTCTGCATCACGTCGATGGCGCGGTCGTCCTGAATCTTCTGCATCGCCGTGGCTGAATAATCCCGACTCAGTTTTGCCTGCTTCAAGGCGTTGATGGTGGCGAAACCATCGAAGACATTCAGTTCGGCATAAAGCTGATAGTAGTTGTTGAATGTCGTTACATTATTATAAGTATTGGTTTCCGGGTCGATGTTTCGTCCCCAGGCATACTGTCCCTGCACGCCTCCCGATACAGTTGGCAGGAATCCTGCCACAGCATGCTGGTAATCCTGCTTGCGCTGGCGGACATTTACCACCTCCCGCTTCACCTCCGTGGCGTGCTTCACGGCGTATTTCATGCAGTCGTCAAGGCTCCAGCTTTGCGCCGAGGCTCCAGCCGCCCAGACCAACCATCCTATCAATATTCCTATTCTTTTCATAATCTTCTTCATTTTGGCATGATAAGGACAAGAGCCGTGCCAAAACAGTACTTCTTCTGACAATCAAGTCTTTAGACGAAAACCCTTATTAAACAAACTGTCCAACAATTAGACACCACCGTCTAATTGTTGGACAGAAACCGCAGCTTAAAGCTGATCATTCATCGCATCCACCACTTGTCCATCAAACAGATTGATGATGCGACTGGCGTAAGTAGCATCGTGCTTGGAGTGCGTCACCATCACGATGGTGGTTCCCTCCTCGTTCAGCTCGCTAAGCAACTGCATCACCTCCATACCATTCTTGGAATCGAGGTTACCCGTAGGCTCATCGGCAAGGATGATGCTTGGCTTGCCCACCACGGCACGAGCTATCGCAACACGCTGCTGCTGACCTCCGGAGAGCTGATGGGGATAATGCTTGGCACGATGACTGAGCTTTACCTTGCGCAGGATGTCGAGCACTCGCTCCTTGCGTTCCGCCTTGCCAATGCCTAGATATTTGAGCTGCAGGTCGATGTTCTCCTCTACCGTCAACTCATCTATCAGATTGAAATTCTGAAAGACGAAACCGATGCGACCCTTGCGATAAGCCGTGCGCTCACGCTCCTTGAGATGTCCTACCTCCTCATCGCCAAGCCAATACTTACCCTCGGTAGGTGTATCGAGCAAGCCGAGGATGTTGAGCAAGGTAGACTTGCCACATCCCGAAGGTCCCATGATGGCTACAAACTCGCCATCCTTTACATTGATGTTCACGCCGTTCAGGGCGATGGTCTCTATCTCTTCTGTACGAAATATTCTCGTTAAATTCTCTGTACGTATCATCTTGATTTAATGTTTAATGTGTAGTGTTTAATGTTTACTTAGCTCATCATGCTATTCCATCTTGATGCTATCTATCGGATTCTCCAGAGCGGTGCGCAGGGTATAGCTGAAGACCGATACCAAGGCTAGCAGCAAGGTGAAGATAGCTCCTGCCACCAATGTCCACCAAGGGAAATCGATGCGATATTTGAAACCTATCAAGTATTCTTGCATCAGCTTGACACACAATGGGATAGCGATAACCACAGCCACACACGATGTGATGAGGAATCGCTTGGAAAGTTGCCATGCCGCATCTGTCACCGAGGCTCCCATCACCTTGCGCAAGGCTATCTGTCGGCGCTGCTGGTTGCCGTAATATACCGACATGCCAAACAAGCCGAGGGCGGAAATCAAGATGGAGATGCCCATGAAGGTGATGATGAGCACCATCATGTTGTGCTTCTCCTTGAGCGCATCAGCCAAGGTGTCGTCCAGATACTCCGTATCCATGTCGGTAGGTACGCCCAGCTGCTCCTTAGCAACTTGCTTGCAGGCACTCTGGATAGCAGCCAAGGCTTGGGCATGGTCGCCACGAGTCTTTACCAAGATGGTCCAAAGCACATCATGATTAGAAGGAACACGTATCGCATTATGATTTCCAAATTTGTCAGATTTGAACTCATCAAGAGCATCGCCACAGTGGAAATCTTTCACAACGCCACAAACCTCATATTCCGGCTTGCCTTCACGATTACCGAAATATGGTTTCTTGCTCGATACGCCAAAGGTTCGCTTGGCTTCCTCGCTAACCCAGATTTTGCCTGGCGTTGGGTCAGAATATCGCTCCAGCACCTTGAAGCCCATCATCTTCATCGCTATGGAATCCAATACGCTCAATCGCAAGAACGCTAAATTTTCTCCCTTCTCATCATGCACTCCATTAGCAAAGCTGATGACAGGATTGTTGCCGATAGCCGTAGCCTCCTCCACCTCAGGCAGAGATTTCAATCTCGCTATCAACGCCGCGTTTCTGACGTCCACATTATCAAACCCGAAGGTGGTGGATACGCAGAGGATATCTTTTGTTTGATAACCCAAAGGTATGTTGGCGAGATGGCGCATCTGGAGCATCATCGTGATAGCCATCACCACCAGCGACATACTGATAACGCTCTGTGCCACAATGAATATCTTGCTAAACCACATCTTGCTGCGCAAGCGGATGGTGCCCTTCACCACATCTATCGGATTGAAACGAGACACCACGATGGCTGGGAACAAGCCCGACAGCAAGGAGATAACGAGATAAGCCACCAACAGGCATCCCCAAACGGCAGGCGAAGAGAAGAGCGAAATCTTCGTATCCAAGATGCTATTAAATAAAGGTGTGAATGCCCAAGCCAGCAAAATGCCCAGCAAGAAGCAACCTGCCGTGAAGAGTGCAGCCTCCTTGATATAGCGCAATACCACACCCAGTACCGACTCACCCAACAGGCGGCGGGTAGCCATCTCCTTGGCTCGATTGCCTATCTGCGCCACGGTGAGATTGATGTAATTGAAGATGGCTGAAAGCAAGAGGACGAGTGCCACAATCAAAAGGACATTGACCAAGGTCTTGCTGCCATGACGGACATGCGAGCATGTAATATCTGAAAAATACAACTTGTCCCAGCGCACCAAGCTAGAGCCCCACAAGAAACTGCCAGTCGTCTTCTCACGACTCCACCATTTCTTCCAATAGCCCATATATTTATTGAGCAACGTGGCATTCACCTTTTCTGGGTCAGCGCCATCTGCCAATCGGACGATGGTAACAACCTCGCCAAACTGATCCATCGGATACAAATCTGCGTCCTTAAATTTCATGGAAACAAAGATGTCGGTGGGTTCCAGCAAGTCTTCCCTGCCGAAATCATCCACGATACCCACCACCTTGAATTGCAGCGTATCGCACTTAACGACCTGCCCGATAGGATTCGTATTGCCAAAAGCCCTCTTGGCAAAAGACTCGGAGATAAGGGCCTGGTGCTTATCCGTGAGCACACGATGAGCGGAGCATCCCCTGCACTTCATTCCCATCATATCCAAGAAGTTAGGATCTATGGCACGTGCCTGCACATGGAAGTATTGACCATCCACCACAGCACCCTTGTCTGTATAATAATCGCTAAATCGGGTCCATTCCTTGATTTCCGGGATGGAAGGAAAGAACTCCTTAGCCGTACCCAAGGTCATGCCAAGGTAATCGCCCGAACCAGGCACATAGAGATTCTTGGCATCTGGCTGATGCGTGCCCACCCGATACTCCATGAAGGCGTAGGATACCAAAATCATCACAAAAGCCAAGGCTATCGAGAGTCCGAAAGCCTCGATAGCCGTATAGAGCTTGTTGCGTGATAAGAACTTAAAATAACTTTTCATATCTGTTGTTTCATTATTTTTTCTGATGCAAAGGTAGCCATTCCTTTTGATTCTGCCAAAGACCAGAAGCCAGCGGCAAGTGGATTGTATGAAATTCATACACTTTTCTGTATGATAATCACACATCACATTCCATTTTGTTGGCTATTTCAAGAAAAAAGTGTACTTTTGCAAACAAAAGATATAACAGAACACAAATAGATGAAATACGGAACTATACTTGTTATCGACGACAATCCATCGATACTCACAGCCCTGAAGATATGCCTGGGCGGCACATTTGAGAAGATTCTCACCTTGCCTTGCCCAGACACAGCCCCCGCTCTGCTCCAACAAGAGCCAGTGGACATCATCTTGCTCGACATGAACTTTTCGCTGGGCGTAAACAGCGGACAGGAAGGTTTACTTTGGCTTCGCACCTTGCGCCGTCTCCATGCCAACATCCCCGTGGTGCTCATCACCGCCTACGCTGATATCCAGCTCGCCATCAAGGGATTGAAGACGGGAGCCGCCGACTTTGTAACCAAGCCTTGGGATAATGACGAACTTATCAGAACCCTGAAAGATGCCATCGACCGAAGCCAGGAAGTGGAGACACTGGAGAGCATCGAGACCACGCATATCCACAAGGTGGTGGATCAATGCCACGGCAATATTTCTCGTGCCGCCGAACTGCTCGGCATCACTCGCCAAACGCTTTATGCCAAGCTCAAGCGATAATCACTTATCAAAATCATTCCCGTTATCACTTATCAAAATCATTCATGATTATCAACATCTGATATGAACACCATTTTCCACATATATATAATAGGTATCATACTCCTCGTCATAGGAGGCATCATCTATCTCTTCTTGCGCCATCAGCGCAACCTGAAGAGCCGTGCCTTCTTGATGCAAGAGGCTATCCGCAATGGCGATTACTCCTTCCGTCTATCCACCAAGGGATTGCTCTCTGGAGAACGAGCCTTGCAGCAAGCCCTCAACGATATGGAGAACGACATCGGCAGACTAGTGGCGCAGCATGAGGTGGAATCTTGGCAAAAGCTAACCCGAGTGCTCACCCATGAGATTATGAACGCCACCGCCCCCATCTCCAGCATCTGCCAAGCCTATCTGAGCAATCCCGACATCCAAGGCTCGCCCTACGAGGAAGGCATCCGAGCCATTCGAGACACCAGCAAGTCGCTCACCAGTTTCGTGGACAGCTACCGCAAGCTCACCCAGCTACAAGAACCTGTCATCGAGAACATTCCACTCAAGGATTTCGTGGAAGGCATCAAGCCGCTCTATCCTCAGATAGAATGGCACATCCATATCCCTGAAGATGCCACCTGGTCTGCCGACAAAAACATGCTGCACCAGGTATTTATCAATCTGACCAAGAATGCCATCGAGGCTCACGCCTCAGCCATCGACATTCGATGCTTCCACAAACATCCAGAGAGCATCGAGAGTTCACAATTCTCGGGCATCTATTTCAGCAACAATGGCGCCCCCATCCCAGCCGATGTGGCAAAGGAGATGTTCATCCCCTTCTTCTCCACCAAGCCATCAGGTTCGGGCATCGGCCTCTCCATCTCCCGCCAGATGCTGATGATGCAATCCATCACCCTCTCCCTAGCCGAGCATAATGTGGCAGGCTATCATGTAACATTCCGAATGGAATGAAATATATGATAAAGAAGATGAAACAAAAACTTTTGGTGGTTTGATGGCGGTAGATATTGCGCCTAAGAATGCATCGGGTGCTGCTCTTGGCGTTGTCGGCGTAGCGAGTTATGTGGGTGCCGGCATCCAGGATATCATGAGCGGTCTGCTCATCGAGGGCAACAAGCATCTGGTAAATGGCGTAGAGACTTACGACTTTACCTACATCAATTATTTCTGGATTGGCGCAGCCCTGATGTCTGTCTTAATGACTTGCATCGTCTGGAAGGCGAAACCAAAGACTGTTTAAGAAATAAACGAAGCTATCATCAAAATACTCTTCACTCTTCACCTTTCGGTCGGAAACCCCTGTGTTTATCGGCATTCCGAGGGGTGAAGAGTTGTTTTTATCTCTTCACCCACTCTTCACCACTCTTCACCACTCTGTTTGAGGGTGTGTCACACTTCTGTCAAACAACTCAAGTAGTTCTGTCGAGCAACTCAAGTAGTTCAGTAAGACAATTCAAGTAGTTCAGTAAGCGAGTTCAGACGTCTCAGTTAGCTGATGCAGACGTCTCGATAAGCAGATGCAGACGTCTCGATAAGCTTACAGATACGTCTCCGTTAGCTTACGCAGCCATATCAGTTACCCGATGCAGCCATATCAGTTACAGGTTTGCAAGTCCGCTAGGCGTTCTATTAGAAGCGCATGAGTGGGTGAAGAGTGGTGAAGAGTAGGTGAAGAGTGCCCGAATACTCTTCACCCCTCGGAATGCCGATAAACACAGGGGATTTGGGGCTTTTGGTGAAGAGTGAAGAGTATTTGGCAGGATGCCTATACGAAAATAAAATAAAGGAGTTTTCGATAACTGTTTCAGTAAAACAGCCGACTAGCAACACATGCGCTAGTCGGCTGTTTGCGGTTTGCCAGTTGGCTATTTATTTTTTGCCAGTTGGCTATTTTCGTTTCTCTCATCGGCTGTTCCCGATTTAAAGGAATCTAATAATCCTCCATATAACCCTTGGTAAACATATCGTAGGACAGGGCTTCCAGTTCTGAGAGCGTCATCTGCTCTACCGAATGCTCTATCTTACGTATCAGTTCGTCTCGCTTGAAATCGTCGTCATCGCTCAGGCGCGATGTAAATCTGTTACTCATCTTTTTTTTTAGAATGTTAAGTGTTGAATGTTAAATGTTAAATTGGGCATACGCCCCACTAAATCTGTTGCAAATCGCTGGCCGAAGGAAAAAGCAAATCTATGAGAAGATTATATCCGCTCATAGATGTTGATAACATTTCCATCATACGCCTCGTGGCTGATTAACCTGACGTTATGAGGGAGCTTTGGCGCTGGCGTTCCGTCAGTTACCACGTTTTCCACAGATGTGGATAACAACGTTTCTACCCTGATTTCATCCCAAAGTCCGGCATCGAGGAATGCCTGGTGGGTGATGGCGCCGCCCTCTACTATCAACGACTGCACCTTATTATTATATAAGTACTGCATAATTTGCTGCAACACTTCCGTCTTGCCACGCGAGAAATCCAAACCTTCGAAACAAGGATGATGGCGGTCGATAACCAGGCGCATCGGATCCTTGCCGCTCCAATCTCTAACGTTGAGCAGACTGTGGTCGCGCTCATCGGTTACGCGACCTATGAGGATGGCATCGTTCTCGGCACGCAGCTTGTGAGAGAGCATCTTGGTGAAAGGCGAGGAAATAGCCATACCCCTCCCCCCGTTGTCAAGAAAACCATTCGCGGTCTGCGCCCATTTCAGGATGATGTAAGGGCGCTGATGGGTGTTGAAGGTAATGAAGCGCTTGTTGAGTTCGAGACATTCCGCCTCCAGAACGCCTACTGTTACCTCGATTCCCGCCTCGCGAATTTTCCGGATGCCGCGCCCCTGAACCTTAGCAAAGGGATCTACGCAGCCACATACGCATCGCTTTACTCCTTTTCTTACTATCAAATCGGCGCAAGGCGGCGTCTTGCCGTAATGAGAGCAGGGTTCGAGGCTCACATAGATGGTAGCTTGGCTTAATAGATGCTCATCCTCGGGCTTAACAGATGCAAAGGCGTTGACTTCAGCATGGCCCTCGCCGCATCTTACATGATAGCCTTCGCCGATGATTCTGCCATCCCCACTCACGATAACGGCTCCCACCATCGGATTGGGTTTGGCATTCTCTCTTCCGTTTTTCGCCAGCTGCAGACAGCGGCGCATAAACATTTCGTCTATTTCCTTTTGCGACAACGGTTCGCCCGTCTTCACATTCTGAAAAGAAACATTATTTTGTTCCATATCTAAAACTTTTCTTCGTTTTTTACTTACTTTTCGATAAAATGTCGTACCTTTGCTCTCAAATCAAATCATAATATACGATTTAGAGATGAAAACGTATCAACAACTTTGGCAATCCATTACCACTCTATATGAGGCGGGCGAAGCACAGGCTATCGTCCGCACCGTGCTCGATGTGAAGTACGGAATGACGCTGACCGACATAATCTGCGGCAAAGTTAATGAATTATCTGCAGATGAAGAAAAAAAACTGGAAGAAATTATCAGAAGACT
Organism: Segatella copri; assembly: GCA_021615735.1. Classification (GTDB taxonomy): domain Bacteria; phylum Bacteroidota; class Bacteroidia; order Bacteroidales; family Bacteroidaceae; genus Prevotella; species Prevotella copri_Q. The sequence continues at coordinate 12,322 of JAJWFY010000055.1, read as the reverse complement.
GCAAAAAGGCGAGCCTGTACAGTATATTCTGGGCGAAACTGACTTTGCAGGAAGAACCTTCCATGTAGAGCCGGGCGTGCTGATTCCGAGACCCGAAACGGCCGAGCTCTGCGAGTGGATAGAAAAAGATGCAACTGAAGACAAAGGGATTACGGAAGGAGAGAAGGAAGATAACACCACCCGCATCCTGGACATCTGTACGGGTTCGGGCTGCATCGCCATTACGCTGGGACTGGACATCGGCGGCTCGGAGGTTACGGGTTGGGATATTTCGGAAGATGCCTTGAAGATAGCACAGGGAAATGTTGCGCTTCTGGATGCCGGTAACGTAAAAATAGAATATCAGGATGCCCTGAAGTTGGCGGAAACATCGGATGCCGGAAGATGGAACATCATCGTGAGCAATCCCCCGTATATCTGCGAAAAGGAGAAAGCGGATATGGAGAAGAATGTATTGGAACACGAACCCGGAATCGCCCTCTTCGTGCCCAATGAAGAGCCTCTGAAGTTCTACAGAGCCATCGCCGAATATGCCTCTTCTGCCCTCAAAAGCGGAGGTGTATTATACTTCGAAATCAACCCTATCTACGAAAAAGAGACCAGGGAAATGCTGGAAGGATTTGACTTCAAAACTATTGATACAAAGGAAGATGCCTTCGGAAAGCAGAGAATGATGCGAGCCATCAAATCATAAAGAATCAGAACATAACTGATCATAAAGTTCAATGTTCAAATCTCAAAGTTCAAAGTAAAAATCATCATGTTCAAATCTCAAAGTTCAAAGTATAAGAAGCCGATGACCGAGCAGCAGGCGCTCCTGAAGCTCACCACCCTCTGCACCCAAGCCGAACATTGCTCGCAAGAGATGATCGACAAGATGAAGAAGTGGGAACTGCCCGAAGATGCCATCGCCAGAAACATGGAATTCCTGACCGAGAAGAAATTCATCGACGACAAACGGTTCGCCCGCTTCTTTATCAACGACAAGATAAAGTACAACAAGTGGGGACGCCGGAAGGTGGAACAGGCGCTATGGCTGAAACATATTCCGAAGGATATCTCCGACCCTATCTTCGAAGAGATAGAAGACGACCTGTATATGGAAACCCTCCTGCCCCTGATGAAAAACAAATATAAAACCATCAAGGCAAAGAACGACTATGAACGCTCGATGAAACTCATCCGCTTTGCTCTGGGAAGAGGATACAGCATGGAGGTTATCCACAAATGCATCGACCGGATGAAGGAAGAAGATCTGGGAGACATCGATTTCGAAGAGGAATTCTAAAGCAAAGCATCAAGTTCAATATCCAAACATCAAAATTAAGAGTAAAGCCATGCGTACCAGCCTGTTAAGAGACATATTAGATTTATTCTTCCCCCGAACCTGCGTCATCTGCGGAAATGTGCTCGCTGGCGGGGAGGAGATGATATGCATAAAATGTCTGTTCCGCATGCCGGGAACCGATACTTGGGAACAGCCCTACGACAACGAGATGGCAAAACTCTTCTGGCATCTGATTCCCATCGAACGCTGCTGCGCTCTCTTCCATCACATCAGCCATGCCACATCGGCTAGAGCCGTCTACCAGCTGAAATACATGCATCATCCTGAAATGGGAATCTATCTGGGCAGAATGCTGGCAAAGAAGGGGTTAGGCATTCAGTTCTTCGACGGAATAGACGCCATCATCCCCATCCCGCTCACCCGAAAACGAGAAAAAGAACGCGGCTATAACCAGAGCCTTCTCATCGCCAAAGGCATCCAGCAACTCACCCATCTGACCATCATCAAGGATGCCGTAAGAAGGAAAAAGTTTAGCGAAAGCCAAACCCACAAGAACCGGCAGGAAAGACTGGAAAACGTGAGCCAGGTTTTTGAAGCCGCAGAAACCTATCATGACGAACAGGGCAAGCACCCCATCACAGAACTGGAAGGCAAACATATCCTCATTATCGACGACGTATGTACCACCGGAGCCACCATCATCTCCTGTGCGGAAACCCTGATAAAAGCAGCCGGAAAGATGAAGATAAGCGTGCTGACTGTAGGTTTCGCACACGACTAAAGGCCCTTTTTGCCGAGAGTTAAAACATTTTAACCCTAAATATAGCCGCCGTGTGCAAAAATCATTGTACCTTTGCAAAATAATTAATAATAATTTAATCCTTTAAAGATTATGGACAAACTGAAGAAAGAATTCGCATCTAAGTTATTGAAAGTAAAGGCTATCAAGTTGCAGCCTAATGATCCATTCACATGGGCTTCTGGCTGGAAGTCACCATTCTATTGCGATAACCGCAAGACTCTCTCATTCCCAGAACTCCGCAATTATGTAAAGCTTGAGCTCGTTCACGCTATCCTGGAGCAGTTCCCAGAGGCTGATGCTGTAGCCGGAGTAGCTACTGGTGCCATCGCACAGGGTGCTTTGGTTGCAGACGAACTGAACATGCCTTTCGTATACGTTCGTTCTAAACCAAAGGATCACGGTATGCAGAACCTCATCGAAGGTCAGCTCGACCCTAAGGCTAAGGTTGTGGTAGTAGAAGACCTGATTTCTACCGGCGGCAGCTCTCTCAAGGCAGTAGAGGCTCTCCGCAAGAACGGCAACGAGATTGTGGGCATGGTAGCTAGCTACACCTATGGTTTCCCTATCGCCGAGAAGGCTTTTGCTGATGCTAACGTAAAGCTGGTTACTTTGACCGACTATGAGCACGTAGTGGCAGAGGCTCTGGAGACTGGCTATATCAAGCAGGAAGACGTAGAGCTGCTCCACGAGTGGCGCAAGGACCCAGCTAACTGGAAGAAGTAATCAAGCTGACCCATCAATAATGAGTACAAGTACATTCGAAAGTAATATCAAACAGATTCCTCACAAGCAGGAATCTGTTTATCGTACATTGAGCGATCTGAACAACCTGCAGCGACTCAAAGACAAATTCGAGCAGGTGAAAGACCAGATTCCTGAGGACAAGAGAAAGGAAATGGAAAAGCTGAAGGACCTCAAGTTTGATAGCGACAGCATCTCTATTACAGCACCTATGGTGGGTGAAATCAAGATGCGCATCATCGACCGCGAGGAGCCTAAGACCATCAAGTTTGAAACAGAGAACAGCCCTGTTCCTTTCAACTTCTGGATTCAGCTGCTCCCTACTGGCGAGTTCTCATGCAAAATGAAACTCACCATCAAGGCAGAACTTAACATGTTTATCAAGGGTATGGTGAAGAAGCCATTGCAGGAAGGCATCGAGAAAATTGCTGATGCGCTCGCGATGATTCCTTACCAGGATTAATAAATAAAGAAATTATGGCACATAAACTTTGGGAAAAGAACTTCGAAGTAAACAAGGAAATTGAAAGATTCACCGTAGGAAGAGACCGCGAACTCGACCTCTATCTCGCCAAGTATGACGTGCTGGGCAGTATGGCGCACATCACCATGCTCGAAAGCATCGGACTCCTGGAGAAAGATGAACTCACCCAACTCCTTGCCGAACTGAAAAACATCTACGCCATCGCCGACAAGGGCGAATTCGTAATAGAAGACGGCGTGGAAGACGTTCATTCCCAGGTAGAACTGATGCTCACCCAGAAACTGGGCGACATGGGTAAGAAGATTCATTCGGGTAGATCACGCAACGACCAGGTTCTCGTAGACCTCAAACTCTTCACCCGTCATGAGTTGAAGGAGATTGTGGACGCCGTGAAGATTCTCTTCGACGAGCTGATTCAGAAGAGCAACCAGTATAAGGACGTGCTGATGCCGGGCTACACCCATCTGCAGGTGGCTATGCCTTCATCATTCGGTCTCTGGTTTGGCGCTTATGCTGAAGGACTTGCCGATGACATGCTCTTCCTTCAGGCTGCTTACCGCATGACCAACCGCAACCCATTGGGTAGCGCTGCCGGCTATGGAAGTTCATTCCCATTGAACCGCACCATGACCACCGAACTTCTCGGTTTCGACAGCATGGACTATAATGTGGTTTATGCACAAATGGGCAGAGGAAAGATGGAGCGCAACGTGGCTTTCGCCATGGCTACCGTAGCAGGAACTTTGGCAAAGATGGCTTTCGACGCCTGTATGTTCAACTGTCAGAACTTCGGTTTCGTGAAATTGCCTAAGGAGTGCACCACCGGTTCGAGCATCATGCCACACAAGAAGAATCCAGACGTATTCGAGTTGATTCGCGCCAAGAGCAACAAGCTCCAGAGCCTTCCACAGCAGGTAATGCTCATCATGAACAACCTGCCAGTAGGCTATTTCCGCGATCTCCAGATTATCAAGGAAGTGTTCCTCCCTGCCTTCGACGAGTTGAAGGACTGTCTGCAAATGGCTGCTTACATCATCAACAAGATGGAAGTAAACGAGCATATTCTTGACGATCCTCGCTACGACCCAATGTTCTCAGTAGAAGAAGTGAACCTGCTTGCAGCCAACGGCATGCCATTCCGCGATGCTTACAAGAAGGTAGGACTGGAAATCGAGGCTGGCGAATTCAAGCCAAACAAGGATATTCATCATACTCACGAAGGCAGCATCGGCAATCTCTGCAACGACAAGATTCAGGCGCTGATGGAGCAGACCCTCTCTGAGTTCCACTTCGAGCGCATGGAGAATGCCGAGAAGAATCTTCTGAAATAAAGACAGAAAGGTTTCTGCATGAAGAATAGCATATATAATAAGGTATATATATATAATAAGGTGAAGAGCATGGCTGGAATAGCTATGCTCTTACTTTGTTCGTGCGATGCAGAAAACAGCATCAGCACCAAATATCCCTGCCAGTTCTATTTCAAGTCGCAATACCATCCGGGCACAAGTCTGGAAACAGCCCTCAACGGAACGGGCGTCTACACGATGGTTAGTGCCAAAAAGGTGAATGGAGCCTGGAATATCTATTCTACATTAAACGATGGCAAAAACCAGCCAGAAACCATCATCCTCTCTACAGCGAAGGAGAATTATGCCAACTATACTTATCTGGGAGCGGGCAACGACCCTAAAGATGCCAAAAAGAACGGCTTCATCATGGGATTATCCAACTTCAGCGGACCTGTAGCCTGGGACCGCCAATGCCCCAACTGTCTGGAACAATATGGCGGCACCAACTATCCGCTGGAATGGACCGGCAACCGCCAATCGGTAATTTGCGACAAATGCAAACGCATCTACAGCCTGGAATACGGAACCATCTCAAGCGGCGGAAAGAGCAAAAGCGACAAGCCGCTGATGCAATATCGGGTAACCTACGGTGGCAAAGGAACCGATATATACGTGGGAAACTAAGCTGAAACGGAGGGCAAACGAAAAAAATGGCGCTTTCTTGTCTTAAAAAATGTAAATCGTTTGGAGATTTAAAGAAATAGCATTACCTTTGCACCCACATAACGCGGAAATAGCTCAGTTGGTAGAGCACAACCTTGCCAAGGTTGGGGTCGCGGGTCCGAGTCCCGTTTTCCGCTCAACTCTTAACGTTTACCATGCCGCAATGGTGGAATTGGTAGACACGAGGGACTTAAAATCCCTTGGCCAGTAATGGCTGTGCGGGTTCGAGTCCCGCTCGCGGCACCTTAAAGTTTTTCCTTATGAAAAAATTTGCTTACATCCTCATTTTATTCATTACGCTGGTCTTAACATCATGTGGTGTTAGCAGTGGGCATTTCAAGTTTGAAGGCAAATTTCTCAACATGAATCAAGGCGAGTTTTATGTATACAGTCCTGACGGGGGCTTCGAAGGCGTTGACACCATCAAGGTAGAAGGCGGCCGTTTCACTTTCGAAACCGAATGTAAGGAAGATTTTACCATTATGCTTGTTTTTCCTAATTTCTCTGAGCAGCCTATCTTCGCAAAATCGGGCAAATCAGTAGAAATCAAGGCAGATGCTTCGCACCTTAAGGAAATGGAGGTAAGCGGAACCGAGGATAACGAACTGATGACAAAATTCCGCAAGAACATTCTTAAAGATACGCCACCTGAGGCTAAAAAGCATGCTGAAGACTTCGTCAGAGAACATCCGAATTCTGTGTGCAGCATCTATCTGATCAAAAAATACTTCATCACTTCTACACAACCTGATTACCGCAAGGCGCTCTCACTCATCAATATCGTAGAGAAAGAACAGCCTAAAAACGGACAGTTGGCTAAGATGAAGCAGTTGGCAGAAACCATGAAGAATGTAGGCACCGGTGCAACCCTGCCTTCATTTACAGCATACGATATCAACGGAAAACTCGTTTCCAGTACAGAAATGAGCAGCGCTCCGGTTGCCGTAATCTACACCTGGGCTACCTATAACTATGACAGTCAGGACATGCAGCGCGAACTGAAGAGCCGTCAGAAGAAATCGAACGGCAAGCTTAAGCTGATGGCTTTCTGTCTGGATGCCAGCAAGAGCGAATGCAAGAACAACATCAAGCGCGACTCTATCGCATGCCCTATCATCTGCAACGGCGAAATGCTGGAAGACAAGACCTTGAAGAAGTTGGGATTGGGAAACCTTCCTGACAACATCATACTTCAAAATGGTAAAATCATCGCCCGAGGCATGAAAAAGCAAGAGCTTTACAATAAGCTCGACCAACTGCTAAAATAAATACTTTCGAGCTAGTCAAGAACCCATAAAAAGCACGCCTATATGTTAGTAAAGACATATTGTGCAGCAGTTAACGGACTAGAAGTAACTACTGTAACCGTAGAAGTAAGCCTCAACAGAGGCGTCATGTACCACCTCACAGGCTTAGGCGACGAGGCGGTCAAGGAGAGCCGTAACCGAATTTCAGCAGCTCTCCAGTATAGCGGCTTCAAATTTCCGATAGCCGACATCACTATCAATCTGGCTCCAGCTGACCTCAGGAAAGAGGGCAGCAGTTTCGACTTGCCGCTTGCAATCGGACTTCTAGGTGCCAACAACAACATTCCCGAAGATCATCTGAAAGAGTACATGATGGTAGGCGAGCTGAGCCTTGACGGTACGCTCCAGCCTATCAAAGGTGCCCTACCGATAGCCATCAGAGCAAGAGCAGAGCACTTTAAGGGACTGATTGTGCCGGAACAGAACGCTCGGGAAGCGGCTGTCGTAAACAATCTTGAGGTTTACGGCATGAAAACGCTTTTCGAAGTCATACAATTCATGAGCGACAGAAGCAATCCTTCTCCTACAATCGTTGACACCCGCAAGGAATTTTACGAAAACCAGACACATTGTGAATACGATTATGCCGATGTTCGCGGTCAGGAGAACGTGAAAAGAGCGCTCGAAGTGGCTGCGGCTGGCGGACACAACCTGATTATGGTAGGTCCTCCAGGTTCCGGAAAGTCGATGATGGCAAAACGTTTGCCGTCCATCCTCCCCCCTCTCACGCTCTCTGAGAGTCTGGAAACAACACAGATTCACTCCATTGCAGGCAAACTGGGCAAGAATGTATCACTCATTTCCCAACGCCCGTTCCGATCTCCTCACCATACCATCTCTCAAGTGGCTCTGGTAGGCGGTGGAACTTCACCACAACCGGGAGAAATATCACTCGCCCATAATGGCGTTCTGTTCTGCGATGAACTTCCGGAGTTCAATAAAACCACTCTGGAAGTACTCCGCCAGCCATTGGAAGACCGCCACATCAACATCAGCAGAGCAAAATATTCTACAGATTATCCATGTTCATTCATGTTTGTGGCAAGTATGAACCCTTGTCCATGCGGATATTATGGTGATCCGACACATCGCTGTGTCTGCACGCCAGGCCAGATTCAAAGATACATGAACAAGATTTCGGGTCCGTTACTCGACCGCATCGACATCCAATGCGAAATCAGTCCCGTTCCTTTCCAGGACATATCGAAGGCAGCACCAGGTGAGCCAAGTGCCAAGATCAGAGAAAGAGTCATCAAGGCAAGAGAAGTTCAAGCCGAAAGATTCAAAGATTATAAAGGCATCCATTGCAACGCCCAGATGACCGAAAGAATGATTCATCAGTTTGCCGAACCCGACGAACAAGGTATCGAACTGCTCCGAATGGCTATGGAGAAGCTTTCTTTGTCAGCCAGAGCCTATAACAGAATACTGAAAGTGGCACGAACCATTGCTGATTTGGCAGGAAGTGAACAGATTAAGCCTGACCATATAGCAGAAGCCGTGGGATACAGAACCCTCGACAGAGGCGATTGGGCAGAAAGAGGACATATATAATAAGGATAAAATCTGATTTTTCCTATCATTCGCTCTAAAAAGTTGGATTTATAAAGGGAAAAAGGGAGAAAAATAGAAGAATAGCTATTCTAGAACAATTACAAATCTGTTTTAGAATGGCTATTTTCTTTTGTTACTACAAAAATATTACCCCATAAACACAAAAACACTATAAAAATCGGACAAAGACGAATACTAAAATCATCCAATAAAGGGTAAATTTTGTTCTCTAGGGTGGAATATTTGATTTAAATTAGCTTTTAAATTTACGAAAATCACTAATTCTAATAAAAATTACCCCATATAGGATAAAAAAATGCATTACCTTTGCAAACGTAAAAAGAACGCTAGCACAACGCTAGTTTAATTATTAACAACAAAACTATTAAGATTATGGATTGCATTTTTAAAATTACAAACGCAGTAAAGAAGATTGGTTTCGTAATTCTTCTTGCAGAGTTGGCCGTTATCGCCTATATGAACGTAATGTAAGAAATCTCTCTATAGATATAAATATATAAGGAGGAAGTTTTCTACATACTAAGGTAATTAGATTGTAAAAGGTCAACAACATAAGTTGTCAAAACGAATAAGTTCGTAGAAAAAGTAAATGATAATAATTAGGTACAGTCCTATCAGGGAGGAGTCTGATGGAAGTGTACAAGATGGGAGGCTCTTGCAGAGATGCAAAGGGCCTTTTTTTGTATCCTGCCCTACGCTATCCTTACTATAAAAACACTAAAGAACCCAGCTTTTTACACCTTATTATATATATAAGTAAGAAAAAGCGACGATAATTCTTTCTTATCTCCAACATTTTTTGTAATTTTGCAGCCAAATAACAAAAATATATTAGCTAATATGGAACAAAAGAACTTTAAACGTACTACCGTGACTGCGGCTTTGCCTTATGCTAACGGTGGTGTGCACATCGGTCACCTGGCAGGTGTATACGTGCCAGCCGATATCTATGTTCGCTATCTCCGCCTCAAGAAGCAGGATGTTGTCTTCATCGGCGGTAGCGATGAGCATGGTGTACCTGTTACTATCCGTGCCAAGAAAGAGGGTATTACCGTACAGGAGGTGGTTGACCGCTATCACAATCTCATCAAGAAGAGTTTCGAGGACTTCGGTATCTCTTTTGATATTTACAGCCGTACCACTTCGCCTACTCACAATAAGTTTGCTTCAGACTTCTTCCGCACACTCTATGACAAGGGCGTATTGGAAGAAAAGGTAGAGGAGCAGTTCTGCGACGAGGTAACAGGCGAATTCCTTACTGACCGTAATATCGTAGGTACTTGCCCTCGCTGTGGTGCAGAGGGTGCTTATGGCGACCAATGCGAGAAATGTGGTGCTACCCTCTCTCCTGAGGAGCTCATCAACCCTACCAACAAGAACAACCCTGGTCATGGTCTCGTAAAGAAGCCTACCAAGAACTGGTATCTTCCATTGAACAAGTATCAGGACTGGTTGAAGAAGTGGATTCTGGAAGGCCACAAAGAGTGGCGTACCAATGTTTACGGCCAATGCAAGAGCTGGTTGGATATGGATCTTCAGCCACGTGCCATGACCCGCGACTTGGATTGGGGTATTCCTGTTCCAGTAGAGGGTGCAGATGGAAAGGTGCTCTACGTTTGGTTCGATGCACCTATCGGCTACATTTCTAATACCAAGGAACTCTGCGATGCTCATCCAGAAAAGTGGGGAACATGGCAGAAGTGGTGGCAGGATCCTGAGACCCGTCTTGTTCACTTCATCGGTAAGGACAATATCGTGTTCCACTGCATCATCTTCCCTACTATGTTGAAGGCTCACGGCGACTATATCTTGCCAGACAACGTACCAGCCAACGAGTTCCTGAACCTGGAGGATGATAAGATTTCAACATCCCGCAACTGGGCTGTATGGTTGCACGAGTATCTCGTAGATTTGCCAGGCAAGCAGGATGTATTGCGCTATGTATTGACAGCCAATGCGCCTGAGACCAAGGACAACAACTTTACTTGGAAGGATTTCCAGGAGCGCAACAACTCTGAGTTGGTTGCCGTTTACGGTAACTTCGTAAACCGTGCCCTCCAGCTCACCAAGAAGTATTGGGGCGGCGTAGTTCCTGCCTGTGGTGAATTGCAGGAGGTAGATGAGAAGGCTATCGCTGAGTTCAAGGACGTGAAGGAGAAGGTAGAGCAGTATCTTAACGTATTTAAGTTCCGTGAGGCTCAGAAAGAGGCTATGAACCTGGCACGTATCGGTAACCGATACATCACAGAGTGTGAGCCTTGGAAGGTTTGGAAGACCGATCCTAAGCGTGTGGAGACCATCCTGAACATCTCCCTGCAGCTGGTTGCCAACCTCGCCATCGCCTTCGAGCCATTCTTGCCATTCTCTTCTGAGAAACTCCGCAAGATGATCAATATGCCTAACTTCGAGTGGACTCAGCTCGGCAGCACAGATTTGCTCAAGGCTGGTACCCAGCTCGGTGAGCCTGAATTGCTCTTCGAGAAGATTGAGGATGAGGTTATCGAAAGACAGCTCCAGAAGCTCGCTGATACCAAGAAGGCTAACGAGGAGGCTTCTTATCAGGCTGCTCCTATCAAGCCAGAGGTTAGCTTCGATGATTTCGAGAAGCTCGATATCCGCGTAGGCCACATTCTGAACTGCGAGAAGGTGAAGAAGTCTAAGAAACTCCTGAAGTTCACTATCGATGATGGTTCTGGCGTAGAGCGCACTATCTGCTCAGGTATTGCAGCCTACTACGAGCCAGAGCAGCTGATTGGCAAGGATGTATTGTTCGTAGCCAACTTTGCTCCTCGCAAGATGATGGGCATCGAGAGTCAGGGTATGATTCTGAGTGCAGTCAACTTCGACGGCTCATTGAACGTAACTTCTCTCCTTGGCAAGGTTAAGCCAGGAAGCCAGGTAGGATAAAGAATCATAGAATCATCTGATTATCAGATAAGGTAAAAGCCTCAAATCCTTTGCGGATTTGAGGCTTTTCTTATTTCTTTCCAAATATTCTTTTATAATGTAAAACGATAACCCACGGTAAAGGTCAGAGCCTTGTTCTTGCAGTTATCCCAATCGCCCTTGCCGGCCTTGGTCAGACTCACGTTGTAACGGGCATCCAGAATCACGTTCATATATTCATAGCTCAAGCCCAAAGGAATGGCTACATCCACCTTCTTGGCAGGCCAAGGAGCTTCGGTTTCCTGCATATCCTTGTATGTAATAGACCCGTTCTTGTCCTTCTGAAGGTCGGTTTCCTCTCTTTTCACCTTGCCGTCACCACAAAGGAATCCCACCTGAACACCTGCATTCACCGACAAGCCCTCTACAAGATAGGCTTTCAGCATGAGCGGTACCTGGATATAATCGAGGTTCACATGATGATTCTTAATACCTGTATATTCCCCTTTTTCAGCATTCTCAGTCAACTCACAGTCAGGGAAACGCATACCCTGTCGGGCATAATAAGCACCCAGCGTAATACCCAGGCTCTTATTTATGCGATATTCCACATCTGCGCCACCCATGAATCCAGCCTGATACTTAGGCTTTAGCGAGATTCCCTTCTCAGGTTCGAGGACCAATCCGCTCCAGTTAGCCAGAGATACACCAATACGAGGAATTACCGAGAATCTGCCTACCGGATTCTCCACTTCCTGTGCCTTTGCTCCCACAACAGCAAGCAGCAGCACCATCATTATAACTATTTTCTTTTTCATTTCCACAACAGTTTGTATATCATAATAACAAGAAACAAGGGATAATATTGCATCCTACAGCCATTTTTCTCCATTACAGACCTGTTCTCGTAAAGTGTTAGCGAGGGTAACTCATAGTTTTCTTCCCTCCAACTCACCGTTTTCTGGAGCATAAATCATAGTTTGCACCATGACAAAGCTGTGTTTATGCCCCAAAAATATAACACGGACAAATTGAATTTGTCCGGATGCTTGTCCGGTAGCTTTATAATCTTCTCATAGTCAGCGATTTATATCATGCTGGACAAATTTGTCCGGACAAATTCAATTTGTCCGTGTTTTTTTTCTTGGAAAGTTTTCCTCATCCCGATTATGCTGCCCCTCAAAAAGTAGACACAGAAAGGTGGAAAACTGATGGAAAATGATT
>JAJWFY010000013.1:0-71990 GCA_021615735.1 Segatella copri | reverse complement strand
ATCTCTTCTTTGCGCCGGAATTAGTCTTTACTTTTGGCATTTTTACTTTTAATTTTAAATTGTTATTTATTATAGCGATGGCAACGCATATACCAGGGCGTTACGCATCTTTTTTTTCTTAATCCTCTGTTCCTTCTGCAAGTTTCTTCAGAGCATCGCCGCCTTTAGCATTGGCGAGCAAGCCATTCTTCTCAGCATTAGCAGCGCGCTCTGCATCTGCAGCAGCCTTAGCTTCAGCCTCTCGCTTCTCACGGTCCATCTTCTGCTGGCTCTTCTTTGCAGTACCAGCCTTCTTAGGACTCATGTAGAGGAACATCTTCTTACCTTCAAGCTTTGGCATCTGCTCCACCTTTCCGTACTCTTCCAAATCATTGGCGAAACGGAGAAGAAGAACCTCACCCTGCTCCTTGAAGAGAATAGAACGACCACGGAAGAAAACGTATGCACGAACCTTGTTACCCTCGTTGAGGAACTCCATAGCGTGCTTGAGCTTGAACTGATAGTCGTGCTCATCGGTCTGAGGTCCGAAACGGATTTCCTTGGTCTCCACCTTTACCTGCTTCTGCTTCATTTCCTTTGCATGCTTCTTCTGCTGGTAAAGGAATTTAGAATAGTCAACTATACGGCAAACTGGTGGTTGCGCATTAGGAGATATCTCGACCAAGTCAAGCTCTTGCTGACGAGCCAACTCCAACGCCTTACGTGCTGGCATCACTTCTGCTCCACCATCACTCACTACTCTCACGTCGCGTGCACGAATCTGTTCGTTTACGCGGTACTGATTTTTCATTTTGTCATTTTTCATTAACTATTCGATATATTCTTTTTTGTCTTTTTGATTAAACGGCTGCAAAGTTACGATTATTTTGTGAAACCACCAAATTTTCAGTGGGTTATTTTAAAAAAATCCGCAGATTTCCAAAGAAACCTGCGGATTTATATCTCATTTTTACTCTTCAGCAGCCTTCAATTGCTCTGCAACCTCGGCATTGATGCGCTGAGCGAACTCTTCCATGCTCATGGTAGCCTGTTCGCCACCACCCTGCTTACGCATAGATACCAAGCCCTCGGCACTCTCCTTCTCACCTACGATGACCATGTAAGGAACACGCTTCAACTCGTTGTCACGAATCTTGCGGCCAATCTTCTCGTTACGGTCATCAACGAGAGCACGTACACCCTGCTTGTCAAGATACTGACGTACCTTCTGGGCATAGTCGTTGAACTTCTCAGAGATAGGGAGAATTGCAACCTGATCTGGAGTCAACCACAATGGGAAGTGACCGGCGGTATGCTCGATGAGAACGGCTGTGAATCGCTCCAGTGAACCGAATGGTGCACGGTGAATCATCACAGGAGTCTTCTTAGAGTTATCCTCAGCGGTATACTCCAGCTTGAAACGCTCTGGCAAGTTGTAATCCACCTGGATGGTACCCAACTGCCAACGACGACCGATGGCATCCTTTACCATGAAGTCGAGCTTAGGACCATAGAAGGCAGCTTCGCCAACCTCCTCGCGTGTCTCAAGGCCCTTCTCCTTGCAAGCCTCGCGGATAGCGTTCTCGCTCTCTGCCCAAATCTCCTCTGAACCGATGTACTTCTCGGTATCCTTAGGATCGTGGAGAGAAATCTGTGCCTCGTAGTTCTCGAAACCGAAGATCTTGAATACCTTCAGAATCACGTCGATTACATTCTCGAACTCAGCCTTTACCTGATCTGAACGGACGAAGATGTGGGCATCGTCCTGAGTAAATGTACGAACACGAGTCAAACCGTGGAGCTCACCGCTCTTCTCATAGCGGAACACGGTACCGAACTCTGCGATACGCAAAGGAAGATCCTTGTAAGAACGAGGCTTACGAGCGTAGATCTCGCAGTGGTGAGGACAGTTCATTGGCTTGAGCATATACTCCTCATCCTCCTCAGGAGTCTGGATAGGCTGGAATGCATCCTTGCCATAGTGAGCATAGTGACCAGATGTAACATAGAGGCTCTTGCCGCCGATACCTGGGCAGATAACCTCCTGATAGTTGTAAGGTTTCAGGAGAGAACGGAGCAACTCCTGCAGACGCAGGCGGAGCTGTGTACCCTTTGGCAACCAGATAGGAAGACCCTTTCCTACACGCTCTGAGAACATGAAGAGTTCCATCTCCTTACCAATCTTACGGTGGTCACGCTTCTTAGCTTCTTCGAGAATTACCAAGTACTCGTCGAGCATCTTCTTCTTAGGGAAGCTGATACCGTAGATACGGGTCATCTGCTCGCGCTTGGCATCACCGCGCCAGAAAGCACCAGCCACACTTGTAATCTTCACAGCCTTGATAAGGCCAGTGTTCATCAAGTGAGGACCACGGCAAAGATCGGTGAAATTGCCCTGGGTATATGTGGTGATGGTACCATCCTCCAAGTCCTGCTCAATATGCTCGCACTTATAAGTCTGACCGTCAGCCTTGAACTCAGCGAGAGCATCAGCCTTAGCCACCTCCTTGCGAACCACAGGTTCGTTCTTCTTGGCAAGTTCCATCATCTTAGCCTCAATCTTGGCGAAATCATTCTCTGAGATCACCTGACCCTCGGCTGGCATCACGTCGTAGAAGAAACCACTCTCTACGGCTGGACCGAAACCGAACTGGATGCCTGGGTAAAGCTCCTGAAGAGCCTCAGCCAACAAGTGGGCAGATGTATGCCAGAATGTGTGCTTACCCTGCTCATCCTCAAACTTGTAGAGTTCTACATTTGCATCCTCATTGATAGGACGGTTCAACTCTACTGTCTCACCATTAACACCGCAAGATACAACGTTGCGAGCGAGAGCCGGTGAGATGCTCTCGGCGATTTGTAAGCCAGTTACGCCCTGTTCATACTCACGAACAGATCCGTCTGGGAATGTGATTTTTACCATAACAACTTAGTATTTTTATTAAATCGCCTGCAAAAGTACGATTTCTTTTTGTAACAAGCGAATAAAAATGCATTTATTTTGCTAAACTTTGCTAATACCTCCTTATATTAAGGGCTTTTAAGACCGGAAATGCTGACATATTGAAGTTTTCATCTGCTTTTCTACCAATATTTCGTAACACTTTGTAAAATCCAGATACATTTTTAGCCAATAAGTTTTGGAGAAACAAATATTTTCATTATCTTTGCATCCGATAACGTGACAAAATGTAAAGAAACATAGAAAATGGCAAAACCAAAGATTCTCATCATCTATACCGGTGGTACCATCGGTATGGGAAAGGACCCGATGACAGGTGTACTGGAACCTCTTGATTTCAATCACCTCGTTTCTTCCATGCCCGAATTCAAGCTCATTCAGGCAGAAATCGATGTGCGAAAATTCGACCCACCTATCGATTCCAGCGACATGGATCCTATGCGCTGGGCAGAAATCGTAAGCATGATATCCAACAACTACAACGACTATGACGGATTCGTAATTCTTCATGGCACTGATACAATGGCTTACACTTCGTCTGCTCTATCTTTCATGCTTGAGAATCTGACCAAGCCTGTAATATTGACAGGTAGCCAGCTGCCTATCGGTGAATTGCGAACCGACGGCAAGGAGAATCTGATGACAGCCATCGAGATTGCTTCTGCCAAGAATGCAGAAGGACGCCCGATGGTGCCCGAGGTATGCATCTTCTTCAACGGCAAGCTGATTCGCGGTAACCGTGCCATCAAGATCAATGCCGAGGGATTTCATGCTTTCGAATCATTCAACTACCCTCACCTCTGCGATGTAGGAATCAATTTCCAATATCACGACCATCACATCCTCACGCCGGATTACAGAAAGCCAATGGTTCCACACCTGAAGCTCGATCCGAACGTCATCGTGTTCAGTCTCTTCCCGGGTATCCAGGATAACATTGTGCGCCACGTGATGGAATCACCAGACCTCCGCGGCATCGTGATGCGTACTTTCGGTTCAGGCAATGCTCCTCACACACCATGGATCATACGTCTTCTGGATCAGGCTGCCCATCGCGGAGTAAACATCGTGAATATCAGCCAATGTCTTACGGGCAGTGTAGAGATGGAACGCTACGGAGCCGGCTTCCAGTTGAAAGCTGCTCATGTGATAAGCGGATACGATTCTACGGTAGAGGCTATGGTCACCAAGATGATGTATCTGCAAGGAAGATATGCAGACAACAAAAAGGTAAGAGAAAAACTGACCGAATCCCTGGCGGGCGAAATTTCTATATAGTATAAGGTGAAATTTTCATCCATATAATGAAGCAATGAAGTAAATGACAGTCTCCTGATAGTGTATACGATTAAACTACAATTAGAAGACTGTCATTTACCCGCTCATTATGAGGTATTTAGCAAATACAAACAAAAATATTCTACTAAAACAGAATAGTATTGCAGGAAATATGCAGAAAACCTTTAAAGAAGGTTAAATATCGACAGATTTTTAGCCAAAAGACTTGTTGCATATCATTTTTTTGTGTAACTTTGCAGCGTAGAAAAAAAGTAAAAGATCAGTATCCTTAATAGATACCAATCCGTAATATAAATTAATAAATCAACAAACCCTACAAATTATGAACATTAACAAGGTAAAGGAGTATGGTGAGTTCGTAGAAATTACGGCTCCTGTAGAAAGAGCAACAGCTGAAGAGTATCCAACAGTATTAGGTGGAGAAATTTGGTACAACTAAGAACTTCCTGCTAAGGATTCCTATCCTTTGTATCAGATAGTTTTCCTTTAGCAGACTTGAGACAAGAGGCTATTTTATTTGATTCAGAACATCTTATAATTTTTAGCAGACACATTATTACCTCAATGATAAAGGCTCAATCCTCGAATAAAATCGGGAACTGAGCCTTTATTGTGTTTATATCTTACCATCGAGATATACGGAATCGGATATTAGTGCTTACCACAGCAACCGCCCTCTCCGTGATGATGCTCGTGCTTGATACCACCCTCTACAGCCTGATGCTGGTCGCGGAGCAGATCGTTCACGGTCTTCACTGGGTTGAATGTACCGAGAGGAACCTCTACGAATACTGTATTCCAGTCGCTCATCGCACCATTCCAAAGACCTGGCAACTCGAGTGCCTTCAAATCCTTACCATTCTTACTCTTGCTGGAGATGAAACCGGTAGATGGATCAACGAACTTAGGAAGATCGAAGGCATTGCCCTGGTAATCCTTGGTAGCGCAGACGAGATCTACTGGGTTGAAGTGAGTACCCTCGGTGAACATCTTCATATACTCCTCGTTATTCTTGTCAATCTGAGAGCTCTCCAGAATCTGAAGACTTACGGTACCATCCTGGTTATAAGTAAGGAATGGACCACCACCAGGCTCGCCCACGTTCTTAACGACACCGCAGACACGCATAGGGCGGTTCAACTTCTTACGCAGATAGATAACCAGTTCGGCATCCTCCAGCTCCTTGATATCAGCCTTGCGGCAGCAGAGGTCGCGCTGAACGAAGCGTATAATCTTCTCCAGCTTCTCATGGTTGTACTGACCAGAATCCAAAACCTTCAGATAATTGAAAGCCTGTTTCTGCAGAGTAACCAATACACCTGCAATCACCTGCTTCCAGGTAACAGTCTCAGCCTTCAGGCGATCAGGAACCACATTGTCAATATTCTTGATGAATACCACATCAGCATCAATCTCGTTGAGGTTCTCGATGAGTGCACCATGACCGCCCGGACGGAACAGCAAAGAGCCATCCTCGTTACGGAATGGAGTATTGTCTGGATTGGCAGCGATGGTATCGGTGCTAGGCTTCTGCTCAGAGAAAGAGATATTGTACTTGATGCCGTAGCGCTGTGCATACTTGTCAACCTTCTCTGCTACCATCTGCTTGAAGAGTTCCAGGTGGTCGTGAGAAACGGTGAAGTGAACATTAGCCTCGCCGTTGCTGCTTGCATAGAGCGCAGCCTCAACCAGGTGCTCCTCCATTGGGGTGCGAACCTCGTCCTCATACTCGTGGAACTGGAGCAATCCCTTAGGCAACTGTCCGTAGTTCAATCCCTCTGGCTTGAGGAGATTAGCCACAACAGCCTTGTAATCGCCCTTCTTGATAAGGCACATGATGCCCTTCTCGTTGTTTACATGGCACTTATCGCAGAGTGCCTTGCGGAAAGCAAACTTCTTGATATTCTCGAAGAATTGTTTTTCGAAGTCAGTAGTAGGAACATCGTATGGAGCATCCAGGAACGCAAACATGTTCTTGAACATGCGGCTTGCCGCACCTGAAGCAGGTACGAACTTCACAATCTTGTGACCCTCAGCCTTGTAGTCGTTCCACGCCTTCTCGTAGTCCTCTACTTCCTGAGCTGTAGGAGCCATGATACCCTTACCGATGGCAGCCGCGCCCTCAAGTTTGAGGAAAGGGAAACCATTCTTGATTTGTTCCAACTGATGTTCAATCTGCTGCTCGGAGATACCGCGAGCAGCGATTTGGTTTAGATCTTGCTGATTCATAATACCATATTTATGTTAAATTTACACTATATGTGCTACAAAGATAATAGTTTTTTCTGATAATCAGAAATATTTCCGCTTTTTTTTGTACCTTTGCATTGAAAATTTAACGAAGTAGGCGTTTTTTAACGCCGAATCGCCATTGTTTGTCAAATTTAAATGGAATATTGCAACATGGTTAGTAAATTAGCAAAAGAGCACGACAGAAGGTCGGGGCTATCACATTACCTCTATGGGGTATCTAACTTGTTCATCAGCGGAACCGGTATAGGCGGATTATCTCCTATGATTACCGGAGGCGAGATGGGAGTATTTAATTACGTCTGCATCATTGCAGGCTCATTGAGCGCAATAAGCTTTGCATTATTTGCGAACAATGTAATGAAGTATAACGATTAAAAACATTATATTATGGAAGGATTTGCTTTAGTAATGTGTATAGGAGCTGTTATTGGTATGAGCTTAGCCATTTGGAGCTACACCAAATCTGGCAGAAAGTGGATAGACGAGTTATAACAACTCAATAAATATATCATCAGCAGGAGGGAACGACAATGAACGAAACACCTTTTAAATTCACATCCGAAGAAAAGGAACAGACACTCCAAATCCTGGAGCACCTGAGAACCGCCGTGGGCGACACATTCAAGCCAGGCGACGAGCAGCATCTGCGTGAAGACATACAGCATGCCTTCATCAACCATCAGATTAAGCGCAATGTCTTCGGAATGAATCCAATACTCGCTGCCCTGCAAACCGCAGAAATCGCAGTAAACGAGATAGGTCTGAAACGAGATGGCATCATCGCCATTCTGATGCAGACCAGCGTCATCGATGGCTATCAGACCATCGAAGAGATACAGAAGAAATACGGAGATAGCGTAGCCCACATTATCAGTGGTCTGCTTCGCATCCACGATTTATATAAGCGCAACCCTATCATAGAGAGCGAGAACTTCAGAAATCTGCTTATCTCATTCTCTGAGGATATGCGCGTCATCCTCATCATGATTGCCGACCGCGTGAACGTGATGAGACAGATTCGTGATACCGAACAGGAAGAGGCAAAGCATGAAGTAAGCGAAGAGGCAAGCTACCTCTATGCCCCACTCGCCCACAAACTGGGACTCTACAAGCTGAAGAGCGAACTGGAAGACCTCAGTCTGAAGTATCTCGAGCACGATGCCTACTATATGATAAAGGACAAACTGAACGCCACCAAGGCTTCGCGCGATGCCTATATCGCCCGCTTCATCCAGCCAATCCAGGAGAAGCTCGATGCTGCCGGTCTGAAATATCACATGAAAGGCCGCACCAAGAGTATCCACTCCATCTGGCAGAAGATGAAAAAGCAGAAGTGCGCCTTCGAGGGTGTATACGACCTCTTTGCCATCCGTATTATCCTCGATGCACCAAGAGAGAAAGAGTATATGCAGTGCTGGCAGACCTTTGCCCTCATCACCGACATGTATCAGCCAAACCCAAAGCGTATGCGCGACTGGCTCAGCGTGCCTAAGAGCAACGGTTATGAAAGTCTGCATACCACTGTACTGGGTCCTGAAAACAAATGGGTAGAGGTACAGATCAGAACCGAGCGCATGGACGATATTGCAGAGCACGGACTCGCTGCCCACTGGCGCTACAAGGGCATCAAGCAGGGAGAAGGCGGTATCGACGAATGGCTTGCCAATATCCGTGCTGCCCTGGAAAGCAACGATGATCTGCAGCTGATGGACCAGTTTACCACCGACCTGAAGGAAGACGAAGTATACGTGTTCACTCCAAAGGGCGACCTGCTGAACTTCCAGAAGGGAGCTACGGTACTCGACTTTGCCTACTATATCCACTCCCGCATCGGCAATACCTGTGTGGGCGGAAAGATTAACGGAAGAGCCGTCACCTTCCGACAGGAACTCCATTCGGGAGATCAGGTAGAAATCCTCACACAGAGCAACCAGAAGCCACGCCGAGAATGGCTCAACATCGTGCAGACATCCAAGGCTAAAGCCAAGATTCGTCTAGCGCTGAAGGAAACCCAGAAGAAGGACGGCCTCTATGCCAAGGAACTTCTGGAGCGCCGATTCAAGAACAGGAAACTGGATATTGATGAGAGCATCATGGCGCGCATCATCAAGAAAATGGGATATAAGGAGAACTCAGACTTCTATAAGGATGTAGCCGAGGAGAAAATCGACGTGAACAGCATCATCGAGAGATACATAGAGGAGCGCGACCACGACCTGAACCTCGCCAATACCAACAAGCCTGCAGAAAGTGCAGAGAATTTCGAGTTTGAGAATCCTACCGAGGAACTGATGAAGCAGAGCGACGATGTGCTGGTTATCGATGAGCACCTCAAGGGCATCGATTTCGAACTGGCTCATTGCTGCCACCCTATCTACGGCGACCCAATCTTCGGATTCGTTACCATCAGCAAGGGTATCAAGGTACATCGCATGGATTGTCCTAACGCCAAGGAACTGCGCCGCCGTTTCGGTTACCGCATCGTGAAGGCGAAATGGAGCGGCAAGGGTACATCCAAGTATGCCATCACGCTCCGCATCATCGGAAACGACGATATCGGTATCGTGAGCAACATCACCAACATCATTTCCAAGGAAGACAAACTCATCATGCGAGGCATCAACATCTCTTCCAAGGATGGTCTCTTCTCTGGCAATGTTACCGTAATGATTGATGATGCCGGCAAAACTGATGCACTCATCAAGAAACTGAGCGCCGTGAAGGGCGTTAAGCAGGTAACGAGAATATAAAACCGGAATACATAAATACATAAAAAAAATCCCGCAGAGAAAATCTGCGGGATTTTTTTATTTCGACTTATTCAAGCGCTTGATCACAGAATAAGCATCATACAAACCAAGTTCTCCTGCCTTTGAAAGATCCTGGATGGCAGTCTGCTTATTGCCACTCTTGGCTCGTGCTATACCTCTATTATAATAAGCCTCTGCAAGGCGGTTATCAATTCTCAAGGCAATGGTATAATCATCTATTGCCTTTGAAAGTTCGTTTCTGCCTGCATGAAGATTACCTCTATTATAATAGATGTAAGCATTGTTGCTGTTCTGGCGGATGGCATCGCTGAAATCAGCCTCAGCAGAATGGATGTTCAGAACACCCTTGCCCTCAGCCTTGTTAAATTCATCCATCTCAGCCTGGCAGACAGCACGCTGCCAGTAAGCCAGAGAGTTCTTGTCATCGAGCGAGATATAATAGGTGAAATCACTGATGGCAGCCTCAAAATCACGAAGTACACTATGAGCGATGGCCCTGCGCATCAGGAGACGTTTTCTGGTTTCATTATCACTCGCCACACTCAACTCCGCCGAAAGTTTATCAATCATCGAGAATATCTTCATAGAACCATTCTCATCGAGCTGCTCCTTACTGCAAACGATATAAACCTTGTCTGCCTTGGTATGCTGATTGAGCGCATCAACCTCCTTGTCATAAGCCTGAACTCCATTTATATTCTGATTGTTTGGGAAATAAGAGAGCTGATACATCGGCAGGAAGGCGGTTTCTACCTGACGGTTCTGAACCTTACCACGATACTCGCTCTTATAGTTGTGTTCATACTTCGGTTCGTCATCTACTACCAGCGAAGCAAACTTATTCGGGTCAACCTCAGAACGCTTACGCATCTCCTTCTTGGTCTTTGCGCTCCATCTCGGCTGGATTCCGATATGCTTGTTCATCTGCGCCTTGAAGATACGGAATTCATCCATCTCTGCCTTGGCTGTCATGCCCAGGCGTCGGTAACAGCTGGCACGGTTAGACAAACCGGTCCAGAAGTTAGGGAACTGATTGATAACCATAGTATAATCCCTGATGGCTGCTCTCAGATTACCGGTCTTGTCATGCAATAGAGCTCGGTTGAAGATAGCCATGAAGTTCTGGGGTTCCATCTTGATAATGAAGTCGAAATCGGTGATAGCCCGGTTATCATCACCCAACTGTACACGCATCAGTCCTCTATTATAATGAGCCAGGAAATTATTCGGATCCAGCTCAAGGGCATTGTCATAATCGCTCATCGCCCCCCTGAGGTTATTCAGATTGATACGCGCCAAAGCACGGTTAATGTAACTGTTTACATTGTTAGGTTTGAAATGCAGACTCTTGGTCAGCGCCTCATCAGCCGTTTTCCATTCCTTTCTAGCCAGCGCCATATAGGCACGCGTAGTCCAGGCATCCCCATCATACGGATTGAGCTGCAGACTCTTGTCAAGCCATTTCTCAGCCTGCACGGTATCTTTCTGATGCAGATACACTTCAGCCTTGAGCGAATAAGCATTCGACCAGTCTTTCCATTTACCCACGATGGTATCCAGTTCCTGCTGCGCCGCCTCATACTTTTTGTTTTCCATCTGGCAGATAGCCCGGTTGAACCAGTAATTTCGGTTGCGCGGTTCCAGTCTGATAGCCTCATTATAGTCAGCTATCGCATCATCAAACCTGTTTTGTCTGATGCGACAGATGGCTCTCAAGTCATAAATATCATTGATATAGGGATTGAGATGCAACGCCTCGCTGGCATCACTTTCGGCACCCGTAAAGTCATCCAGATTAAATTTTGCCACACTGCGGTAATACCAAGGCTCATACAGATAAGGCTTGGCACCGATAGCCAGATTAAAATACTTGATTGAAAGGACGAAATCCTCATAATACAATGCACTCCGACCGGCCGTAACAAGTCGGTCTACACGATATTGGGCAGAAGTCGACATGGCGCCCATTACCATAAAAAGAACTAAGAGAATCTTCTTCATCTGTTCGTAACTCTCTGAAATAAAACCTATTGAATGTAGAATAAAAAAATATAGTAAGCCCAATCGTCACGATTATCATGAAGCTTACTATATTTTCGGAAGAACTATCGACGTATCTTAGTACGATAGGCAGCACGGAAATTGCCCTTGATGATACTCTTGAGCTTTCCTGCTATCATGTTCTTGCGAAGAGGAGACACACGGTCAACAAACATTGTACCCTCCAAATGGTCGAATTCATGCTGCATCACGCGAGCCAGATATCCCCCTATCCACTCATCATGTTCATTAAAATCCTCATCCATATACTTTACATGGATGCGTGTAGGACGAACCACCTTCTCATTGATACCAGGAATAGAAAGACATCCCTCTTCAGAAGAGTCGGTATTTTCCTCATCGCGCTCTAGGATATGGGCATTGATGAAAGCATGACGAAATCCTTTATACTCAGGGAAATCCTCGCTGAGCACATCCAGGTCGATAACAACGAGGCGGATAGGCAAGCCAATCTGAGGTGCAGCCAGTCCGATGCCGTTGCTGGAATCAAGGGTTTCATACATATTATTAATCAACACCTTGAGATCTGGATAATCAGGTGTAATATCTTCAGCCACTTTTCTCAGCACTGGCTGACCATAAATATAAATCGGTAAAATCATTATCTTCTTGATTGCAAATAATCCTGTAATATGATGGTAGCACTTATCTCGTCTACCAATCCTTTATTTTCTTTTCTCACTTTCTTCTTTACACCTCCATCTATTATGGCTCTATGTGCCAGGACTGATGTAAATCTCTCGTCATAATATTCAATTGGAATTTCAGGATGAGCCTTTCGCCAACGGTTGTAGAAGTTTTCTACTCTTGCCAGGTTTTCACTTGGCTGCCCGTTAGGTTGCATCGGTTTTCCGATAACAATGCGCTCCACCTGTTCTTTCTGAATATAAGTTTCGATATAAGTGAAAAGTTCATGTGTAGAAACTGTGGCCAACCCATTGGCAATAATCTGCAATGGGTCGGTCACAGCCAGTCCGGTACGTTTTTTACCGTAATCTATTGATAAAATTCGCATTAATCTACGGATATCTTATCCTTATATAATATCAGATTACTTCTTAAGGAGTAACCAAGCATCAGGATACTTACCAGCGCGAAGCTGATTGCGGCTCTTGACAGCAGCAGCCTTATCAGCAAATGTAGAAGCTACCACGCGATACATGTGACGCTCTGCGTTCAGGGCAATCTGAGCATCGTAGCCAGCGCTCTTCAATGTACTAGCCAATCCCTCAGCGTTAGCCTTGAGAGAGAAAGAACCAACTACTACGCTATAGCTTGACAAGCCAGAACCAGAGATGAGAGAAACATCCTCAGAACGAACAGTAGCATTATCAACCTCTGTCTGCTCATCAGAAGGAGCCTGAGTCTCGAGAGGAGCTACAACTGGTTCCTGAGCAACAGGAGCCTGAGCTGCCTGCTGTTCCTGCTGCTGAGCCTTCTCATATGCCTTCTTGTATGCACTTTCCTTAGATGTACCACAACTTGCGAGCGCCAAAACTGCGCACATTCCCATGCTTAATACTGTAATTTTCTTCATAATTCTTATTCGTTTTATTGTTTATTATTGTTGTTCATTCAATATAAATTTCGCGTTATGCGTTTTTTACTCTGCGAAAATACAAAAAAATGCCCGAAAAACGAAGAATATGCCGCCTAAAGTTTGTTAAATAAGGCTATTAAAACATTTTTAATGAAAAATTAAGGCTAAAAGGCTTGTTTTTTAAAGAGAATTTAGTATATTTGCATTGTCAAATGAAAATGACAAGAAGATAATCGTTTAACGTTTAAAATTTATAGCATATGAAAACATTAGGTTACATTGGTGCTTTCCTCGGCGGTGCTATCGCTGGTACAGCACTCGGTTTGATTTTCGCTCCTGAGAAGGGTGAGGATACACGTAGTAAGATTGCAGGTGCAGTAGACGATTTCTGCAAGAAGCACGACATCAAGTTGAGCCGTAAGGACGTTGATGATCTGGTTGACGATATCAAGGACGCAGCTCCTGAGGTTTAATCATCACCTATCATGATGTTCTCTAACGATAAAAATGTAGAAACTATCGGGCAGCTCATTGAGGTGCTTAAACATTACATCGGGCTTCAGAGCGAATATCTGAAGCTCGATGTTGTGGATAAGGTGGTACGCCTGCTTACAGTCATCACCATGACGGTGGTACTTCTGGGCTTACTTACGCTTACCCTCATTTACCTATCCTTTGGCGCTGCTTTTGCATTGGCAGACTTAATAGGTAGTCTGACTATCGGATTCTGCATTGTTGCTGCAGTATACCTATTTATATTAATATTATTTGTAATTTTCCGCCATAAGTGGATCGAGAGACCATTGGTCAGATTTCTGGCCAGCCTCTTGATGGAAAAATAACCTCCTTTTCGCAACATGACAAATCATTCAGAAATCACAGAATATAATTCCTTAAACGATATCCGACTCAAAAAAGAGGCGATACGCAAGGAAATTGATGCCGATGATGCCAAGATTCAGACTTTATGGAACTCGCTTTTCACAAAACCTGAAATCCTGTCACGCAATGCGAGTCCTAGCAAGCGACTGCAGAGTTTGCTGCAGGTGGGAGCAGGAGCATTCGACGGTGCACTGTTGGCTTGGAAACTTTACCGGAGATTCAAACCTCGGAAGAGATGAACCATATACCGTTTTGGGGGAAAGGAAAGATGCCTTGAAAAAAGGTATTTTTTAGTCACCCAAAAGGGGATAAAAACAAAAAAGGGTCGCCGCTGCGACCCCAATACCTTGTTAACCTTAAATCTAATACTATGAAAAACACACATGCAAATATAGAAATAATCTATGATACTCGCAAATTTTTCTTAGTAAAAGATCTATTATTTTAATTTAATTAACTTTTACCAACCTGTTTTTAAGCCTTTTTCAATAAAAGTTCATCTATTTTCTACATATATCTCCATTCCATCGAAGCCAAATTCAAAGCCTTCGGGCAGCCTTTTATTCGCCTCATCGTGAAAACCTATCTGATGAGTCACATGGATAAAATAAGTATGTTTTGCTCCTATCCTGCGCGACACCTCAATAGCATCAGATACAAGCTGATGGCTGTGATGTGTTTTCTCAAATCTGAGTGCGTTAATTACGAGTGTTTCCACACCATCCAAATAAGCATACTCTTCATCACCCATAGATTTCATATCAGTAATATAGGCAAACTTACCAAACCGATAGCCGAGAATAGGCATCTTATCGTGCATCACACGGATAGGAACAAACTCAATATCCCCTATCTGATAATGCTCATGCGGATGAATGGTATGCAATTTGAGTTTAGGAGCTCCCGGATAGAGTTTTTCTGCATTCTTCGGAAAGCAGTAAGGCATCGTATGAGGCAGCCCAGCAGTAACGATTTCATCGCCATAGATATTGATATCACCAAAGATACAGAAAGGGCGCAAATCATCTATACCACCAACATGGTCGTAATGGATATGCGTAATCAGCACGCCATCTATCTTTCTGAAAGGCACACGCAACAACTGCTGTCGGATATCAGGTCCGGCATCTATCAGAATACGGGTATTCTCCGTTTCTATCATTGCCGCACTGCGCAATCTTTTATCATGCGGATCGGTACTCCGGCACACTTCACAGTTACATCCCAACGAAGGAACACCGCCCGATGTGCCTGTACCTAATAAAGTTACCTTCATTAATTATCAAATATTTTTCTGAAAACAAACGAATTCTTCACTTCACATTCACCTCCGGATGAATCTCTATACCAAACTTCTGCTTCACATCCTTCTGGATAGTCTCACAGAGTTTTACGATTTCCTCGCCCGTAGCGCCGCCACGATTCACGAGCACCAGTGCCTGCTTATCATGCACACCGGCCCGTCCCAGACTCTTTCCCTTCCAGCCACACTGATCAATCATCCAACCAGCCGGAATCTTTTCATGAGAATCATCGATGGTATAATGAGGCATACCCGGATAAAGAGCAGCCAGATCTTCGTACTTAGCCTTCTCTACAATAGGATTCATAAAGAAACTGCCTGCATTACCCAACACTTTAGGATCAGGCAATTTTGCCTCTCTAATTTCTATGATGACATCACGAAGCTGCTGGGCTGTAGGCTCAGCAATATGCTTAGCCTCGAGCGCAGAACGGATATTACCATAATCCAGATCCGGACGGAAGGTCTTCTGCAAACGGTAAATCACATGCGTCACCAGATACTTATCCTTCCACTCATGCTTAAATTTACTCTGACGGTAACTATACTCGCAGTCAGCATTATCAAACACCACTACTCTGCCCGTAGCTATCTCAACCGCTTCCACCTTATATATAATATCCTTAGCTTCCACACCATAGGCACCAATATTCTGAACCGCACTGGCACCTACTTCACCCGGAACAATACTCAGATTCTCCGCTCCATGATAACCATGCTCTACGGCATAAGCTACCACATCATCAAACACCTCGCCACTACCACAGGAAAGGAATACCCAATCCGGATTGCACAAAGCATCATTCCCCTCTGCAGCTGCCAAAGTCTTGTTGTCTAGAACCTCAATACCCATAATAGCCGAATGGAGTACTGTACCTGCATAATCACCGGTCAGCAAGAGATTACTACCACCGCCCAAAATGAGCAGTGGCTGATCAGCCTCTGTCAGCAAGTCCACTATCTGTCGGGCTTCCTCAACCGATTCATACTCTAGAAATCTGCTGCATTTAGCATCAATCCCGAATGTATTGTGAGCCAAAAGGCCATAGTTACGAATATCCTTCATATCTGGTTAAACTATTACTACTAACTAAAAAGCTACATATCCAGTTTGATCAGTTCCCATTTTCCTCCAATCTTTTTGAAAGTAAGAGAGGTTTCCATACCATTGGCAATACCACGGATCACGAAGATTTTCTGGTTGCTTTCGGTATATTTCTGACCATAGATTATATTGTAAATCATGCCGTGAGGCAGTTGAGGCGCAAAGGCAGGCCATGTTTCCGGTTCTATATCGCCTGTCATCGTACTGAAATCATCATCAGGATCAGGACCGGTAAACTTCACCGGATTATGGATGTGGCGAGCCTGGAAAGCGGTATCAGTAGCAAAATGGCCGTAAAACTTCAGGAAACTGGCATTACTATTCTGATACATAGGCTTGTAGCAGATACTAGTCATCATCCACTGACCATTGATGCGATTAAACACAAACTGCTGAACTGTCTTTCTACTATAGAACACCTTTTCTATTACTACATGATCGATAGTAGTATCCTTCATCAGCTTCATCTGTTTCTGATTATCAAAAATCAGCGTGTAATAATCCTGGCGCATGAAGAAATGCTCCATCTTCCAATGATTTTTTTCTATCTTCTTGGTCAGTTTCTCACCGTGATATACCGGCAGCGGGAAGACAATACGACTTTTCTGCAACTTTCTGTTAGCTGCAAAATTAAACACGAAATCATCAAAAAGCTCGTCAGCCGCCTTTGGCATCGGAGTCTCCTCTATCAGCTGTTCTGTAGAGTCCATCGCTTGGGTGTCGGCAATCACCGAGTCGGATGAAGCCGAATCAATGGCAGGCGCAGGCTTCTTGTCTGTGCATCCCACAGACGTGAAACAAACGATGGTAAGCACCGCCATTAACACCGTTAATAAACAGAGTTTTTTCATAAACCTATTAAATTTCTCAAATTTTCCATGCAAAAGTACAACTTTCTTTTGAATTATTTCATCTTTTAAGCAAAAAATGTTATCTTTGCAGTCAAAAAAGATAAAAATATAGATATGTTATTAGAAAAAATAGACGAACTCTTGAAAGAAGTGAGCACTTTGACTGCCCAAAACGCAGAAGAAGTAGAGCAGCTTCGAATCAAGTATCTGAGCAAAAAGGGCGAGATTAACGCCCTTATGGCCGACTTCCGCACAGTGCCAGCCGACCAGAAGAAAGAGGTTGGTGTAAAAATCAACGAACTGAAGAACGCAGCCCTTGAGAAGATCAACGGACTGAAGGAGCAGATGGAAGAAGCCGAGGCATCAAGCGATGATATCGACTTGACCCGTACCGCCTACCCTGTAGCACTCGGTACTCGCCATCCACTCACCGTAGTGAAGAATCAGATTATCGACATTTTCGCTCGCATGGGCTTTACCCTTTTCCAGGGTCCTGAGGTAGATGACGACAAGCACGTATTTACGATGCTCAACTTTGCTGCCGACCACCCAGCCCGCGATATGCAGGACACCTTCTTTATAGAGAAGACCAACAGCGACGATGTTACCAAGAATGTGCTCCTCCGCAGCCATACTTCTGGCGACGAGGCTCACTATATGGAAACTCATGAGCCACCTATCCGTGTGCTCTGCCCAGGCCGCGTTTACCGTAACGAGGCTATCAGCGCCCGCGCTCACTGTTTCTTCCATCAGGTAGAAGGTCTCTATGTAGATAAGAACGTAAGTTTCACCGACCTCAAGCAGGTGCTCCTTACCTTTGCCCGTGAGATGTTTGGTGCAGATACCAAGATTCGTCTCCGTCCTAGCTACTTCCCATTCACAGAACCTAGTGCCGAGATGGATATCTCCTGCAACATCTGTGGCGGTAAGGGTTGCAACTTCTGCAAGCATACCGGATGGGTTGAGATTTTAGGTTGCGGTATGGTTGACCCTCATGATCTTGAGGCTTGCGGTATCGACAGCAATGTCTATACGGGTTATGCCTTCGGTATGGGTGTTGAGCGTATCACCAACTTGAAATATCGCGTGAGCGACCTTCGTCTCTTCTCTGAGAACGACACTCGTTTCTTGCGCGAGTTTGAGTCTGCTAAGTAAAAGATACTCAACATATAAATTAATTAATGACTATGAAGAAAAATTAAACTAAACCTGTCATCGCAGTCCTGCTGGGCGCCTTGACATTCAGTTCTTGCATCGGCTCATTTGGCCTGACAAATTCCGTACTTGACTGGAACAAGAGAGCAACAGACAACAAGTTTGTAAACGAGATTATCTTCGTGCTTATCTCTCCAGCTTACGCAGTATGTTCATTTGCAGACCTTCTCGTTATCAACTCTATCGAGTTCTGGACAGGCGACAAGGTGATTGGCCAGGTAGGAACTACTAAGGACGTAATGGGTAAGGATGGTCGCATGTATGCCATCAAGACATTGAAGAATGGCTACGAGATTACCGACTCAGATGGTGAGAAATCATACTTTGTGTTCGACAAGAAGCACAAGAGTTGGTCATACAGCAAGGATGGCGATATCCGTGAGCTTTTCAGCTTCAACGAGGATGGCAGCATCCAGGCTTGCTTGCCAAGTGGCGAGAAGATCAACGTCCCAGCAAATGCCAATGGTTTATACCAGGTTCGCATGGCTATGAATGATGGTTTGTTCTATGCATTCAACAAGTAAATAATCATAACAATCCCAGCCCGATAAAAGTCTCTTTTTATCGGGCTTTTTCATGATCCCCTTTCTCTTTTCCTAAGCAAGTTCATATTTCTACGTTCCCAACCAAACTCTCCATAAAATGTCCAAATGCAAAAAAGTGTTTAATACAAAACAAGAAAGTGCCTTCACCACCCTTCACCCGTAACTCTCTGATCATCAAAAGAATCGCCAAAAAGGTGAAGGGTGAAGGTTTGAAAACTCTTTTATATATATACGCGTGAAGGGTTAGGGTAAAAACCGAAAAAAAGACCCTAGGGTCAAAAATCGGAAAAACCCTAAAATAAAGAATATAATATAAAGATTAAAAATACACCCTTCACCTTCACCTCCCAAAAATCACATCCAAAATCCTGTTCTGCATGCAACAGAAAATCATCTGCAGCAATCTGTGCCGGGATACATAATCAGGAGACAATTCTCTTTCGGAAATATCATTTTATCCTTCGGAGATATTTTCCTATTTATCGGAGATATTATTTTATCCTTCGGAGATAATTTTCTATTCTTCGGAAATATTTCTTCGAATTTCAAGATAAGGCATAAAAATATAATTTTCGCCAACTTTATTTCCCGAATCCACACAATTGTCACAAATCGCATAGCTATGAAACAGAAAAGAATGTATCTTTGCAGCATCAATCATAAAGGTTGATGCAGATATGGTCTCGTCATGACTGCCAAATCGGGCTGACGCAAATGCATTACAACCAGTGACATTCATCAAAACTTGCAACCATCTACAATATTTTTTAGTTTTTCTCGTTAATTAAAGTATGAAAAATAGATTATTGATACTCACAATATGCCTCATCGCAACCATAAAGATGATGGCGCAGGAGTTTACCCTTCACGGCAAAGTGGTAGACGAGAACAACCAGCCCCTGGAGTTTGCCATCGTTTCGGTGGCTAGCCAGGGAAAGACTGCCGTTACTTCGCTCAAGGGCGACTATAGCCTCAAACTGCATTCTGCAGACAGCGTGGTAGTCAAATTCTCATATATCGGTTTCAAGACAAAAACAAAAGTGCTGAGAAGACCGCGAGGAAAACAAACCCTACAGGTGGTACTTCGCGAAGCATCCACCACCCTCGATGAGGTGAATATCAAGGGAGAAAAAATACAGTCGGACCAGATACAGGAGCTGAAGACTAAGGACATGAAGATGACGCCATCTGCCAACGGAAATGGGGTGGAAAGTCTGGTTCAGCAACAGGCTGGCGTGAGTACCCATAACGAACTCTCTTCGCAATACAATGTACGTGGCGGAGCCTTCGATGAGAACTCCGTATATATCAACAATGTGGAAGTATTCCGCCCATTCCTGGTTCGCAGCGGACAGCAGGAAGGTCTCTCCGTCATCAACCCTTATATGGTAGATAAAATCGGTTTCTCAACCGGAGGATATGCTGCCAAATACGGAGACAAGATGAGTTCGGCTCTCGACATTACCTACAAAACCCTGAAAGCAAAAAGCAAGAAGCCGGTGGTTGAAGGCAGCCTGGCTGCCAGTCTGCTGGGTGCTGATGCATACATCGGTCTGGGAACCCAGAAGCTTTCATGGCTCAACAGCGTGCGCTACAAAACCACCTCTTACCTGCTCGGTTCGATGGAAACCAAAGGCGAATACAAGCCAAACTATCTGGACTATCAGACTTATCTGAGTTACCAGCCCAACAAACGCTGGAAGCTTGACTTCATAGGCTACATCTCTGATAATCACTACAACTTCGAACCGGAAGACCGGGAAACGAAGTTCGGAACAATGGAAAACGTAAAGAGCTTCAGAGTATATTTTGACGGTCAGGAAAAAGACCGCTTCCTCACCTACTTCGGTACACTCGGCATTACCCGCCAGTTTACAGCCAACACCAGTCTCTCGCTTCTGGGCAGCGCTTTCTATACCAAGGAACAGGAGAAATATGACATTCAGGGACAATACTGGCTCGATGAGACCGAAACCTCAGAAAACCTGGGTGTAGGTACCTATTTCGAACATGCCCGAAACTATCTCACAGCCCGCGTGATGAGCGCCAAACTGATGCTCAAGCACAAGGTGAAGAAACATCAGATGGAAGCCGCAGTAAGTCTGAAGCGTGAACATATCGAGGAGAATTCAGTAGAATATGAGATGCGTGATTCCGCAGGATACAGTATCCCTCACAATGGCAAAGACCTCTATATGGTTTATTCACTGAAGGCTCGCAATGAACTGAATGCCAACCGAATGGAAGCTTACATCCAGGACACCTACCGTTTTTCGGGAGGAACAGCCGACAGTACCGGTAAAGGACAGACACATTACACTCTGAACTATGGTATCAGAATGAGTCATTGGAACTTCAACAGAGAAACCATCGTGAGTCCTCGTCTGTCGCTCGCCATCATACCAGCCAACCACGAGAATACAACACTCCGTTTTGCGACAGGTCTGTATTATCAGGCTCCATTCTTCAAGGAATTGAGAGATACATCTACGGTGAACGGCATAACCATCGCATCGCTGAACAAGAAAATCAAGAGCCAGCGAAGCATCCACTTCATCGCCGGCTACGACTATAGGTTCAAGATAGGAGACCAACGCTATAAATTCTCTGCCGAAGCCTATTACAAGGCTTTGGGCAATCTGGTTCCTTATTCGGTTAGTAACGTGAAGGTAGTTTATTACGGACAGAACGAATGCAGCGGTCATGCGGCAGGACTCGACTTCAAACTCTACGGAGAATTTGTTCCGGGTACCGATTCCTGGCTCAGTCTTTCGCTCATGGATACAAAGATGAAACTGGGTGGCAAGAGCATCCCTTTGCCTACCGACCAGCGTTATGCGGTAAACCTCTTCTTCACCGATTATTTCCCGGGCAGCAAGAAATGGCGCATGTCTTTGAAACTCGCCTTTGCCGATGGTCTTCCTTTCGCAGCACCCCACAGAGAGCTGGAGACCAACAGTTTCCGTGCCACCGCCTATCGCCGTGCAGATATCGGTATGAGCTATCAGTTGCTCGACAACAGCCGCCGGGAGAAGAAGACCTTCCTGAAGAATGTGATGCTGGGGGTAGATTGTCTCAACCTCTTCGGCATAGACAACGTAAACAGCTATTACTGGGTGACAGATGTAACCAGCCAGCAATACGCCGTACCTAATTATCTTACCGGCAGACAGCTCAATGCCCGCATTCTTTTGGAATTTTAGGACCAAATAATAGTGATTTTTCACATTATTCTAAATATTTAACCGTAGATAGTTCGCTATCTGCGGTTTTTTTCGTATCTTTGCGCCCGAATTATGCGATGACGGTTCGTCCGCTCATTCCATGGATTCAGGAAACCATTCTATAAAGAATAAAGAAATAATACATAATAATCAATTATGAGCAAACAAGTAGAAAAGATTAAGGAGCTGATCGCTAAGCGCGAACAGGCTCGTCTTGGCGGTGGCGAGAAGGCCATCGAGAAGCAGCATGCACGTGGCAAATATACCGCTCGTGAGCGTATCGAAATGTTGGTAGATGCCGGCAGTTTCGAGGAGTATGATATGTTCAAGTTGCATCGTTGCACTAACTTTGGCATGGAGAAGAAGCAGTACCTCGGTGATGGTGTTGTAGCAGGTAGCGCTACTATAGCCGGCCGTCTGGTTTACGTATATGCTCAGGACTTCACCGTAAATGGTGGTTCACTCTCTGAGACTATGGCACAG
The DNA here is from genome assembly GCA_021615735.1 of Segatella copri. Classification (GTDB taxonomy): domain Bacteria; phylum Bacteroidota; class Bacteroidia; order Bacteroidales; family Bacteroidaceae; genus Prevotella; species Prevotella copri_Q. Next base: position 49,517 of record JAJWFY010000013.1, on the reverse strand, counting down.
AAGATCTGCAAGGTAATGGATATGGCTATGACTATGGGTGCACCTGTTATCTGCATGAACGACTCAGGTGGTGCCCGTATTCAGGAAGGTATCTGCGCCCTCGCTGGTTATGGTGAGATTTTCGAGCGCAACATCCTCGCTTCTGGTGTCATCCCACAGATTTCTGCTATCATGGGCCCTTGCGCCGGTGGTGCCGTTTACTCTCCAGGTTTGACCGACTTCATCATCATGAAGGAGCAGACTTCTTACATGTTCCTGACTGGTCCTAAGGTTGTAAAGACCGTAACTGGTGAGGACATCGATGCAGAGCACCTCGGTGGTGCATCTGTTCACGCAACCAAGAGTGGTGTAACCCACTTCGCTGCTAAGACTGAGGAAGAGGCTATCGAGATGATCAAGAGCCTGCTCTCTTACATCCCTAGCAACAATACAGAAGAGGCTCCACGCGTAGAGTGCACAGACCCTATCGACCGCATGGACGATACTCTGAACGAGATTATCCCAGAGGATCCTAACCAGGCATACGATATGTATAAGGTGATTGGTGCTGTAACCGATAACGGAGAGTTCTTCGAGGTTCAGCCTAAGTTCGCCAAGAACATCATCACTGGTTTCGCCCGCTTCAATGGTCAGAGCGTTGGTATCGTAGCCAACCAGCCAGCAGCTTACGCAGGTGTACTCGATGTAAACGCTAGCCGCAAGGCAGCACGCTTCGTTCGTTTCTGCGATGCCTTCAATATTCCTATCGTATCTCTCGTTGACGTACCAGGATTCTTGCCAGGTACAGGTCAGGAGTACAACGCTGTCATCCTCCATGGTGCACAGTTGCTCTACGCTTACGGCGAGGCTACCGTACCAAAGATTACTATCACATTGCGTAAGAGCTATGGTGGTAGCCACATCGTGATGGGTTGCAAGCAGTTGCGTGCCGACTTGAACTTCGCTTGGCCATCTTCAGAGATTGCCGTAATGGGTGCCAGCGGTGCCGTTGCCGTTCTCTGTGGTAAGGAAGCTAAGGCTAAGAAGGAAGCTGGCGAGGATGTAAAGGCATTCCTGGCTGAGAAGGAGCAGGAGTATACTGACAAGTTTGCTAATCCATATCAGGCAGCTCAGTATGGTTACATCGATGATGTCATCGAGCCACGTAACACCCGTTTCCGCATCTGCCGTGGTTTGGCTCAGCTCGCTACCAAGCGTCAGAGCTTGCCAGCTAAGAAGCATGGCTGTATGCCAATGTAATATAGAAATGTTGAATGTTGAGTGTAGAATGTTGAGTTATATACAGACTCAACATAACAGAAGGGCGCAAGCCTAATTCAACACTCAACAATCAACACTCAAAATTAAAGTAAAAACGAATGGATAAGAATATTTATGCTGCGATTGCCATGGCACTCTATGAGTACCAGGGCAATAACGTACACGACAAGGAGCCTGGCATCATCACTATCAAGCCACGTCAGACGATGTGGAACGCCAAGTTCTTGAGTTTAACAGCTAAACCATAATGTAATAGAAATGAAAGAGTTTAAATATACAATTGACGGAAAAGAATACAAGGTTCAGATTGACGCTGTTGAGGGTAACATCGCAAGCGTGAACGTGAATGGCGAAGCTTACAAGGTTGAGATGGAACAGGAGGCTGAGCCAGAGAAGAAGAAGGTAGTGCTCGGTCAGCCAGCTGCTGCATCTGATGATGCTGAGGCTACTCCAGCTGCCAACGTAAATACAGCCAATGCTGTAAAGGCTCCTCTCCCTGGTACTATCACCAGCATCGAGGTAGCTGTTGGTCAGGAGGTAAAGGCAGGTGATACTGTTGTCGTTCTCGAGGCTATGAAGATGCAGAACAACATCGAGGCTGAGAAGGATGGTAAGGTTACAGCTATCTGCGTAAAACCTGGACAGGCTGTGCTCGAAGAGGATGCACTCGTGGTTATCGAGTAAATCAAGAATTTGAGAATTAGAGAATTATACTTCCTGATTCGGGAATTTATAAAGAATATCAAAGGTCGCAAGCTGTTAATTGTTTGCGACCTTTTTCTATACTGCTGTATGAGCATAAACTGCTATACAAAGTGATTTTTTACTAAAGAAAAAAGACATAAAGTACTATAAAATGATAGATTTAACAGAAGAACAGATAGAAAGATACAGCCGCCACATCCTCCTTCAGGATGTAGGCCTCGAGGGGCAGGAAAAGCTCCTCAATGCCAAGGTGCTCATCATTGGTGCCGGAGGATTGGGTTCCCCAGTTGCCCTCTACCTCGCTGCGGCTGGCGTGGGACATATCGGTATCGTGGATGCCGATGTGGTTGACCTCAGCAACCTGCAACGACAGGTCATCCACCAGACCAAGGACTTGAACACCCCTAAGGTGGAAAGCGCCAAGGAGAAGATGATTGCCATCAATCCTGATGTGGAGGTAACAACCTACCATACCTTCCTCGCCTCAGACAATGCCGAGGAAATCATCAAGCCATGGGATTTCATCATCGATGCCACAGACAACTTCCCTGCGAAGTTCCTCATCAATGATGCCTGTGTGCGCTTGGGCAAGGCATTCTCGCATGGCGGCATCCTGAGATTCCAGGGCCAGACCTTTACCCACCTGCCAGGCACGGCTTGTTACCGTTGTTTCTTCAAGGAGCCACCTCCAGCAGGCGCTGTTCCTACCAGTAGCCAGGCAGGAGTCCTTGGTGCCATCGCTGGTATGCTCGGAACCATCCAGGCTGCCGAGGCGTTGAAGTACTTCCTCGGTGTTGGCGAACTGCTCACCGACCGATTGCTCACCTTTGATGCCAAGACGATGAACTTCCGCACCATCAAGGTAAAGAAGCGTGCATCCTGCGAAATCTGCGGCGACCACCCTACCATCGATCATCTCATCGACTATGAGCAGGCTGCGTGTGATTTGAAACACCACTAAGATTTAGTGATTATTTTCGAATAAACACATATAACAAAAAGCAAAGTCACAATACCCAGCTCTATCAGCTAGGTATTGTGACTTTTTTTTCAGAACCGTCCCCAAGCCCAACAAAGAACAAAAACCTTGATTATAAGATACTTTATAAAACATTTCTCCCATTTTTCTTGCATGATTCAGATAATAATCGTAAATTTGCAGCAGATAAAATACGCAAGCTTATGAAAGAGAAAAGATATCCTATTGGCTGGCATCCGGCTAATGAAGAAGAAGCCATGGCTAGGATTGAAGCTATTGAGGCGGAGTATGAAAGGACAGGCAAGGCTACAGATTTTGAAGAATTTATAGAAGAATTAAAGGCAGAAGGATTATGGCTTATCCAATAAAAGCAATACCAACACTCTATGGTGAGGAAGCTAGTCGTTTCCAAGAAATGGCAGACGAAACAGAGCGCAAATATGATAATACCCCATGGCACTCATGCCATGGGGTATCATTATTATTGAAGGTGAGGCTTTTTAATCAGCCCAAATGCTGCCACTTGCATCGCGATAGTCACTAACCGATCCTTCGCTATAATCCTCTTCCTTTGCTTTCACTAATTCAGAGCCAGCGAGGATAGATGTAGTCTCCATTTGGTAGACATTCAGTTCTGGCTTTATATATTCTTTCTTTTTCATAATTCTCAGTTCTTTTTATTTGATGATAACTTTCATTGTCTTGCTGCCACGCTTCACGATGTTGATACCCTTCTGAGGAGCGCTGAGGCGATTGCCCTGCAGGTCATAATATACAGCCTTATCGTCTGCAATGGTGTTGAGGCTGTCGATGGCTGTTGTGTTGTCACCGATGGCGATGCTGAACATCTTAGCACCAGCAGATGATGAAGTGTTGTCTACCATATAAGCACGGAAAGGCTTGCTGCCCACCTGTGTTGTGCTTGTGTTCTCCAACAACTTGGTAGGGTTCATCAGTTTGTCGCCCTTCACTATGTAGCAGTTGTTGTCAGCATCCTTGTCGAACACCTTTTGGGTATAGATGCCCTGGAGCAGATAGCTACCATCAGCAGCAGATACTACCTTTTGCGCAATCTCCTTGTTGGCTTCAGAGATGCTGAGAGTGGTCTCACCATTGTTCATTTTGATGATAACAGGAGTGCCTGCTGCGATGCTTGTCGTAATCTCTTCGAGCTGAATGGTGCTTGTGCTCTCGTTAGCCGAAAGCAGTTTGAAGGCACGGAAGTTCTTATCTGCAAGCGACACCTCGAAAGGCAAGCAGAGCGTTGCCCATGTGGTGCCTTCCTTCATTTCACGGCTATAAGATGCAGCCTTGGCTGAGAACGGTTCGTAAGCCACGAAGTCCTTATCATCGCCAAGAGCAAGACTCGCTGCTGTAAGAGTTTCTCCTGATGCCCCAATCTTTTCGTCGCCATTCTTACCTACCAGCTTGCTGAAGTAGCCAGCCTTGTAGTTGGCATATTTGTAGTTGGTCTTGCTACCGTCATAGCCGTTGAGTTTTTCGCAACCATAGAACATATCATTACCATTAGTAACCTTGTTCGTAACAAACTTATCGCTGGCGTAGATGGTTGTGAGGGCTTTGCAGATATAGAACATACGGCTCATACTTGTCACTTTCGCTGTGTTGAAGCTAGAGAGGTCGAGAGATTCGAGAGCGTAGCAGTCCCTGAACATAGATGACATGTTTTCTACATTCTCGGTGTTAAGATACTCAATACCTTCTATTGTGGTCAGATTCTCGCATCCTCTGAACCACGAAAAACAGCTTGTTGGTCTTGCATTGGCAAACGAAGCATCGAAGACCACTTTTTTGACATAAGAGTTTTTAGAAATCCATTTAGGAGTATTTCCCCCCTCATTAAGCTCATAAGCTCCTTCGGGCTTGAATCCCTTGTAGCTGAATGTAAGAGTTTCTGTAGCATTGTCAAACATGGCATACCCACATCCGGGAGTGAAGTAACCAGTCGTGCAGTTGGCATAGTTGTGGTTTGTCTTGCTATTAGTATAGTTTTTGAGTTTTTCGCATCCAGCAAACATATTTGCTCCATTACTTACGTTTGTTGTGACAAATTTGTCGCCAACATAGATGGTTGTAAGATTAGAGCAATCTATGAACATAGCACTCATATCTTCTACGTTCTGAGTATCGAAGTTAGTGAGGTCGAGTGAGGTAAGCTCAGAGCACCCCCAGAACATACAGCACATATCTGTCACGTTCTGAGTATTAAAGTTAGAGAGGTCGAGCGAGCCAATACCTTTACAGGCATTGAACATACCTCTCATACTTGTCACGTTCCGAGTATCGAAGTTAGAGAGGTCGAGCGAGGGAAGATTAGAGTAGCCAGAGAACATCCAGTCCATGTTGGTTACTTTTTCGGTATTAAGATATTCAATACCTTCAATTTGTGCCAAGTTATTAAAAGCCCAGAACCATTTATAACAACTCGTTGGCCTTGCATTAGCAAACGAGGCATCAAAGACTACCTTTTCGATATTGGCTCGTTGTTTCTCCCACGCAGGGGAATTAGTGCCTTCGTTCAAGTCATAAGCTCCTTCGGGCTTGGAAGGACCATATCTGAATGTAAGCGTTCTTGTGCTTCCGTCAAACACGGCGTAACCCTTATATAAAAGGCTGGCATAACTTACCTCTTGAGTGGCATCCGCATCGCTAAAGTATTTGTGGCATACATTACACAGCCAGTGTTCCTTTATCGCATCTGTAGCTTCATGGTAAGTGAGTGTATGCTTCTTTAGCTCATCAGTCTTATATTCTTTTACTATTGAGTGGCAAATAGAGCATTCGTATGTGGTATAGCCATGCTCGGTGCAAGTAGCTTCTACGTTTTCTATTAGATCGCCAAGTGCAGACGAACCATCAGTATTTGTGTGCGTACAAGTTTGGAGTTTGAGTTCGAATTCGCCTACTTGCAACACGTCTCCGCTTTGAATAGCCGATATTTCCCATTTGAAATATTGATAAGATGTTTTTCCCTTCTCGCAGGTGAAGTCGTAAGAAGTACAGTTCACATCCTGCAGCTTCGTATCGTTGTTCACCTCCTGAATGAGCGTCCATTCTCCATCTTTGCCCGCGTTGTTTCCATAGAGTTTCCACGACTTAGGGTTACGACCATTCCAATTGGAGTTGTCGTTACCCGTTGTGATGGTGTAGCCCACAGGAATTCCTGCCTTGCTGGCTTTGAAGATGACATAGGCACTGCCATAGAAATTGCAGCACCACTTGGTGGAATTGCCTTCTTTCTTTTGGCCATCAAAGAGTTTATGGTAACTTTCTGCATCAGATATGCCCAAAGGATTACCCTCTAAGGCTGTGAAGGTAACTGTGTTGTCATAATCTGTCTGCGCCACCATACTGGTAGGCACAAGCAACAACATGAGCAACATCAATGGGAACAGAGCGATCCTTCGGAACCTACCTCCCCCATTGTTAATACGGTCGGCATGCGACCCATTGAATTGATTGGTAAATTTTTTCATAAATTAATATTATAATTGTTATTTAAATTTGTCTGCTTATTGTTAAGTTCACTCCAGAAAATACAAGAGGTTTATTAAGAAGATAAATATGGATGCACCCCCCGATGATAATCAGGGCTAACTCTATCCTTGGTATAGTTTCTATATTTCCTTCATGTTGCAAATATAGTGAATTTCTCCGAAAGAGGGTGCAGCTTTCCCCTGTTCAAATCTTTATCAATCTGAAGTTCATTTATCTGCTGGTGCAAAGCTTCCAAATCTATTTTCTTTGCCATATCGGTGTCTCCTAGCCCTATAAATATGCTCCACCGATTCCCTAAGCAGAGAAGATTGTTCGTGTTTGTAATGGCTATAATAAAAAGAAAAGCGTAGGAATCATATTACTTTATCCTTGCCAATTGAGGTCCTGGAAAAACCTATGAGAACAAGGATTGAAGCAATAGACACCTACGCCAAACTTGCATATATTGATAGCACAGGACGCACCCTCTCCATACGAATGGAAAGGGCACACCTATGCCTCGCGTATATACACGATGAGTAGTCGTCCACTACAGCCTTCCTCTGTCTCTCATTTTGAAATTTTCCAGGTTTCAATTGAACAGAAGAAAACGTCAGTACACGTCTTTCTTATTAAAATAGGCCAAGCCATGGACTTTTACTTAGCCGGCGACTCATCGCCAGCCATCCACAGCAAGACATCTGCAAAAGTAATAAAAAGAATTGGTTTCACAAAATTTTGGGTCTTTTTTCTTGCATATCTCATTTACTTTTCTTATCTTTGCCACCAAATTAATAACAATAACATTAAAAAGAAGGTTATTATGGAAGCAACAAAGAACAATACAAAGGAGGAAACCATCAGAAAGTTTAAACAACTCCTAAAACATAAAGAGGAGATGCTCGAAAGAGCAAAACAATATGATGGCATTGACATTTATGCTAAAACAGAAATCCACTATTAGATGATATCAAAGCTGATTTCGAAAAATCGGCAAATGACTTAAAAGAGAAATAGTTTCTTGCAAATCACAAATAAAATTGGTTATAAAGCAGCATATATTCAAGGCTTTTGCCCTTACAGAGCGCAATGGGACAACTCCTTAATACCCAGGGTGTTGCCCTGGGCTAGGACCTTCTGCCCTTTCAGAGCGTGCCGCTGTTTTGCAGTAGCATCACCCCTTCCTCTTCTACATTATTATAAAAAGGACTGCCCTTTTTGCTCTGCCAATCCTTCATCGAATACACAATCGGGTGAATCATCTGATTGATCTGCCATCCCAATTCCCAAAGAGGATAGGTGTAATTATCATGATCCTGCTCATCTATCTTATCCTTGTTCAGAAGCACAAGGATGTCCCAGTCGGAATCTGCTTTAGCATCCCTTCTAGCCCTTGACCCGAAAAGGATAACCTTGGCATCTTTCGGCATAATCGACTCCGCTTTCTTCTGAATAGACTTGAGTACCTCATCTTCAAGATGTTCCTTATTTACAAGCAACATAATAGTATCAGTTTACGAGACTACCTCCTTTTAGTATAACTAAAAATGCATCAATATCAATTGCCGTAAAATCGAATTCAGGATTAAATCTAATTACGTCATAATGATGATCTTGACTCACGATATACTTCGCATTTGCAGATATGGCACAATCGACAAACTTATTGTCATCAGAATCTGATTTTATCAACTGATATCGCTTTTGTGGATTAATAAAAATTGTATTAGAAGATGCTAATATAGCATTGATAATATTATTTGCTACCAATGAACCGACCTTTCTTGTCAATATCTCTTCATATTCCAAAACAACCTCATTCGAAATACACAACAAGTACTTTCCTGCCAAAAAGTCAAGAAGAATCTGATGATAGGGACTCTTTCTAGGAATCGACATCAACAAACAATTTGTATCTAATACAATCCGCTGCATTTATTCAGAATAAGGCGTTCTCATATGTTCATGCTTCCATTGCTCAATAGTATTTTCATCTATCAAGCCCTTATCCCACAATTCATCTGCGGCATCTATTGCTTTTTGCGCAAAATAACTAGATAGCAAATCCGTGATTTCAGCCATCTGCTGGTCAGAATTGACATTAGACATCAATTCAACAACCCTTTGCTGATATTTATTTAAAGAAGTTATTGTCGTCATAACACTATCATTTAAATTACACCGCAAAAATAATAAAAAGAATTGGGATTTGCAAGAAAATCGGAAAGTTTCTTTCAAATCCCAATAAAATTGGTTATATTCAAGGCTTTTGCCCTTACAGGGCGCAAGGTTACAACACCCTAATACCCAGGCTGTTGCCCTGAACTAGGAGCTTCTGCCCTTTACCTTTCCGCTACGCGCCGGTGACCATTGGTTCAGGGCGTGTGGTGGCTAGGAGCTTTGGGGCTTCAGCCCGTGCTTGAACCACATGCGAAACTTGACTCACCTTCGGCAAATGCCCTTCAATTATATAAAATGAAGCTACTTTTTGTGATTTTTCTTTTCAAAAAGTTTGTTTTATCAAAGAATCTTTGTATCTTTGCAGCAACAGAACTCGTTTGCATCCCATTAGAACTGCAAGCGAGTCATTTTTTTATATAAAGAAAAATCTTTTTTTTCTAACCTAATGTCACTATTGCCACACTCCTGTTTTTTATTCTTTCCTCTTCACCCAAACCTTATGGCTGCCGCGGCCTAGTGAATCTATCGGCGAAGTCTTGTCATTTGTCAGCTCCTTCAGTTCCATAGAGGCGGAAGTACGGCTCAGGTTGTTGATGGAGGCATAATCGCCTAGGGTGAGGACTCCGTTCTTCTCTATCACCTCCAGGGCTCGGGCGATGCGCTCTTCCTTGGAATAGAGCTGCTTACGGATAACCTTTACACCACCCATATCACGCTCCAGGTCACGGTCGGTTTCACGCTTCACCTCCTTGATAAACTCAGGGGACGCCTTGAAGTTGATGTCCTTCACTCCCACCTTGCGGTACGTCATCTTATCATCTGGATTCAGAATTTCCCTAGGCTTCTCATCCTCGAAAGCGAGGGAGAGGGAGAAGGTGCCGAAACCTTCCAGATTCACGTTGTAACCCATGGAGAGCATGTCTGCCAGCATATCAACCACATCGGTCAATACAGCCTCCGTGGTACTTTCCGAAATACCGCGATGGTAGTTCTGCATCATCTTGACGAACTCTTTTCGGGATAGTGTACGGTTGGTCACCATCTTGGGATAAACCCTGCGCTTGCCATCATAGCGCATATCCCCCATTTCCTGCAATTTGTACTTAGCCATATCAGTTTCCTTTCCTACTTTAGTTTATTAGTATTTCTTATTGCAACAGCCTTTACATCCTATAGTATTTATTGTTATACTTAAGAAGAAAAGACCACAAACCTAGGAGAAAAAGTATTTAATCCTAGGAGAAATCTCCGTTCATAGACACTGAACCGACATTCAAAGTCTATGAACCGCCGTTCAAAGACACTGAACGGACATTCAGTGTTTATGAACGAAGATTTCTACTATGCAAAGATACAACTTTATCAGATATAAAACAAGACTTTTCCTGAATATCTTTACTTTTCCGGCCATAATTCTTCGTTTTTTGAGCTTATTTCTTTGCGTATCCCAAATAATTGTGTTAACTTTGTAGTCAGATTGCAAGCCAAAGGCCAAAGGATTGCAAACCAAAGGCTAAAGGATTGTAAGCCAAAGACAAAGAAAAAGACTAAGATTAGACATTCTTATGAGTATGAAGATATTAGCAACCAGCGACTGGCATCTGGGCAACCTGTTTCACGGCAACGACCGTCTGCCGGAACACAAGCATTTCCTGAAATGGCTCCTGGAACAAATCGCTGAACAAAAGCCCGATGCTCTCCTCATCGCAGGAGACATCTTTGATAACGGAAATCCATCGGCAGCGGCACAGACCGTTTATTACGAGTTTCTTGCCGATGCAACCCAACTGTGCCCGAACATGCAGGTCATCATTACCGCCGGCAACCACGATTCAGCCAGCCGACTGGAAGCTCCCCGTCCGCTCCTCACCCGATACCACGTGGAAATAAGAGGAAACGTAAGGAAAATCTGGCAGCAGGGAGAAAGCGAGGACGATGATAAAACCGGCGGACATTGGATCTATTCCTTCGATGACCTCATCATCCCCGTAACCAACGAGGAAGGAGAAGAAGTCATCATCCTCGCCGTACCTTTCCTAAGGAGCGATGTGGTACAGAACGCCAGTTACTCGCAGGGAGTCAACGACTTTCTGAGAGAACTGACGGCTGAGGCTCGACAGAAATACCCGGGCAGGAAGTGCATCATGATGGCACACATGTACGCCAAGGGTTCGGATATCGCCAAAAAGGATGCGAGCGAGAAAATCATCATCGGCGGACAGGAGGAAGTGGACCTGGAAGGATGGAACGACCATCCCGACTATATGACATGCGGACACATCCACAAACGGCAACATATCTGGAACACCGACTGGGCAAGATACACGGGAAGTATCCTCCCGATGTCGTTTGCTGAGAAAGACTACACTCACGGCATCGACCTCATCACCATAGAACACGGAGAAGAGGAGGAAGGAAAGGAAACCGGCAAGAGTAAGGAATGGAAAGTAGATTTCCTGGAATACAAGCCTCAGCACGCCCTCCGCATCCTGCCCGAAGATGAGGAAGAACTGACCTTCAAGAAATGGCAGAAGCTCATCAATTCTGAACTCTCGGAGAGAACTGACGGCGAACTGAGCGACCACTTCGACTACGTGATGCTGAAGGTGAAACAGGAGAAACTGACCAGCGATGACATCAAGGAACTGGAGAAACTCGTCAACGAAAAGGATGCCGTGCTCTGCAAAATCCAGCGCATCATCCCGCAACTGGACCTCTCCACCATCCAGGGTTCCCAGCACATCACCAGCATAGAAGACATCATCAACCGTCCTCCGCTCGATACGCTGAAAGAAGCCTTCGCCATCAGACACAACGCTCCGATGAACGAAAGACAGGAGAAAATGTTATCCGATTTATTAACGACATCATCATTATGAAATTCCTACAACTCGAAATACTCAACCTCGCTTCGCTTGACAAACAGGGTGGCGAGATCATCAACTTTGAAGAAGGTGCCTTAGGCGAGAGCACCATCTTCAGCATCGTAGGTCCGACGGGAAGTGGCAAGTCTACCCTACTCGACGCCATCTGCCTTGCCCTCTACAACCGCGCCCCTCGCTATCCCAGGAAGAAAGGAGACAAGAACCAGAGCATCGAGATTTTCGGAGCAGCCGATGCCAGCGAAAGTAACCGTCTGGCGCCTACCGACAGTAGAAACATCCTGACACGTGGCAAGAAAGAGGGCTACAGCAAACTCACCTTCCTTGCCAACAACGGCAGCATCTACCGCGCAGAATGGCACGTCAGATTCCAGAGAGTGCGCTACGAGAACGCCAAGACTGCGCTTTATAAAATCACGAGAAACGGAGAAGAAATAACGGAGGAAACTGCCGACTGGAACGAGTTGCCGAACATCATCGAACTCGACTACGACCAGTTTCTCCGTACCGTACTCATCGCCCAAGGCTCGTTTGCCAACTTCCTGACGGCGAAGGAAAACGAGCGGTACGAACTCCTGGAAAAACTCATCGGATGCGAGGAAACTTATACGAACATCGCTACTGAAATCAAGAAGGCGAAAGACCAGGCGACGGATGCCTACAACCAGATGGCTGCATCGGTGGAAGCCGTAAAACAGAACCTGCTGAACGATGAAGAACTTGCCCAACTGAAGGAGGAAATCGCCCGGTTGGAAAAGGCTGAGAAGGAACTCGACAGCCAGTTGCAGGCCATCTCGAAAGACCTGCAATGGTTTGAGGAAAACGATAAGCAAATCAAGCAAATCAATATCTGCCAGACTGATATGGAACAAGCAGCAGATGCCATTAAAGCGATGCAAGCCCAGATTCTCCGTCTGCAGTTGCACGATGAAGTACAGCCAGCCGTCAACCAGTTGCAGGAAGTAGAGCGACAGACGCAAAGCATCCAAGAGCAGGAAGAAAACATTCTGAAAGCGGAAGCAAACATCAAAAGTCAAGAGTCTGCCATCAGCGAAAGCGAGAAAACTCTCGCCAGTCTGAAGGAAGCGGTAAGCAAGGCACAGGAACAGCTGGAAAAGGCGCTGCCGGTCATCGCAGAAGCAAGGGCGCTGAAAACCAAAATGGAAGCGGCTATGCCGAATCTGAAAGAAAAGAAAGAGGCTTTGGAGTTGGCTCAGAAAGAGAGTCAATCTGCCCAGAAAGACGTGGAGGAAAACGCCCGAAACATCCAGAAATGGGAAGCCGAAACGGAGAAAGCGAACCTTGCCCTCAAAACGACAAAGGAAGAGATTGACAAGCAGAAACAAACTCTCAGAGAAGCGACGCAAGCCGCAGAACTGGCTTGGGAGAAGGAAAAGACCAAGACTGCCGGACAGAATATAGAGGAACTGCAGAACAGCAAGACTGTAGCCGACAGGAAACTGCAGGATGTCCAGCAAGCCATCAAGGTTGTGGCTCATCTCGATGCTGCCACAGCAGAAAAGCAGAAGAATGAGGAGCGGATTCTGGTCTTGGGCAAGAGAAACGCAGAGATAGATGAGGCGCTGGGCAAGTTGACCATCGAAGCATTAGAGAAAGAGACCCTGACGCTAAGAAATGCCTATACCCTGATGGTGAGTGAGAAATGGGAGATTCATCGTGCCAACTTGACCGAAGGCAAGCCTTGTCCGCTTTGCGGCAGCACGACCCATCCTTATCATACCGACAACAGACAGTTTGAGGAAGCTACCACGGAACTCTCGCAACTTCTGAAAGCCAAGGAGGATCTGCTGAAATTGCAGCAGAAACAGGAGAAGGACCTTTCCGGCGAAAGAAAACAGAACGACGGCGAAGTACAGACGCTCCAGAAACAACAGAAAAAACTGTCGGGAGAAATCGCCAGTTACGAAGAGGAATGGAAGGCGCTCATCGCCCAGTATCCAAAGATTCCAAAGGCTGAGGCAGAACTGAAATCGCTCTTGCCTATTTATGAAGACAAGGCGAAGGATGCGACCAGTAAACTGAGTCTGTTCAATCAGATTCAGAAAGAGATAGAACGGCTGACCCAACTCAAGGACAAGGCTGTGAAGGATGAAGCTGCGTATGAAAGCAAAGCTTCAACGATACTAAATAAAGCTCAGGAAAACACTTCAACCTGCGCCACAAAACTAGCTGAGCAGAAAGCACTTACCATCAACCTTATCTCACAGCAAAAGAGTAAGGAGGAGGCTTACGAAAAAGCCCTTCAGACATGGAATAGCGCCAGGAAGGAAATGGAGGAATGGCAGGAGCAATATAAGCAGATTCTGAATGGCGAAGAGCCTGATGCGGCTGAACAAAGACTGACAGCGGCAAAGGATGAGGCTACGAAAGCAGCAGATGACCAGAACGAGAACATCAACAAGCTGAAGGCGGAACTCGCCAACAGTAAAGGTTCGCATCAAACCATGCTGTCTCAGAACAAGACGATGAAAGAGAATCTGCAGGCTAAGGAAAAGGAACTCGACCTTTGGATCGAGGAATACAACAAGCAGCTTGAAGAAAAGAGCAGCGAAAGAAAAGACTCCGAAGAGGAAGGCATCGAAGAAAGAAGTATCGAACCAAGATTCATCGACCGAAATACCATCCGGGAGATGCTTCACTCTGCCGAAGACTGGAACGCTATCCGTCGGGAAAAGGACGAAAAGGAAAAAGCCGTGGCTTCTACTACCGCCCTTTACCAGAGCGCAGAAAAGGCACATCAGCAGCACTTGGAGCATCAACCTGCCAAGGACCGAGATGCTCTCTTAGCTATTCAGCAGGAGTATCAAGAGAGAAGCCAACGCAACGAACTGATTGCTGCCAAAGCTAGGATGCAGAACCATCAGGAAGCCATAAAGCAGTTGGGTGACAAGGCAGAGGCTCTGAATCTCGCAACACAGGAAAAGGACGACTGGACAGCCATTACGGATGCTATCGGAGCAGACGGCAAGACGCTGCGCAAGATAGCCCAATGCTATACGCTCAGTTTCCTGATAGCGCACGCCAACCAGGAAATCAGAAAGTTCAACAGCCGTTACGAACTGCAGCAGGTAAAGCATTCGTTGGGCATCCGAGTAATCGACCACGACCGTGCCGACGATATCCGAGACACCACCTCCCTATCCGGTGGCGAAACCTTCATCGTGAGTCTGGGTCTCGCCTTGGGCTTGTCGGCGTTATCCTCCCGCAACATCTCCTTCGAGAACCTGTTCATCGATGAAGGCTTCGGAACCCTCGACCCCGATACCCTAGCCACCGTCATCGATTCCCTCGCCATGCTGCAAAGTTCGCAAGGCAAGAAGGTGGGCGTCATCAGTCATACCGACACGATGAGCGAGCGCATCACCACCCAGATAAGGATTATCAAGAATGGCAACTCCGGCAGCAGCCATATCGAAATCTATCCTTAACCCATCGTAATTATACCTTCATAAAATAGTAATTACACCATTATATATAGGGTACACATACATTATCCATCCGTGAACAGGGCATCACCATCTATGTGGCTTACCGCTATTTCGCCACACCGAAACGCAAGTTTATCGTCACAAAACAAATATGCGTTCCTACGGATTCATCTATCCACAGGAACGCATATTCTTTATGATTATCATACGAGATTATCATTCTTTATACAATTCTATATCATCATACGATATTTAAACCTTATTTCCCTCTTTTGGGAAAACCACGGTTGGTTTGAAGGTCTTAGCCTCCTCAAAGTCCATCAGGGCATAAGCGATGATGATAACGGTATCTCCCACCTGCACCTTGCGGGCTGCAGCACCGTTCAGGCAGATACAACCGCTGCCACGCTCACCCTTGATAATATAGGTTTCCAAGCGCTCACCATTGTTGTTGTCTACAATCTGAACCTTCTCGCCTGCTATCAGATTAGCAGCGTCCATCAAGTCCTCATCGATGGTGATGCTACCCATATAATTCAGGTTAGCCTCAGTTACGGTTACACAATGGAGCTTACTCTTCAATACTTCTATCTGCATTGTTCTGTTATTACTTGATCTGTTACGGATTAAACTTAATAAAGAAATCTATCGAGGAATTATCCCTTATACTTGATATGGTCGATGAGACGGATAGGAGTCTTACCGCAATAAACGGTGATGCAACCTACCACGTATGCACTATCCTCCCATGAAGAAACATCCTGCAGGCTGTCGCCATCCACAATCTGGAAATACTCTACCTCCAGACCCTCTACAGCATTGATGTCGGCAACCACCTTATCGTGAGTTTCCTGTACGGTATGAGTCTTGGCATACTCCACACTCTCCTTCAGGGCCTTATAGATGTTTGGCGCAATGGCACGCTCATCAGGAGCCAGCAAAGTATTACGGCTGCTCTTAGCCAAACCATCCTCATCACGGATGATAGGACACTCCACAATCTGCACATCGCTGTTGATGTACTTCACGAGCTGCTTGATGACAGCAATCTGCTGCCAATCCTTCTCACCGAAATAAGCACGGGTTGGTCGAACGATATAGAAAAGACGGCTCACTACCTGACATACACCATTGAAATGACCCGGGCGCTTGGCACCCTCCATCACGGTAGAAACAGGTGGAAACTCAAAGTGGCGTGTATCTGGTGTAGGATACATCTCCTTCACCGATGGTGCAAACACATAGTCAGCACCACAAGCCTCCAAGAGCTTGCAGTCAGCATCGAGGGTACGAGGATAGCGATCCAAGTCACCCTGATCATTAAACTGTGTAGGATTCAGGAACACAGAAACTACAGTCACGCCATTTTCCTTTACACTGCGCTTAACAAGAGAGGCGTGACCCTCATGCAGCGCACCCATAGTTGGCACAAGGCCGATTTCCTTTCCCTCCTTACGACACATGAAGAGTTCGTTCTGGAGGTCAACAATCTTATTGAATACTTTCATCGTCATAATCTGTTTTCGGGTGCAAAATAACAACTTTTTTCTCAAATGAGAAAGAAAAAACCTAAAAATATGCGAATTATTGCCGAAAATAATGAATTTCGGAGAAAAAATGCCCCTATTTGAAGTTTTTTTTGTACCTTTGCACGTAATTCGTAAGAATAAAATTTAAATTTTATGGCAAAAAAAGTATTATTTATCAATCAGGAGATCGACCCATACGTAGCCGAGTCTCACATGTCAATCATGGGACGCGAACTGCCTCAGAAGATGCAGGAAGCAGGTTTTGAGATCCGCACCTTCATGCCTAAGTGGGGCACCATCAACGAGCGTCGCGGACAATTGCACGAGGTCATTCGCCTGTCTGGTATGAACCTTATCATAGATGATACAGACCATCCGCTAATCATCAAGGTTGCATCTATACCAACAACACGACAGCAGATTTATTTCATCGATAATGACGACTATTTCAAGAGCCGCCAGATGGGCACCGATGAAAACGGAAAGGAATATGCCGACAACGGAGAAAGAGCTATCTTCTTTGCACGTGGTGTATTGGAAACCGTAAAGAAGCTCCGCTGGCAGCCTGACGTAATCGTCTGCCAGGGTTGGGCTAGCGCAGTAGTGCCATTCTATGTAAAGACAGCCTACAGCGAAGAGCCTTCATTTGCAGAATCAAAGGTAATTACCGCTCTCTATACCAACGAACTCAAGGGTGAACTGGGTACCAACTTCAAACGTTGCGTTGCCTTCCGCGATGCCAAGTCTGAACTGCTCGACGGCTATCAGGACGACTTCGACTTCATTGAGCTCGGCAAACTCGCCATCGACTATAGCGACGGTGTGGTAGAAGGTGAAGAAGAAGCTACCCAGATTCTCTTTGATTATGCGAAGGAGAAGAACAAGCCTGTACTGACTTATCCGGGAGAAGATATCCAGGAGCCATACGCAGACTTCATCAACAAGGTTTGTCCTGACGCAGAATAAAATTCCGACAACAGAGACACATACATACAAGGATAATGAAAATTTTAAGACTCTTAACAGTATTAGTAATAGCAGCGCTTACTTTCGCTGCATGTGATGATACCACCGAGGGAATTGGTGGTAGCATCACTAATAAGATAGACAACATTAACATTTCTAACTCAGCGTTCAATGTTACCACAAAGTCTATAGTAGCAGATTCCGTATTGAGCCGCAACAACACGGGGCTCATCGGAAAGATGAAAGACCCGGAAACCGGCAACTATGTAAAGGGCGACTACATGACCCAGTTGGGCGTATTGCCTACTTTCTCTGTAGATACACTAGATATCAAGAAGGCAAACAATGGTTCTATCGAAGCCGACTCATGCTACCTCCTTGTTTCTTACAACGCCAGCTACGGTGATACCATCGCCCCAATGAAGGTGACAGCCTATGAGATGACCGAGCCGATGAGAGAGGATCAGGAATATTACTCTAATTATGATGCCTTCAAGAACGGCTGGGTAAACGAAAACAACCCGCATTGGAGCAGTAATTACAACTTGAGCAATACATCAGACGTCAAGAACTTCAAGATTTACTTAAACAAGGAGTACAAGAAAGATGGTAAGACTTATAAGAACTATGGATCTTACATCCTGCAGACATACGCAGAGCATCCAAAGTACTTCAAGACCAACTTCAAGTTCCTGCACAACGTCTGCCCTGGCTTCTACATCAAGAATGTAGGTGGTACGGGTAACATGGCTAAGATTTGGAATACAGAGCTTATCTTCTACTGGAAAAAGACCATCAAGGCAAAGGACGGCGTTACTGACAGTACTGGAATCGGATACAACCGTTTTGATGGTACAGAAGAGGTATTGCAGCTCAACAAGATTGAGAATGATACCGAGAACTTGAAGAAGTTGGCAAGTCAGGAGGACTGGACTTACCTCAAGTCGCCTGCCGGTATCTTCACCGAGGTTACTCTTCCTATCGATGACATCATGAAGGGTCATGAGAAGGATACGCTCAACACAGCTACCATCTCCTTCCCACGACTCAACAATGCAGACGAAGACAACCCATACAACTTTGCTACACCAAGCACCATCCTGATGGTTCAGAAAGACAGTTTGCAGTCGTTCTTCGAAAAGAGCAAGTTGGCTGACAACCGTACTTCTTATACGGCAAGCTACAGCAGTACCGGCACCTACAAGAATGCCTATACATTCCAGAACATCGCCAACCTGGTTTCTGCCATGTATAAGAACAAGGGCAAGGGGGAAAACTGGAATAAAGTAGTGCTGGTTCCTGTAAACGTCATCACAACCACACAGGGCTATACTACCGTCATCTCCAAGATTAATCACGATATGTCACTCGCTTCTACCCGACTGAAAAGAGGTGTAATAACCACCGACAGCAACGGCAAGGAGACAAGTCCTATACAGATAAAGGTGATTTACAGTAAGTTTAAAGAAGAATAAGCATTCATAACGCAAAGTAAAAAAGGAAACGAAACATGGCTGATAATTTTTTGGAGCGTCATCGCGAAGAATACGAAATACGCAAGGCTGCATGGCTCAAGAAGAAGAAACTATTCATGAAGTCAGGCAAGAAACAGAAGCCCCAGACACAGATGCCACGTCCTGAAGACGAAGCGTTATAAACACGACAATATTCAGAATCCTGAGAAAGAGGGTGTATCATAAAGCATTTGATTGTTTATGATACACCCTCTTTAACTTTGCCGGTTAATCCTTAAAAACCGCCGCATAAGTACAATAAAAGCCATTTAATACAAAATAAAGCAAAATTAATTTGGAGTTTACCCATTTTTTTTATATCTTTGCATTGTGAACTTAAAAGTATTAAATATTAAACAGACAAAAAGCAATAAAATAAAAATAATCAAGATATTAGTAGAGATACTGGTCTATGGGTTTAACTTTTCTAAGAACTTGCATTTAAGAATACAAGATATTTGCAGGATACAAGTTACTTGCAATATATGAGATACTTGGTTTATGTTTATAGATAATGGAGAAATTACTCTCATAAAGAATTTGTTTTTAAGTTTAAACAAAAATGCTAAAGTTAGATGTTAGTAATTATAAGTCCCTGTAGTGACCGTGAGGCTACTGCGGGGACGCTTTTTCAATTTATAGTATATAGAACAAAAAGGGCAAGACCAGAGATGGCCTTGCCCAATCTATTTTTATAAGTCTCTATCTTTATTATAAGATTCTACCTGTGAATGAAAGCTTCAAAACAGGATAAACCTTCAAGTCTTTTACGAACTTAGAGAGATCATCCTCACCAGCATCTTCCAATGCCTTATTGATATCTATCTCATTACCATTCTGGTAAACCTTGAGCTTGCCCATGAACTGGCAACCCAACTCAAAGCGCATACCGATACGGTTCTTAGGAACCAGACGACCGAAACCTAAACCGAGGTATGGACGAACATTCTTGCAACGAATATCGCCCTGAAGGTTATAGTTCTCATCGAGTTCCAAGTTGTAACCACCCAAGTTGGCTGTCACAGCCTTACGGAACTGATCCTTCAAAGTCTGAGAAGGCAAGTCCTTTGAGAAGTCACGCAATTCATCGCAAGAACCGGTAACCTCGGCAATCTTCTCACCACCAATTGACAAACCTGCAGCGATAAAGAACTTGCTGCCTCCACCGAAAGGATACAGATTAGCCTTTACATTAAAGGTGGTACGGTCGAATGAACCTTCTGCATGAATGGTTGCCGCAGGTGGATAAGAAACACCAGGCACTTGTGGCAAAGAACTGGTATTGACATCTACATCCAAATCACCAGACAGTTTGAAAGATGGCATGATGTTAACACCAGCTTCAACCTCAAGGAAGTTAGTAACAGGAGCAGCCACACCAACACTAATACCCTCGGTACCTGCACCCACGTTAAGACCTACATGGTTAAAGATACCACGCTTGTAATCGCTCTGTGCCATTACGCTTCCAACACCAGCAAGCAGAAGAACTGCCATCATCATTAATTTCTTCATAATCGTTCTGTTTATAAGTTAAATATTAAACTCTTTTTTGCATATCGTTCGTAAATATGCTACAAATATAAACAAAAGTTACAAGAAGAACAAATAATTACACAAAAAATTAAGACTCTTTAGTACTTTAGCATACTAAAGAGTCCTAATATATTATTAAAAACGCAAAATCAGACTACTGAACTTAATCTACTACCGTAAACTTGGCATATTTCAGCAGAAGCTGTTTGGTGCCAGAATGAACGAACTCAACCGTAGCCTTCGTATTCTCACCAGTACCTTCAATCTTCAATACCGTTCCCCGTCCAAAACGCTGATGTTCAATCTTCATTCCCTCCTGCAAACCACAAGAAGAACTGCCAGCAGATGAAGCTGTAGAAGAAGAAACTGATGCTGCAGAAGATCCAGTACCGCGAGAAGCAGAATGAGAAGAATGCGTCTCCATATAACGCTTAGCTGCATTCAGCGCTCTAACAGACTTGAAATTACCTTCAGAGAGAGATGAGCGTCCGGAAACTGACGAGCGTCCGGAAGTACGTGAAGTCTCCGGTTCATCATCAAAGGGAGAAGGCTTAGGATCTGCTACAAACTGCGATGCTACCGGTTTGGAATTCTGATACCTGCTACTGTATCTAGGCTGCTCAGCATCCTCCCACGGTCTGCGAGGACGTTGCGCTCTCGCCCACTCCGGCTGGTCAGACATAGAGCCAAACAAGCTTCCACCAGCCTCATCCTGGCAATCAATCAACTTGCCGTCAATCTCATCGATAAAACGACTCGGATTATCAAACTCCATCTTGCCATATCGCCAGCGGTTCTTGGCGTTCGTCAGGATACAATGTTTCTCAGCTCGCGTAATGGCTACGTAAAGCAATCTCCGTTCCTCCTCCAGTTCTCTGAGCGAAGCAGCAGAAAGCGGACTTGGGAAGATATTCTCTTCCAAACCAACCACGAATACCGTAGGAAACTCCAGACCCTTGGCTGCATGAACCGTCATCAGAGAAACACGAGGTTCATCCTTATCACCATCGCTGTCAGCATCAGTAAGCAGCGCTACATCCTGCAGATAATCCTGCAGGAAGAGTTCATCAAACCTACCTTCTTCACGGCATTCCTCCACGAATGCAGACATACCGCTCAAGAATTCCTCCAGATTCTCCTGACGTGCCAGATCATCGGCATCCTTACCCGACATGATATCCTGACTGATACCACTCTCCTTGATGATAGCATCACCCAATTCATAGACATCCGTAGTTTGAGCCCGTTCGATAAACGAAGAAATCAGCAATCTGAAGGTTTCCAGTTTGTTCATCGTTCCCTTGTTTACCGCCAGTCCATACTGCTCAGGGGCACCGATTACCTCCCAGAAGCTCACCAGGTTCTGATGGGCACAGTCAGCTATCTTCATCACCGTAGTAGCACCGATTCCGCGTGCCGGATAGTTGATGATACGCTTGATAGCCTCTTCATCATCCGGATTCGCCACCAGACGGAAATAGGCTATGATATCCTTGATTTCCTTACGCTGGTAGAAACTCAGTCCGCCATAGATGCGATAAGGAATACCCTGCTTTCTGAACTCCTCCTCGAAGCTGCGGCTCTGGGCATTGGTGCGGTAGAGAATAGCAAAGTCATTATACTGGCAACCATCCTCGCGCTTGATACGCTTCACGTCCTTCGCCACAATCGCCGCCTCTTCCTTGTCGCTGTAAGCAGGCTTATACTGAATCTTCTCACCCTTCGCATTCTCGCTGAACACATCCTTAGGAATCTGGTTGCGGTTGTGCTTGATCAGACTGTTAGCCGCCTCAACGATGGTCTGGGTAGAACGGTAGTTCTGTTCCAGTTTGAAGAGACGCGTTCCCTGAAACTGGCGCTGATAGTTGAGAATATTATCGATATTGGCACCACGGAAACTATAGATACTCTGCGAGTCATCACCCACGGCACAAACACGCTGCTTCTCCTGACAGAGTTGCATGACGATAGACATCTGAACGTGATTGGTATCCTGATACTCATCCACCAGGACATAATCGAAGCGGGCGGCATATTTGTGGCGAATATCCTCATGTTCCCTGAAGAGCTGATAGGTAAGCGTCAGCAAATCATCGAAATCCATGGCATTGGCCTGCTTGCAGCGCTGCACGTAAGCCACGAAAATCTTACCAACCTCAGGCATCTGCGCACGCTTGTTCTGCTCGAAGATAGCCGCATCGCTCTCATAAGCTGCAGCACTCATCAGGTTGTTCTTCGCCATCGAAATCTTGGCATGAACGGCAGCAGGCTTATACTTCTTATCATCCAGCCCCATCTCCTTCACTATCGCCTTGATCAGCGAGCGCGAGTCACTTTCATCATAAATGGTAAAGTTGTTGTTGAAGCCGATATGCTCAGCCTCCGCTCTCAGGATTCGGGAGAAGATGCTGTGGAAGGTACCCATATAGAGATGCTGGGCGAGATCATTTCCCACCAGTTTTCCGATACGTTCCTTCATCTCCCTTGCCGCCTTGTTGGTAAAGGTGAGCGCCATGATGCTCCAGGGTTTCATTCCCTGGCTCAGGAGATAAGCTATCTTATAAGTAAGCACACGCGTCTTACCCGAACCTGCACCGGCTATCACCAGCGAAGGTCCGTCAATATATTCTACCGCAGCACGCTGCGCTTCGTTCAAGTCTTTCAGTAAATCCATGAATCAATATTTGAGGCAAAAAACTATTTTAAGGTCACCCCTATCAACTATAAACTATCAACTAAGTATTACTTCCCCCTATATCCTCCCACAGCCGTGCCCGGGTCAAAATCTTCGCCCTCACGAGGGAAGGTAGGGATAAATCTCATCTGATGTTCTATCTGTCGCTGGCGCTTCTTCATATAAGCGCTAGGATGCAGCGAACTGAATTTGCGCGGATTAGGAAGTGTAGCTGCTATCAGCGCACACTCGCCACGAAACAGATCTTTCGCTTTCTTGTCGAAATGATATTCTGCAACCGCATCCACACCATAGATACCCGGTCCCATCTCAATGCTGTTGAGATAAACCTCCATGATGCGCTGCTTGCTCCACATCATTTCGATGAGGAAGGTAAAGTAGACCTCAAATCCCTTGCGGGTCCATGAACGGCCAGGCCACAGGAAGACATTCTTAGCAGTCTGCTGACTGATGGTACTGGCTCCATGCACCTTTCCACCACGTGCATTATTCTTCGCCGCACTCTCGATGGCATTGAAGTCGAAACCGTGATGCTTCAGGAATCTCGCATCTTCGCTCGCCATTACCGCCACTGGCATGTGAGGCGAAATCTTATCCATCGAAACCCAATGATGATGCAGGGTAATACTCTCTCCATCAGCTACTTGCTGGAAGCATCGGATAAACATCAGAGGAGTGACATATACAGGAATGAATCTATATGCCACTACAGCAAGAATGGTGGTACTGAAAAACAGCACCACCACCCATTTTACTATATTCTTGATTTTATTCAAAATCATCTATTTATTTTTTCCCTTCCGGGAGCATGAAAGTTATTACTTCAATGTACCGTTGTTGGCTGCGTTAACCATAGCCTGACTAGCATACATGTAAACCTCTACACGACGGTTCTGGGCGCAAGCAGCAGTAGTATTAACAACAGGGTTAGCAGAACCAAAACCCTGAACATTCTTTACCTGACGGCTGGTAACACCGCAAGAAGCGAGATAGTTGTAAACTGCCTCAGCACGCTTCTGGCTCAATGGCAAGTTGATACCATCATTACCTGTAGCATCGGTATAACCCTGGATAGAAACCTCGCAGTCGGTATTGTTCTTCAATACACCGGCAAACTGAGCCAAATCAGTCTTTGCGCTGCTGCTGAGAGTAGAACCGTTAGTTGGGAAGAGGATACCAGAAGCAAATGTTACCTTAACGGCAGACAAGCCATTGGCATCTGTTACAGTCTCAACCTGTGCATTCTTCACCCGTTCAGCCTCAGCCTTTACCTTATCCATATGCTTTCCGATAAGGTTACCAGCACCTCCACCAACAGCTGCACCGATAGCAGCACCTACGAGAGCACCTGTACCACGATGGCTATTATTGAGCAATCCACCAACGATAGCACCCAGAGCTGCACCAGAACCGGCACCTACTGCTGTACCAGTCTTCTGATTGGTTCCACAACTTGAGAAAAGCAAGCACAAAGAGAGGCCTGCAACTGCAAAATTAGTCTTTTTCATTTTAAAATCTCCTATATTTATGTTATTTAATTGCAAAGATAACTCTTTTTTCTCCATAATGGAGAGTTTTCTAATATTTTTTTGTATTTTTGCATGCAAATTTAAGGGTATTTGTCGAAATAGAGCTAGGAAATCACCTATTTGGGGGTGGAAAATCCCTAAAAGTAGGATTTCAGACATCTGCAGACAGATGAACTGCCGCCAGCAGATGATGAAGGCTCATGCTTATACCTTAATATATATAACAGAAGAAATAAAAAACAAAATAAATAGAAAAAAGCAATATGGCTAAAGAACTCAAGAATTTAACCAAGCGCGCTGACAACTACAGTCAGTGGTACAATGATTTGGTAGTAAAGGCTGATCTCGCTGAGTTGTCACCAGTTCGTGGTTGTATGATTATCAAACCATACGGTTACGCTATCTGGGAGAAGATGCAGCAGCAGCTCGACAAGATGTTTAAGCAGACAGGTGTACAGAACGCATACTTCCCTCTCCTCATCCCGAAGAGTTTCTTCTCTCGTGAGGCTGAGCACGTGGCAGGTTTCGCCAAGGAGTGTGCCGTAGTTACCCACTATCGCCTCCGTTCTACAGAGGATGGCAAAGAGGTTGAGGTTGATCCTAACGCAAAGCTCGATGAGGAGCTCATCATCCGTCCTACTTCTGAGACCATCATCTGGAACACCTATAAGAACTGGATCCATTCATGGCGTGATCTCCCTATCCTCTGCAACCAGTGGTGTAACGTAATGCGTTGGGAGATGCGTACCCGTCCGTTCCTCCGTACTTCTGAGTTCCTCTGGCAGGAGGGCCATACCGCTCATGCTACCAAGGAAGAGGCTGAGGCAAAGGCTCAGGAGATGCTCAAGGTTTACGCTGATTTTGCAGAGAACTACATGGGCGTTCCTGTATTGCAGGGTGTGAAGAGTGAGACTGAGCGTTTCGCAGGTGCCCTGAACACTTATACCATCGAGGCAATGATGCAGGATGGCAAGGCTCTCCAGAGTGGTACTTCTCACTTCCTGGGTCAGAACTTCGCCAAGAGTTTCGATGTAACCTACTTGAACAAGGAGAACAAGCCTGAGTATGTATGGGCTACTTCATGGGGTGTTTCTACCCGACTGATGGGTGCCCTCATCATGGTTCACAGCGATGACAACGGTCTGGTATTGCCTCCAAAGCTGGCTCCTATCCAGGTGGTTATCGTTCCTATCAACAAGGGCGACAAGCAGTTGGCTCAGATTACTGCTAAGTTGCAGCCTGTCATCGACCAGCTCCGCGAGTTGGGCATCACCGTGAAGTATGATGACAACCCTGCCAAGCGTCCTGGCTTCAAGTTCGCTGACTATGAGTTGAAGGGTGTTCCTGTTCGTCTGGCTATGGGTGGCCGTGACTTGGAGAACAACACCATCGAGATTATGCGCCGTGATACCTTGGAGAAGGAGAACGTAAGCTTCGACGGTATCGTAGAGCGCGTAAAGAATATGTTGGAAGACATCCAGAAGAATATCTTCGAGAAGGCTCGTGCTTACCGTGATGCTCACGTTTATGAGTGCGACAACTACGAGGAGTTCAAGGAGCGTGTGAAGAACGGTGGTTTCTTCCTCTGCCATTGGGACGGTACAGCCGAGACCGAGGCTAAGATTAAGGAGGAGACTCAGGCAACCATCCGCTGCGTGCCTTTCGCTTACGAGCAGACTCCAGGTGTCGACATGGTAAGCGGCAAGCCTGCCGTAGCCCGTGTCATCATCGCAAGAAGCTATTAATCATTCCCGGTGTCGGGCGTTCATCCTGACACCATAATATATTTAATATGAGGCAGTTGATACTATACATTCTTTTTCTGGTGTCTATGGTCTTCTCAGGCTATGGAGAGGTATCTGCTGCCTCTATTTCTTTTACTCCCGAGGATTCTTATACCGAAGAGGCAAACCATAAGAAAGATGGCTTGGCGAAGGTTGAGTATGACAAGAGCCAGCCTGAGGCACAACTTGAAAACGCCTCACAGCTTGCTTACCGCATCTGTAGCAGCCGTCCGCAGCGCTTATTGCCAAGTGGCAACATGCACAACAGTCAGACTGCCAGTAGATTGCTTACAAATAGAATCCGTTATTTATCATCCCTTTTATCAGCTATAGAAGGTGGCATGGAGCCTTTCCGACAGGAAACTGCCCCAATCCACTTTGATGTCGCCAGCAAGTATTATGTCATTTGCCTGCGACATCTGCTCTGTTAGTGCTTATTCTTTTCTCTTTTTAAAATTTCATATAGGTTTATCGCATCTTTTCTAAGATATGCGATAAGACTGGTTACACCCCTATTCAAAACAAAAAACAGTTCAATATATATTATTTTTCAAGAATTAAGAATAAGCAAATAACAGTATAAAATTATGGCAAAGATTAATCATTTAGAGATGGGTGCTGATGTTATGGCACTCCAGGATGTACAGGTAAAGAAAGGTTTCTTGGGTTTGACTGTCAAGCTCATCTATCAACCTACCAACAGTGTGATTAAGATAAAAGAGAAGGAATATTCTGCAGAGGATGGAAGAAAGCTTGAGAATATCCTCAGTGCAGCCCCAAAGGATGTAGAAACAGCGATCAGCAACTTCCCTGTTTCTGCCATCAGCATGGGTAATATTAAGTTACAGGCTTGCATCTCTGACGACCACCAGTTTGTTGCCACACAGCTCCTTGCCTTCAAGGATTTCGGTTACAAGCCGGTTACAGAGATGAAGACCTATACAGGAAAGACAGCCGAAGCTTTCGCTCAGTTGTTTTAGTTATATCACAGTTTCGGGACAGGGGACAGCACAATTCCTCTGTCCCTTTTTTATTTTATAGGTATAGGCTGAAATCTTTATTTGAAAGAAGGCGGTTCATTCCCCTCTTCCCAATTACGGTAATGCTTAGGCGACAGACCGGTATGTTTCTTGAAGAAGGTTCCGAAGGCTGAAGCATTGGGAAAACTGAGTTCATTGGCTATCTGCTGTATCGTCTTCGTGGTGTTCTTCATCAGATAGATACTGCGACGGATCATCGCCTTGAAAAGCAACTGCTGGACCGTCTGACCGCAAACCGACTTGACCAGTACCGACAGATATTTCGGTGTAAGACAGAGTTCGTCTGCATAGAAAGCCACACTGCGCTCACGCATATAATTCTTCTCTATCAGCAGCACCAGCGACTCAAAGATGGCAATCTTCCGTTCCATCTCCTTGCCGGCAGCCTTGAACGATGCCGAGAAGATGCTGCACAAACGGTACGTAACAGCCATCAGTAACAGTTTCTGCTCATGCACACAATAGGCATCCAGTTCACCACTCTTCTCTTTTTCCAGCTCCAGTTTCCTCAGCATCAGGGCATAAGAAGTGAGCATATCCTCATAACCCGTCGTCCTGACATGGCAGGGTTTGGGATAAATCGTAGCATAAAGACGCATGGTAACCACGGTATTGCCCAACATGTGACGAATCTGTTCAGCACGGTAAAAAAGAAGGGTATATTTAAGGTTCTTGCCCGTTTCCTGCACATGAAACATCACTCCTTTGGAGAGGAAAACGGTTTCACCCTCAGATGCAACAAAGGATGTTCCGTCTACGCAGAAACGGAACATCCCCTGATGACAGATTACGATTCCGACATAGTCGGAGTAGAAAGGCTGCATCAACAGCTGAGGAAACTCATGAGCCTCATATATGATGATATTATCTGTTATTTTCATGATGAATATGGGTCTGTTATCTTCAGATTTAACTGCGAAGATAACAAAAATATCCATTCATCAGATGAGCAGCCTGTATCTTTTATGATATTTTAGCACTCCCCTACCTTCTTCCAAGGGATTTCACATCTACATTCTTCAGCAGATACTCACGCGTCAGTTCCCCGATATTGCGCTTGCGCCAAGGGAGAACGAGCATCAGTCCGGCACACAGCAGACAGCCGTAGAAGGTCCAGCCAGCCATCTCCTTGATACTCACCAGCGTGGCCTGTACCTGTACCTTTCCCTTCGTACTCATGGCAGCCATATTCTGCGCCTCGGTTACACTCTTGCCCTGATATTGCATGCCTTTCACCGTCTGGTCGTAAGTCTTCGCCGTCTCGATGCTCGTGCGGTCGTATTCCTGGGCAAAGCGGGTTACATAATACTGCTGTCTGTGCTGAAGCACATTGGTATAGAGCGCAGAGCCGATGCAAGGGGCAATGACCATACGAACGGTAAGCATGATGCAAACCCAGGTTGACATGAAGCGGTAAGGCATGCGCTGGTTGGCTATCGTGGAGATGAGCGAATAGAGCAGCATCATTCCCGTAGAACGGATAATGATAGGCCATTTCATACGCTCATACATACCGTCGTTCTGTACCTCGAAATACATGTACAGCGCATAGGCTCCGATAAAGAGGAAGCCCAGACAGTACATCCACTTCAGGTGAACATTCTTGGCTCGGGCGATGACGGCGAATATCAGTCCCACGGTATAGCCCACCATCACCCAGTTGCCTAGCGTGGCGTTCTGCCAGTTATCTATCTTCATGCTCACATTGGTGAACACGTTGACAAACATGGCGCTCGAATTGCAGACCATCAGCAGGAAGAAGAGCAGGATGCCGTAGTTGATGACCCTGAGCTGGAACACCTCCATGATGAAATAAGGTGAACGCCGCGTCTTCTCCAGATAGATGAACAGAGCGGTAAAGATAAGACAGACCACCGAAGAGAAACGGATGGTTGGATCATCAAACCAGTCGAGTGTCTTGCCGAAAACCATGACATAAGCAAACGAACAGAGCATGATACTGAACACCGTAACATTGCCAAACTTCGACATCGTTATCGGGAACTTAGGCATCGGATACTCATGATAAGGCATGGTGAAGAACACGATGATGATGCCTGCCAGCATGAATGCCATCATGAAATGATAAACATACTGCCACTCATAGGCATAGGCAAGCCATGCCGTTAGCCAGGTTCCCAACTGTCCGATAATCATGAAGAAGAGATAGATGACCGGCTGCGAAACCATCTTCTCCGAATCTACCGCATCCCATGCTTCCTCGGTAGTAGGCTCACATCCCGGCGTGATATTCCTCGTAGCCTCTATTCCGAAACCGTATCTGATGAGCACGAAGAGATGCGCCATCAGCAGCGTCTGACGGACAAAACCCATCAGCAGACTGCACAGTCCGAGTATAAACAGAGAGTCGGTCTGGGCACACACAAAACTGAGGATAAAGAGAATGGAGAAGCCCACGATACACATCATCTTCTCTCTACGGATGCACACCAGTTCATAGAAGAACGGCGAGAAAGCCGCCATTCCTATCGAGGTGCAGAAGCCCGCAAAGGCGATGTATTCCGACTGGATGCCGAGCCCGCTCATCATCTCGCCGCTGTTGGCAGAATAGACACCACTCATCGTAATCATCGGCACAAAGAGGATGATCATGAAGATGATGCCGAGCGGTTTGGGCACCCAATCATAAAACGGATAATTCTTATATTCTTCTTCCATATATTACTTCATTTCCATCTAGCTGTTTTTTACTTTCTCTCAGCCTTGACAACCACCATCATGCCGGCAGCAAGATGCTCATTATCCTCTTTGCTGAGGTTGTTGAAATCGATTCTTACAGGCACACGCTGCTGAATCTTGACAAAGTTACCAGCCGAATTGTCTGTAGGTACCAGCGAATATTTCGAACCGGTAGCACCAGAAATAGCGGTCACCGTACCCTCAAACTCCTTGTTACTGATGGCATCTACGGTCATACGCACCTTCTGTCCTACATAGAGATTCTCTATCTGGGTTTCCTTATAGTTGGCAATCACCCATTTGTTGTTGGTTGGAATGATGTAGGTAATGGTGGTTCCTGCATTTACCATCTGTCCCTCCTCGATAGAGCGGCGACCCAGTTTACCATCACAAGGGGCCACAACCACACAGTAAGAGAGATTCAGCTTTGCCATCTCTACGGCAGCCTCGGCACGCTCGATGGAGGCAGCCACATTCTGTTTGCGGGTAGTTACCTCGTTTACTCCCTTATAGGCAGCAGCCTGCTGCTTCTTTACCCCTTCGAGTTTCTTCTTGGTAGCAGCATATTCCACCTCCAGCTGTTCGAGCTGGATAGGAGTAGCCGCCTTTTTTTCTACCAGGTTGCGATAGCGTTCGCAGTCCTTGGCAAGTTTGGCAAGTCGTACATTTATTTCATCGATAGATGCCTGATAGATAGAAGCTGATGTCTCGGTGGTCTGCTCTGTAGCGTTGATGACATTGGCTCCTGCCTTGGCATCCTTGAGGGCTGCTTCAGCCTCCATCAGACGGATACGATACTCCCGGTCGTCGAGCACAAGGAGGGTATCTCCCTTGTGTACTTCCTGATGTTCTCTGAAGCATACCTTGGCGATATAGCCGGATGCACGGAGATTAACCGGTGAGATATATTGCTCTATCTGAGCATCATTGCTCGTTTCGTTAGAGTTATAATCGAGGAAGAGGCATACGATTTTCCAGAGTCCGAAAGCCAGAATGGCAACACCGATAAGACTGGCAACAATCTGTCTTACGCGCTGCTTCTTCAGTTTCTTCCTGGTTTCTTCGTGAGATACCTGTGTAGCCTCTGCTGTTTCTACATTTTTATTTTCGTTCTGTTCCATAGTTATATTGTAATTTGGAATCAGGGAATATGAAGTAAACTTTTTTACATCCCGTTTTCCTGTTTATATTTTATTTTTTAATGATTTATTCTTCTCCGTTATTTAGCAACCGAAATCTGGTTGAGCTGTCCAGTCAGCTTGAGCAGCGAGAGATTGGCAACCTTGTAGCGATAGTAAGCTGTGAGATAATTGTTCATCGCCTCACTCATGCGCATCTCGTCCTGCAGCACCGCTGTCATCGAAGCCACACCCTCCTTATACTGGTCGGCTGTTACGTTGTAAACATCCTGCGCCATGGTATAATTATCAAACTGCTTCTTGTAGTTGCGCTGACTGTTGTTCACCTCGCTCACCGCATTCATATAGTTTGCCTGCAGTCCCTTCAGGGCGTCCTCGTAACCGATGCGTGCATTCTCCTCCTCTATCTTCGCCTTTCTGATTTTAGAACGCTTTTCAAAACCATCGAATACAGGCACTCTCAGCTGGATGCCCAGACCATTGGAACCATACCAGTGGTTGGATTCGCCCGAATGAATCCAGTGATCAATCCTATCGGTAAAGGCAGAATACATCAGATTTCCAGTCAGCGAGAGCGATGGCAGATAACCGTCCTTGGCTAGTTTGGTCTGCTTCTGGGTGAGCAGTTTCTTCTGTTCCAGCAACTGGAGTTCATAGAGTCCCGTATCCAGTCCGTCAGCCTTCACCATCTCTATCTTTCCCGGATCTACGGCAGTCACCTTCATCTCCTTCTCGGCAGGATAATCTATCACATACTTGAGCATGGTATACTGCTGTTCGAGCATGGCGATGGCGTTATCGCGCTGCACGGTGAGGTTCTCGATATTGAGATTCACTCGCTTCAGATCTACCTCCAGACTCATCTGGTTATCATAGAAAGCCTGGGTGATGTTTCTGAGTTCTACCAGTCGCTTGATATTGTCATCCGTCAGACGAATCTGCTTAGATGTGTTCTGCGCCATGTAATACATCTTGGCAGTCTGCACAATCAGGTCTTCACGCGCCTTCTCATAAGAGAGTTGGTTGAGTTTATCGGCAATCTTGGTGATATCGATGGCGGTAAGAATCATCTGGTTATACAGCGGCATCTGCAATTGTACACCCGCCGAAGCATTATACTGCAACGTCTTGGTTACATTATAAGGTTTGCCGTAAGCCGAGCCGTCGGTAACAGAGACAGGCGGCGTAAAGTTGTCGTTGAGCTGAGCCACCGCATTGATCTGCGGATAGAGTTTAGCCTGATTTTCGCTTATAGCGTACTTTCCCTTAGCTATTTCGTTTCGGCTGCTTTGGAGCGACAGGTTGTTATCCACTGCCATCTGCAGGCACTGGCTGAGCGTAAGCGTCTCCTGTGCGCCAAGAGTATGGAAAGCTCCGAGCGCGAAACATAAGATGATTATTTTCTTCATTTCTTCTTAATGATTTCTATTGATTTACGTTTCATTTATTATCTGGGTGCAAAGGTACGGCTTTTCGGTGATAAAAGACTATTCACATCTTATCACAATATGTTCAAAATTTCCGAAAATAACAGGATATGGTTCAGTATCAGCCTCATCGGCCTACTGGCTTTCAGCTATGCGCTTCTCCAGAACCTTCTTCAGGTTATCAGCAGAGCCCATTCCCAACTTCTTTCTGATGTTGGCCCGCTGGGTAGTGATGTTCGATTCCGACTTGTTGAGCAGCGTGCAAATCTCACTCAGCTTTCTGTTCTGCAGGATAAGGTAACAGATTTCCTGTTCAGAGGCACTCAACTCGGGAAAGACACGTTCTATGTTCTGTTTGCTCAATTCCCGGGTCTGGAGATATTGCATCACATTGTCTATGACATTCTTCTGCGAAGCCTCACCCAGAAGATCCAGCAAATGCGCGGTAAGTTTAACATCATGCCTTTCCTTCGCCAGAGCCACGTATGCCTTAATCTGCTTTTTGTTTATCTTCAGCACCTGGAGCAGTTCTTCCTCATCACGCTGCAACGTTCTGTTCGCATTGACAAGATACTCACCGTTTCTGGCAACAGCCAGACTCAGCACGCTGATAAAAAGCAATATGAGCATCATCATGAAGAAATAATCCATGAGCGATTCATCCCCCGTTACAATCACACTCAATATATAAACCCCAAAAGCTATTCCCACCAGCCAGCGTGTGAGACGCGCCTGATAAGCCGCCAGCGAGAAAAACATGTTGCCTGAAAGGATAAGCATATTGATGAGAATCACCATTCTGTTATCTTTCAGCGTAGGCATAAAGGCACTGTAGAGGATATCGGCTCCGATAAAGCACTGGGTGGCGATAGCGATACAAACGATTGCCCTCACCATTGGGATTTTCCCGAAGAGATAAGCCATGAAGGAGGATAACACGACTATCAGAAAAACGATGTTAGACACGGTAAAAAACGGATCAAAGGCTCCAGAAAAGCCCAGGATATTTGACAGGATGCCCAAAGAGAGCATCACGGAGAAACACACAAGGATAGCTTGACGTTGGCGGTCCAAGTAATTAGATTCTCTCTTCAGGAAAGAGAACCCTAACTGATGTATCTTAGATTTCTTTGCGTTCTTTTCTTTCATTTTCATAATGGATAGATAAATTATTTCGTATTGACAGATGAGGCAGGTTTGCCCTGACTGACGAATCATTTTGCACAGACAGACGAATCGCTTTTTCTTCTTGCAAAAATAATAAAAAAGATTGGTTTTGATGTATTTTGAGGGATATTTTTTTATAATTCCAGAAAAATCAGCATTTTTCAGTGTACTTTTCTCCCTACCGAGAGTGGTTTTCCATTACTTTTGCATTTGAAAATTCAAATCATTTATCAATCATTTAATACTAATTACGTATGAAAAAGAATATCACTTTCAACAGTAAGCACATACAATGGTTTCTGTTTTTATGCTTAAGTTTCAGCATCACATTCTGTATGTTTCTGCTATCTTCGTGCAGCAATGATGACAGCCCAGAAGTAAACAATAAGGCACACTATCAGGACGTACCAGCCAGTCTACTGACCGATGCCAAGAAACTGGAGATGGTCCGGTCTATCCAGGACTTGAAAGACGGAAGATTCTTCTATCTTGACTATACGGAGGATTACAAACTCTCTACCATATCAGGCTATAATCTTACCGACAACACCCAACTGATTGGTGCCGTATTAAAAACCCTCTGCGACAAAACACCATCCTGGCTCAAGGCAAGAGTCAAGCTGGATGCCGGCTGCAGTGCCTTTGCTGTTACGACACCAGATACTGGTGATTATCTGATGGGGCGCAACTTTGACTATTCTCACGATAATGAACCGATTGCAGCAGCCCTGGTTCGCACGGCTCCAGAAGGTGGACTGAAATCCATCAGCATGGTGGATGCCTACTGGATAGGTTACCGGCAGGATCTCTGGCATTACATCCTATATAACAAGGAACAGTTTGAGAAACATAAGACGCAAGACCTTTCCTATATCATGGCATTCCCATATCTTCTGATGGACGGCATGAACGAGGCAGGCTTTGCCGTATCCGTACTCCATCTCGACGGCAAGCCAACCCAGCAGGCAAGCACGGGCAAGAAACTGACTACAACCCTGGCCTTACGCATGATGCTGGATCATGCAAGAACGGTAGATGAAGCTCTCAAGATTCTGGACGGATATGACCTCTGGATACCGGATAATGACGGCAACTATCATTTCTACATGGCAGATGCCACGGGCCGTTATGCCATCGTAGAATTCGTATATGACAAGAATCACCAAAGCAAGATTTACATCGACGATGAATATACGGGTGAAGACGGAAAGACTCATTTCAAATATCCTGACGTATTGCCAAACACCCGCGAGGTGATAGAAAAGCGCTATGCCAGCAACTTCTATGTATCTGAAACCATGGCATGTTCAGATAAAGGTCCGAAACTCTCGAACCACGGCAAGACCCGCTACGACATGATGGAATTCGTCATCAAGCAGAACAGTAACCAGTTGTCAGAGGAAGGAGCCATGAATCTGCTCAATGGTGTGAGTCAGGCAGAAACTCCAGGCAATCCAACGAGCCATACCCAGTGGTCGGTGGTATACAATCTCTCCCAGCGCAAGGCAACCATCTGCGTGAACAGAGATTACAAGAAC
The DNA here is from genome assembly GCA_021615735.1 of Segatella copri. Classification (GTDB taxonomy): domain Bacteria; phylum Bacteroidota; class Bacteroidia; order Bacteroidales; family Bacteroidaceae; genus Prevotella; species Prevotella copri_Q. Next base: position 13,999 of record JAJWFY010000013.1, on the reverse strand, counting down.
AAGTTTACGTTCTATGCAAAATAATACATTTTATGCAAAAGATGATTTTGCCGAGAAATAAAATAAAAGAAAATAGGTCTAGCTACACCGCGTTTTGCGGGGTCGCTAGACCTATCTTCTAATCTATCAAGAACTTATATTCTTATTTTAGTCTTCATCAGCAAACTCATTCAGAGTATATGCGCTGCTGCCATCAAAGCAGTGGGTACATACCTGGCACTTTGGAAGACCGATGGCCTCTACCAGCTGCTCGATGGTGTTGAACTTCAGGGAAGTCAAGCCCAACTGGCTGGCAATCTCATCTACCATCTTCTGATACTCAGGAGAACCGGTGGTAGCGTATTTCTCAAGATTCTTGTTGGCATCGCCCTCAAACTTCTCGATGATGCGACGGGTAATCAGCTCCATATCACTCTTTGAAGAAGTGAAGTTGATGAACGGACAACCGTATACCAATGGAGGACACGCTATGCGCATGTGGCACTCCTTCAAGCCTGCCTGGTCGAAAAGCACCTTCACATTGTCGCGAAGCTGGGTACCACGAACGATACTGTCATCGCAGAATAACACTCGCTTACCCTTCAGCATCGCCTTGTTAGGAATCAGCTTCATCTTGGCTACCAGCGAACGCATGCTCTGGTTGCTTGGAGTAAAGCTACGAGGCCATGTAGGCGTATACTTGGCAATACAACGCTGGTAAGGCACACCCTTGCCGGCAGCATAACCCATCGCCATACCCGTACCCGAATCAGGAATACCGCTGCAGCAGTCTACCTCCACATCATCGGTCTTGGCGAGATTAAAGCCGTTGGTAAAACGCGCCTCCTCTACATTCTTGCCCTCGTAGGTAGATGTAGGGAATCCGTAGTAAACCCAGAGGAAAGAGCAAACCTGCATCTTCTTGTTGGCAGGTCGGATCTGCTCCATGCCATCAGCTTTAATCTTCACGATTTCGCCTGGTCCTACCTCATATGCTGTTTCATAATCAAGGTTAGGAAACGAGGTGGTTTCGCTGGAAGCCGCATAGGCACCTTCCTTCTTGCCGATGATGATTGGAGTACGTCCCCAACTGTCACGCGCACAGATAATGCCATCCTCGGTAAGGATCATCATGGTGCAGGAACCTTTGATGTGATGGAAAACGTTTTCGATACCTTCTCTGAAGGTTTTACCCTGAATAATAAGCAGAGCCACCAACTCAGTTGGATTGGTACTACCCGAAGACATCTCTGCAAAGTGCATGTTCTTTTCGAGCAGAAGCTGAGTAAGTTCTTCCTTGTTTACTATCTTAGCTACAGTGCAAATGGCAAAGCGGCCAAGATGAGAGTTCATGATGAGTGGCTGGGCATCTGTATCGCTAATCACGCCGATGCCCGATGTAGCTCCTTCAAACTTGTTGAGTGTAGGTTCAAACTTCGTTCTGAAGTATGAACTTTCCAGATTGTGGATAGAGCGCACGAAGCCCTTCTCACTACTGTAGGTTGCCAAACCGCCCCGGCGTGTGCCGAGATGTGAGTTGTAATCTGTGCCGTAAAAGAGATCAGCGACACAGCTTTTCTTGGAAATAGTTCCGAAAATGCCTCCCATAAGAGTATAATTATATGTTATAATTTTGTAATATGGGTGCAAAGGTAAATAAAAATCAGAAAATATGCAAGTCTTTTTGCTTTTTTTCTGTAAAAACATGATAATGAGGGTAACTTGCTACCCTATTTCGAGAAGAATAAACGGCTACTGAAACGAAAAGCGCTCCGGCAATAATTACCGGAGCGCCATGATATGATTTCCTATGAAATTAATCCAACTTCAGGCTCTTCTTGATAGCCTCGATCTTATCCATTGCAGCAGCTGTGCAGCGGTTGTAGCAGCCAGCGCACTTGAATGAAGGATCCTTAACCTCGATATAGAACTTAATCTTAGGCTCTGTACCTGATGGACGGACACTTACCTTGGTATTGTCGTCGCAGAACCACTGGAGTACATTGCTTGTAGCAGGCATATCGAGCTTCTCTAAGCTGCCGTCAGCATGCTTAACCTCCAAAGACTGATAGTCCTTCCAGGTAACCACCTTGCTGCCACCCAACTCCTGTGGAGGGTTAGCACGGAAGTCTGCCATCATCTGCTTAATCTCGTCAGCACCCGTCTTACCTGGGCGAACTACGTTTACTGTAAACTCCTTACTGAAGCCATACTCTGCATAGATCTGCATCAGGAGATCGTAGAGAGTCTTGCCCTGATCCTTAGCCCAGGCAGCAATCTCGCAGATGAGGCAGATAGATGCAGGAGCATCCTTATCGCGTACCTTATCGTATGGCAAGAAACCGAAGCTTTCCTCACCACCACCGATGTACTGCTGCTTGCCCTCAGAGATAGCAATCTCGCGTGCAATCCACTTGAAACCGGTGTAGCAGTCGCGCAACTCTACGTGGTTCTTCTTGGCAATCTCAGCGATAACTTCTGTTGTTACGATGGTCTTTACGAGGAAGTCTGTTGGCTTCAACTTGCCCAACTTCTTCTTGTTCTCGATGATGTAGTAGCAGAACATCATGGCTGTCTGGTTACCGTTGATGATCATCCACTCGCCCTTGTCATCACGGCAAACGATAGCCAGACGGTCAGCATCTGGGTCGGTAGCTACCACGAGGTCAGCGTTCAACTTAGTACCGAGTTTCATACCGAGGGTCATAGCCTCTGCATTCTCTGGGTTAGGAGAAACCACTGTTGGGAAGTTACCATCTACAACCATCTGCTCAGGAACTACATTGATATTCTGGAAGCCCCAAGAACGCAGACAGAGAGGAACGATGACACGACCTGTACCGTGCATAGCTGAATAAACGATGTTGAGGTCTTTCTGACGGTTGATGACATCCTGGTCAATCATAGCAGAATGAACGGCTGTCATGTAGTCGTAATCCATCTCACCACCGATAATCTTGATCTTATCCCAGTTAGCCTCAAACTTCACCTGGTCGATAGTTACCTTGTTCACCTCTTCAATGATACCTGTATCGTGTGGAGCCAGAACCTGAGCACCGTCACTCCAGTATGCCTTGTAACCGTTGTACTCCTTAGGGTTGTGAGAAGCTGTTACGTTGACACCAGCCTTGGCACCGAGCTCGCGGATAGCGAAAGAAATCTCTGGTGTAGGACGGAGGCTCTCGAAGAGATAAGCCTTGATGCCATTGGCAGAGAAGATGGCTGCTACGGTCTCAGCGAAGAGACGGGAGTTGTTACGGCAGTCGTGACCTACCACTACAGAAAGGTTCTCCTCACCAGGGAAAGCCTTGAGGATGTAGTTAGCAAAGCCCTGGGTAGCCATGCCGACGATATACTTGTTCATGCGGTTGGTACCTGCGCCCATGATACCGCGCAAACCACCAGTACCGAACTCCAAGTTCTGATAGAATGCATCAACGAGGGCTGACTTATTCTCTGCGTCGAGCATTGCCTTTACTTCCTTACGAGTTTCTTCGTCAAAAGCAGGTGTGAGCCACTGCTGTGCTCTTTCTTCACACTGCTTGATCAATTCTGCGTTATTAGCCATAGTTTGATTCTATTTTGTAATTAATTAATTCTTATCGAGAAGGATGTGCACGAAAACAATGCATAATTTCTCTATTTGCGTACAAAGTTATATAAAATATTTGATAAACCAAACATGTTTGAAGTTTTTTTTGTATTTTTGCACTTTGAAATGGAATTGAAAATAGAATAAGGCTAATATTTAGCAATATTGTATTGGTAAGATAGCAAAAGTTGAATGAACAAAATATAAAACAATAGAATATGGAAGTATATTACACGGGCGTCATCATCGCCGTATCCACCTTTTTAATAATAGGTATCTTTCACCCTATCGTTATGAAGACGGAATATTATACGGGCACCCGCTATTGGTGGGTTTTCCTCGTTGCAGGCATCATCTGCATAGGAGCTGCCTTCCTGGTTGCCAACGTGCTCTTCTCTGCCATACTGGGCGTAGTAGGTGCTTCATGCCTTTGGAGCATCGGTGAACTCTTCGAACAGAGACAACGCTGCGAGAAAGGCTGGTTCCCGAAGAATCCGAAAAGAATAGGAACAGGATATTACAGGGACGAGAAGAAGTGAAGAACGAAGAATTCAAGTGTATAGCAAGAAAACGCCAACGAAATGAAGACAGAACTCATTTTGGTCGGAAAGACCGTAAACAAGCATTTCATTGCGGGCATCAAGGATTATGCCGAGCGCGTCACCCATTATATGCCTTTCAACATAACAACCATTCCTGAACTCAAGAACACCAAGAGTCTCAGCGAACAGCAGCAGAAGGAACGGGAAGGAGAACTGATTCTGAAGCTCCTCCAGCCTTCGGATACCGTGGTGCTGATGGATGAACATGGACTGGAATTCCGAAGCATCGAATTTGCCAAATGGATAGAGCGCAAGCAGGCCACGGCAAGAAGGCTCGTCTTTGTCATCGGCGGTCCTTACGGCTTCTCACAGTCTGTCTACGACCGCGCCAACGAGAAGATCTCCCTCTCCAAGATGACCTTCTCGCATCAGATGGTGCGCCTTATCTTTACAGAGGCGCTCTATCGCGCATGTACTATTATAAAAGGTGAACCTTACCACCATGAATAAGGGTAAAAAGTAAAAAGGTAAAAAGGTAAAGAAAATGGGAAAAGAAAAATATATAGAAATAAAAGGAGCAAGAGCCAACAACCTCAAGAATATCGATGTGAAGATACCTCAGGGCAAGTTTGTTGCCATTACGGGTGTCTCCGGATCGGGAAAATCATCGTTGGCTTTTGATACCTTATATGCTGAGGGCCAGCGCCGCTATGTGGAGTCGCTCTCTTCATACGCACGCCAGTTTCTGGGACGTATGAGCAAACCGGAATGTGATTTCATCAAGGGATTGCCTCCTGCCATCGCCATCGAACAGAAGGTGATTTCGCGCAACCCACGCTCTACCGTGGGCACCAACACCGAAATCTACGAATACCTGCGACTGCTCTACGCACGCATCGGAAAAACCTATTCGCCTATCAGCGGACAGGAGGTGAAACGCCATACTACCGAAGATGTACTCGCCTGCACCCGACAGTATTCCAAGGGCACCCGGTTCGTCATCCTCGCCCCTATCCACGTCATCGAAGGGCGCAGTCTGGGCAAACAGCTGGAGATGTACAACCAGGAAGGTTACGCGCGTATATATATAAAAGGTGAGTTCGTGCGCATAGAAGACTTCATGGAGCAGGCTGACAAGGATCTGCTGGAAGTAAGCGGCGATAAACTGAGAAAGAGAATGCAGCAGAAGGATGAAGAAATCTTCCTGGTCATCGACCGTGCTTCGGTAAGCGATGAAAAGGATGACATCAGCCGACTGATGGATTCTGCCGAAACTGCCTTCTATGAGGGCGATGGAGCCTGCCGTCTCGTCTTCCTGCCAAGCAATATCTGCTACGACTTCTCTACCCGGTTCGAAGCTGACGGCATGCAGTTTGAAGAGCCTACCGACAATATGTTTGCCTTCAACTCCCCTCTCGGAGCCTGCCCTACCTGCGAAGGTTTCGGCAGCATAATAGGCATCGATGAGAAACTCGTCATCCCGAACACTTCGATGAGCGTATATGACGGATGTGTGGTTTGCTGGCGAGGCGAAAAGATGGGTATGTGGCTCAAGGAATTCATCCGCAGAGCTGCAGAATACGACTTCCCTATCTTCAAGCCTTATTTCGAACTGACTCAGCAGCAGAAGGACTGGCTGTGGCATGGTCTGCCTGGCGAGAAGAAACGTAAACAGCAGGAAAGGGTGAGCATCGACGAGTTCTTCAGAATGGTGAAGGAAAACCAGTATAAGATACAATACCGCGTGATGCTGAGCCGATTCCGAGGAAAGACGATTTGTCCTGACTGCCATGGTACCCGACTCAGGAAGGAAGCCAACTATGTGAAGATTGGCGGAAAGAGTATCACCGAACTGGTTGAGATGTCGATTGTGAACCTGAGCGAATGGTTCAAAAAACTGGAACTCTCTGAGCATGAGAAGGAAATCAGCAAGCGTCTGCTCACCGAAATCACCCACCGCCTGCAGTTCCTCCTGGATGTTGGTCTGGGTTATCTTACGCTCAACCGACTCTCCAACACCCTCTCCGGCGGTGAGAGTCAGCGCATCAACCTGACCACCAACCTGGGCTCATCGCTCGTGGGTAGCGTATATATCCTCGACGAACCTAGTATCGGACTCCATAGCCGCGATACCGCCCGACTGATTAAGGTGCTGAAAGAACTGCAGCAACTGGGCAATACGGTGGTTGTGGTAGAACACGACGAAGAGATTATGCGGGCTGCCGACTATCTCATCGATATCGGTCCCGATGCCGGCAGACTGGGCGGAAGAGTGGTCTACGCCGGTCCGTCATCAGAATATTCAACCACCGATAAGGCTGAACAGGAAAAGCTGCTGGCTGAATATCCGGAGAGTTATACCATCAAGTACCTTACCCACAACGAGGAGATAAAGGTACCAACGAGCCACCGTGCCTGGAACCAGTATATCGAAATCAAGGGAGCCCGGATGAACAATCTGCGCGGCATCGACGTGAAGATACCGCTCAACGTATTCACCTGTGTAACCGGCGTATCAGGCTCAGGCAAGAGTTCGCTCATCAAGGGAATCCTCTACCCTGCCATGCGCCGTCGTCTGGACCTCGTAGCAGATGCCCCAGGCGAATATACATCGATGGAAGGCGACTGGAAGAGCATCCGTCACGTTGAGTTTGTTGACCAGAACCCTATCGGAAAGAGTACCCGCAGCAACCCTGCCACTTATCTGAAGGCGTACGATGCGATACGTGCCCTCTTTGCCAACCAGCCACTGGCTAAGCAGATGGGATTCACGCCCCAGTACTTCTCTTTCAATACCGAAGGCGGAAGATGCGAGGAATGTAAGGGTGCGGGATATGTTACCATCGAGATGCAGTTTATGGCAGACCTCACGCTGACCTGCGAGGCTTGTAAGGGCAAGCGGTTCAAGCACGATATCCTGGAGGTACGCTATGGCGGAAAAGACGTCAATGATGTGCTGAACATGACGGTAAACGAGGCCATCGAGTTCTTCAGCGATGAAAAGCTGCAGCGCAACGAGGGCGACTTTGACAACTGCCGCATCATCGTAAACCGCCTGAAACCGCTTCAGGATGTAGGTCTGGGTTATATCAAACTCGGTCAGAATTCAAGTTCGCTTTCGGGTGGTGAGAATCAGCGTGTAAAGCTCGCCTTCTTCATAGGCAAGGAGGAACAGGAGCCTACGCTTTTCATCTTCGACGAGCCTACCACGGGTCTTCACTTCCACGACATCAAGCGCCTGCTCCATGCCTTCAATGCCCTGATAGAAAGGGGCCATTCGCTGGTAGTGATTGAGCACAATCTGGATGTCATCAAGTGTGCCGACTATATCATCGACCTCGGTCCTGAAGGCGGCGACAAGGGCGGTAATCTTGTTGTAGCCGGAATCCCGGAAGAAGTAGCTGCCTGCAAGGCAAGCCTTACCGGAAAGTTCTTGCGTTAAGAGTTGGGGACTGAACTTTCGCAAGTGGTTCAGTAATTTACATAAAATAGCTTAATTTATAATGATTATCGCAAATTTTAATGTCTATTTGCAGCAAAATTCGGTGAATTTATGCAACTAAACAAGATAAAAGATGTCTTAGACAGCAAGGGGATTTCAGCAAGTATGTTGTAGAACTTCTGATAATAAAATATTATTTGAATATGAGCATAAGCAAAGATTTAACAGAAGAGGACATCAAGTTCCGCTATATCAACGAAGCCATCACAAGCAAGGGATGGTCAAAGGATAGTATATTCATGGAACAGAAGGTTAAATTTACTGACGGTAAAATTAGCCTTCATGGTAATCTTGTGCATAGAGAGAAACCGAAGTTTGCCGACTATGTTCTTTATGCAAATAAGGCAACACCCATTGCTATTGTAGAAGCAAAGGATGCCAATCATTCTGTTTCACATGGATTGCAACAAGCCATGACCTATGCCCAAATGCTTGATGTGAAGTTTGCATACAGTTCAAATGGTGAAGGGTTTGCCGAACATGACTTCTTGACAGGCAAGGAACGCACTTTTGCTATGGACGAATTTCCAACAAAAGAAGAACTTATCGAAAGATATAAAAATGAGGCTAACGATGGAAACGGACTTAACGAACAAGAGCTGGCTATCATAAAGCAGCCTTTTTGCACTGGTCAGAATATATTCCCGCCACGATATTATCAGCGCAATGCAGTAAACCGCACTGTCAATGCTATTGCGAGAGGACAAAACCGTGTGCTCCTTGTCATGGCAACTGGCACTGGCAAGACATATACTGCATTTCAGATTGTATGGCGTTTACTTAAAAGTGGTTTGAAGAAGAAAGTGTTGTATCTTGCAGACCGCAATATATTGGTTGACCAATCCATACAGCAGGACTTCAAACCATTAGAAAAGGTAACGCACAAGATAGACTACTCAAAAGACAAGAACCACTTGGAAGAATTGGGGTCTTATCAAGTGTTCTTTGCACTCTATCAACAGTTGATTGGACAGAATGATGCCAAGAATTATCAAGAATTGTTTCCTAATCCAGACTATTTTGACCTTGTTATCGTTGATGAGTGTCATAGAGGTAGCGCAAAGGATGATAGCAACTGGCGAAACATCTTGGAATACTTTTCTTCGGCTACTCATATAGGTATGACAGCAACACCAAAAGAAACAAAGTACCAGTCAAGTATTGGCTACTTTGGTGAGCCTATATATACATATAGTCTTAAAAACGGAATTGAGGACGGTTTCCTAGCTCCTTTCAAGGTAATCAACATCACAACCAACATTGGCGATGAGTGGAGACCGATAAAGGGACAAAAGGATATATACGGCAACGAGATAGAAGACCGCATTTATAACAACAGCGACTATGATTATAACATTGTTATAGAAGACCGTATAAGAGAAGTTGCGCAAGAGATAACCAACTATCTGAAAAGCACTGACCGCATGGCGAAGACCATCGTGTTCTGTGCCGATGAAGTTCACGCTGAACGCATGCGTGTGGCATTGACCAATGCCAATGCTGATATGTGCAAGAAAAATCCTGACTATGTGGTTCGCATAACAGGTAGCGATGAGTATGGTAAAGGCAAGTTGGATTACTTTATTTCAGTATCTTCGGAATATCCAGTCATTGCAACAACCAGCAAACTGCTTTCTACCGGTGTGGATTGCAAGATGGTAAAGCTGATTGTGCTTGACCAGCAGATTGGTTCCATGACGGAGTTTAAGCAGATTATAGGACGCGGAACCCGTCTTCGTGAGAATGAGGGAAAGACCAATTTCACGGTGATGGACTTTCGAAATGTAACACGCTTGTTTGCTGACCCAGATTGGGACGGACCTATCGAGATGGATCCCGATTATCCTATAAAATCCAAAGAGGCAAAAACTCCAGTTCAGCCTGTAGATGATACACCGCCAATAGTTGGTGATCCTATCACTCGTCCAAAGCCTCTTGTAGATAAAGATGGATGCCAGGTAATGGTTGTCAATAAGGTAGTGTCCGTTTACGATGCCGATGGCAAGCTGCTTCGCACGGAGAGTATTACCGACTATACGAAGAAGAATATCCTTGATTCGTTTGCAACCATTGATACATTTACCTCCAAATGGAATGAAATAAAGAAAAAGTCAGATATTGCTGATATGCTGAAAGAAAGAGGCATAGATCTTGCGGAATTAAAGACTTCGCAGGAAATGAGCAACGTGGATGATTTTGATTTCATCTGCCACATCGCATACGGTAAGAAGACCCTGACAAGGCGGGAACGTGCTGAACAAGTGAAAAAGCGTGATATATTTACCAAGTATGGTGAGCAGGCACGGCTTGTACTTGAGGCTTTGCTGGAGAAGTATATGGAAGAAGGCATTTCTGAACTTGAAAGTCTCACTGTGCTTGAAAACGAGCCTTTCCGCCGATTGGGTTCTAAGGCAAATATAGTAAAGTTCTTCGGTGGCAAGAGAGAGTATCTGAAGGCCGTAAAAGAGTTGGAGCAATCAATATATAATATAGCATAAAAAGAAACAATATAAAATGAGTTTATCTAATTTCGTAAAACGAGTACGCAATATCATGCGCAATGATGCCGGTATCAACGGTGATGCGCAACGCATAGAACAAATGGCGTGGATGCTGTTCTTGAAAGTCTATGACGAGAAAGAGAATGATTGGGAGTTGGACGATGATGATTACAAGTCTATTATTCCAGAAGAATGCCGTTGGCGCAACTGGGCACATGATGATGGAAGTGGCAATGCCTTGACTGGTGACGAACTGCTTTCGTTTGTCAACAACACCTTGTTTGTTGAACTCAAAAACATAGAGGTTACACCTGATACCCCAATTCGTCAGGCAATAGTAAAGACAACTTTTGAGGATGCCAACCAATATATGAAAGATGGCGTTCAGCTCCGCCAGGTGCTTAATGTGATAGACGGATTGAATCTTGGTGACTATGAAGAGAGTCATGCTTTCGGTGAGATATATGAGACTATCCTTAAAGAAATGCAGTCGGCTGGTTCCTCTGGTGAGTTCTATACCCCAAGAGCCTTAACAGAATTTATGGCAGAAATCGTCAATCCGCAGATTGGTGAAAAAATGGCAGACTTCGCTTGTGGTACAGGAGGTTTCATCACAAGTTGGTTGGGTGAATTGGACAAGAAGGTAAAGACTGCTGAAGACCGCAAAGAGTACAATCAGTCTGTATTTGGCATAGAAAAGAAACAATTCCCGTATATGCTATGTGTGACAAACCTGTTGCTGCATGGTATCGACACGCCATTGGTATATCACGACAACTCGCTTACCAAAGATGTTCTCAACTATACAGACGGAGACAAGTTTGATGTTGTTTTGATGAATCCACCATACGGAGGTAATGAAAAGGCCGACGTGAAATCTCACTTTCCTTCTGATATGCGCAGTAGCGAGACTGCCGACCTCTTCATGGTGCTTATCATGTATCGCTTGAAGAAAAATGGCCGTGCTGCTGTCATTGTTCCTGATGGTTTCCTTTTTGGAGCAGATAACACAAAGATTGCCATTAAGACAAAGTTGCTCAGGGATTTCAACTTGCACACCATTATCCGTTTGCCTGGCAGTATCTTTGCACCTTACACTTCGATTGCCACGAACATTTTGTTCTTCGACAATACCAGTGCGGAGGGTGCTCCAGAAGGTTATTCTACAAAGGAAACGTGGTTCTATCGTTTGGATATGCCAGAGGGTTACAAGCATTTCTCCAAGACAAAGTCCATGAAGTCGGAACATTGCGACCCAATCCGTGAGTGGTGGAACGACCGTAAGGAGATTATTATTGCTGATGGTGACGAGAAATCTCGTTGCTATTCGGTTGAAGACCTTATCGCCACCGATTGCAACTTCGACTTGTGCAAGTTCCCGAAAGAGGATGAAGAAATCTTGCCTCCTGCCGAACTGCTTGCCGACTATTTCAAGAAGCGCAAGGCTCTTGATCATGAGATAGACAAGACATTGGCAGAGATACAGCGTATATTGGGGATTGAGGTGAATGTGGACGAATTGTAATATGTGGGACGCTGTCCCGCAAATTCAGATTGATATAAAAAGGTGAGACTTTGTCTCACTTATTTGAAATAGGAATTTTGGGGACGTGTCCCCAAAATCTGATAATAATACAGAATTATGGCAAACGAAATAACAAAGACTTCGGATAATATTGAAGACCTACTTGATAAGGTGTCTGGTCTTATAGAACAGGCAAGGACTTACGTGAAGACTTCGGTCAATACTGCTGAGGTCTATACCAAGTATTATATAGGCAAGTATATAGTGGAGTATGAACAGGAAGGGAATGTTCGTGCGCAATATGGAAAGCAAGTCTTGCAAGAATTGTCAAAGAGTTTGACTGCTCGTTTTGGGGCTGGTTGGTCATATCCAAATCTCCGCAATATTAGGCAATTCTATATTGTATATGCAAAAAGGTCAACCACTGGTTTCCCTTTTGAAAACAAAAATGCTAACCAGTGGTTAGCAAATTCGAAAGATAGTGATAATCAGATGTTTAAGCTTTCTTGGAGTCATTATTTGATTCTGATGCGAGTGGAAAATCCAGACGCTCGTTCTTTCTATGAAATAGAGTGCGTCCAACAGCAATGGTCAAAAAGACAGCTGAGTCGTCAAGTGGGCTGTTGCCTCTATGAGCGATTGGCTTTGAGCCGTGAAAAAGATGAGGTGATGCGTTTGGCAAAGGAAGGTCAAACTGTAGAGAAACCTTCTGATGTTATCAAAAGTCCTTTGACCTTGGAATTCTTGGGCTTGAAGCCAGATGCCGCTTACTCTGAGTCGAAGTTGGAGAATGCCATTATCAGCAAGATGCAACAGTTCCTACTCGAATTAGGCAAAGGCTTCCTCTTCGAGGCACGCCAGAAGCGTTTCACCTTTGATGAAGACAATTATTATGTAGATTTGGTCTTCTATAATAGATTGTTGCAATGCTATGTCCTTATTGATTTGAAAACAGATAAGCTTTCTCATCAAGACCTTGGACAGATGCAGATGTATGTCAACTATTATGACCGCTTTGTGAAGCAAGACTTCGAGAAACCAACCATCGGCATTTTGCTTTGTGAGAGTAAGAACGATGCACTTGTAGAGTTAACTTTGCCGAAAGACTCTCATGTATATGCTTCTGCGTATCAATTATATTTGCCAGACAAGGCTTTGCTGCAAGCCAAGGTAAAGGAATGGATTGCAGAGTTTGAGGAAAACAATATAGGTTAAAAGGATTTGTGAGACAGCGTCTCACAAATTCGTCACCAACTTGTGGTGAATTAAACAGTATAAAGAGTACAATGAACGGAAAGCAATTAAAGAATAGCATATTACAATGGGCGATACAAGGCAAACTTGTACCGCAAGACCCTAATGATGAACCTGCAAGCGTATTACTTGAAAAGATTCGTCAGGAGAAAGAACGCTTGATCAAGGAGAAGAAAATCAAGCGTGACAAGAACGCATCTATTATTTACCGTGGTGAGGATAATTCCTATTATGAGAAGATGCACGTCACAGGAGAGGTGAAGTGTATTGATGAGGAGGTGCCGTTTGAGATACCTAAGGGGTGGGAATGGTGTAGGCTCAATGACTTGGCTCTGTATAGAAAAGGACCTTTTGGAAGTAGTTTAACAAAATCTATGTTTGTAGCCAAAAGCAATCAAAGTGTCAAAGTTTATGAGCAGAAGAATGCAATACAAAAAGACTTTCGTCTTGGCGATTATTATATCAGCAAAGAAAAGTTTGAAGCAATGCAAAGCTTTATTGTCAAACCAAATGACATTATTGTAAGCTGCGCAGGAACAATCGGTGAGACCTATCTTCTGCCATTAGATGCTCCTGTCGGTATTATCAATCAAGCGTTGATGAGGGTTACGCTTTTTGATTTGAGCATGGCAGAATACTGGCAAATGTACTTTGCTTATATGCTTTTAAATGAGGCACAAATGAAAGGAGCTGGTTCTGCTATTAAGAATATTCCCCCGTTTGAATATCTAAAAGCAGTACTTGTGCCTGTTCCTCCTTTATCAGAACAAAGCAGATTGGTTGAAAGATACAATTTGCTTTTGTCTCTAATTGCTAAATATGAGTCAGAAGCAGATAAATTGAATTGTCTCAATCTAAACATCTATGATAAATTAAAGAAAAGCGTATTGCAGGAAGCAATTCAAGGCAAACTCGTCCAACAAATTGCCGAAGAAGGTACAGCCCAAAAACTGCTTGAACAAATAAAGACAGAGAAGCTGAAACTCGTCAAAGAGGGCAAGCTTAAGAAGTCTGCCCTCAACGATTCTGTTATCTTTCGTGGTGACGATAACAGGTACTATGAGAAGATTGGGAAAAAGTGTGTAGATATAACTGAAGAAATAC
>JAJWFY010000054.1:0-22884 GCA_021615735.1 Segatella copri | reverse complement strand
AGAATGCCTGCCTGTCACGCAGGAGGTCACGAGTTCGAGTCTCGTACGCACCGCTAATTTCATTTGAACATTTCGACTCCTCCATAATAATAATGGTGCGTTAGTTCAGTTGGTTAGAATGCCTGCCTGTCACGCAGGAGGTCACGAGTTCGAGTCTCGTACGCACCGCAGAAACCTTCGAGAGTGATCTCGGAGGTTTTTTGTTTTTTATATTAATCTAAGAGAATATGGCTATCGTTATCACAGTTCTGGCATACTTCTGTGTGCTGCTGCTCTTCAGTCATCTTACTGCCCGTAAAATGGCAAGTAATGAAACTTTCTATCGTGCCAACCGCCGTTCGCCTTGGTATATGGTTGCTTTCGGTATGGTGGGTGCGTCTATTTCGGGCATCACTTTTGTCAGTGTGCCGGGCATGGTGATGAGAACGGATATGACCTACCTTCAGATGTGCATCGGTTTCATCCTGGGTTATTTCCTGGTTGCCTTTCTTTTGCTTCCTATCTATTACCGCTATAATCTCACTACGATTTACGGTTATCTGCAGCAGCGGTTGGGGGAACGTTCGTATAAGACTGGAGCTTCGTTCTTCCTCTTGTCTAAGATGACGGGTGCGGCAGTCCGTTTCTTTGTCGTCTGTATCCTCTTGCAGCGTTTCGTGCTCGATGGGATTGGTGTTCCGTTCTGGGTCACGGTTCCTGTCATGGTACTGCTTATCTGGCTTTATACGCGCAAGGGTGGCATCAAGACGCTGGTGTGGACGGATACCTTTCAGACGCTCTGTATGTTTGCTGCGCTCCTCCTCATTATCTGTCAGGTGATGTCGGCGTTGGGCATGACTCCTTCCGAAGCGATCGCTGCGATTGCTCACGACAGTCACTCCCGTATTTTTGTCTTTGATGACTGGATGTCGAAACAGAACTTCTGGAAACAGTTCCTCAGCGGTGTCTTTGTAGTGATTGTGATGACCGGTCTTGATCAGGACATGATGCAGAAGAACCTTACCTGTAAGTCGCTCCGTGAGGCCCAGAAGGATGTTTGCAGCTATGGTTTTGCCTTTGTGCCTGCCAATCTGCTTTTCCTGAGTCTTGGTGTGTTGCTGATGATGCTGGCTCAGAAACAGGGAGTGGCTTTGCCTGATGCTCCTGATGATCTGTTGCCGATGTTCGCAGCTTCGGGAGTGATGGGAAACCTGGTGGTGGTCTTGTTTACCATTGGCATTGTGGCGGCAAGTTTCTCCAGTGCCGATTCAGCATTGACCGCCATTACTACGAGTCTCTGTGTGGATATATTGGGCAGGAAAGAGGATATGAAGCTCCGCAAGCGTATGCATCTGCTGGTGGCTTTCGTCTTCATGCTCTTCATCATTGCTTTCAAGGCGATTAATTCTACGAGCGTGATAGATGCCATCTACATCCTCTGCTCTTATACTTACGGTCCGCTGTTGGGTATGTTTGCCTTCAGTCTGCTCACCAAGCGTCAGGTAAACGACCGCTGGTCGCCATGGGTCTGCATCGCCAGTCCGCTCATCTGCTTCGCCATCGATACCCTTACCTCGCAGTATGTGGGCTATAAGTTCGGCTATGAGCTTCTGATGCTGAATGGCGCCCTGACCTTTGCAGGTCTCGCCCTTATAAAAAAAAGAAACAGTTAAATACAAACAATAATGAGAACAAAAGTATTATTCGCAGCATTGTTGCTCAGTGCAACAACTGCTTTTGCCCAGCAGGAGAAGTTGGGCTCCGGTATTGACAAGACCAACATGGACTTGACCATCAAGCCGGGTAATGATTTCTATCGCTATGCCGCAGGCAACTGGATGAAGAATCATCCACTCGATGCCGAGCATACCGACAATGGTGCTTTCACCGATCTCTTTGAGCAGAACCAGAAGCGCATCCAGGACATCATCCTTGAATATGCTTCCAAGCCACAGCAGAAGGGGTCACTCGGACAGAAGATCGGTTCGCTCTACAACCTCCGTATGGACAGCGTTCGCCTGAACAAGGAGGGATGGGCACCTATCAAGCCAACTCTCGACCGCATTGCAGCCATCAAGGACCGCAGAGAGTATCAGCTCGTTACCGCTCAGCTTGATTTCCGTGGCGAGGGTACCATGATGTATGGCATCGGTGTGGGCGCCGACCTTCGTGATGCCGCCAACAACCTCGTTGAGGTAGACCAGAGTGGTCTTGGTCTTGGTGTACGCGATTACTATGTAAACGATGACGAGCAGACCAAGAAGATTCGTGATGCATACAAGGCTTATATGAAGAAGCTCTTCCAGATGGTAGGCAACGACGAGGCTACCGCCCAGAAGAAGATGGAGGCTGTGATGGCTATCGAGACCCGCATCGCTAAGGCAAGCTATAGCCAGGTACAGCTCCGCGACATCGACAAGAACTATCACAAGATGACCTACAACCAGCTCGTGCTCGATTATCCTGGCATCGACTGGGGCAATGTGTTCCTGGCATCCGGTTTCCCTGCTTTCAAGGAAATTTGCGTGGGTCAGCCTGAACCAATCCACGAGGTTGAGAAGATTCTCGCAGAGACCTCTCTGGATGATCTGAAGACATACGCAGAGATCAAGGTGATTTCTGGTGCAACCAGCGTATTGAGCGATGATTTCCGTGCCGTATCCTTTGAGTTGAGCAAGGTAATGAGCGGTGTTCAGCAGGACCGTCCTCGCTGGAAGCGTGCCGTAAGTACCGTGAGCGGTGTGTTGGGCGAGGCTATCGGAAAGATTTACGTAGAGAAGTACTTCCCGGAGAGCAGCAAGAAGCGTATGCTCGAACTGGTTCACAATCTCCAGACTGCGCTTTCACAGCGCATCGACGAGGCTACATGGATGAGTGCTGCTACCAAGGCACAGGCTAAGGATAAGCTGGAGAACTTCATCATTAAGATCGGCTATCCTGACAAGTGGAAGGACTATAGCGGATTGCAGGTAGATGACAGCCTTTCTCTCTACGAGAATATGGCAAATATCTCTGAGTTCTTTACAAAGGATGAAATCGCCCGCAAGGTGAACAAGCCGGTAGATAAGACAGAGTGGGGAATGACTCCTCAGACTATCAATGCTTATTATAACCCAACTACCAACGAGATCTGCTTCCCTGCAGCTATTCTCCAGCCTCCATTCTTCGACCCAACAGCCGATGATGCGATGAACTATGGTGGTATCGGTGGTGTAATCGGTCATGAGATGAGTCATGGTTTTGACGATCAGGGCAGCCAGTTTGACAAGACCGGAAACCAGAACAACTGGTGGACTGCTGCTGACAAGAAGAACTTCGAGTCTCGCACCAAGATCCTGGTTGACCACTTCAACAAGATTGAGTTGGCTGGCAAGAAGGTAAACGGCCAGATGACCCTGGGTGAGAACATCGGTGACAATGGTGGTTTGAACATCGCTTTCCGTGCACTTCAGAATGTGATGAAGACAGAGAAGTTGGGTGTGAAGGATGGATTTACTCCAGAACAGCGCTTCTTCCTGGCATGGGCACGTGTATGGGCAGGCAATGCCCGTCCTGAGTACCTGCAGTATCTGATGACCGTGGATGTTCACTCTCCAAACGAGGCTCGTGTGAACGGTGCCCTCCCAATGGTGGATTCATGGTATAAGGCATTCGACATCAAGAAGGGCGACAAGCTCTTTGTTCCTAAGAACAAGCGTGCACATATCTGGTAAAAACATAAAAAAGTCTTGCAGGCTATATGCTTGCAAGACTTTTTTTATAATCATTACTTCGTTCCGAAATAGAGGAAGAGCATACCTAGTAATACCAGGAGCAGATCTACGAACTTCGCCTTGAGATTCTTCTCATGGAAGATGGCTGCACCGAAGAGGAAGCTGACGATAACCGAACCGCGGCGAATCATGCTCACGATACTGATCATGGCGCCAGGCAGACTCAGAGCGTAGAAATAAACGAAGTCGGCTGCCGAAAGGAAGATACTGATGAAGATGATACTCCAGTGCCAGTGGAATGGGGTAGAATTCTTCTTGGTAGGCCACCATATCATCAGCAGCATGGCTCCCATGAGAAAACACTGGTAGATGTTGTACCAGCTCTGCACAATCATTCTGTCTAATCCTACACCACCATTCTCGGGTGGAGCCATCAGATACTTGTCGTAGAGACCGCTTATTGCACCGAGAACGGCAGCCAGCACGATGAAGTAAATCCATTTGTTGTGCTTGAAGTCGATACCCTCTTTCTTGCCGCTGCGCGAAAGCATGGCAAAGGAGATGATGGCAAGTATGACACCAATCCACTGATACAGATTCAGTACCTCGCCATAAACCAGCAGGGCACCCACGAGTGTCATTACCGGTCGGGTGGCGTTGATAGGTCCCACGATGGTGAGCGGCAGGTGTTTCATGCCGAAATAACCGAAGATCCAGCTGCTCAATACGATGAAACTCTTGAGCACGATGTACTTGTGAACTTCCCATCCGCCTTCTGCTACATGAAACATCGTTCCATCCAGCGAATTTCCTGTATAACTCATCACGATGAACGGCAGGAAGATGAGCGATGAGAAGAGCGTGTTCAGAAAGAGCACGGGAATCACTGCGTTACCTGAAAGTGCCTTCTTCTTGAAGGCATCATAAAATCCCAGCAGCGCTGCTGAGAGAAATGCTAATACTAACCACATTTTTATTAATGTTGAATGTTGAATGTTGAATGTTGAATGAGGCTCACGCCCTTGTGTTTTTAATCATTGAAATTATATCCTACCTCTTCCAGGAACAATGCGTTACCCGGCATGCTTTCGCCTGCATCGCTGCGGCTTCCGTTGTGCAGGATATCGAGAAACTGTTCCATCGAAATCTTTTCTCTGCCTACATCGATGAGCGTTCCCACTACGGCTCTCACCATGTTTCTCAGGAAACGGTTGGCGGTAATCTCGAAATACCAGGTGGTAGGAGAGGTCTGTATCCATCGGGCGGCTGTTACATGGCAGATGGTGGTCTTGTTGTCGCCACCAGCCTTGCAGAACGCCGCATAGTCTTCGTGATGCAGAAAATGCTGAGCCGCCTCGTTCATCTTCTCGAAATTCAGGGGATAGTTCATCTGCAGTGAATAATGGCGCTCAAACGGATCTTTCTGCGTATGTATATAATAATGGTATGTGCGCGAGATGGCAGAGAAGCGGGCATGCATCTCCGGGGCTACCTCCCTTACTTCGTATACGGCGATGTCGCGGGGCAGGATGCGGTTCAGGCGGTATACCAGCTGGTCGGGTTCCATCGGAATCCTGTCGGTATCGAAGTGGGCTGCCATGTGTCGTGCATGTACGCCGGTATCGGTCCTTCCTGCTCCCACCACCTCCATGTCCTTTCTCATAAGTATGGAGAGGGCGCGCTGCAACTCCTGCTGCACCGAATTGGCATTGGGCTGAATCTGCCAGCCGTGGTAGTTGGTGCCGTCGTAACCGAAGAATATGAAATATCTCATGATAATCTTTGAACTTTTTTGTTTTTTGCTATGAACTTTGAGCTTTGATTTGTTCTACGTTCTTTGCTTAATTCGGGTGCAAAGTTACTAAAAAAACGTGAAATATGGTATAATAATACAGATTTTTTTCAAAAATGGTACAATCTTGAAAGAAAAGTTCATTTTTATTTTGCAAATTGACAATAATTGTGTACTTTTGCCAACGTTTTTGATATTATAGATTATGGCACAGAACATATTCAAGGGTTTAGGTGTTGCCCTTATTACTCCTTTCAACACCGATGGCTCGGTTGATTATCAGTCGCTCAAGCGATTGGTAGAGTTTCAAATTGACAATGGTGCAGACTTCCTTTGCATCCTTGCCACAACTGGTGAGGCTCCATGTCTTACACAGGAAGAGAAAGATAAAATCACAGAATTGGTGAAAGACGTGAACAAGGGTCGCATCAAGATATTGAAATATTGTGGCGGTAATAATACTGCTGCTGTCGTTGAAGAAATCAAGAACACCGACTGGAGTGGCATCGATGGCATCCTCAGTATCTGTCCTTACTACAACAAACCTTCTCAGGAAGGTCTCTATCAGCACTTCAAGGCCATCGCCCAGGTTAGTCCGCTGCCTATCGTGCTCTACAATGTTCCTGGCAGAACCGGTATCAACATGAAGCCTGAAACAACCTGCCGTATCGCCCGCGACTTCCCTAATGTGGTAGCCGTGAAGGAGGCTAGTGGCAGCCTGGAGCAGGTAGATGAGATTATCAAGAACAAGCCTGATAATTTTGATGTTATCAGCGGTGATGATGCGCTTACCTTCTCAATGATTGCCAGTGGTGCTGCCGGCGTTATTTCTGTTATCGGTAATGCCCTGCCTAAGGCTTTCAGCCGCATGATCCGTCTCGAGTTCCGTGGCGAATATGAGCCAGCCCGTAAGATTCATCATTCTTTCACTGAGCTCTACAGTCTGCTCTTCGTTGACGGTAACCCTGCCGGTGTAAAGGCGCTCCTCAATGATATGGGCTTCATCGAGAACGAGCTCCGTCTGCCTCTGGTTCCTACCCGTATCGCAACCAAGCAGAAGATGAGCGACATTCTGAAGACTTTGAATATCTAAAATAGTGATTAGTTATTAATCATTTAGTACCATGGTAGATGATAGAAGAATCATACACGAGATAACACCGCTGATGGGTAAGGATGTGCTCTATATTGCAGACCGACACAAGAAGGAGTTTACTTATCCTATCCATAACCATTCGGTGTACGAGTTGAACTTTGTTGAGAATGCAAAGGGAGTAAGAAGAATCGTTGGAGATTCGAAGGAGGTGATAGGCGACTATGATCTCTGTCTCATCACATCGCCCAATCTGGAGCATGTATGGGAGCAGAACGAATGCCACAGCGATGACATCCGTGAGATTACCATCCAGTTTGATTTCTCCATGGGTGATGAAACGCTCTTCGGAAGAAATCCCTACGCCAGCATCACCCGCATGATGCAGGAAGCGAAGAAGGGACTTGTCTTTCCGATGCAGGCCATCATGAAGGTATACGGAATGCTCGATTCTTTAAGTTCAGTGAAAGATGGTTTCTATGCCGTGCAGCAGTTCCTGACCATTCTCTATGAACTGTCACGCTGCGAAAATGCCCGTACGCTGGCTTCCAGCAGTTATGCCAAGGTAACGATAGAAGACGATAGCCGACGCATTCTGAAGGTGAAGAATTTCATCTCCAAGAACTATATGGATGAACTCCGTCTGCCGGAGCTTGCCTCACTGGCAGGTATGAGCAGCAGTGCGTTCAGCCGTTTCTTCAAGCTCCATACTGGCAGAAACATCTCAGAGTATATCATCGACCTGCGACTGGGTTATGCAGCCCGCATGCTGGTAGATACCGCCAAGAGTATCAGCGAGATAGGTTTTGATTGCGGATTCAACAATCTCAGCAACTTCAACCGCATTTTCAAGAAGAAGAAAGGATGCTCGCCAAGCGAGTTCCGAGAAAGCTATCATAAGACAAGAATCATTGTATAATACAACCCAACGTAATCGTTTAAGTGAAATAATCAAAAATATTTCGCTTAAACGATTCTTTTTTCCGATATTTGTTGTATCTTTGCGCTACAATTCATAGTGAATAAATAAACATTTAAAAACTACGATAACGAATTATGAAGCAATTTATGGATGAAAACTTCCTGCTCGACACTAAGACTGCACAGGATCTTTTCCACAATCATGCGGCTAAAATGCCAATTATCGATTATCACTGCCACCTCATCCCTGAGATGGTAGCAAATGATCACAAGTTTAAGAGTATTACAGAACTTTGGCTCGGCGGCGACCACTACAAGTGGCGTGCTATGCGTACCAACGGTGTAGATGAGCGCTTCTGCACAGGTACTGATACCAGCGACTGGGAGAAGTTCGAGAAGTGGGCTGAGACTGTGCCTTATACTTTCCGTAACCCTCTCTATCACTGGACTCATCTGGAGCTCAAGACTGCTTTCGGTATCAATAAGCAGCTCAGCCCTAAGACAGCCCGTGAAATCTACGATGAGTGTAACGAGAAGTTGCAGTTGCCTGAGTTCAGCGCTCGTGGCTTGATGCGTCATTATAATGTAGAGTGCGTTTGTACAACAGACGACCCAATCGATGACCTGCGTTACCACAAGCAGACACGTGAGAGCGGTTTCGAAATCAAGATGATTCCTGCTTGGCGTCCTGACAAGGCTATGAACATCGAGAAGCCAGATTTCGCTGACTATATGAACAAGCTCGGTGAGGTAGCAGGTGTTAACCTCGTTACATTCCAGGATATGGTTGATGCTTTGCAGAAGCGTCACGACTTCTTTACTGAGAACGGCTGTAAGTTGAGCGACCACGGTATCGAGGAGTTCTACGATGAGCCATACACAGATTCTCAGATTGAGACTATCTTTGCCAAGGCTATGCGTGGCCAGCAGCTTTCTGCTCTCGAAATCCGTCAGTACAAGCATGCATTCCTCAAGGTTTGCGCTGAGATGGATCACGCTGCCGACTGGACACAGCAGTACCACTATGGTGCTATCCGCGACAACAATACACTGATGTACAACAAGCTCGGTGCTGATACCGGTTTCGATTCTATCGGTGAGTTCACTACAGCCAAGGCTATGAGCAGCTTCCTCAATGAGCTCAACATGGAGGGTAAGCTTACACGTACTATCCTCTATACATTGAACCCATGTGCCAACGAGGTAATCGCTACCATGCTCGGTAACTTCCAGGATGGTTCTTGCCCAGGTAAGATCCAGTTTGGTTCTGGCTGGTGGTTCAACGATCAGCTCGATGGTATGACCCGCCAGATGAATGCACTCTCTGTATTGGGTCTCCTGAGCCGTTTCGTAGGTATGTTGACCGACTCTCGTTCATTCCTCAGCTACCCACGTCACGAGTACTTCCGTCGTTTGCTCTGCAACCTCCTCGGCAATGATGTAGAGAAGGGCTTGCTTCCTAACGACATGGAGAGCCTCTCTCGTATGGTAGAGGATATCTCTTACAACAATGCTCGCAACTACTTCAAGTTCTATTAATCCATAGAACAGAAGCAATTTATACTAAGACAAATCCCTTCACGGCATCCCAGTGGTGTTGTGGAGGGATTTGATGTTTTATCGTGAAACCAATACTTTAAACTTATGGGGGTAATAGACAGAATACTAGGTTTTTACGAAGATATCAGAGAATTCAATTCTTCTAATATCAAAGACTTCCGGGGCAGATTCAAATCTTGGCTCAAGATGGGTATGCTTGCCGGTCGCATCTTCTATCTCAAGGATATGTGGGCAAGGGATGTGGCTGCCTTGACTTTTGCCTCCTTCATGGCTCTGATACCTTTCATGGCAATGATGTTTGTCATAGCCCGTGGTTTCGGCTATGCCTCTCTGCTCGAATCCTGGCTCTCTACCACCTTCGAGGCACAGCCCGTAGTGGCGCAGACTATCGTTAACTTCGTACACAATTATATCGAGAATACGCAGAGCAACTATATCATCGGTACGGGTATCGTAATGTTTCTCTATACCATCGTTTCGCTGATGCAGAAGATAGAGCTTACCTTCGATGATATCTGGCATACGGGCGAGCGTTCATGGAAGCAAATTGTTACCGAATATCCTACCATCCTGTTCGGTCTGGGACTGCTGATTCTCTTTGCTTCGAGCATCAATGTATGGACGGTGAATATGGTGGATAATGTCGATAGGATAGCGGATATCGGCGATACCATTCCTTCGTTCATTCTCCATCTGGCGGCTTTCGTTCCGATGTTCCTGTTCTTCGTGTTCTGCTATTATGTCATCCCGAATACCTATATCCGGGTTCGCAGTACCCTGGTGCCTTCGTTCCTGGCGGGTGTCTGCATGACGGCGCTGCAGTATGGTTATATCTATCTGCAGGTTTTTCTGTCCAGCTACAATGTCATCTACGGTTCGCTGGCAGCCATTCCGCTGTTCCTGTTATGGCTTCAGATTTCGTGGGCTATCGTAGTGTTTGGCGCCTTGCTTTGCCATACCAACCAGAACATCCATTATTATGATGGTGATTTGCAGTACGATCATCTGAAACTGGTGCAGCGCATCAAGGTTTGTGGGGTAGTGATGCATCTGGTATGTCGTCGGTTCAATCAGGGTGAACAGGCGTATACTCCGAAAGAAATTCATGATTTAACGAAGATACCTCAACAGATTGTCAACCAGTCGGTTAAGGAACTGTTACGTGCCCGTTTGCTGGTAGAAATCCGGAATGGTAAGAAAAGCAGTTTTGAGGAATCGGTGGTTCTTCATCCGATAGAGAAGATAGAGCATCTTACCTATGGTGTGATGATAGAGCGCCTCTTCGGTTATGGCGAGGATATCTCAAGCCTTGCCGCATTGGAGTCGGATTTAGCGATGTGGAAGGATATCGACATCGTGAATGCAGAGTTCATAGAAAAGGGAAAGCAAATCGCTTTCTGATGATAAACGGTGTTTTTTAGGCACGGTAATCCGTGCCTAAAAAACTATTAATTTATAGTATCTTATTTCTGGTCATAGCCGTCAGAAATCTTTTTTCCCAGTGCTAGCGCCAGTTCAACCTTGGCACCATATCCTTCCAGCTGGTCGGCAAACTTGGCTACCGAATTGCCGGATGCGATGATGTCATCAAAGAGAATAATCTTTTTGCCCTGGAAGAAAGCCTCGTCGATATGGAGTTCATCTACAGGATCGCCATCTTCATCTACATCATGCGTGTAGCTGAAGGCAGGATAGGCGTTGGTCATGCCCGTAGCCTTGCATATCTCCTCGCTGAACTCCTTGAAACGGCGCTTGGTATGCGCCTCAAGAGCTGCAGGAATGCAGACCAGGGTAAACTGTGCTGCCTCTTCGCCCAGAAGACTCTTCAGCTTGTCTGATACCATTTCGATAGCCTTCTTCAGGGCTTCCTGATGGTCCATCTCCGTAGTGAGCTCAGAGTTACCTTTAAAGTTGACGATAAGGTCGCGTTTTTCCCATTCCTCTGCTGTGAGTTCAAAAGTACCGAAGGCGCTGAATGCAGCGTAGTCGACAAGCCATTTGTAGTGCAGTCCGTTTTTCAGGACTGGCCACGAGTTGATTTCATTTTCGTAATTAGCCATAGACTAGAAATTTTTGATTATTAATAATGCATAGTTTCTGCAAAAATAGGAAATCTTTTCGATATAAGGCGTTGGTTTCATAAAAAAGATTTGTTTTTTAAGTAATATTTCACGTAGGTGCCCGTTTTTTACTTATTTTTTAGTACCTTTGCACCGCATTTTAAGAAATACGTATATTTATATGACGAGAAAAACAAAACTTCATGAAATCCGCGACTATGTTATCATTGCCTTGGCGATGATAGAAGGTAGTATCGGTTTGAACATTTTTCTGCTTCCCAATCACATTACGATGGGTGGCGTAGGAGGTATCGCTTCCATCCTCTGTTGGGGATTTGGCATCCCTGCCTCTGTATCTTATCTGGCGCTCAATGTGTTCCTGCTTCTCATCGCATTCCGCATTCTGGGCTATAAGTTCTGTCTGAAAACCATCTATGGTGTTGGCATCTTTGCCTTAACTACCCGTCTGATAGAGACGCATACGGTAGGCATGACGCCGCTGCTTCACGACCAGCCGTTCATGGCAACGGTCATCGGTGCGTTCTTCATGGGCAGCAGTGCCGGTCTGGGTCTTTCCTGCAATGGTTCTACGGGTGGTTCTGATACCGTAGCGGCGATGATCAACAAGTACTGGAACATTTCCCTGGGTCATGCCATCATGATTTGCGACCTGTGTATCATCACCAGTTCTTATCTGGTATTGCGCGATTGGGAGATGGTGATTTACGGTTATGTCTGCCTCTTTGTGCAGTCGCTCTGTGTAGATCATGTGGTGAATGCGTTGCGCCGTTCGGTTCAGTTCTTCATCATCAGCGACAAATATCTGGAGCTCAGTGCCGCCATCAATACCGCTGCCGACCGAGGTTGTACGGTGATGGATGGTCATGGCTGTTACAGTGGTAAGGATGTCCACATGCTTTTTGTATTGGCGCGTCAGCGTGAGTCTCAGAAGATATTCCGTCTTATCGACGAGATAGATCCTACCGCCTTTGTCAGCCAGAGTGCCGTCATAGGTGTTTATGGCGAAGGTTTCGACCGTTTCAAGGTAGGCAAGAAGATAGGTTTGCCGAAGAAGAAATAGATAAACAGAAAAAGGGTGTGTCATAACTGCATGGCACACCCTTTTTTAGTAATTTTCTATGAATAACACTTATTTTTCTTCTGTCGTTGCGCATATTTGAGAGATTTGTACGATTAGCAGGGATTCGGGAAAAATTCCGTTATATGAGGAAAAAGAGTAAAATAATGCATTTTTTTTCAAATTCATTTGGCACTTTCAATAAAAAAATGTAGTTTTGCAATTGCTAAATAGAAAAAGATTATTATGGCAACAATTACATTAAGACCAGATGTATATGACAAAGCGGCAATCTTTGCAAGAAAGGATAAACTTAATATAGAGGATTGGGTAAATAAAATCCTGCAAAAAATTGTTGTTGATATATCTGAAAAGGAAGATATGAAAGCTCCTGCTGAGTCAAAAATGTTCAGTTGGGATGAAATGGGCGGCATGTTCGCTTCAGATAAAAGTGATAAAGAACTGCGTGATGAGTATCTGGAAGAAAAATATGGGATATGAAAATCTTTTGTGATACCAATATTATAACGGAATTTTTAGAAAAAAGACTTCTGTTTGATGCTGTGGCTAAAATTCTTACCTTGGCATCTACCAGTCATACTTTGTTCTTGTCTGAAGGAGGATTCTATACCATCACTTTTCTCGTGGATAAACAATTGCGAAGAATGAGTATCTACAATCCTGAACGTTTAGTACAGGAAAGGAAAATTCTGCTCCGCATTCTTGACACTTTCCAAATTTCGTCTGCTTCAAGATTTGGACTGAAACAAGGAGTAGAGGATGAAAACTTTAGAGATTTAGAAGATAGTTATCAATATCAGGCGGCTATTAATTGTGGTGCTGACATTTTGTTGACTATCAATGTAAAAGACTTCGTTGGTGTCTCAGATAATAAACGAATCAAAATAATGACTCCCCAGTCTTTTGTTGATGAGTTTCTTTCTAATACGCCTAGCTGACTTACGAGCCTGCGTTTATGTTCTTAAAACTGAAAAAGGGTGTGTCATAACTGCATGACACACCCTTTTTTAGTAATTTTCTTAGTTTAGACATCTATATCCTCTGGCTTCGGCTAGATGTGGAAATCTACCAACTTCAGCCATCGCTTGACATCAAACGACGGACAGTCTTTGTGAACGTTCGGCAAATCGCGGTGGCCCAGTATCTCTGCATCAGGATAGGAGAGGCAGAGGCTCTCCAAAAGCGAATACAGAGCCTGATTCTGGGCTGGAGTGCGCGTATCGGCAGGCTTGCCGTTCTTGTCGAGACCTCCCTCATAACAGATGCCGATGCTGTGGGCATTGTAATGACGGGCATGGGCTCCTACCTCCGACTCCGGACGCCCCGGATATACCACACCATCCTTTGTGATGTAATAATGATAACCGATACTCTTGAAACCGCGGGCAAGATGGCAGGCCTCCAACTGCTCGAATGTGAAATCCTGAGTTACTCTCGTGGCTGAACAGTGAATCACGATGAGTGAAATGCTACGATGTTTCTGTGTCATGGCAACCTCCCTTCTTTTAGCAGTTCTGTACACAGAATGAGCTGGCTACAGCTGTTAATACCGTGATGAGGAAGTTGATGATGGTTTTCCAATTTACTCTTTTCATTTTGCTTTGTTTTTTAATGATTAATACTAAGTGGATAATGATAGTCACATGCTTGTTTTAGTGGTTGAAATTTAGTTTCAGTAAGCGTTTCTGGAAGAAGAAGGGCAGGGGAGGAACTGCCAGCCCGGATACCCGTAAAAGGCAGGTTCTTGAGTCGTTATGATTTGCTGTTTATCCGTAATCGTCAGGATGAAAACCAGCCGCTTTGTGCCTTCGGAATATCCCTGTCGCCGGTCAGTTCACTCCTTCCTTCTTCTGTCGTTTCGCATATTTGAGAGGCGGATCACTACTCCAGACCGTCTCCGTTGTCGCCTGTTCCGTCGGTGCTGCCGCCCTGTGATGTACCGCCGCCTTGTGTGGTATCGCCGCCCTGTGTGGTATCGCCAGTGGTGGTATCGCCTGCAGCGCTCTCGCTAGAGTTGAGGAGATCCATGGCGTTCTTGGCGTTGGCATCGAGAGAGAGCTGTGTGTTGCTGAGCTTGCCGGTAGCACGTGCTCTGAGGCGGTAGCCTTCTACAAACTTGGCGAGGCTCCACTCCTTGATGCTGGCAGCTCCCATCTTGTTGATGATGCCAATGGAGAAGATGGCGAGGTTGTCTATCTTCACAGCCTTGTTCTGGAGTACGAGCTCCTTCACGCAGCTCACCATATCGGTGAGAAGGCCCTTGATGGCACCCTTCGAGAACGGGGTGTTGTGGCTCGCCATGTGTTCGGCGAGTTCATCGATACCGATGGTTTCTGTTACTACTGGTCGCGCATAATACTTGCCATACGCTTCCTTGATTGTCTTGTTCTTGTTCTTCGCTAATTTGATGAGAATCATACTTTTAAAAATTTAGTTTTAGTAAAAAGCAGTCTGTGTCTCCGCCGAGACCGTTGCTGCATCAACCTCTCTGATTGACGATACAAAGATACAACATTCCCGAACCCCCAACTATGCGATTTGTGCGATTTGCAGGGATTCGGGAAAAAAAGGTTGAAAAAAGTGGTTTTTTTTTATGTTACTAAACTTTCAACGATGTAGAGCGGAGCGCAGGGATATATAGCATAAGAATTGCTTTTATCTGAAAATAAAGACATTTTATTCCGCATTATTTTGCAGATACCAACTTTTTTCGTAACTTTGCCAAAAATTCAATAAAAAGCAACAATATGAAATATCCTATAGGTATACAAAACTTTAGTGAAATTATAGATGGCGGTTATGTTTATCTCGACAAGACCAAGCTCCTCTATGATTTAGTGCATAATGGGAAAATATATTTTCTGAGTCGTCCAAGACGATTCGGAAAGTCGTTGTTGATTTCTACCCTGGAATGCTACTTCCAAGGAAAAAAAGAATTGTTTAAAGGTCTTGCCATCGAACAGTTAGAAAAAGAATGGAAGCAATATCCGGTTTTTCATATAGATTTCAACGGCAAGAATTTCACACAGGCTGGCGAATTGGAAAAAACCTTGCAGACTTTTGTTGAAACCCAAGAACTGAATTATGGCAGAAACCCATTGGCCAACACCTTGGGAGACAGATTTATGGCTGTTTTGAAAGCTGCCCACGAAAAGACAGGACTTGGCGCCGTTGTCCTGATAGATGAATATGACAAACCTTTACTGGATGTTTTAGACTCAGGGTTAAAGACCTTCGATTCTGAAGGCAACGAACGTTTGTTGGAAGACCGGCATCGTGAGATTATGAAAGGTTTCTACAGTGTCTTCAAGGCAGCTGACAGAGATTTGAAATTCGTGCTGTTGACAGGTGTTACCAAGTTCTCGCAAGTAAGCGTATTCAGTGGTTTCAACCAACCAGATGACATCAGCATGGACGACCGCTACGAGGCTCTTTGCGGCATCACGGAAGAGGAACTGTATTCTGTCTTTGATGAGCAAATCAAGGCAATGGCTGCAAGATATAAAGTGTCTGAGGATGAGATGAAATATCGGCTCAAGCGCAAATATGATGGTTACCATTTCAGCCCAAGCATGCTCGACATCTACAATCCTTTCAGTATCTTGAACTCACTGAGCAAGAAAATCCTGAGTGATTTCTGGTTCCGTACAGGTTCGCCTACTTATCTGGTCCGCTTATTAGCTCACTTCGACGAAAACCTCAATGAACTGACAGGGAAATTTTATCCTACCAGCAGTTTTATAGATTACAAGGCGGATACAGAGGCTCCATTGCCAATGATTTACCAGAGTGGTTATCTCACCATTAAGGAATGGAACATGGATACCGATTCTTATCTCTTGGATTTTCCAAACGATGAAGTAAAAGCTGGTTTCGTAACCATGGTGGCTGCCAACTATCTGAAGCCCAAGGAATCGCCTGACGCTTGGGTCGTAGAAGTTGTTAATACGATGAAGATGGGAGATTGTGACAAATTGGAGAAACTACTCACTTCCTTCTTCGCCAGTATACCCTATAGCCAACGTCGTAAAGATGACGAGCGGGAAAAAGAGCGATACTTTCAATATACCTTCTATCTGGTGATTCGCATGATAAGCAGTTTTACCGTTCTAATAGAAAAGGAGCAAAGTGAAGGACGGGTTGATTGCATTATTGAGACCCCAATGTTTGTATATATCTTCGAATTTAAGCGTGATGGGTCAGCGACTGAAGCCTTGAAACAAATCGAGGAAAAAGGATATGCCCGTGAGTATGCTACAGACAACAGAACGATTTACCTGATAGGCTGCAATTTCTCGTCTAAGACGGGGACGATTGACGACTGGAAGTCTAAGGGCAAAAGCGTTTAAAAAACGGGTATTATTTCCTATATTAAACTCACCCTGGAAGGGATATGCATAGTGTTGTTGTATGCATTCCCTTCCAGGGTGTTTTTTTTATGGTTCATCCAGAAATTCGATGATTTCTGCTACTTGTTGCCTGGTGTAGAAGTGGGAGAACTTGCCGGCGCAGCCCGAACAGATGCTCTGCTTGAGCTCGGGGCACCGGTTGATCCATCTCACCAGCCGGTTGAGCGCTACCCTGGGGGTAGCGGTGGGAAAGTAGAGCATGGCGAGCTCCGCCTTCCCGTAACTTCTGTCTTCTATCATATTTGTTCTTTTTTAAAATCTCTCCGAATAATAAGAAAATCCAAGTTTCGCAAGTTCAGAAGTTAAAGGAGTTAAAGGAGTTAAAGGAGTTAAGACAATAGACTTTTTGGTGTAGTTTTTTAAGCAGCAAGACATACGTCTTAACTCCTTAACTCCTTAACTTCTTTAACTCCTTTATCTTCCTGATATGCGAATGTTCAGTAAAAAAATCTCTCCGAAAGATAAAAAAAATCCCTCCGAAAGATACGGAAATATCTCCGAAAGATAAAAAAATATCTCCGAAGCAGAATTTCCTAAAATGGGAGATCTTCGGGCGGAATATTCTCGCTGCCATCCATCTTCTGGTTGTTCTCTATCTCGTCAGGACGCATTTCTATCACCTTCCAGCCGTTGCCCGTCTTGCGGTGAATCTTCTTGAACCCCAGCGCCTCCATGAACATCGAAATATCCTTGTTCGACATCGACTGGCGGAAGGCGGGGTTCGTGCAGATGCGCTCCATCACATCACTCGCCGTAACAAACTTGCAGAACTCGGACGGCGTATCGGCATCAGGAACACGGTAGAACTTGTTGATGCGCTCGGCTATGTAGTTGTTTACACGGAAATAAAGATTGTGGCGCTGAATCTCCTCGTTCTCCTCCTTCGTAAACCAGTAAACCCAGTCGCAGGGCTCACCCCTCCGGCGCTTCTCTATCACCTCCTGAGCCAGTGCCACAGCCTGGGAGTAGATGCCATCGTAATTGAAAGGAAAGTCGATGGGACTCTTGATTTTCTCGATGCGCCAGATGAGGAAACGGCGGTTCTCGTCGTCATCGATGATATGAACCTCATTGCTCGTGGCACAGAACCCCGCATTGTTCTGCAGGATGCAGTCCCACTCGGCATAAGGGATTCGCATGCTGATGTTGCGCTTCGTGATGTTGCTCTTGAAGGAATCCAGGTTCTTGCCGCGCAGACAACTGAACTCATCCAAACATACTATCGCCTTGCTGGCACACATCTGCAGGAAATCCTTGTTCTTGTAGTCGCCCGTAGAATCGTTGGCGAAATACTTGCGCAGATGGGGCGGCAGAAGATGGTCGAAAAACGTGGTCTTGAAGATGCCGCCCTTGCCTACGAAAACCATGATAGACTGGTTGGTGACATCGGGGCGCACCCAGCAAACCACCATGTTGACCAGCCATTTCTTGAAGGCATAGGCAAAATCCTCCACCGTATGGCGGTAACCGCCGGTATTCATCACGGTTACCCGATGGGCTAATTCATCGATATAGTCGGTTTTGCGGTCCCATTTCGGCAGACTCTTCAGATATTCCTCCATGGGGTTGAATTCGGGGCTGAAGTTACTCCTTATCACCGTATCCAGCTTTTTCTGGGTGGTACAGATGTTCTCCAGTTCCATCTTCACGAATAGCGAATTGCTCACCCGGGTATCCACTTCGGTCCAGTCGAGATAGAGTTTCTCTCCGGTGTTGATGGCGCGCACTTCATACTGGTTGCTCAGCGTGTTGTGGTGCATTTCATATCGGGCTCCCAGCCATCCCAGCAGTGCTCTCATGCTGGTATAGCGTTTCTGCTCATCATCTCCCTGCTGTCTTATCTTCCAGGTTCCCAGCCGCTCGGTATGCTTGTAAATCTCCCGTGCCACCCGTTCGGTATCGGCATATTCGCCGCCAAACTTATCTGCCATGTGTTTCACAGCCTCCTCCTTTTCGGCTCCGAAACAGAGGCAGAATGTGGCGTATCTCACCACGTAGCTGTTGTGATGATGCTCCTCGAACCGTTCCTCCCAACTCTCCGCCAGTTTGTCTACATACTGCAGAATCTCTTCGGTGGTGAGCGTCTTGGGGGGCGCCTCGTCTTCCTGTTTGCGGGGGCTTTTCTTTCTGGGTTTTTCAGCCTCCGTCTGCCTTTTCCTGTTCTGTTCCTCCTGTTGCTTTGTGGCTTTTTCGAAGTTCTCCACCTCCTCCAGAGTGATGGGTAGAACGTCGGCATTCCAGTTGAAATAAGCCTCGGGGTCGTAAGCCAGTCCGCAGCTTCTCACCATGTCCTGGCATTGCTTGTCGCTGCTGATACCCAGCAGTTTGTCGTACAGCTTCATGGCTTTCTGTATGGCGAGCTGGTGGAGTTCGGTGGCAGTGAGATTGCATCCTTCAGGACGCATATATCTGAGCAGGATGCGGAATCCCTTGCCCGATACGGTGATGTAGAAGATCATGGTGAAGGGAATGTTCCGGGCTTTCTGCCTGAGTGCCGCGATGTTTTTGGGGGGCACGTCGTCATAATCGAGCATCAGCCAATAGGTTTCCTTCCTGAAGTCAGTCAGCTTCTTGGAGCTTCCCTTGAGCTGCACGCTGGGAGTGATGCAGGGCAGCCGGTGCTTGATATCCTCTGCCGTTCTCTTGTCCACCTTCGTCATCGACCTGTAGCCTTCGGTATTGGTTTTCACCGGTGCCGAATGCATGATGTTGTACTCCAGCACCTCTCTGTTGGGGAGAGGCTTGCTGGTAGAGGTCTTCAGAGTCTGGAAAAAAGAGGGCAAGACCTCTTTCTCCTGTTCTGTTTCCGGGTTCTTTCCGGTCTCGTTTGTGGGTTTGTTTTCTTTCATTTCTTTTTGGGTTTTATGAGTTTGAATATTTGGTTTAATTCCGACTTTTTCTTCGCAACAGAATTGTAGGATAGGATATTTTTCCAGTGACTCAAACTATTGCTGAGGTCGTCCCAGTGTCCCGAACCTTTGTGCAGCATCCATTTGTCCACTTCATCGCAGTAATACCAGTATCTGGTTTTTCCTTGGATGTTTCCTTCATATTCCCAGGTCGTACCATTGTAGGCATCATCCAGATCCTTTCTTATGAGAATGGATATGATGGCTTTATCCATTGCGTAGAGGATTTCAGGAGTGATCATCTTATTTTTTATCTTTTGCGATATTGTGTCGCGTCCACCCATTACTGTTCTGATGTCTGTGTCATTTGCGCCACATACTTCGGCGATAGCCAGTTTTATGCTGGCTTCTTCTTCCATTTCAGCTGAAAATTTCAGCACTTTTTGTTTTGTTACTTTATATTTTTTCATGCTGCGAAGTTACACAAAATGCTGCACATTGGCAGTGAGGGCTATAGCCTTCACTTTTTACAAAGAATAACCTAGGTTAAAGTTTTTAACGCAGCATTTTTGCGCCCTGAACTAACCGTCACCGGCCGAAGGTAAAGGTCCGCAAAAGCAAGCAACACGCCCTGAAAGGGCAGAAGCTCCTAGCCCAGGGCATCGCCCTGGGTAATTACGGACGCAAACCTGTCGCCCTGTAAGGGCAAAAGCTTTAAAACTCCAGGCAAAACATAAAGCTTTTGCCCTTACAGGGCGCCTTGCTGATTGCCATTATACCCAGGGCGATGCCCTGGGCTAGGGGCTTCTGCCCTTTCAGGGCGTGCTACTTCCAGGAGCTTTTGCGCCTTTACCTTTCCGCTACGCGCCGGTGACCGTTGGTTCAGGGCATGTGGGGACTAGGAGTTTCTGGGTTTTCAGCCCGTTCTAGAACCACTTGCGAAACTTGTTTTAATGATTTTGGTTGTAAAACATCCAGAAAGGTGAAGGGTGAAGGGTATATTTTAAATCTTATATTATATTCTTTTTTTTAGGATTTTTGGAAAAACCAGATAATCAGAAAAATGAAAAAACGGATTTTTTTCCTTGCCGCGCGTATATATAAAAAAGAGTTTTCAAACCTTCACCCTTCACCTTTTTATTTAACGTTTTGTGTGTCAAATAGTTACGGGTGAAGGGTGGTGAAGGGTGTTTTTCGCTTTTTATAAACAAATTTTAAGAATTCAGCCCGTTTTTACATATTTTAAGCGTTTATTTTCGGTTCCGAAATGGGTATCATTTTCAGGAGGGTCTTCTTTTTTCTCTTTTCTTACCGCTGAAATCTTTGAAAAAGCGAGTGGGGAAGGGATTCCTGTCTTGTTTTGTGTTAAACAATTATCAGATAAAAGAAGTTAACGATACCGAAAAACGGCTGATTTTTAAACAAATATTAATATAAAAAACTTGAAGTCTCGCATATTACATTACAAATATCACCATATAATCAAGGGTTTATACGACACCTGTTTATCGTGGCATTTAGACCATTTAACATTTAACACTTAACATTCAGCACTCATTCACCATTCAACATTCACCATTCAACATTCACCATTCAACACTCACCATTCAACACTCAACATTCAACACTCAACACTCATTCAACATTCAACAATCTCTAACTTTTACAGAAACTTTTCACAGGAATCTCTTGCGGGTTTGGAAATAAAGTCGTAAATTTGCAATTGGAAAACAAAGATTAGGAATTATGGTAGAGATAAATGATAGAAAATTACCTGTAGGCATCCAGTCTTTCGAGGAAATCAGAAAGGGTGGATACCTTTATGTTGACAAGACAGATATTATCTGGCAACTTGCCAACAGAGGAAAGAAGTATAATTACCTGAGCCGCCCTCGCCGCTTCGGTAAATCCGTTCTTGTCGATACGCTCGAATCCTACTTCCTGGGAAAGAAGGAACTCTTCGAGGGATTGAAGATCATGCAGCTGGAGACGGAATGGGTGAAGCGACCTGTCATCAGACTGGATATGAGTCGTGCGGGCGCAGAACCGGAAACTTTGCGCTCTTATCTCAATAATATTTTCAGAGAATACGAAGGAGAATATTCATTGGTTCCTGACCCTGCAGATAGTCTTGCCGACCGCTTCAATGCAATAATTGTGGGGGCATATAAGCAAACCGGCCTGCAGGTTGCCATTCTCATCGACGAATACGATTCTCCATTGCAGCATTCCTGGAAAACTCCTCACCACGAAGCATGTACCTCTATTTATAGAGAGGTTTTTGCCATTCTCAAGGCAGATGATAAATACGAGAAGTTTGTCTTCATCACCGGCATCACCAAGTTTACGCAGATTTCTCTCTTCTCTGTACTCAATAATCTGAGCAATATCAGCTTTGAGCCGGAATATGCAGCCATCTGTGGTATTACGAAAGAAGAGGTGCTGCGCGATTTTAAGCCGGAAATCAATAAATTGGCAGAATACGAAAACTGGACATTCGATGAAGCTGTAGCGAAGCTGACGGCATATTATGACGGCTATCATTTCAGCCGCCGCAATATGGTGGATGTATTCAATCCGTTCAGTCTTATCAATGCCTTGGCAGATTCTGACTTGAAGAACTACTGGGCTTCATCGGGTGCAACCTCGTTGCTTCCAAAGTTTGTGGATGACATGGAGATTCGTTTGAAGGATTTTGATCATAGTGCCCTGTTGGACACAATCATAGAAACTTCTGACGTAACAGGCGGTGGAGCAGAGCTGTTCCTCTATCAGTCGGGCTATCTCACAATTAAGGGTTACATAAACGGAACTTATCTTCTTGGCATTCCTAACTTCGAGGTTCGGCAAGCCTTGAATGAAATCGTGTTGCCAACGCTTGCCATGCGCAAGAATAATGACCTTCAATCTACTCAGGCATTTCTGAATGTTCACCTCAGCCTTGGCAATCTTCCCGAAGCCATGAAATGCCTGAAGGCACTTATTGCGGACGTGCCTTATAGCAACAAGAAGCTTGCCTGCATGGACATGGAGGAGCGCTACCGCCTGATTATGAGCACCATCTTCTATGCCATCGGTTGCCGGGTAGAAGTAGAGAAGATGATAGCTACGGGCAGGATTGATATGGTGGTAGAAAACACTAACTTTATCTATGTGCTGGAGCTGAAGCTGAGCAACAACGGCGGCGTTGATGCTGCCGCGGAGCAGATGAAAGCCAAGCAGTATGCCGAACCTTTCAAGGCTGATAAGAGAAAAGTCATCGCCCTTGCCATAGAACTGGATGATATGGGAAAGGGACTGGTTGATTGGAAGGAAGTATAATTAAGAAGGAGGGTGTGTCATAAGTCACATCCAATACGCCCTGAAAGGGCAGAAGCTCCTAGCCCAGGGCATCGCCCTGGGTTATTAC
>JAJWFY010000012.1:0-73719 GCA_021615735.1 Segatella copri | reverse complement strand
TGGAGCAGAAAGTCGATGAACTTTCTGCTTCACCAAAGAACGCAGGAGCGGAAACTGTTCCTGCAAGTAATGACACAACCAGATTGGAGAACTCAATCATTGCAATGTTTGGTAAAGAAGAGGAAGCCATTGGTAAAATATCCAAATTAAGAGATGCCATAGGCATTTTTGCCGACCTAATCAAAGCGGAACTTGGTAAAAATGAACAGCGAAGCAAGTTCTTGGTTGATGCAGTCAAGCAGATGAGACAAGAGAACAATGTTTCCTCGAAAGCATTGCAGGACAAACTTGAAGTGATGAAAAATGTTCCTCAGAAGAAAATTATAACCCATCGCTTAGAACCAACTTCAAAGTATGTTCTTCTTTTCATCGGGGGCTTGGCTCTATCTCTTATCATCTCTATTTGGGGCAACCTCACACAATGGCGAGAGCACCAAGATTGGGAGGAGGCAGACTTGAAATATCGTGCTTTGAAGATGGTTCTTCCATCTAACGACCCCAATGTTCGATACATCGAAAAGAACTTTTCTGTATGCCCAAATAAAGAAGTTATTGAGAATGTGAGAACTCGTGTAAATATTTACGAGGACTCAATTCGCTATCATAACGAAATGATACAGATGGCAGCAATTAAAGATAGCATTGCTAATAGCCTATTTAAAGAGGCGAATGAAATTAAAAAGAAAATTAATCAGAAATAATAGACAACGACCAACGGGTACAAGCGCATCCTTCGCTTCGACAAGATTAAGACCAACGGCATTCGCATCGTATTCGATAGCGCAAGGGCTTGTCCGTGCATCAACAATGTTTCAGCATACTAACTTTCATTAAACTCTCAACTATTCATCCGTGTCCGTGATGCCACTCGTTTGACATTGCGGACACTTTTTCTTTTATGACGGCTATGAAAAAGAAAATGGCTATTATAGCAGTATTGGTTATTGCATTTGTTACATCTTATAAATTCTGTGGTACAGGACAAAATGATGCAGAAATTGACTCAATTAAAATCGAAGAATATACGGCAGTTTTAAGCAACAAGATTGATTGGGATTCTGTTGCGGGAACTTATTGCGGAGTATTACGACAACCGCTTCACGGATGGGAGTAGCCTTCGCCTGCATCTTGCGCCCTGTTTTCGCTTTAGCGTTTTGGGTGACAAATGCAAGTCTGGATTCTTGGCTGTCCGACTGCCAATACGCATTTTGGCTCGATAGTTCGTGATGAACGTAGTCGAGTTTTTTGAGACGTTTGTTGTGCTCTTCAGAGCCACCTTGAACGCCTTGAAAGTGAATAGAAGTTTGTGCCATATTTATAACGTCTTTTGGTACCGTCAGAGGGGGTTGAGGGGATGGAATCCCCCACCCTCGGAGAGCCCACAACTACGCAGTAGTTATAGTGGGCTATAACTAGCACGCTAATTTATCGGTGGCAAGGTTACGCAAACTCAGGGAAAGTACCAAACGATTCGGTAATTATTTTTCAACTTTCGGATAAATAAAAATGCAATTACAGCAAGTGTGAGTTTTACTATAATTGCATTTTTTCTAAAATCGGCTACTTTAATAAAGAGTTTAAATACTCTGTTGTAATTTCTGGAACAATAATGTTGTTTCCAGAATCAATTGTTTGCTCTATTATAGAGTTAGTTTCATCCAAATTCTTCTTTAAAGTATCAAAAACATTCTGAGAAACATTTATTTCTTGTGCAGAATTTATTAGACAAACGTATTGCTTGTTCTCATTTAAGTGGACATGGCTATAAAAACGATAAATAGCTGCTTTCGTTTTTGCCAAATCTTCTGCTTTTGCCGCTCTAGTACCCATTGTTATTTGCTTGGATATTTGAGAAAGGTCTATGTCTATAAACGAATTGTTGTTTATAATTTTCTCAACGGCTGTTGGTTCTGTCTTGATTGCTGCTATTTTTTGAATAGCAGTTGGGTCACTATCGGAATCACAACTGCTAAGTACAATAAAAGCAGATAGAACGAAAATACATGTTATTAATTTCTTCATAAGCATAGCGTATTATTTTGGTAAGTTAATAAGCATCCCATCTTGCATTTCCAACGACACTAGCAGCATCGGATAAGGTGGAAACCGTGAATTTCCAGCCTATAGGGGTATTTCCGAAGATACTATATTTCTTCTCTTTAGTTGAACTAAGTGGAAGTATTATATACTTATCGGTTTGATCAAATAGAGTGTTGCATACAACTTCTACAGCGACATTCAGAACATTGCTGTTGGAAAATTTTACCCAAATAACTTGATTGCCGCCAAATACCCATTTGATTTCTGAATTTGGTGGGTTTATCAAACTGCAAGTTGCTGTTGTTTTAGCGGCAAAAAGACTTGCAGGAACTGATGTAGCTGCCATAATAGCTAAAATAGTGAGTACTTGTTTCATAAGCGTTAATTGTTAATTGATAATTATGATGTTGCAAAGATAGTCTTTTTTTCGTTTGTTGTACTTCTTGAAGGGTAATATTAACTTTATTTACGAAAAAACGAAACAAAGTGTAGATTTTATGCTACACTTTGCCTTCTTGTTAGTACTCCTTTGCTTTTCTTCGGCAAGCTCCAACGATGTAGGCCTTTGGCTTATCGGCAAGTTTTGATGGACCTGCAAGGGATACCAAGAACCCAACGAAGTCTGGAATCTTCTCTTCGGCTTCGATGAAGGTCTTTTTGTTCTTGTTAATCTCATCGACTTCAAATTCGAGGTTATAACGAAGGTATTCGTATGCTTGTGTCGGAAAGGTATATATGAGCTGATGGTAGAGTCGTCATCAACAACAATGGCCCTGATTTGATAAACTCAGCAGGAATACTTGCTATTCATTTTTTATGATGGGGTTATGTTTACAAATTTGAGATTTCATGTAAAAAAGTCCTAATTTCTATGTTTCTCTTCTTGCAAATTATGGGATATTAAGGAAAATATCGTATCTTTGTCCCCGAATTGATGCGTTCTTTGCATATTGCAAAATACAGAAACGAGCAGAAGTCCGCTCGTTTCCATATTGTTACCTATATAATATAGGCAAACGCCCAACTTCTTGATTTTCAATCAAAGTCCAATTTAGAGCGAGTTAGCTTACTGAACTACTTGGGTTAGCTGATTGAACTACTTGGGTTAGCTGATTGAACTACTTGAGTTAGCTGACTGAGCTATATCAGTATCCTGTAGTATTACATGTGTATTTTTTTTCTAATTTAATGCCACATTTGCCACACTTATACTTAACACTTTGATTATTAGAGGATAACGGGTGGCAATAAGGGGTGTTTTTATTGTCACCTTATTGCCACCTATTACCACTTTTGGCATAAAATCAGCAAAATAACGGTGTTTTTGAGGGATTTGCTACGTCCCGATGTAGCATTTGCTACGTCCCGACGCAGCAAAAGTTACGTCCGGACGTAGTAAAAGATACGTCGTGACGTAATTTCAGTGCGGGAATTCAATGGCAAGAAGTATATAAATAAATCCCAGAATCGCTCTTCCAAGCAGTTCTGGGATTTATTGTGTCTGATAATTTGTTTACCACTTAAAGAGGTGAGGAACAAATTCCTTGAAGCAGCGGCGCCAGGTGAGCCACTCATGATGAGTGCCTGGTGATACGTAAACATCGAGCTTGATGCCCAGATCCTTCAACTGCTGTGCCATCTTCTCGGTACCGAAGTTCTCTTCCGAACCGCAGCCCATAAACATATAATGAATGTTCTTGTTGTATTTCTCTGCATCGGCAAAAACTCCATTGAAACAGGTCTTTACATCCACGCCAAAGAGAGCACCGCTAAAGGTTCCAAGGGCAGAGAACTTGTCCATGTGAGGCAATACCGTGTTGAATGTCTGGCAACCGCCCCATGACAATCCAGCCATCGCACGATGCTCACGGTCGGTATAAGTACGGAATGTCTTGTCAACCATCGGAATCAGATCCTTGATAATCACATCATAGAAAGAAGCTCCATAGTGGCTGCGCTCTTCATCTACATTCTTGCCTGGACGGGCAACGAAAGGCTTCTTTACATCGCCACTCTCCATGACCACAATCATAGGCTCAGCCTTGCCTTCTGCTATCAGGTTGTCCATGATGTGCTGCATCATTCCCTGCTTGCTCCAGCCCGTCTCGTCTTCGCCCATGCCATGCTGCAGGTAGAGCACAGGATAGCGCTTGGTGGTGTTGGTTTCATATTCCGCAGGGGTGTAAACCATGGCGCGGCGGAACTGCTTCTGGGAGGCTGCATAGTAAGATACTGAGCGAACCTGACCGTGGGCTACGCCCTGCTGAGGACGATAGTAGTTGCCTTCTGCTCCTTCTGGAACTTCCAGACCGCCTGCTTCACGGCAGCAGCCGAAGTAGGTTTCGCTGGCAGGGTCAACAACCTGCACGCCATCTACATTCAGAAAATAGTAGTGGAATCCTACTACCAGCGGATCGCTCACGCCGTACCAGTCGCCATCCAAATCCTTTTTCATCTCATATTGCTTGCCGCAGATGTCGAAGATTACTTTCTTTGCCTCAGGAGCATGGAGCTTTACATAAGCTCTGCGGTCCTTATCTACACGCGGATAGTTGCTGTCTGGAATGATTCCCTGCAGGGCGAGCATCATGTTTGCATAGCGCTTGCCCATGGTGCGGTAGCTTTCTGCGATGAAGTGTAGACCGTCGCCACGCTGCGGACAACCCTTTGAAGAAATGACGTGGGCTGTAGGAATGGTCTTGGCAATATCGTCAACGATGGCGATATGTGCCCAGCATTTTCCGCCCATATCCTTCTGTACGGTTTCGCCTACGAGCAGAGGTACGTCTTCTGCCTTCAGATTCAAATCTTTCAAGATGTCGTTATAAACAGTCTTTACTCGGTTTGGCCAGTTGGCATCGCCGTTGTTGGTTTCGCCCTGATGCAGGAGAATGCCCTTGATAACACCCTGCTTCTTGGCTATTTTTGCCAGTTCTATCAGTCGGGCGTATGGATTTCCGTTGTACTGGGATGCAAAGTTCTTCATCCAGTCGGGTTGTTTCTTGAGATAAGCCTTATAGGTACGCTTATCGAAGAGGTCGATGCTGGCTCCGCCCACGGCCACGGTGATGGTTCC
Source organism: Segatella copri (assembly GCA_021615735.1). Lineage (GTDB taxonomy): Bacteria > Bacteroidota > Bacteroidia > Bacteroidales > Bacteroidaceae > Prevotella > Prevotella copri_Q. The sequence continues at coordinate 68,603 of JAJWFY010000012.1, read as the reverse complement.
CACCTTGATGCTGTCTGGCAGGTTATCCACCATCTTTCTTCCGAAATAGTCAACAGGAGTCAGTCCTGTAGAGGGTCTTGCCTGTGGCGGCACGGCGGTGTGCCATTGTCCCTTCTTCCATCCCGCCTTTTCATCATCCACGGCATACATAGCCTGGAATCTCGGGTTCACGCCCGTTCGGTCGATGTCTTCGATAGCCGCATTTCCTTCCATGTTCGACTGTCCGAAGCAGAGATAAATCTGAAAATTAGGATCAGGCTTTTCCTGAACCTTACTGCCCGTTTTCTGTGCCATCATAGGTAGGCACGCCATCGCGAGCATCGATGCTAAGATTGATAATCTATTCATAGTTTATATTTTATTAAATTATTAGATTGATTTTCATCTTCTGTTCTGTTTGCAAAGTTATGAAAAGATTTCCATACGTGCTTTGTCTCATATATCAATAACTTTTCCCTTTGTTATATAATAAGGTGATTCTTTTGTCTCAGGTTTCAGAATATGTTTCATTTTGTCTCTTTTGGGGTAGATGTTATATGTGATAAAGTATTTGTTACTTGAGATAAAATGCGTTTTAATGTTTTTATCTATTTTTGCGACGTGTTTCAGCATCCTTAATGAAATTTTAGAGAATTTAGGATGTATATATAATAATGTAATATTAAACAACTGACTAGTAAAGTAAAACTATTAATCTATTTTTAAGATGAAGAATTTAAAAATGATTGAAAAGCCGTTTGTTTTGCTATTCCTGCTCTGTTTGCTTCCTTTGGGAGTTTCGGCTCAGAGCATAGTGAAAGGTATAGTGACTGATCCAAGTGGAGAACCTGTGATTGGTGCTACTGTTAAAGTAGAAGGTAGCAAACTGGGTGTTGTTACCGACTTGGATGGTAAGTTTAGCGTTGATGCTGCTCCTGATGCAACATTGACTATTACCTATGTGGGTATGGAACCTAAGACCGTGAAAGCTGAGGCTGGTAAAACCCTTTCCATTACCTTGAAGGATGATTCTAAAGTTCTTAATGATGTCGTTGTCATCGGTTATGGCGTTCAGAAGAAGAGCGACCTGACAGGTGCAGTTGCATCTATCAAGAGCGATGACATCAAGGGTTTGTCTGCTACCGATGCCGGTGCTGCCCTCCAGGGTAAGGCTGCCGGTGTGCAGATTATCAACTCGGGTGGTCCGGGTGAGGCTGCCGATATCCGTATCCGTGGTTATTCTTCTAATAGTGGTAATATCGGTCCGTTGCTCATTGTCGATGGTCTGAAGGTGGATAATATCCAGTACCTGGATCCATCTATGATTGAGAGCATGGAGGTATTGAAGGATGCCGCTTCTGCTGCCATCTATGGTGCGCAGGCAGGTAATGGTGTCGTTATCATTACTACCAAGACGGGTGCTGCCAATGGCGGTAAGGCTCAGATTTCTTACAGCAGCAAGTTCACCATCCAGTCTTTAGGTAAGAAGGCAGACCTCTTTGATGCCAATGAATATATTGAGTATCATAAGTATATCGGTGACTTGAGTGATGAGGTACTTCAGTCCAACAACTATCAGGGCCAGAATACTGATTGGTATAAAGAGGTGTTTGAGTCTTCTTTGGCTCATCAGCATAGTCTTACTGTTCAGGCAAGTAACGGTAAGGGACGCTTCCTTGCCAGCTTGAATATTCTTAGCAATGATGGTATTGTAAAGGGCAGTAAGGATACTTACAAGCGTTTTACAGGTCAGATTAATGCAGACTACGATATCTATAAGTGGTTGAACGTAACAACCAATACCTCTTTTGAAAAATATAAGACCAAGGGAGTGACCAAGGGTTATGGCTCATTGCTCAACTCTGTGGTATCCATTGACCCATTGACACCAGCTTATATCAGCGATGTGAATGATTTGGCAGATGCTATGAAGAGAGCAATTGCTGCGGGTAAGCCTGTTCCTACAGCTTCTAACCATAATAATGATTACTATGGTACATCTAAATATGTAGAGGATGCTACAGGTAATCCATTGTACCAGAGAGATCGTCATGATACATGGACCTCTGGTGTCAACGTGCGTGGTACAGTGGCTGCCAACATCAAGCCATTCTCAGGTTTTACCTACACTTCTCGTTTGGGTTATCGTATCAGCCAAAGCAATTATCACAACTATGCTGAGCCTTACTATTTGAACTCTATGGCAAATAGCACCAAGTATGAGATTGCATCCAATGCAAACAATAGCTTGTACTACCAGTGGGAAAACTTTGCCAATTACTTGAAGACATTTGGTAAGCACTCTGTAGGAGCGATGGTCGGTATGTCATTTACCAAGAATCATTGGGACAACAACAATATTTCTGCCGAAGGTCCAGATATATTGTCATCGTATGAGCCAAATTTCCGTTACATAGACTATTTGCTGGCAAGTGCAACCAAGAAGGTGAATAATTCGCCAACAGATGCAACTGAGTTGTCATATTTTGGGCGTGTATCCTATAGTTACGACAATCGTTACTTCTTCCAAGCAAACTTCCGTCGTGATGCATTCGATACTTCTAAACTCTCCAAGCAGGCTCGTTGGGGCAACTTCCCATCGTTTTCTGCAGGTTGGGCTATCAGCAATGAGAAGTTCTTTAAGGATCATATCAACCGTGATGCAATCTCATATTTGAAGCTTCGTGGTTCTTGGGGTAAGAATGGTAATGTCAACATTTTGCACGATTATCAGTATCAGTCTCCTATTGCATCAAACGCTAACTTCTATCAGTATAATCCATCTAGTGGTGATGGTAAGCTGTCTTATGGCTCTAAGCCAACAGGTCTAGCCAATCCAGATTTAACTTGGGAGACGTCGGAGCAGGTAGACTTAGGTCTTGATGCTCGTTTCTTGAATGATCGCTTGACTTTGGGGCTTGACTGGTATCGTAAGACAACCAAGGATCTTTTGTTAGAGGTCTCACCTCTTCCAGAAATCGGTGTCAGCAAGACGTTTATTAATACAGGTAAGGTGCTGAATACTGGTTTGGACTTCGAGATAGGTTGGAAAGACCATATTCGTGACTTCAAGTATTCTGTATCTGTTAATGGTTCTACCTTGAAGAATGAGGTACAGGATATGTCTAATTTGGTTAGCCGTATCAATGATATTGGTATCGATGGATTCAACAATGAGTTGAAACCTACTTTTGAGAAGGGTCATTCTGTCTGGTATTTCCGTGGTTACAAGTATGCTGGTGTTGATGAGAATGGTGACGCTCAGTTCTATACCAAGGATGGTGGACTTACTAAGTCTCCATCTGATGAGGACAAGATGGACTTGGGTGCTGGTATTCCTAAGTTTACTTACGGTATCACCATCAATGCTGAGTACAAGGGCTTCGACTTGACCATCTTCGGTACTGGTTCTGCAGGCAATAAGATTTATAACTTAATGGTTTCTGCAGACCGTCCAAAAATCAATGGTATTGATACATACTGGAAAGATTCTTGGCGTGAAGGCGCAGACAATTCTGGAGCAAAGTATCCTAATATGAAGACTTGGGCTAACAGCTGGAAGTTCTTTAGCTCAAGTGCAGCCGTATTTAGCGGTGCTTACTTCAAGTTCAAGCAGATTCAGTTGGGCTATACATTGCCAAAGGCTATCTCTAGCGTGGCAGGTATCAGCAATCTTCGTGTATTCTGCTCACTTGATGATTTCTTCACCATTACCAAGTATCCTGGCGCAGACCCAGAGACCGCTTCTATGAATAGTGGCGCAGCTCGTGGTTTTGATAATGGTACTTACCCTACTTCTAAGAAGTTGGTATTTGGTGTGAACGTAACATTCTAATCTTTTTAAATGATACAAACAATGAAGAAGATATTATTTTCAACGATATTAGCCCTGGCTGCCACAGGCACGATGATGCTTACAACATCCTGTGAGGATCAGTTGGACATCGAGCAGAAGGGTGTTGTCCCAATGGAGAAATTCTATAAGACAGATGCTGATGCCGAAGCTGCTCTCGTGGCTGCATACGAGGGATTTATGTGTAATGTAGTAGGTCGTCAGCCAGACGTGGAGGGAAGTCCTGGTATCTATACTCCTCATAAGTTGATTCTGAATGAGTGTGGTGATGATATCTTGGCTGCTGGTGAAAACTCAGGTGATAATGAGTTCGGCATCAAGTTGAATCAGTTCTATTATGATGCAGAACTTGACGTGCCAAAGGTATTCTATTCAGGTCTTTACTTATCTGTGTATACTTGTAATCTGGTTATCAATAATTTCCAGAATGCAGATACTCAAGTGAAAAAACGTTGTGTGGCTGAGGCTCGTGTTCTTCGTGCTTACGACTACTTCCTCTTGGCTAACTTATGGGGTACTCCTCCATTCGTAGATCATGTATTGACAGGGTCAGACCAACCATACAACTGTGACAAGGATCCTGTGCATCCTATGACTCATGAGCAGTTGATAGAATGGGTGGCTAATGAGTGCGAAGAAGCTTCAGCCGACCTAGATGAGCGCAAAGGTCAAGATGATAAGGACGGTGCCGTCAAGGTAACCAAGGGCTTTGCTTGGGCAATGGCTGGTAAGGCTTATCTCTTTGCGGGACAGTATGAAAAGGCCAAAACTGCTCTCAAGAAGGTTATCGATTCTGGTAAGTATGACTTGATGCCTGGCAATGAGTATATCAACAACTTCCATATAGAGGGAGATGGTGATAAGGAGAAGGTATTCGAGGTTAACTTCGAGTATAATGCAGGTAAGGGTGAATGGGATGGTATGAAACAGCGTTCTAGTTGGATGGAAACCAACTATTGGAACTGGCGTTCGGATCACTTTGCTGCTGCTCCTCAGGCAGTATATGCTGGCATTGATGGCTGGGGTGGTCTTGGTGTTCCACAGTGGTTTGGCGATGAGTTCTATGCTAATGATGGTAACTCTTATCGCTTGAAGGCAACCTTGAAGCACATTGATGATGCCGTATATAACATGGAGTATGCTGATGCTAAAATAAATGCGATGACGCAGGCGCAGAAGGATACAGCTCATGCTATTGGTATCAAAGATCAGTTGAATGGTCTCTATGGTAACTCTACCTGGTTGGCATTTAAGCAGATGATGAAGGCTTCTGATACAGATGGTGCTAAGTATGGTAACAATACTCGCTTGAACAACTATCTTGTGATGCGTTATGCTGAGGTTCTTTTGAACTATGCTGAGGCTTGCCTCCAGACAGGTGATACTCCAGAGGCAAAGAAGTATATCAATATGATTCAGCAGCGTGCGGGTTCTAAGACCATCAGCGAGACTGTCGACATGGAGGTTCTGAAGAGAGAGAAGTCTTACGAACTTTGGCTCGAAGGCTGCCGCTGGTTTGACATCATGCGTTGGCAAGATGCCAAGGCTATAGAGCGCATCAAGAATTCTGGTACAGCTGTTACTCACCTCTTTGACAAGGTATATCGTGCCCCTAAGGCTGACGACAAGAATATAAAATGGGAGCATGGCACAGAGGCTAATAGTCGTTTCTACACCACTACTACTTCTGAGGCTAAGGACAGAGGTGCAGAAGTTGGTTTTAAGAAGGGTAAGCATGAATACCTTCCTTATCCACAAACTATATTGGATAAGAACCCTAACCTGAAGCAGAATCCTGGTTGGTAATCATGAAGTTGTTTTGTTAATATAGTGTTTTTAGTTTAAAGAACTATAGATTGTTTGACAATTAGGGGGTGTTTTGAAAAAAAGCACTCCCTTTTTTTCTTCTTTAAAGGAATTTACGTATGAAAACATGGATGTGTGCCTTGATGCTGGCGTTATCGACAGGAGCTTCTGCCCAAAACCCGATTATCAGCGGACAGTATTCTGCTGATCCTACGGCTCGCGTATTCAACGGGAAGGTATATCTTTATCCTTCTCATGATATTCCGAGTCCTATCGAGAAACTGAAGGAATGGTTCTGTATGGCAGATTATCACGTTTTCTCTTCCACTAATCTTACGGAGTGGCAGGATCATGGAGTCATCGTTTCGCAGGACAAAGTACCTTGGGTACAGGACGGCAGTTATACGATGTGGGCTCCTGACTGTGTAGAGAAAGACGGAAAATATTATTTCTATTTCCCTGCCGCTCCGAAAGGGGAGGAGAAGGGATTCGGAATAGGTGTGGCGGTTGCCGACCATCCTGAAGGACCATTTATGCCGATGTGGAAACCCATAGAGGGTGTGCACGGCATAGATCCTTGTGTGCTGATAGATAAGGACGGACAGGCTTATATCTATTGGGCGGGAGCAGGTTTGCACATGGCTAAGCTGAAACCAAACATGACGGAACTTGCCTCGGAACCCAAACTGGTAGAGGGATTGCCTGAGGGATTCAAGGAAGGACCATTTGCCTTCGAGCGTAACGGCAAGTATTATTTCACCTTCCCATGGGTACGTGAAAAGGATGGAACCGAAACGCTGGCTTATGCCATGGCTGACCATCCGATGGGACCTTTCACGTTCAAGGGCATCATCATGGATGAGTCGCCTACGAAGTGCTGGACCAATCATCATAGCATCGTAGAATATCAGGGACAGTGGTATCTCTTCTATCACCATAATGATTATTCGCCTAAGTTCGACAAGAACCGCTCGGTGCGAATCGACTCTCTGAACTTCAATCCCGACGGAACGATACAGAAGGTGATACCTACGCTAAGAGGTGTGGGATTGACGAACGCTCGTTCGCGTATTCAGATTGACCGCTATTCTGCGCTGCAAGGCAAGGGTATTGGTATTGATTATCTGGATAAAAACAATTGTTTTGCCGGATGGAAGACTCTCTTCTCTAAATCGAATACTGCCCTTATATATAATAAGGTGGATTTCGGTAATGAGAAGGTGGAAGAAATCACCATTCGTGCCAAGTCTTCAAAGGGCGGTGTGCTCGTAGTCAGAGCCGATGGCAAGAAGGGCAATATCATCGCTAAGGTGAAGATTCCAAAGTCGGCTGGCTGGAAGCATATCCGTGCCCAGGTGCTCCATGCTCCTCAGGGCGTTCATGCTCTCCATGTATCCTTGCAGAGTGGAGCCGATGTTGAGGTTGACTGGCTGGGCTTCGATGCGTTGCCTTGGGAAAAGGGTGCTTTCGAAACTCACCAGTATCGTAATCTCTTTGCCGAGATGGGCTATAAGCAGGCTGATATAGACAGGAAGGTGAACGAAGTGTTCAATGATGTATTCTACGGTAAGAACAAGGTTTATTTCGAGGTGGGCGATTCCATGGGATATGTCAGCGATATAAAGAACAATGATGTGAGAACCGAAGGCATGTCGTATGGAATGATGGCTGCCGTGCAGTTTGACAAGAAGGACATCTTCGACCGTCTCTGGCGATGGAGCAAGAAATACATGCAGCATCAGGAAGGACCTTATAAGGGCTATTTCGCATGGAGCTGCAAGACTGATGGAACGAGAAATGCGCAGGGAGCCGCTTCGGATGGTGAACTCTATTTCGTAACTTCGCTCATCTTTGCATCCAACCGATGGGGCAATGATACGGGCATCAACTATCTGAAGGAAGCGCAGCATATTCTGGATTGCAGCATGCAGAAGGCGGGAATGGACCGCACAGCTCCGCTCATCAATCTTGAACATCAGCTCATCACCTTTACGCCCGATCATTGGGGCGGGAAGTTTACCGATCCTTCTTACCATCTCCCTGCCTTTTACGAGGTTTGGGCTAAATGGGCTAACGACGGACGTTCCCAGTTCTGGAAGGAGTGTGCTGAGAAAAGCCGTGAGTTCCTGCATAAGTGTATCAATGAGAAGACGGGCTTGAACCCGGACTATTGCAACTATGATGGCAGTCTGATGAAGACCGGTCAGTTGTTGGGTGATGCATTCCGCTACGATTCATGGCGAGTGCCAATGAACATAGCGCTCGATTATTCCTGGGCTTGTAAGGATAAGGAGTGGCAGCAGAAATATGCCAATACGCTGCAGAACTTCCTGTATAGTAAGGGCATTGATTCTTTCCTGGACCAGTATAATGTAGATGGAACGATGGTAGAAGATATTCTGCCGGCAGGTACAGCTCCTAAGGCACTCCGCCATTCTATCGGTTTTGTTGCCACTTCGGCTGCGGCTTCATTGGTCAGCAATCATGTGAAGGGTAGGGAATTCGTCAGTCATTTCTGGAATGCCAAGCATGAACCAGATAAAGAAGGCTTCTTCGATGGCTACTACGACGGACTGTTGCGTCTCTTCGCCTTCATGCATCTGAGTGGCCGTTATCAGATTATCGAACCTCAATAATAATGAATTTATGTACAACATTTTCAATAAAATAGTTAGATTGTTTTGTTTATGTGTATTCCTTTTTGGGCATTCTTCTGCGGATGCCCAAAATAGGAATTTACCTGCAGACATCAATCCTTATTTCGGACCAGTCGGCAAGCAGGCTGTCATGCCTAATGCGGCTGGCTTTATTCAGAGATGGTTGCTCTTGGAGCCAATCTCTATGCCGGTAAAGAGCAATGTAGTTTTTACTGATTCTTATCTGAAGGAGATATTCCATACGCAGTATTTCCCTAAACAGATGGAAATCGTACCTAAGGACGGAACCATCGTGAAGGTGGGCAAGGAAAAGCTGAAATGGCATGCGCTGGACAGCAAACTCTATAACGTGAAGCTTTTCCGTTTCGCTACTTCGTTCGGAAAGCCCAAGTATGGTGTCTTGTTCTGGGCGGTTACCGTTATTGATTGCCCTGAGGAGATGAAAGACGTCCGCCTGGCTGTCGGTTCTAATGGTGCCTCCATGTGGTGGCTCAATGGCGAGGAGGCAGTGATGTTGGAAGGCGACCGCAGGATGGTTCGCGATGATGTGGTTTCTAAGAAGCTTACCTTGAAGAAGGGTAGGAATATCCTTCGGGGTGCTGTCATCAATGGACCTGGCATGAGTGACTTCTGTATCCGGTTCATCGACGGACAAGGCAAGCCTGTCAGAAACCTGTCTATTCACGTGAAGTAGTGCAATCAATATAGAAAATTATGAAACAGAACAATATATTTTTCAGATATTTTAGCCCGGTTGCTGCTCAGCAGAAACTTTATGTCGCTGCTTTGGTTGCCTTGTTGTCTTCTTCTGCTTACGAGGCAGAAGCCCAGGTGGGCGAACCTTTCATTCATGATCCTTCTACCATTGCCCTGTGTGATGGAAAGTATTATACCTTTGGTACGGGTGAAGGCGGACTCTGGTCGGAGGATGGCTGGACCTGGCAGGGTGGTGCTGTTCGTCCCGGCAGAGGAGCGGCTCCAGACGTATTGAAGATTGGCGACCGTTATCTCGTAACCTACAGTGCAACGGGTGGTGGATTGGGTGGCAGTCATCGCGGTGATGTCCTGACGATGTGGAACAAAACGCTCGATCCGAAATCGCCTGATTTCAAATATACTGAACCGGTGGTGGTTGCCTCATCCTTAGATGATGAAGACTGTGATGCCATTGATGCGGGCTTGTTGCTCGACCCTACTACCGGCAGACTCTGGCTCAGTTATGGTACCTATTTCGGATTTATCCGTCTGGTAGAACTTGATCCGAAGACAGGTAAGCGGATGGAAGGCAACGAACCCGTCAATATCGCCATCGACTGCGAAGCTACTGATTTGATTTACCGCAACGGCTGGTATTATCTTCTCGGCACTCATGGCACCTGTTGCGATGGTCCTAATTCTACCTACAATATCGTGGTGGGACGTTCGAGAAAGATAACCGGTCCATACGTAGATAATGTGGGCAGAGAGATGTTGCAGGGCGGTGGAAAGATGGTGATTGCTGCCAACAATCTGAAGACGGGTCCCGGTCACTTCGGACGCTATATCGAGGAAGAGGGTGTAGAAAAGATGTCGTTCCACTATGAGTCTGATTTCAGACAGGGAGGACGAAGTGTGTTGGCTATCCGTCCTTTGTTGTGGAAGAACGACTGGCCTGTGGCTGGTGATGAATTTCATGCCGGAACCTACGAGATAGAATCGGAACGAAGAGGCTATGCCCTGGAGATTGCCGTAGATTTCGTGAGAATGCAGCGGGATATCGAACCTTTCTGGATTAAGCCGACCAAGCCTCTGAAGAATATCGAGCCTCAGACCTTGAAGGAGGTAGAGGCAGAATGGCCTAAGGGAGAAGTAAAGGTAAGAATGAACGATTATATGTTCCGACCTCATCAGAAGTGGAGTATCATGCCTGCCGGAAAGGGTGGTTATCTGGGTGGCCCTTATTATAAAATCTGCATAGAAGGCACTACTCGCTATCTTACCGCAACCGCTCAGCATGATGTCATTGCCAAACCTGAGTTTACGGGTGAAGATGCCCAGCTTTGGCGCATCGAACAGCTCACCGATGGCACCTATCGCATCATGCCAAAGGCTGTGCCAGGCACAGAAGAGAAACTGGCATTGGTTTCGCTCGGCGACTGTACCCCAGGCTTGGCTCCCTTCGATTTCAACAGCGATAATTCTAAATGGAATTTCAGACAACAATAAATTCATGATGAATCCCAATTTAATATACAAATAGCTTAATGGTAATTACAATGAACAAGAAAGTTATATACGCAGCTTTGATGTTTGTGCTGACTATGTCATCCGGCAATGCTTCTGCTCAGCAGTTTCCTTATCAGAATCCATCTCTCTCGGCTCATGAGAGAGCGGTAGATTTATGTGGTCGTCTCACTTTGGAAGAGAAAGCCTCTTTGATGCTGGATGATTCGCCGGCTATCCCACGATTGGGAATCAAGAGATTCCAGTGGTGGAGCGAAGCGCTGCATGGTGTGGCGAACATGGGAGATGTAACCGTCTTTCCGGAACCTATCGGAATGGCAGCTTCGTTTAACGACGGAATGGTGTATAGAGTCTTTGATGCAACATCTGATGAGATGCGTGCCAAATGGAATGAACTGCAGCAGAAGGGAGGAGATGGAACCCGTTTCCATGCTTTATCTGTCTGGACTCCAAACGTGAATATCTTCCGTGATCCTCGCTGGGGACGTGGACAGGAAACCTATGGTGAGGATCCTTATCTTACCAGTAGGATGGGATGTGCCGTGGTGCGCGGATTGCAGGGACCTGAAGATACGAAATACCGCAAACTCTGGGCTTGTGCCAAGCACTATGCAATTCATAGCGGACCGGAATGGGCTCGCCATACAGACAATATTACCGATGTTACACCGCGCGACCTTTGGGAAACTTATATGCCAGCCTTCAAATCACTGGTGCAGGATGCAAAGGTGCGTGAGGTGATGTGTGCCTATCAGCGTTGGGATGATGAACCATGCTGCGGCAACACCCGCCTTTTGCAGCAGATTCTCAGGGATGAATGGGGATTCAAGTACCTGGTAGTTTCCGACTGTGGCGCTGTTACTGATTTCTGGTCCAGCCATAAAGTTTCTAGTAATGCCAGAAATGCGGCTGCCAAGGGCGTTCTGGCTGGTACAGATGTGGAGTGTGGATATAATTATGCATATAAGTCTGTGCCTGAGGCTGTGAAGTATGGTGCCCTGACTGAAGAAGAAGTTGATAAGCATGTGATTCGTCTGCTCGAAGGTCGTTTCGACTTGGGCGAGATGGATGACAACAAGATTGTATCATGGTCGAAGATTCCTGTATCGGTGCTTTGCAGTAAGGCGCATCGCCAGCTCTCGCTCGATATGGCTCTGCAGACCATGACGCTGCTCCAAAACAAGAATGAGGTTTTGCCTCTCAATAAAAAAGTAAAGAAGATTGCTTTCATCGGACCGAATGTGGATAACGAACCGATGATGTGGGGAAACTATAATGGTACTCCACGACAGACAATTACCATCCTGGATGGTATCAGGAGTCGTTTGAAGAAAAACCAGGTTGTCACCTTTAATGGATGCGACTTGGTGAACGACCAAGTTTTGAATTCTTACTTCGACCAGTGTAGCATGGATGGCAAGATGGGCTTTAAGGGCACTTTCTGGAACAATCGCAAGATGGAAGGCAAGCCTGTTGTCATCACCCAGGAGAAGAATCCTGTGCAGGTAACGACCTATGGTCAGCACTCCTTCGCTCCTAATGTGAAGCTGGTGGGCTTCTCTGCAAAATATGAAACCGTGTTCCGTCCTAAGCAGAAAGACAAGGTGTTGCTCGACGTGGCTGGTTGCGGTCACTACGAGGTTTATCTGAATGGTGAGAAGAAGGCAGAGCATTCTATCTGGCGCACTACCGAGAGTCGTATCGAGTTCCAAGCCGAGAAGGGCAAGGAGTATAAGATAGAGATTCGCTATCACGAGATGCCTAACTATAATGCGGACATGAAGTTCAATATCGGTCATGAGAATCCTATCGACTATCAGGCTTCGCTCAAGCAGTTGAAGGATTGCGAGACAGTAGTCTTCGTAGGTGGCATCTCTCCACAGTTGGAAGGTGAGGAAATGCCTATCGAGATTTCTGGCTTCAAGGGTGGTGACCGCACCAACATCGAATTGCCTAAGGTTCAGCGCAATTTCCTGAAGGCTTTGAAGGAGGCGGGCAAAAAGGTTGTCTTTGTCAACTGTTCGGGTTCGGCTATCGCCTTGACTCCAGAGACAGAGAGTTGCGATGCCATTCTCCAGGCCTGGTATCCTGGTCAGGAAGGTGGTGAGGCTGTGGCTCGTGTACTCTTCGGGGAGTATAATCCTGCCGGCAAGTTGCCTATTACGTTCTATAAGAATTCAGAGCAGTTGCCTGATTTCAAGGATTACAGCATGAAGGGCAGAACCTATCGTTATATGAACGATGCGCTCTTCCCATTCGGATATGGTTTAAGCTACACTTCTTTCCGTATTGGCGATGCTACACTTTCCAACTCTATCCTGAAGAAGGGTGAGAAGATTACGCTGAAGGTGCCTGTAAGTAATGTTGGCAAGAAAGATGGAACCGAGGTGGTGCAGGTGTATGTGAAGGATCCTGCCGATACCGAAGGACCATTGAAGAGCTTGAAGGCTTTCGAGAGAGTGGAGGTGAAGGCAGGAAAGACTGCTGAGGCTGTCATCACGCTGGATAGCAGAAACTTCGAACTCTTCGATGCTGCAACCAATACCGTCCGTGCCAAGGCAGGAAAGTATGAGGTTTATTACGGCAGCAGTTCGGCTGATAAGGATTTGAAGAAACTGGATGTTTCTATAGAATATTAAGTAACTTGAGAAAATCATCAAGGAGCTGAGTAAATATGGAAAGAGGGTGTGTCTTGGACTTTTGACACACCCTCTTTCTGTAATCAAGGGTTCTCAATCAATAGAGCATCCATATTGTTCTTTATGGGTGCAATTAATCCTTCTTTACGCACACGTATATATTTTTTTTAGAAAAAAGTCTCATAGTCTCATTTTTAGCCGAAAATATCACGCTATATTATTGATATAAAGACATTTATAACTAATGAGACTTCTTGCGAAAAGTAGAAAGAAGTATCATAGAAGTATCATTAAAAATCATAGAAGTATCATTAAAGATAATACAAAGCATGCGAAAAGCCAGTTTGAACGTTAAGAAAAGACAGTTTAAACCTGTTTAAACATCAGAAAAAGTCATTTTAAACATAGCAAAAATGCATTTTAAATATCGCAAAGAATCAAAAGAATATTGCCCAAAAATAAGTCCGATGTTTGGGCACTCGTTGCCCGCCTTATGGGCAGCGGTTGCCCAGCACAGGGGCTGTCGATGCCCACTTGGTGGGCTACGGATGCCCGTGTAACGGGCACAAGCAGACCAACCGAAGGGTTGACTTTTCCTGATTTCAGTAGACACTTTTTACTTTATAAACTAGAAAGGTGGACACTATCAATTTCATGACGCACCCTCTTCTTACTTGTTACATCATATAAGCTCTTTAATAGACGTTGATAGAGTGATAAAATTCCCTTCAAGGTATTGGGTACACAGTTGAATACATAATAAATCCCGAAATCGCTTGGCGGTTTCGGGATTTTTGCTTATCTTTGCCAACGTAATTAGTAAATAGTTGATAATATGGCAACGAAGTTATATCCAATAGGCATGCAGACCTTCTCTGAGATTCGAGAGGAGGACTTTCTCTATGTAGATAAGACGGAGTACATCTATCGTATGACTCATACGAGTGGAAAGTATTTCTTCTTGAGTCGTCCACGTCGTTTTGGCAAATCACTTTTGGTTTCGACTTTTGAGAGTTACTTCGAGGGAAAGAAGGAACTCTTTAAGGGACTTGCTATTGAAAAACTGGAGAAGGAGTGGACGAAATATCCTGTGCTTCACTTTAGCTTGGCTGGTGGTAAGCACATGGAGAAAGACCAATTAGTGCGCTATCTCTTGTATATATTAGAGAAAAATGAGAAAAAGTTTGGAGTTATAAAGGATTCTCCCGACCCGAATGTCCGTATGCTTAATTTAATAGAAACAGTATATGAACAGACTGGGCAGAAGGTCGTTGTGCTCATCGATGAATACGATGCTCCTTTGCTTGATGTGGTGCATGAGGATACTAGTTTGGATATTTTAAGAGAGGTGATGCGCAATTTCTATAGTCCCCTAAAGGATAGCGACCGAATGCTGCGTTTCGTCTTCTTGACAGGCATCACCAAGTTCTCGCAACTTAGTATCTTCAGTGAACTCAATAATATCACAAATGTGAGTATGGATACTGAATATGCTGGCATTTGCGGCATTACCAAGGAGGAATTGTTGGATAAGTTTGATGAGGATATTGATGTGTTAGCAGGTAGGTTGGGATTGACACACGAACAAGCCTTGTCAAAACTGAAGGAAAATTATGATGGCTATCACTTTACCTGGCCATCATCAGATATTTTCAATCCTTATAGCTTGTTGAACTGTTTAGCTGAAGGACAGATGAATTCCTATTGGTTTGGCTCAGGCACACCTACTTATCTCCTTAATATGATGCGGAAATATGACTTTACACCGATTGACTTGGGTGAACAGATGGATGCATCAAAGGATGATTTCGATGCAGCCACTGAGACGATGACTACTATCATGCCTTTGCTTTATCAGAGTGGTTATATCACTATCAAGAATTATGATCCGGAAACGGAACTCTATACCTTGGCTCTGCCTAACAAAGAGGTGAGGATAGGTTTGTTTCGCAGTATGTTGCCGCATTATTTGGCGGCAAAGTCTGCAATGTGCAATACGACCGTGGCCAAGATGTCGGCTCTTATCAATAAGGGTAACATGGATGGTGCTCTTCAGCTATTGAAAACGTTCTGGGAGACGGTACCTTATTGCGATAATACCGATTATGAGGGGCATTATCAGCAGACAATGTATATCATCTTTGCCCTGCTTACGAATTTCCGTATATTGGTGGAACAGCATACTTTCCGGGGAAGAACAGACATTACGATGGAAACAAAGGATACCATCTATGTGATAGAACTGAAATTTAATAAGTCGGCACAAGAGGCTCTTGACCAAATCAACAACAAGCATTACGCTGATGCTTTTGCCCTAAGAGGCAAAACCGTGGAAAAGATTGGTATGAACTTTATGATTGATGAAGATAAGACGATCGTATTGGATTGGGTAAAATAATTCCCTTATGAAGTTTCGCATGTGGGGAAGTCACATGCGAAACTTCTGTATAAAAAGTTTAGAAGTCATGTAAGAACGTTTTGATATCCAATCCCTTTATATTCTTTTCAAGGTATTCATCGAAACTTTTGCTAATCTTTGTGATGCTAGGTTTACTCTTTCTTAGCAAGATAGCTATGTTGGAAAAGTTTATTTCTGCTTTTATTAGATAAGCAAATTCCAACTGTGAGTCTTTGAGACCAGGAAGGAATGCAGTAAGGCGTTTGCCATATTCATTGAACAAGTTGTCGATGGTTGCCATGATATCTATAATGGCTTGTTTTTGTTCTGAATTGGTATAATGATCGAGTCCGTTTCTTATCATTTTGTGCAATTTATAATATGATTCGGACATTCTAAATTGGTTCCATCTGTCATCATCAAGTTTTATATTCTTTGACAGTTTGTTGATGCAATGCTCAGATGATGTAAGCTGGTATTTCGATAGTTCGTTGTTTCTTGTTTCAAGTTTTTTGATATTGCTTACATGTTCGTGCATCATGTTCTTCTGTTCTTCAATCTTCTGTTCTTGATTTTGAATTAGCTCGTTTTGCTGCGCAATGAGCTTGAGTTGCTTGATACTTTTTTTCTTGGATGCGTTTTTATGTGCCAAGATGAGCGTAGTAAGTCCTAGGATACAAATGATGCCGAGTAACATTGCATACTTGTACCTGTTCTTGCTCTCTTCTGCCTCCTCTCTTTTGGCAACCTCCAACTCATAGTTATACGATGCCTTCATCTTTTCTGCCTCCTGCTTGTTGTCGATGGAATCAATGGCGTTTCTTAGCTTTATGGCTTTATTTTGAAATTTCCAAGCAGTAGTGTATTCTCTATTCTCGGCATTTGTTTCAGATAGGGCTGTATTAGCTTCATATTCTATAATGGGATTTCCTATGTTTAAAACTTTTTGAAAATAATAGGATGCAGAATCTACTTGGTGCAGCTCTTTATAATAATAGCCTTGCATTAAATAAAACCCATATTCTTGTTGTTTGAGTATGGTTGGCAAGATTTTTTTGCCTTCATTAATCAAAGTTTTTAGCTCTTTATTGTTTCTTTCTTGAATGGCAATTTGGCCTTTGACAATGATGAAGCGAGCTAAGTTGACAGTATCTTTTGTTGCTGAAATCTTATTTTTAGCGAGATTAATAAATGCGGAATATTTCTCATCGTTGCCCAAAGTCTTGTAGTCTTGGGCAATATTAATAAGGCAATTATTAGCTAACGTGTAATCTTTTGTTTGTGAAATATAATTATATGCTTTAATTTCATACTCTAGTGCTTTGATTGGATTTTTTCGATTATCTTCAAAACCAGATAGCTGGTAATAACATCTTCCAATCATTTCCTTTGGGGTATGAGTACTGTCAGTGTCGATAGATTTTAAGAAATAATTGATAGCGCGAGGGTGTTCTTTAAGGTCTCTGTAAATACAGCCTAAACAGTAATATGCCATAGAGAGCGCTTTTTGATTATTTTGTTTAGTATAGTAGTTGGCGACTTTAAGTATAGTAGAATCACTTGTGTGGGGTATGTATAATAAGTCGGCAACTCGACAACGGATGATTTGATAGTACATTTGGGCATCTGTACCTTCTTTGCAAATAGATGCAGAATCCTTTTGCAGGAGTGTGAATGCACTATCCGGCTGAGCCAACATGATGTTTTCAATGTTGGATAATTGCTTATTCGCTTGCTTTGTGCATGAAGCCAAAAGACAAATGAAAAATAAGATTGTAAGTTTCTTCATTTTACTTGATTTTTAAAAGTTTTTGCAAAGATACATGTTTTTTCTTGAAAAAAAGATTTTTCTTATAGCTTATTTCTTATGAAAATGAAGAAATCTAAAGTTTATGTTACATGAAATAAAGTCTTCTCAATTTATGCTACGTAATTATGAAAATTTACTTTTTGTTTACTTTGTTGTTTATAATGCAAAATAATGATAAACAAACAAAAAGTGAACAAGATAGTGGATTTGATTGGATTTCTTTCCTTAAATTTGCAGCGTAAAATCCAAAATATAAAAGTTATGAAAAGAATCCTTTGTGTACTTATCGCAGCCATCTGGCTCTGCACTTGCTGGGCAGGGAATGGCAAGAAACCTATTGTCTGGGAAAAACCAGTAGCTGAATCGAACCAGCTATTTAATGATCCTCGTCAGTCTCAGCTCAACATCTATCGTGTGGAATTCGCAGATGATGAAACACGAGTGTTCATGCACATCACTTTTCGCCCACACTATTGGGTAAAGTTTGTGAAGGAAACCTATCTCCTTGCTGATGGCAAGAAATATCTCGTCAAGAGCTGTGATGGACTGAAACTTGACGAGGAACACTATATGCCTGGCTCTGGCAGGGAGGATGTGGTCTTCCACTTCGCACCGCTCCCCAAGAAGACCCGAAAGTTTGACTTCCTGGAAGGTGACGGCAAAATGAACTTCAAGATATTTGGCATCGAGAGCATCGATACCCGCATCAAACAGCTCTTCTCCTCGCTTTGGCGAAACGATGCGACCGGCGATTGGGAGATAGGATTCTATGAAGATTTCGCCATCTACGACTGCCGTTACTGGCAATACAAGCAGAAGAATCAGAAGGGCGACAAGTACTCTTTCATCCTTACCGATGGCAAGAGCGACCTGGCTGTCAACATCGACAAGCCTCAACATGGCAAGCGCACGATGAGCATCAACGGCAAGAAAGCCGAATATTCGCTCATTACCACTTCCACCCTTCCGGATTATCCGCAGAAAGATGAAACCACAAGTCTGAAGGATACTCATAACAAGCCCGATACGGCTATTGTTGTGGGATGGCTCAGAAATATGCCTAAGGAACTTTGGGATAGAGGGCAGGAGTATAGTGTGGAGTATTATGATCTCTTTTCCACATTCACAGGAGTTAGCAATTATAGCAAGCTCGATTCTCTTGGCAGATTTGAGATCAAAGTGCCTCTCATCAACTCTACCGAGGTTTTCATGGACTGGAAACATACTTTTATCAACACGGTATTGGAGCCAGGAGAGACCTATTATCTGCTCTATGACTTCAAGGCTGGACATACCATCTTCATGGGCAAAAAATGCCGCTTGCAAAACGAACTGCTAGCGAATCCTTTCCCGATGATTAACACAGAATATCCAGGTAAGTATGAAAATAAGGTTCCAGCCCAGGAGATGATGCAGATTCTTGAATCCAGATATAAGGAGGCAGAAGGGAACTTGCGGAAACTGATAGATGAATCGGAATCTATCTCCAAATGTTATCAGGACTATACTGCCCGATATCTTCTCTGTAATTATGCATCATCAATCTTACAAGGAGCATATCGTGTAAAAGACCATATTTTCCCTCAGGAATATGTGAGCCAAGTGGAAAAAATATGGAAGGAGATTCCGCAGCCTTATACTCTGTTTCGTGACTATAATATGCTGACTAATGATCTCATCGACCAGGAAGCAAGGTTAAGGTACAGTACCCCCATGGGGAAGGCCTATGGATTCTTATCCACCAATTCTTATCCGGAACTGTTGAAAAAGCACAAGGCTCTGGGGGATATTGCGATAACCGATTCGGAAATTGCTACGGTGGAACAATGGGCTAAGAATCTGAATGCCATGACTATCAGGCAATATCAGACGACAGATGCCAAGGAGCAGGAGGAAATAGTAAATGCTTTTTCCAACTCAGTCCTTGCCAAGCGTGCTACGGCTATCATTGGTAGAGAAGATATTGCCAAGATGCTTAAGGATGAGACTCCTCTCCTCGAAGTATATTATGCCCAGCATATAGCTGATAGCATGGGATGCAGCCAGCAGCAGAAAGATGTCATCATCTCCAAATCCCTTCTTAGGATGTTGGAAAGACTAGCCATGCCACTCAATAGTTATGGGCTTGACTTGACTGAACATGGCATCAGTTCTGAAGTTGTCAGGGAAAAAGTATTGGCAGAACACCGTAAGTACCTGTCTTTGCAGAACAAGGACATAACAGCTAGTCTCAAGACAGCTCCGCAGGATATGAGCGATGGTGAGAAGCTTCTTCGCCATATATTGGAGCCTTATAAGGGCAAATTGGTATTGCTGGATGTCTGGGGAACCTGGTGTGCCCCTTGCAAGATGGCTCTTGCCCATTCGAAGGAAGAGTTCGAACGCCTGGCGCCATACGATGTGGTATATCTTTACATGGCAAACAACAGTCCTAAAGAGTCATGGAAAAATATCATCAAACTGAATAATCTGGTTGGCGACAATATCGCCCACTATAACTTGCCAGCGGCTCAGCAGAGGGCCATCGAGAACTATCTCAACGTTCACTCCTTCCCATCCTATCGCCTCTTCGACAAGGAAGGAAATCTGGTAGATGTGAAAGTGGATGCTCGCCAGCTTGACAATCTAGAGAAAATCATCAAGGAACTGAACAGATAGTAAGAATACTGATAAAATCCCCTTCAAGGTATTGGGTGCACAGTTGAATACATAATAAATCCCGAAATCGCTTGGCGGTTTCGGGATTTTTGCTTATCTTTGTATCTGTTTAAAGATTAACAAGTAAACATGAATACAGAGCAACAAAAGATAGAATACAAGAGTCTGCAAAAGATTCGAACAGGAGAGAAAGGATTCAAAGAGCTCTCCACTACTTGTGTGGCTTTAGCCAATGCACAAGGTGGACAAATTATGATTGGCGTAGAAGACAAGACAAAGAAGCCTGCTCCCAATCAGGTTATACCGCAAGAAGAGGCAAATAGTGCTGTTACAAGATTGCGTGGACTCTGTTTCAACGTAGGTCTTGCTGTAGGCGACGTGTGTGCAGACGAAACTGGCAGCCAGTACTTTGGCATCACAGTATTCCCTTCACTCCATTCATATGCCACCACTTCTGATGGCAAGATGTATATCCGTGTCGCTGACAAATGTGAGCCGGTTCGTAGTGAGGACATCCAACGTGTAGGAGAAGAGAAAGGAGCTTTCCAATGGGAACTTGTGCCAACACAGTTTGAGTTGGAAGATGAGAATAAGACGAATCTCTCTAAATTCGCTAATGATATACGCCTCTCTGATAGAGTGAAGCAACATGTCAAGCAGCTCGACGATATGGAAATTGGCGAGCAGTACCACCTTCTTGACAGCAACAAGATGACTAATCTTGGTGTCTTATGGATTGGTACTGCCAAACAGCGTAGCCGCATTTGCTATCCTATCACTGTGCAATATATCGTATATGATGACTTGGAGAACAAGACCAACAAATTGGAATGGCGTGACAACACGCTTAATCCGAAGGAACTTTTGGAAGACATTATGAATAAGGCTGTAGAGTTGACCTATAGCTATGAGATGCCTAATGGACTTTTCCGTAAGACTGTACGCTATTATAACGAGAACTTAATCAGAGAGCTGCTTGTTAACAGTTTGGCTCATAGTTCAAGAACCATCTCTAACGACATCACAATCAAGGTATATCCAGGTTATATCAGCATCTCCAATCCTGGTGGTCTCCCTTTGGGTGTAACCAAAGACAATATTCTTCATACCAAGCACAGACGTAATCCGAATATGATTGAGATACTGACTGCACTTGGATTGATGGAAGGCGAGGGTTCTGGATATGACTTGATTTATGAGTTGGATGCCGTTGAAGCAAAGAAACAACCTGAGATAGAATCAACATTCAATACTGTCACTGTATATCAAAGTGCAGAGATTACGGATAAAGAAGTTGTTCGCCTGATGGATTATGTTGACCATAATTATCAGCTTTCCCAAAAGAACAAGATAGCTTTCGGCATCATAGCCAGAGAGAAACGCATAGCGACAACAGACTTGTCTAAGACTCTTCAACTCACTGCGGAAGAACGACTTAGAAGCTATGTGGACAATTTGGATAAGAATCACTTAATAACAAAAAGTGGTGCGACAAAAGGGGCATACTATCAAATCAACCCTACACTATTAACGAATGCAAAATCCAATATTGTCACAACGCTAAGAACTATAGAACCATATGTTCTGAAAGCCCTTATCAAAGAGGACTTACACAGACATCCTATGAGCAAAATTTCTGAAATAGCAAGTAGAATTCCTGATGTTGAACTCAAAGAAATTCGCAAGATTGTTTATTCTATGGTCGGAACAGAAATAGCGAAGAAAGGCGCTCGCGTAGATTGCAGATACTATTTAATTGATGGCTAATAAAAAAATAACCGAAAAATAAATTTATGTTAATAGATTTGCATTGGTTTGATTATCAGGTAGATGTCTTTTTCTTATCCTTTTGTTTTTAGCTATAACGCAGAAAATAAAATAATAAGAAGAAGACACCACCGATTCTTTCCAATGCTAGATTACGACATCGACAACGAACATCGCACACTCTTCTTACTTGTTACATCATATAAACTCTTTGATAAACGTTGATAAAGTGATAAAACTCCCTTCAAGTTATTGGGTACACAGTTGAATACATAATAAATCCCGAAATCGCTTGGTGGTTTCGGGATTTTTGCTTATCTTTGCCAACGTAATTAGTAAATAGTTGATAATATGGCAACGAAGTTATATCCAATAGGCATGCAGACCTTCTCTGAGATTCGAGAGGAGGACTTTCTCTATGTAGATAAGACGGAGTACATCTATCGTATGACTCATACGAGTGGAAAGTATTTCTTCTTGAATCGTCCACGTCGTTTTGGCAAATCTCTTTTGGCTTCTACTTTTGATATGAGGGGCATTATCAGCAGACAATGTATAATATAATCCATGAGAAGTGACAAAACATATATTATCAAACTATGCTTCGTTTTTCTCTGCTTTTGGGGCTGGATACTTACCAGTTCTGCCCAAAAAGTAGAGACAAACGATTATTTCTATGTACTCAATACCCAACAGGGGCTTTCTGATAACCGTGTCCTACAGATGATGCAGTTGGCAGATGGCAGGTTGGTGGTGAGAACTCCCAAGGGCATCAATCTCTATGATGGAAGGCGCTTTTCCTTGATTCCTCTTCCTGTAGAAAAAGCAGAAAGCATCACAAAATACAAGGGGCAGACGCATCTTTATGCCGATAGCCGGGATAGACTTTGGATAAAGGAATATCAGAAGATATTCTGTATTCAGCTTAGGGAGGGCAGACTTCTGGAACATCCTTTTGATTCTCTGTCAGGAAATGAAAAAGAGGATAAGAAGCAAATGATGCGAAACAACCCTACTGGGAATGCCATTCAGGATTTGTTTGTAGATAGCAGGAAAAATGTATGGGTTGTTATGGGTGGTGATTCGCTGCTCAATACGCAGGACGGCAATCTAATCCATTTGAAGAAGGAATGGGGGTGTCTGCAGGATCTGGATACCGATGGCAGGCAGATTTGTGCTTTCATGGATTCGGGAATCGTAGCGGTTTTTCAGAATGATAAGCTGGCATATACCGCTTCTGCCTATTCTACATCAGAAGCCCAGCACTACAGAAGTACCTCACTCACCATTCAGACACCGAGCGGACAGTTTTACCAAATCAGAACCGGACATGATGAGAAGAACAAGACGGATGCATCTATCTTCCTGCATTTTAATCCAGAAACCCGGAAGTTTTCCAGGATATTCGCTTGCGATTACATCTTGCATACATTGAATATGTCATCAGACAATCAGGCTTTGATCAGCTGTCAGCATGGTTATCTGATGTTCGACTTCAAGTTGGGAACTACTCCACGCGAGGTAAAGGACTTGTCTTTACCTGATGGAAAATCGCTCACCACGGGCATCAATACGGTTTATCGGGATAAGGAAGGAGCCATCTGGCTGGGAACCTATCACGATGGCCTGATTTATGTTTCGCCTATGTTGGGTCTCTTTTTTACCATAGACCAACCCTGGTGGAAGTCGGGATGGGTGATAGCTGGCATTGTTGTTTTCCTCGTGATTCTGGTGGGCATCATCATTCTTTATCTCCGTAGAGGGAAGAAAGTAAATGTAATAAATACAGACTCCACAAAAGATGCCAATCCTTCCTTGCCAGAGGATAGTCTGCTACCGAAAACAGCCGAAGCCATTAATCAGGAGCCCGAGCTGATTCTTCAGGTGCGTGCTCTGATAGAGCAGCATCTTGGAGATGGCGAATATGGCGTGGAGCAACTGGCACAGGACCTCTGTATGGAGCGAACAGGACTTTATAAAAAGCTGACGGCTCTGACCCATACTACTCCTGTGGCATTTATCCGCAGCATTCGCCTTCATCATGCAGCAGTTTTGCTTCAGGAAGGTAGGCAGAGTGTGAATGAAATTGCCGAGCGAACGGGATTCAGCTCGCCCAGCTATTTTACCAAGTGTTTTAAGAAGAAATTTGGCGTTTTGCCTTCCGAATATAGATAAATGATGCCGGAATAGCCCTGAAATGGGGCTTTTTCCGGCATTTTTCAACAAATGTACCACTCGATTCTTCATTTGTTTTATCCCTTTTCCACCATTTAGCATTACCTTTGCAACCGAAATACAATCTGATGTATTTGTAACTGTACAAATCATAAACCCTCTAATAAAATAAACAGAAGTATGCTAAAGAATTTATCTTTCATTGCCCTTTTGGGCATCGCTGCCGTTGGTGTTCCAAGTGAACTCTGCGCCAAGAGCGTAAAGGTGGCAGGCACCCAGAAAGGTGCGGCTGCCAAGTCTATCACCCGTCAGGTGGCTCAGCAGAATGTAACCATCGAATTCTATTCTCCATCCATCGTCCGCATCTTGAAATCTGATGCCGGACTTGGTGCTCCTGTTCAGAAGAAAAGCTATTCTGTCATCTTGAAGCCTCAGCAGCTGAAGGATGTTCAGATACAGGAAAATGGAGATATTGTAAATGTTAAATCTAAATTCATTTGCGTCGAACTGAACCAGCAGACTGGCGAAATCCGCTTTCTTTCGAAGGATGGAAAGTTGCTGCTTACCGATACGAAGACCCGTCTGGAAGCTCGCAAGGATGAGGCCAACAAGGGCAAGTACCGCATTGAGCAGAACTTCCGTCTTGCCGACGACGAGGCCATCTATGGTCTGGGACAGCTGCGTGATGTTTATATGAATCAGCGTGGCCGCCAGAATATTGAACTCTGGAATCATAACACTTACATTGCCATCCCTTATTTCACCAGTGAGAAGGGCTATGGTCTTTACTGGGACAATGCGGGAAAAACCTATTTCAATGATATCATAGCATCTAAGGATGATGATAGTCAGTCTTCCCGTACTTCCTTCACCAGTGAAGTAGGAACCTGTGCCGACTACTATTTTATGTACAAGGATGGTACACAGGATGGAGTCATCGCCAGCATCCGTGAACTGACCGGACAGGCTACGATGTTCCCGAAATGGGCGATGGGCTTCTGGCAATGCCGTGAGCGCTATAAGACCAGCGATGAACTGGCGGGCGTGTTGGACAAGTATCGTGAACTGAAGATTCCTACTGATGCCATCGTGCAGGACTGGCAGTATTGGGGCTGCGACTCCAACTGGAATGCGATGAAGTTCCAGAACCCATACTATATAAATAAGGTGGGCGACCCTGCCTTTGCCAAGTATCTTCCTACAGATATGAAGCAGATGAAGGCACAGGGAGAGCCTCGCCTGAAGAGTCCGGAGGAGATGGTGAAGTATGTTCATAAGAACGATGCCCACCTGATGATTTCCATCTGGTCAAGTTTCGGCCCTTGGACCGAGCAATATCGTGAACTGAAGAAAATCAATGCCCTCCTTCCTTTCGATACCTGGCCAAGAAACAGTGGCGTGATGCCATACGATGTCTTCAATCCGAAGGCTCGCAACCTCTACTGGAAGTATCTTACTCATCTCTACCAGATGGGTTTTGATGCCTGGTGGACCGATTCTACGGAGCCAGACCATTTTGAGAAGCCGGGCGATGAGAACTATCAGACCTTTGATGGTTCATGGTTGGGTGTGAAGAACGCCTTCCCACTGTTGCACAACAAGAGCATCTACGAGCACCAGAGAGCGATGAAGGGCAACACAAAGCGTTCGCTCCAGATGACCCGAAGCGGCAGTTTCGGCATTCAGCATTATGGCACCCTCTGCTGGAGCGGTGATGTGCTGGCTTCCTGGAACGAGATGAAGAATCAGATTCCATCGGGCTTGAACTTCTCGCTCTGCGGTATCCCATTCTGGAACACCGACCTGGGTGGTTTCTTCTACTGGGAGTTTGAACAGAATCCAAAGAACCCTGCCATTCAGGAACTGCAGACCCGCTGGATGCAGTGGGGAACCTTCATGCCATTGATGCGCAACCACTGTTCTTCGCCGATGGTAAGCGAACTGTATGAATTCGGAAAGCAGGGCGACTGGGCTTATGATGCTATGATTAAGGCCATCAAGCTGCGCTATCGCCTTTTGCCTTATATCTACAGTACGGCTGGCGACTGTGTACAGAATAGCGGAAGCATGATGCGTGCCCTGGTAATGGATTATGCGGCAGACAAGAAGGCTTCCCGTCTGAACGATGAGTATCTCTTCGGCCGCAACATCCTGGTGAAGCCGGTAACCGATCCTTTATACACCTGGAAGGATAAGGAGAAGAAGGGCCATACCATCTATCCTGATGTAAGGAAGGCAGCTGCGCCTGTGAATGTTTACTTGCCAAAGGGTAATAAATGGTATGATTTCTGGAGCAACACCCAGTATGAGGGCGGTCAGGATATCCAACGCCTTTGTCCTATCGACATCATGCCTGTGTTCATCAAGGCTGGTACCATCCTGCCATTCGGTCCTGAAGTGCAGTATAGTTCAGAGAAGCCTTGGGATGAGCTGGAAATCCGTGTCTATCCTGGTGCTGATGGTAAATTTACGCTCTATGAGGATGAGGGCGACAACTATAATTACGAGAAGGGTAAATTCTCTGAAATCCAGTTTGTTTGGAATGAAGCAGACAGAACCCTGAGCATCGCGCCACGTAAGGGCAGTTATAAGGGAATGCTCCAGCATCGCAGATTCCATATCGTATTGGTGGATGCCAATAGTGGAGCGGGCGATCAGCCTATGCAGGCAAGCAAGAGTGTGGAATATGACGGAAAGGCAGTAAAAGTACAAATGTAAGATTTCCCAGACACGCTTTGCTTGCGAGACTTGTTACATGATATAAAGTATTTGATAATTGTGATAAAGTAGAATGCAGTTTTTTGCATACCTTTGCAGTCGCAAATAACAATTTAATATACTAATAATTAATTTAAATCATAAAATGATTAGATACAGAATGATTTTATCCCTGCTCTTGGCTGGCATGGGAACTGCAGCAACTGCACAGAACATCAACTTGCCTATTTCGGCTGGAAATATAGGCACAGGTGAGTGCCCGATGATGCCGCAGTATCTTTTCGGCTATACCCAGTCGATGTAGAAAATTATAAAGGAGCTGAGTAAATAAAAAAGATGACCTCGCAAAATGCGGGGTCATCTTTTCTGTAATCAAGGATTATCTATCAATAGAGCATGCCAAACATCCATAGCGGGATGATGTTGCCATAGCCCGTTTCTATATCATCCTTTACCACATATCCATTCTCTATGTTCTGCAGCTGATTTTGCTTTTTCTTCTTTCCGCCAACCTCGAATGTATATTTCCCGTTAATCAGAAAATCTGATATAGGAGAGACCGTTACAGGCATGAGTGAGCGTGTCTGATTGAAGAAGAAAGTTTCTCTAACAGTTCCTATTTCAACACTCTTACCGGCAAGGGTATAGATGAGTGTTGGATTATCCAGATAAATCTTATCCACCTTGCCTAGTCCTTGAATGCCACCTGTAGAAGTGCGGAGCTGTCCTATAAGTCCTGCTTTCTCCAAGTAGGCGCAAAGGTCGGCTATATTGTTTCTTGAAACTTCAAGTTGACCTCCTATCTGGCTCATGTTAGGTTTGAATGGTGCACTTTGAGCGATGATGGCAAGTAGTCTTTTGAGCTTTCTTGCAGTTGAAACCGTAAGGTCTGCATATTGTGGAATATCGGTTTCTATCGTTGCATTGACTACTTGCTGAATATACATTCTGATGTCGCCATCAGAAAAAGGATAATATCCTCGTTGCAGATAGTCTGCGAAATGTTCTAGAGGCAAGAAACCATTAGGAATATCGACTTCCTGTTGCATGAGCTGGTCTAACGTACATACAGGAAAATGGATTCCATGAAAGAGTTCCAGATATTCACGATACGAGAGTCCTTGAATCTCGTACATAAGTGCACGACGGCTCAGATCAAATGCCCCCTTTGCTATGTCGAGAACAGATGACCCTGTAAACATTACATGGAGTTCTGAATGATAATCATATATCAATTTCAGCTCCCTTGCCCAATCCTTGTATTTATGGATTTCATCAATGAAAAGATACTTTCCTCCCATCTTAGCAAATGAATCAGCCAGTTCGGTGAGTCTGTGACTGGCAAAATAAAAATCTTCTGCCTGTACATAAAGAGAGTCTTTTCTTGGTAGTTGTTCTTTGATATGCTGAAGCACCAAAGTTGTTTTACCAACACCTCTTGGTCCCATTAATCCAATCATACGAGCATCCCAATTGATGCGGTCATACATATAGCGATGAAACGTAGTACTCGTTTCTCTCAGCAATTTATCGAATGTTGCTTGTAATTGTTCCATATAATGGCTGTTATATTGTTCTTTATGGGTGCAAATATACGAATTTAATACGAAATTGCACTGAGTATAGTGCATTTTTTAACGAAAATTGCACTCTACTCAGTGCAATTATTCCTCCTTTACACACACATAAAGTAATGACATAAAAAAAAAGTCTGAAAAAGAAAAAACTGTTAAAAATCACGTATTAGGTTAATAATCAGTGACTTTTTTTTTCAGTATTCTTTTTCTACTCCTATATTTCATAAAAGAGATTTTAAGTCTCCGTATAATTATAGATAAAAAATAGATATATTTTTGGAATTAAAATTCCCTTCAAGGTATTGGGTACACTATTGAATACATAATAAATCCCGAAATCGCTTGGCGGTTTCGGGATTTTTGCTTATCTTTGCCAACGTAATTAGTAAATAGTTGATAATATGGCAACGAAGTTATATCCAATAGGCATGCAGACCTTCTCTGAGATTCGAGAGGAGGACTTTCTCTATGTAGATAAGACGGAGTACATCTATCGTATGACTCATACGAGTGGAAAGTATTTCTTCTTGAGTCGTCCACGCCGTTTTGGCAAATCCTTGTTGGTATCTACTTTTGAAAGTTATTTCGAGGGTAAGAAGGAACTCTTTAAGGGACTTGCTATTGAAAAACTGGAGAAGGAGTGGACGGAATATCCTGTGCTTCACTTTAGCTTGGCTGGTGGAAAGCACATGGAGAAAGACCAATTAGTGCGCTATCTCTTGTATATATTAAAGGTATATGAAGAAAAATTTGGCATCATCAATGATTCTCCTGACCCGAATGTTCGTATGCTTAATTTAATAAAAACGGTATATGAACAGACAGGGCAGAAGGTTGTTGTTCTCATTGATGAATACGATGCTCCTTTGCTCGATGTAGTGCATGAGGATACCAGTTTGGGCGTCTTAAGGGAGGTGATGCGTAATTTCTATAGTCCTCTGAAGGATAGCGATCGAATGCTTCGTTTCGTCTTCTTGACAGGCATCACCAAGTTCTCGCAACTTAGTATCTTCAGTGAACTCAATAATATCACAAATGTGAGTATGGATACTGAATATGCTGGCATTTGCGGCATTACCAAGGAGGAATTGTTGGATAAGTTTGATGAGGATATTGATGTGTTAGCAGGTAGGTTGGGATTGACACACGAACAAGCCTTGTCAAAACTGAAGGAAAATTATGATGGCTATCACTTTACCTGGCCATCATCAGATATTTTCAATCCTTATAGCTTGTTGAACTGTTTAGCTGAAGGACAGATGAATTCCTATTGGTTTGGCTCAGGCACACCTACTTATCTCCTTAATATGATGCGGAAATATGACTTTACACCGATTGACTTGGGTGAACAGATGGATGCATCAAAGGATGATTTCGATGCAGCCACTGAGACGATGACTACTATCATGCCTTTGCTTTATCAGAGTGGTTATATCACTATCAAGAATTATGATCCGGAAACGGAACTCTATACCTTGGCTCTGCCTAACAAAGAGGTGAGGATAGGTTTGTTTCGCAGTATGTTGCCGCATTATTTGGCGGCAAAGTCTGCAATGTGCAATACGACCGTGGCCAAGATGTCGGCTCTTATCAATAAGGGTAACATGGATGGTGCTCTTCAGCTATTGAAAACGTTCTGGGAGACGGTACCTTATTGCGATAATACCGATTATGAGGGGCATTATCAGCAGACAATGTATATCATCTTTGCCCTGCTTACGAATTTCCGTATATTGGTGGAACAGCATACTTTCCGGGGAAGAACAGACATTACGATGGAAACAAAGGATACCATCTATGTGATAGAACTGAAATTTAATAAGTCGGCACAAGAGGCTCTTGACCAAATCAACAACAAGCATTACGCTGATGCTTTTGCCCTAAGAGGCAAAACCGTGGAAAAGATTGGTATGAACTTTATGATTGATGAAGATAAGACAATCGTATTGGATTGGGTAAAATAATTCCCTTTATTGGATATTGTGATAAAGCGAGTAAGAGGAAAAGTTTTTCCTCTTACTCGCTTTATGTTAAAAATCCTAACTGGAAATATTCGTAAAAAACGGTGTCTTGTATATAAATTGAGGAATTTAACGAAGATTTCTGATTATTTTACATGATTATTTGTAAAAATATGCTATATTTGCAAATGTTTTTAAAAATATGTAGATTCTCTTTAAGAGTGTAAAGTTCTATAATTATCAATTATTCATAACTATGAAGAAAAAGCAAATGAAAGCAAGTCTATTACTTGTGTCTTTATTGACGTTAGGTTTCTCGGTAACCGGGTGTACAAATGACGATTATGATTTTGACCAGATTGATGCTACGATGGGATTTGGTAGTGGTGAATTGGAAATCCCTGCCAGTTCTACCATGAACATTCCTCTGTCTGATATCCTGGAACTGGAAGAGGGTGGTAGCGTGAAGATTGCCGCAAACGGTGATTATCTTTTCCAGCTGACTGGTTCAGATGCATCATCTGCTTCGCCAATGATTTCTCCTATTGTTCTGACGGGTAGTTCTTATTCTAATACGCTAACCTTGAGCACCCATTCTGCTGCCAAGGGTACACGTACTGCCGGTACTCATCTCAGTTTTGTATCTCCTAAGGAGCTGATGTTCAAATATAATGGTACGGATGCTGCTGTGAAGAGCCTGAAAAGTGCTGAGGTGGATGGCGAAATCGTACTGAATGTGAATCTCACTCTTGGTGGTCTTTCTTCTGCCATCACCAAGCTTGACAAGGTTACACTTACTCTTCCTGGCTATCTGCAGATTTCACAGGCAACAGGTAATGGCAATGGTGTCCCTATGGTCAATGGTTCGAATGGTTCGAAGATTACCGTGGAGAATGTTTCAACAAGCCGCAATCTCCGACTCACCATCAAGGCTAATAAACTGGATTTCGCAAATCAGAATGGTTATGGTACGGTTGCCGTCGGCAACAATGGCTCTATCAAGATGGATGGTTATTTCGACCTCGGTATCGAGGCTGATGCAACGGGTGTTCCTACATCTGCACTGACCATCGGTGCCAACGTGAATGTCAATGATATAACCTTGAAATCTGCTACCGGTATCTTCGACCCAGAAATCAATATCTCAAGTTTAGGTGATGTAACAGTGACGGGTGTTCCTGACTTCCTTTCAGAAGATGGCGTAAGAGCTGACTTGGAAAATCCTCAAATTATCCTCACTGTCCATAATGATATGGATGCTGCGGCAAAGGTGAGCGCGAAGGTGATTTCTACCAAGAACGGTCAGAACTTGGCTACCGTGCAACTCCCTGAAATGAATATCTATAAGACTACCGTTGCGCCAGTGACCAAGATCTGCATTTGTCGTAATAAGACAGAAGAACTGAAAGCTCAATATGGTGCAGCCAATGTATATGAGGTGAGCAACCTGGCTACACTCATCAACCAGCATATTCCTGATCATGTTCAGATTACCGATGTAGAGGCAAATGCTGATCTCAGTCAGGAAATGACTATCGAGTTCGGACGCAGTTATCATATCGAACCAAGCTACGAGATTTATGCACCGTTGGCATTTGCCGAGGATGCAGTCATCGAATATGCTGATGATTTCGACGGTTGGAATGATGATTTGGATGAATTGGAATTTGCAGAGGGTACTTATCTTCGTCTTACTGCCGATGCGCAGAATCTGGTTCCTGCTACCCTCATCGTAGAGGCAACTCCACTCGGACTGGATGGTACTGATATCAGCAACCAGATAGAAGTCAATGTCAAGCAGGGCACCGTGAAGGCATCTACTGATGGTGTCACAGCAGCGACCTCTCCGCTGGAAATCGAACTCCGTGAAAAGGTAAAGGGCGGATTACAGAAACTCGACGGCCTCTCTTATAAGGTAAAAGGTAAGGCAAGCCATGATGGTACTACCGTGACCGGTATCATCCTCAACTCTGAGAAGCATACCCTGAAGTTGGAAAACATCAAGGTGAAACTCGTGGGTAAGGTAATTGGTAACTTCAATTAATGACAGAGAGTAGTAACAGAATAATCACACACATAAAAGACAAAGAAAATGATGAATAAAATATATAAGCATCTCTTGGCTGCCTCTCTGCTGATGATGGGGGGCACCGCAATGGCTCAGACACTCAATTCCGCTTACTTTACTGACGACTACAAGTTCCGTCACGATATGAACCCGGCTTTTGAGAACAAGCAGAACTATATCACCATCCCTGCTTTGGGTAATATGAATGTCAACCTGCAGGGCAACTTCGGCTACCAGGATATTGTACTGAACAATCCGATGTACGGACAGGAGGCGGGTGCCAAGAAGATGACTTCCTTTATGAATCCTTATATCTCTGCCGATGAGGCGCTGAAGGGTTTCAGCAAGAATAACAACCGCATACAGGGTGATGTGGGCATCTCCATTCTTTCTGCCGGTTTCAAGGGATTTGGCGGCTATAATACCATCGAGTTGAATGCCAAGGCCTCTTTCGGTGCTTCCCTGCCTTATGAGTTGTTTGAATTTGCCAAGAATACGGGCAATCAGAATTATGAGATTGGTGATGTGAGCATGATGGCTCGCTCCTATGCTGAATTGGCATTGGGTCACTCTCATCAGATTAACAAGAAACTCCGCATCGGTGCCAAGTTGAAGTTCCTCTTCGGTGTGGCTGATGGTGATGTTCGTCTGGAAAACCTGCGTGCTGACCTCTCTGGTGCAGACAAGTGGATTGTTTCCGGCAAGGCGAATGCGCAGGTTTCCATGAAGGGCTTTACTTATAAGACTTCAAAGGATGAATATAACAATCCGGAGAAGGGTGAATACGAAAAGATAGATGATGTAGATGTTGATGGCGCAGGATTGGGCGGCTTCGGTATGGCACTCGATCTTGGTGGTGTCTATAAGTTGAACGACAATCTGACCCTGAGTGCTTCTGTTCTCGATTTGGGTTTCATCAACTGGAGCAACAATATGAAGGCTGTGAACAGAGCCGAGAGCTTCGAGTTCAATGGTTTCCATGATACTGCGGTAAGAGAAAATAGCGGTCCTACTATCGACGACAAGATAGATGATTATGGTGATCAGATTACCGACTTCATCAATCTGAAGGATTTGGGTGACCAGGGCAGCCGTACTACCGCTCTGGCAGCTACGCTCAACTTCGGTGCAGAGTACAGTTTGCCAGCATACGACAAGTTGTCCTTCGGTTTGCTGAGCAGCACCCGCATCAATGGTGATTATACCTGGAGCGAGGGTAGACTCAGTGCCAACTGGAAACCATTGAAGTGGTTGGATGGTGGTGTCAACTTTGCCGTCAGCAGTTTTGCTACAAGTATGGGTTATGTCCTGAATATCCATCCTAAGGGTTACAACTTCTTCATCGGTATGGATCACATCTTGGGCAAGACCAGCAAGGAGTTCATTCCTCTCAGTTCCAATGCCAGCATCGCATTGGGTATGAGCGTAACCTGGTAACAGATAATTGCATGTTTGCAGGTTTGAGAAGTAGGAAAATATAATAATAGGAGGTAAACACCAATGATTAGTGTTTACCTCCTATTTATTTATTTGTTACATGATATAAACTTTTTGATACATGTGATAAAGTAGAATCCTGTTTTTTTACTTATCTTTGCAGCCGCAAATAACAATTTAATATACTTAATTAATTTAAATCATAAGATGATTAGATACAGAATGATTTTATCCCTGCTTTTGGCTGTTATGGGAACTGCAGCAACTGCACAGAACATCAACTTGCCAATCATCCAGACCAAGTACACTGCCGATCCTGCACCTTATGTGCACAACGATACGGTTTATCTCTATACTACCCACGATGAGGATGGGGCAGAGGGCTTCCTGATGAAAGACTGGCTGCTCTATACCTCTACGGATATGGTAAACTGGCAAGACCGCGGTGCCGTAGCTTCATTGAAAGACTTCAAGTGGTTCAAGGGTGAGAATGGTGCCTGGGCAGAGCAGGTTATCGAGCGCAATGGCAAATGGTATATGTATTGTCCTATCCACGGTCATGGCATCGGAGTGCTGGTAGCAGATAATCCATACGGACCGTTCAAGGATCCTCTCGGAAAGCCGCTGGCATGGGAGGGCGACTGGTTCGACATCGACCCAACTATATGGATAGATGATGATAACCAGGCTTACATGTATTGGGGAAATCCTGTGTTGAAGGCAGTGAAACTGAACGAGGACATGATTTCGTATTCCGATTCCATCATGCACTTCCCGAAGATTCAGGATTATCAGGAAGGTCCTTGGTTCTGGAAGCGTAATGGCAATTATTATCTGGCTTATGCTTCTACCTGCTGTCCTGAGGGCATCGGTTATGCGATGAGCAAGAATCCGCTCGGTCCATGGGAATATAAGGGACATATCATGAACCATACGCCTCGCACTCGTGGCAATCATCCGGGCATCATCGACTACAAGGGCAAGAGTTATTGCTTCGGTTTGAATTATGACATCTTCCGTTTGAAGACGGGACGTCATGCCGAGCAGCGTTCTGTTTCTGCTGCCGAAATGACTTACAATCCTGACGGAACCATCCAGGAGTTGCCATACTTCCAGGACTGCAAGTTGGAGCAGATAGAATGGTTCAACCCTTATCGCCAGGTGGAGGCTGAGACGATGGCTTGGGGCTATGGATTGAAGACGCAGCCTAAGAATGAATGGGCGCAGAAGAATAAATGGAATCAGATAGTAACTGATATTGATGAGAATGAGTATATCCTCGTGAAGGGTGTTGACTTCAAGAAAGGTGCAAGTAAGTTTGAGGTTTCAGCCTCCTGCCACATGTTGGGTGGCAGCATTGAAATCCGTCTTGATGGGGTCAACGGCCAGTGCATCGGCAAGGTGGACATCAGCAACACCAAGGATGAATACAAAACCTTCTCTACCCAGGTGAAGAAAATAAAGGGTGTTCATGATCTCTACTTCGTCTTCAAGGGAGGTGACATCCAGAAGCAGAACCTCTTCTTCCTGGATTGGTGGAAGTTTGTGGAGTAAATGTTCTGCTCAATAATTATTATTTGATGTTTTATGAAACTATTTAAAAATTTGGTTCATATAGAGTTCGATAAGAGAGTGCCTTTCCTGGCGCTTCTCTTATCGTGTTGTTTGGTATCGTTTGCCCAGAATCTGCGGGAAACTTTCTCTTCTCCCAATGGAAAGATAGAATGGAAGGCAGAGGGTGAGGAAAATAAGGTGAAGGCTTTTGATGTAGCTTATCGCGATGCCGGTAAAGGAAATAAGGAAAGCCAGGTGCTTCATATTACTGGTTACGGTTTGACTACCGGTGATGGTGGAGGAAGAAATCTGATCTTGAAAAACATTTCCAAACCCAAGTATATTTCGGAGCATTATCAGATGCTCATGGGAAAGAAGAGTGAATACCCGCGGCATAGTGGGCTCAATGGATTATACGCCTTGCACTTTTTCAGATTCTCAGCATCCGCATATCACTACCCATGCTCATGAGTTGGCATTGCCAATCTTGTTAGAGTCGGCTTTGATGCATTGGGCTGATAAGCCGGAGAGTTATCTTACCCAGCCAAAGGAAGTGCAGGATTTTATCTCGAACATGCCTACTGCATGGGATGAGACGCGCTTGCTCAGTGGTTATCCGGGTGAAAGTGTCGTGATGGCTCGCAGAAAGGGAAGCACATGGTATGTGGCTGGCATAAACGGCAAGGATGAATCCCGGAAACTGACCATGGATTTATCTTCTCTGACAAAGAAAAACTCTCAGGTTGTATTGTTCGAGGATAGCGGAACGGCAAAAAATCCTTGGAAAATATCATACCGTAAGGTTAGGGGAATGAAAGATTATATCACAGCACAGCCTCGTGGTGGCTTTGTGATGGTTATCAAATAATTAATGTAATAAGTAAATAAGAAAATGAAGAAACAACTAATGATTGCTCTGCTGAGCATTGCGCCAGCCTTGGGTGTTGTTGCGCAGGATAAACTTTATAAGGATGAGTTCCCGCTGGGCGACATCACCCTTCTGGATGGACCATTGAAGCATGCTCGCGACTTGAACGTGCAGGTGCTCCTGAAATATGATTGCGACCGCATGCTGGCCCCTTATCGCAAGGAGGCAGGCTTGCAACCTCGCAAACCTTCTTATCCCAACTGGGATGGACTGGACGGACATGTGGGCGGACATTATTTGTCGGCCCTTGCCATCAATGCGGCCACAGGTAATGAGGAGTGCCGCAAGCGCATGGAATATATGATATCCGAGCTCCAGCTGGTGCTTGATGCCAACAATCAGCGTCCTGATGCCTGGTGTCATAACTATATAGGTGGTGTTCCGAATAGTGCTAAGATGTGGACGGCTTTCAGTAAAGGTGATTTCGGACCTTACTTCGGAACATGGGCACCTTTCTATAATATTCATAAGATGTATGCAGGTCTTCGTGATGCATGGCTCTATTGCGGAAATGAACAGGCAAAGAATCTGTTTCTGAAGTTCTGCGATTGGGCAGTGGACATCACCGCAGATTTGAGTGATGAGCAGATGGAGCGTATGTTAGGCAATGAGCATGGTGGCATGAATGAGGTGCTTGCCGATGCCTATGCCATGACCAATGATTCGAAATATTTGAGTTGTGCTCGTCGCTTCTCCCACAAACAGTTGCTTACTCCGATGGAGAAAGGCAAGGATTGTCTTGATAATATGCATGCCAATACGCAGATTCCGAAGGTTATCGGCTATCAGCGCATCGCTGAGTTGGCCCATGATGTACAATATCACAATGCCAGCGAGTATTTCTGGGAAATAGTGACTCGCCAACGTTCACTGGCTTTGGGAGGTAACAGCAGGCGTGAGCACTTCCCGACAAAGGAAACTTGCATAGACTATATCAACGACATCGATGGACCGGAGTCTTGCAATACGTATAATATGCTGAAGCTTACCGAGGATTTGAACCGAGTGAAGCACGATGGCATGTATGGCGACTTTTACGAGACTGCGATGTTCAACCATATCCTCTCTGCCCAGCATCCGCAACATGGTGGCTATGTCTATTTTACTTCCGCCCGTCCTCGCCATTACCGCAACTATTCTGCCCCTAATGAGGCAATGTGGTGCTGCGTGGGAACAGGTATGGAAGACCACGGAAAGTATGGACAGTTTGTCTGGACGCACGATAAGGGTGTGAAGGCGGAGGATGATGCACTGTACGTGAATCTCTTCGTGGCTTCCGAGTTGAATTGGAAGGAACGGAAGATGGTGATTCGTCAGCAGACCGCTTTCCCATACGCTGAGACATCTCATATAGAAGTAACTAAGGGAAAAGGTATCTTTACCTTGAAGATTCGTAAACCTTCGTGGTGTGATAACTTCACCGTGAAGGGTGTTGGTTTTGATGCCGATAGTTATGAAGAGAATGGATTTGTCTGCATCAAGCGCAAATGGAAGAAGGGTGACCAGGTAAAGATTTCTATGCCTATGCACGCTTACATCAAACCTATGGTCAATGTGCCTCAGTATGTGGCAATCATGTATGGTCCTATCCTGCTCGGCATGAAGACGGGAACGGAGGATATGCGTTCGCTCATTGCTGACGACAGCCGTTTCGGACAGTATGCCGGTGGCAAGAAACTGGCTCTTGACAAGGCTCCTATTCTGTTGCCGAAACATCTGAATGACATCGCCAAGGACTTGAAGCCAATTCCTGGTAAACCATTGCACTTTAAACTTGCCACCCGAATGGAGAATGCCATTGATGGCGAACTGCAGCCTTTCTTCGAGATTCACGATTCTCGATATATGATGTATTGGCTGGCACTTGGAGAGAATGATTACAAGGCTTATATGCAGAAGTTGGCTGATGAGGAAACAGCCCGTCAGGCTTTGGAGGCTAGAACTGTGGATAAGGTGAGCCCTGGAGAACAACAGCCAGAGACCGACCATCGTATGGAGACAGATGATTCGAGCAAGGGTAATACAGAGGGTATCTTCTTCCGTGATGCAAAGGATGGTCATTATTTCAGCTATCTGATGCAGACCAAGGGAGAGACTAATCTTAGCCTTCAGCTCAAGTTCTGGGGACAGGATGAGTGGCGTACAAGTGAGTTTGATATTTATGTCAACGACAAGTTGCTTTGCAGCGTGAACAACAGTCATCGCTGGCGTACTACGCAGTTTAAGACCGTTGATTATGAGATACCTGCCGAATTCGTAAAAGGAAAGAAGGAGGTTAGAGTGAAGTTTGTTGCTCACAAGGGCAAGCAGGTAGGACAGATTTATGGTGTCAGACTTGTGAAGAATTAATTGTAGAAAAGTCAACGAATAAACAATCATAATAATGAATACAAAGAAAATTTTGGTTAGCAAAAAGCCGTTATTGATAAGCGCATGGCTGCTCGCTATGCAGTGCGCTACCTATGCGCAGAATCCTATCGTACAAACACAGTTGACCGCCGACCCGGCACCTCTGGTTGTCGGAGACCGTCTCTATGTGTATACCGGTCATGATGAAGACAAGGCTGATTTCTTCTGGATGAACGAATGGCGTGTATATTCTACCAAGGATATGGTGAACTGGACAGACCATGGGTCTCCGCTCGACCTCAGTTCTTTTTCCTGGGCAGATGACCGTGCCTGGGCAGCACAGACTATCGAACGTAATGGTAAGTATTACTGGTACATCTGTGCGCACTCTAAACTGACGGGCGGAATAGCAATTGGCGTGGCTGTGGCAGATTCTCCTACCGGTCCGTTCAAGGATGCGTTGGGAAAGCCGCTTTTCGATAATGGAAGTTGGGATAATATCGACCCTACCGTCTGGATGGATGAGGATGGTCAGGCTTATCTCTATTGGGGTAATCCGCATCTTTACTATGCCAAACTGAATAAAGATATGATCAGCTTCAAGGGAGGTATAGATGCTAAGGCTGCTGTTGATGAAAAGCGTGAAGTGGGCAGAATCGTAATGACTGAGGAGGGATTCGGTTCGCCTGACGTGGAGAAGCGTGATTCTACCCGAAAATATAAAGATTGCTACACAGAGGGACCTTGGTTCATGAAGCGTGGCAAGAACTATTATATGCTTTATGCTGCAGGTGGAGTGCCTGAGCATATCGCTTATTCCATGAGCAAGAAGCCTTTCGGACCATGGAAGTATATGGGCGAAATCATGCCATTGGAAGATACGGGTTCCTTTACTAACCATTGCGGTGTGACCGACTTCAAGGGCAAGTCTTATTTCTTCTATCATACAGGTAAACTGGGTGGCGGATTCGGACGCAGCGTAGCCGTGGAAGAATTCAAATACAATGCCGACGGCACCTTCCCAATCATCCACCATACCCAGGAAGGAGTGGCTCCTATCGCAACTCTCAATCCTTACAAGCGTCAGGAGGCGGAGACCATCGCTTTTTCTAAGGGTGTGAAGTCGGAGCAGACCGATGATACAGGTGTTTATATCTCGGAAATCCACAATGATGATTACATCAAGGTACGCGAGGTGGATTTCGGAAATGCGAGTCCGGATGCATTTGCCATCTCTGCTGCGTGCTCATCGCTCGGCGGCTCATTGGAGGTTCATCTCGATAAAAAGGATGGTGAACTGGTGGCAAAGATAGATGTCAGCAAGACTGGTGGCTGGGAAAAGTGGAAGACTTTCTCTGCGCAAATGCTGAAGAAAGTGACAGGAAAGCATGATATATACTTCGTATTCAAGGGATTGAAGGGAAGCAAACTCTTCAATTTCGACTGGTGGAAGTTTGAGAAGAATTTTGCCAATCCTGTGGTTTGGGCTGATGTGCCTGATGTGGATGTAATCCGGGTAGGAGATACATTCTATATGGTAAGCACCACCATGCATCTGATGCCGGGTGCGCCTATCATGAAATCGAAGGATCTGGTAAACTGGGAAACCGTGAACTATATCTTCCCTAAACTTACCGATTCGCCTAAGTATGACATGAAGGAGGGTACGGTGTATGGTCGTGGTCAGTGGGCCACTTCCCTGCAGTATCATCGAGGCAAGTTCTATGCGCTCTTTGCTCCGAACGATAATCCCGGTGGAGAGACTTATATCTGCACCGCCGATGATATCGAGGGCAAATGGACCATCCACAGTCGTATGAAGCATTTCCATGATGCCGCTCTCTTCTTCGATGATGACGACAAGGCATACGTGGTTTATGGCACGGGAGATATGGTGCAGCTGAATGCAGACTTAACCGATGTGGTGCCAGGCAGCCACCGCAAACTATTTGAACGTGATGCGGATGAAACAGGCTTGCTCGAAGGCTCCCGTATGATTAAGCATAATGGCAAGTATTATCTGCTGATGATTTCATGGACCAAGGGACATCCGCGCCGTGAAGTGTGCTATCGTGCTGATAAGATAACGGGTCCTTACGAAAAGAAGGTGATTCTGGAGACAGAGTTTGCCGGTTTCAATGGTGTAGGACAAGGTACGATAGTTGATGATAAGGATGGCAACTGGTATGGCATTGTATTCCAAGACCGTGGTGGAGTGGGCAGAGTGCTCACGCTGGAGCCATGTACCTGGAAGGATGGATGGCCTATATTGACCGATGAAAAGGGCAATATTCCTGCCCAGATGCAGAAACCTGTGCTGGGCTACGACGGCAAGGGACTCGTGTATAGCGACGACTTCTCTAAAGACAAGCTGGAATTGCAGTGGCAGTGGAATCACAATCCGGTGGATGATGCCTGGTCGCTCACGGAGCGCAAGGGCTGGCTCCGCCTGAAGACTTCCCATATCGTTCCTAATATCTTCCTGGCTCCAAATACCATCAGTACCCGTACCGAGGGACCAACCTGCGAGGGAATCATCAAGATGGATGTGAGCAAGATGAAGGATGGCGATGTGGCTGGTCTGTCAGCCTTCCAGGGTGATGCAGCACTGCTTTCTATCGTAAAGGAAGGCAAGAAGCTCTTTGTAGTAGGAACCAAGGAGAGTGTGGCCCTGACGGATAAGGAGAAGGCGGTGACCGGCGTGAAGCGTGAGGAGGTATATCGCCAGCCATTGAATCTGAAGCAGGATAAGGCAACGAAATCGAGCATCATCTATCTGAAGATGAGTTGCGATTTCCGTCTTCATCAGGATCTCGCCACCTTATTATATAGTATAGATGGAAAGACCTGGATTCCTGCCATCAAGGATTTCAAGATGCAGTATGATTATCGCCGCCTCTTCATGGGTACCCGTATCGCCATCTATAATTATGCCACAAAGGCTGCTGGAGGATATGTGGATGTGGATAGCTTTGAGTATCAAAAACAGTAGAATGATTTTAGTATAAAAAATAAATATGAGATATTGTAGGTTATTATTGGTAGTATTTATTTGCATCTCATCATTGGCAGTCGTAAAGGCTGCCAATGATTCTTTTGTTTCTGTCCATCAGCCA
Organism: Segatella copri; assembly: GCA_021615735.1. GTDB lineage: Bacteria > Bacteroidota > Bacteroidia > Bacteroidales > Bacteroidaceae > Prevotella > Prevotella copri_Q. The sequence goes on along the minus strand of JAJWFY010000012.1, from coordinate 26,930 downwards.
TTTGTTGCTTTTGAGCAGACTCAGGGGGCTTTTCCTGTGGTTTCTTCCGGGATTACTTCTGAGTTTTATCTTGATGCTGCTGAGCCTCAGGGCGTGAAGCGGGCTGCAGAAGATCTGCGCTCTGATATCTACAAGGTAACGGGCAAATCGCCTAGAGTCTGCTGCGACGGCGAATGGCCGGTGCGTTATCCCATCATCATCGGTACGTATGGTAAGGGAGAGGTGGTTACCCGCCTGGCTAAACGGGGCTTGCTCAACGAGAAAGCCCTGAAGGGAAAATGGGAGAGCTATGTGGTCAAGACCCTGGAACATCCGATGAAGGGAGTGGATAAGGCTTTGGTGATTGCCGGTTCGGATATGCGAGGCACCATCTATGGCATCTATGAACTCTCCCGACAGATGGGCGTTTCGCCATGGTATTGGTGGGCTGATGTGCCTGTGGCTAAGCATAAGGAGGTGTTTGTGGAGAAGTGCAACGTGGAGTCGGGGGAGCCGAAGGTAAAATATCGTGGTTTTTTTATCAACGATGAGTTCCCCTGCATGACTTCCTGGGCTCGGGATAAGTTTGGGGGTATGAACAGCAAGATGTATGCGCATGTCTTCGAACTCCTGTTGCGCCTCAAGGCCAACTGTCTCTGGCCTGCCATGTGGGGCTCCTTCAAGGAGTACAAGCCGCTGATTCCTATCCTGAAAGATGAGAACGGGATGTACGAGGGCAACTGCTTCAATGAGGATGACCCCGAAAATCCTCGTCTGGCAAATGAATATGGCATCATTATGGGTACTTCGCATCACGAACCGATGATGCGTTCGCAGCAGGAATGGATTCGGCATAAGAAAAACTATGGCAATGCCGACTGGAACTGGCAGACCAACCGGAAGGCTATCTCCCGTTTCTTCTCGGAAGGAATAGAGCATACCAAGAACTATGAGAATCTCGTAACGATTGGTATGCGTGGAGACGAAGACCGTCCGATGACCGATGCGGGTAGCAGGGAGGCTAACTTCCGACAGATGGAGGAAATTATCGCTGCACAGCGACAGATGATAGCTAAGGCTACCGGTAAACCTGCTTCTGAGACTCCTCAGGTATGGACTCTCTATAGCGAGGTGCTTGATTACTATGACCAGGGCTTGAAGGTGCCGGATGATGTAATCGTGATGCTTTGCGATGATAATTTCGGTCATGTAAGACGCCTTCCTTACCTGGGTAAGGAGAAGCATAAAGGTGGCTACGGCATGTATTATCATGTGGGCTATTATGGTGCGCCAAGGGCAAGCAAGTGGCTCACGATGTCGACTATTTCTGAAATGTGGGAGCAGTTGCAGGCTACCTATCAGTATGGGGTGGATAAGCTCTGGATGCTCAATGTGGGGGATATCAAGCCGCATGAGTTTGCCATCGACTTCTTCATGGATATGGCATGGAACCCTGATCAGTTTAATGCCTATCATCTTAGAAAGTATGCCGAGCGATTCTCTGCATCGCAGTTTGGTGAGCAGTATGCAGAGGATATAGCCGATCTTCTGCTCCTCTATGGCCGTTATGCTTCGCGTATTAATGCCGAGATGCTTGATGACAAGACTTACAATCTTCAGTCGGGCGAGTTCAAGGCTGTGAGGGATGAGTTCCTAGCCTTGGAAGCCAAGGCACTTCGGATAGAAGCTTTGCTGGATAAGAACCTGAAGGATGCCTATCAGGAACTGGTGCTTTTCCCGATTCAGGGCATGGCTAATCTCTATGATATGTATTACTCGCTGGCGATGAACAGGAAACTCTTTGCCGAGGGAGACGAAGAGGCGAATCGCTGGGCTGATGATGTGGAGAAGTGTTTCACAAGAGATTCTTTGCTCTGTAGGCACTATAACCAGGAGATAGCTGCGGGCAAATGGAACCACATGATGGACCAGGTGCATATTGGCTATACCCAGTGGCATGCGCCAAGACACAACGTGATGCCGAAGGTATATCGCATTCAGGAGAATGACCAGCAGGATAAGCCTCTTACCACAGGATTCGTCTTTATGGAAAAAGGAGGAGTGGTGTCTATCGAGGCTCAGCATGTGGGTGAATGCAGGAATGCATCAGATGCTTCTTGGAAAATCATCCCAGGATTGGGACGTTCCCTGTCGGGCATTGCTCTGTTCCCTTATACGGCTTCGGTGGATAATGCCTGGCTGAAATATCGGATGAACCTGAATACACTGACCGATTCCGTGGATGTCTATCTCACGGTAGCTGCCGTGATGCCTTTCCTGAAAGGTGGTCATCAGGTGGCACTCAGTTTGGATGGAGGTGAAGAGGTGGTTGTCCATCTCAACCAAAACCTGAATTGGGAGCATAAATACGACTTGATGTATCCTACTGCTGCTGCGAGAGTGATTCAGAAAAAGGTTCGCCTTCGTCTGGATAAGAAGAATATGGGAAAGATGCATTCTTTGCAGCTTAGACCTTTGCAGCCGGGCATCGTATTCGAGAAAATTGAGGTGGATTGTGGAGGTTATGTACCATCACATCTCGGAATGCCGGAAAGTTTTTACAGATTGGAAAAATAAAACAGATCATCTTTTGGGGACTGATATATTTTTTGTATATTTGTCCCCAACTTTTAAGATACAATCTTCTAAAAACAGAAATAATGAATGTAAAAAGACAATGCTTTATTGCTGCTCTGATGCTGGGAACTCTAATGCCTGCTTCTGCTGCAAAGGCGGTAAAGAGTGATAATAGTACCCGACTTTGGTATAACGCCCCTGCCCAGCAGTGGTTGGAGGCTCTGCCTATCGGAAACTCTCATCTGGGAGGTATGGTGTATGGCGGAACCACCGACGAGAATATCCAGTTGAACGAGGAGACTTTCTGGAGTGGCGGTCCTCATAACAACAACAGTAAGAAATCTCTGGAGAATCTGCCAAAGGTGAGGGAACTCATCTTCAATGGCAGGGAAGAGGAGGCGGCGGCTCTCATCAACCAGACTTTCATACCTGGTCCTCATGGCATGCGCTTCCTGCCGATGGCAAATCTGCATATCAGAATGAAGAGCCAGGGAAAGGCTGAGCTGTTTGTGCGCGATCTGGATTTGAAGAGGGCGATTGCCACGACTTCTTTCGTGATGGATGGCGTAAGATATACTCGTACCACCTTTGCTTCGCTGGCTGATGGCGTCATCGTCTGCCATATCAAGGCGAGTAGAAAGGGTGCCCTGAATATCGATGTTACCCTGGATTCGCCTTTTGAACATCAGACTCAGAAGACTGCGAATGGTGTAGTGCTGAAGGTGAAGGGACAAGACCAGGAAGACATCAAGGCGGCTCTTGCTGCCGAATGTGTGGCGGATGTAAGGACGGATGGCACCGAGGCAACCATCATCGTGAGTGCTGCTACCAATTTTGTGAACTATCATGATGTGTCGGGCAATGCTGCCCAGCGCAATGCAGACTATATTAATAAGGTGAAACTGATGAGTTATGCACAGTTGGAGAAACGTCATGTGGAGGCTTACCAGAAGCAGTTTGCTACTTCTTCCCTGGTTCTGCCAACCGATGTCAATGCTTCGTTGCCTACCAACCAGCGTCTGGAGAAATTTGCGGGCAGCAAGGATATGGCGATGGTGGCACTGATGTATAACTATGGTCGCTATCTGCTCATTTCCTCTTCACAGCCCGGTGGACAGGCGGCAAACCTGCAGGGTGTTTGGAATGACAGCAGAAATGCGCCTTGGGACAGCAAATATACCATCAACATCAATACGGAGATGAACTACTGGCCTGCCGAGGTAACGAATCTCGGCAACACCACAGAGCCTCTGTATTCGCTGATTAAGGATTTGAGTGTAACGGGAGCACAGACGGCTAGGGAAATGTATGGCTGCCGTGGCTGGATGGCACATCATAACACCGATATCTGGCGCATAGCAGGTCCGGTGGATGGTGCGCAGTGGGGCATGTTTCCGAATGGTGGTGCCTGGCTCACCACCCATCTCTGGCAGCATTATCTCTATACGGGCGACAAGGCTTTTCTCAAGCAGTGGTATCCGGTGATAAAAGGGGCTGCAGAGTTCTATCTCGATTATATGCAGAAGTTGCCGGGCACCGAATGGAAGGTAACCGTGCCGTCGGTGAGTCCGGAACAGGGACCTATGGGTAAGAGAACTGCCGTAACGGCGGGTTGCACAATGGATAACCAGATAGCCTTCGATGCCCTGACCAATGCAGTGAAGGCTTCAGAAATATTGGGTGTTGATGAGACTGAGCGCAAGGAGATGCAGCTGCTGATTTCGCAGATTCCACCGATGCAGATAGGAAAGTACGGACAGTTGCAGGAGTGGCTTGTGGATGCGGATGATCCGAAGAATGAACATCGCCATATCTCGCATCTCTATGGATTGTATCCATCCAATCAGATTTCTCCTTTCTCTCATCCGGAACTGTTCCATGCCGCTGCCACCACTCTGAAGCATCGTGGCGACCAGGCTACGGGTTGGAGTCTGGGTTGGAAGACGAACTTCTGGGCACGTATGCTCGATGGCAATCATGCATTCAGAATCATCAGCAATATGCTTCGCCTATTGCCATCTGATGCGCAGGCAAAGGAGTATCCTGATGGCAGAACCTATCCGAATCTCTTCGATGCCCATCCGCCATTCCAGATTGACGGCAACTTCGGAGTAACAGCCGGTATCGCTGAGATGCTCCTGCAGAGTCATGATGGAGCCGTGCATCTCTTGCCAGCCTTGCCTGATGCTTGGAAAGAGGGAAGCGTAAAGGGACTTCGTGCCCGTGGCGGATTTGTGGTTGACATGAAGTGGCAGGACAAACAGCTGGTTTCGGCTAAGATATATTCTTCTTTAGGCGGAACCCTGCGTATCCGTTCTTATGTTCCCTTGAAAGGGAAGGGATTGAGAAAGGCTGAGGGCACTTGTGCGAATCCTTTGCTCCAAGCTGCTGTCATCAAGCAACCGATGGAACAGCATCGTGTGGATGAAGGAGTCAAGGCTCATATCCCACAAGTTTTCGAGTATGACTTGGATACAGAAGCTGGAAAATCTTATCAAATTAAGTAAAATCACAAATAGTTGCCATAAAACTACGAAAAATCCACCTTTGTGTTTAGTTTCTTTCGTAATTTTGTGGCAACTTTTGTATAATCATAAACTTCATAAAGAATGAACAAACTATTAATTGCAACTTTTAGCCTAGCCTTATGTGCTGGCTCTATTTCGGCTTTGGCTCAGAATGGTCAGGTATCTGCCCAGAAGAAGCTGGTGACTCAACAGCAACCAGGTAGAATGACTTGGTCGGCAGACAATGGAAATGGAACTTATACTAATCCTCTCTTCTATGATGAGTTCTCTGACCCAGATATTATCAGAGTGGGTGAGGATTATTATCTGGCGGGTACCACGATGCATAGTGTACCAGGCTTGGTGGTACTTCATTCCAAGGATTTGGTTAACTGGGAATTCTCCTCTTATTGTTTCGACCGCTTTGATGATTCCGATGATTTCAATCTCCGCAATGGCAAGGAGGCATACGGTCAGGGTATCTGGGCTCCTGCCATCCGTTATCATAATGGCAAGTTCTATATCTTCTCCAATATCAATGGACATGGTTTGCAGGTGTATATCTCGGATAGTGCCAAGGGACCTTGGAAACATCATCAGATCAAGGGCGACATCTACGACCTCTCAGTGCTCTTCGATGACGATGGCAAGATATATGCTATCCATAAGTATGGCAACGTTACTGTAACCGAGTTGAAACCAGACTTGAGTGGACCTGTGGAAGGCTCCAGTAAGGTGGTTATCCCAAAGGGTAATGCAATGGGAGAGGGGCACCATATCTACAAAATCAATGGCATGTATTATATTCTCTCTGCCGATTATTCACCGATGGGACGAATGCAATGTGCTCGAAGCAAGAGTATCTGGGGACCTTATGAAACTTGCGTGATTAGCGAGCGTGAATCGTATGGGTATGCTGCTGGATGGAGCGTAGGTAACATGGGCATCGGTCGGCCTTTGCCGGAAGATGGTTTCAAATTCCAGAACAACAAGCCTAATGGTCTGAACCTGGGCTGTGCTACCATTCATCAGGGCGGCATCGTGCAGGCTCCTGACGGGAAATGGTGGGGCGTTTCGATGCAGGACTTCAATGCCGTGGGAAGAACGGTGTGCCTGTCGCCTATCACTTGGGTTGACGGCTGGCCTTACTTCGGACTGGAGAAGAACCTGGGACGCTCGCCTCGTACCTGGTTCAAACCGAATGATGCGGTAAAAGCGCCTCAGGCTCCATACGACAGATGTGATGATTTCTCGGGTAAAACTTTTAAACCGGTTTGGCAATGGAATCATAATCCGAATGACAAGATGTGGTCGCTGAATAAGGAACGAAAAGGATGGCTCCGTTTGCATTCCATGCCTGCAAAGCAACTGCTTTGGGCAAAGAATACATTGACGCAGCGTGCCATCGGACCGGTATCTTATACATCTGTAAAGTTGGATGCTTCCCGCTTGAAGGTAGGTGATGAGGCTGGTTTGGGTGCCATCAATACGCCATACGCTTCATTGGGCGTTGTCAAGACGGATAAGGGGTTGAACTTGAGATGTTATGATCAGAATACCAACAAGGAAGTGTTGAAGCCGTTGGCTAAAAGCAAGTTAGTATGGTTGCGCCTTTGGGGTGATTATGACAAGAGCCAGTTGCAATATTCCTACTCTCTGGATGGTAAGAACTGGGAGAATATCGGTGAGCAGATGCTTTCACCTTATCAGTTGAAGACCTTTCAGGGGGTACGTGTGGCACTTTATGCTTTCAACAAGAAGGAATTGAATGGCGGTGTGGCTGATTTCGATGATTTCAAGGTGGAGGAGCCGATGGCAGACAGAACTGCCAATCTGCCTATAGGCAAGACCATAAGATTCTCTAATCTCGCTGATGGCAGTCTGATGGATGCTACCGGACATGGATTGATGCATAGTTCCGGTAACCGAAACGACATGAGAAATCAGGTGAAGTTTGTTGTGGAGGATAGAGGTAAGGGAAAGATTGCTTTGAAGACGGCTGACGGACGATATGTTTATATTGCTGGTGCAGGTTTATCTGGTGATGTTCGTCTGACTTCAGACTCTTCCAAGGCAGAGGAGTTTGTATGGCAGGATATGCTTTATAACCGCTGCATGCTGCTTTCTCTGAAGACTCAGCGTTATGTTGGTAAGAATCCTGTGGATGGGAGCCCTTATTCTGCAGATTACCAAGGTGCTGACGCCGGCATGAAGAACGGCTGTGTTTTTACATGGGAAGTTGTTAAGTAAAGATATCTATTCTTTATAAATTAGAAGAGGCAGACTCTCGCTGTGGGGAGTCTGCCTCTTTTTCTTATGTGATATTGTTCGATTATTCGAAATAGAATGTTAGAGCTATCATCTTGCTATGTGCTGACTTAGCTGATAGTGTATATGGGAGTGTACTCTTGTCTTTTACATTTTTGATGTGATTCTTATCGTATGTATCTGTTATTCCATACATGAATTTTAATTCAGGGCGAAGTTTGAAATAAGGCAGATAGAAATCACACCCCAATCCCAGTTCTAGGAACAAATCTGTTTTCTTCAGTTTGATATAATCTTCGTTCTTGCTGTTCAGATTCATCATCGGGTTGATTCCTGCCATGATGTATGGGCGGTGATTGTTGAATCTCTGTGCAGCAAATATCAGGTCGAAAGCGCTTGAAATGTAAGCTGTCTTCATCTCCTGTTTCTGTTGGATTGGATTTCCGGCTCCATCTTTTTCCAGCATGTTGTAGAAGGAGAGATGTCGGGTACCGAAATACATGGCTGGTGCTATGCGTAGCTGGAAGTGGGTGTTGAGACGGAATTCTCCTAGTACACCTACTGTAAATCCAGTATCCCATCTGTCCTGGTCTACTGTTACACAGCTTTGCTGCTCAATGCCGTCAGCATCAAGATAAGTCACCGGTCCTGCATTCTGGAATTCTATATCCTGGAAGTGGGTGCCTACTAATACACCGAAGTGGAATGGGCGCAAATCGGTATAAGGACGGTTTTCTACCGTTCTTTCCTGTGCGCCAGCCTGGATTGTGATGGCAAGGCTTATGATGAATGTCAATAGTTTCTGTTTCATATATTTATAACGGAATATTCCTCTTCATATTGCTTTCCGTTTTATTTCGATTATGTATAAATTAATCTAATTCTTGAAAATTCTTATACCTAATTGTAGGTATTTCAGAAATTATTATTATCTTTGCACCATAATTATTAGGTAATATACCTGATGTTATGAAGTAAGACAAATTAAAAGCATATTATACAAAAACATTATAAACATTTAAACATTAATAATTATGGCATACGTAATTGGTGACGATTGTATCGCTTGCGGTACATGTATTGATGAGTGTCCATCAGGTGCAATCTCTGAGGGCGAGAAGTATTCAATCAACCCAGACCTCTGCACAGAGTGTGGTACTTGTGCTGATGTTTGCCCTAACGAGGCAATCAGTCTTCCTTAATCTTTAAGGATAGATACTTTTAGTTACATAAAACATTGAGAGCGGTTTCCTTGGAAATCGCTCTTTTCGTTTTCGTTGTTTATAGATTTGTTTACCTTTCTATCTTTTTAACTCATAGTATAAATCATAGAAACGAAAAGGGGATTGCATCAATAACTGATGCAATCCCCAATATGTTGTAGTTAATGTTATGCTTATTCACCTGGCTTGAGACCAGCCTTCTCGTAAGCATCGTTAGCCAGCTTGTTCTGTGGATCAAGCTTCAGAAGCTTATCCCAGTATGGCTTAGCTGTGTCGAAGTCCTGCTTGTCGTAGGTATAGATGAAGCCCATATACTGGTAAGATGTCTTCAGGTAGCTGAGCTCATCCTCATCACACTGCTTAGCTTCCAATTCATTGATTACTTCTGTATAAGCAGCAATAGCCTTGTCGTCCAACTCGTTCTGGAAAGCTGTGTTACCCTCCTGGAGCTTAGCGAATGGCTTCAATGTAGGATACTTCTCTGCCAACTTAGCGTATACGCCGATAGCCTTATCGATGTTCTCAACCTTCTTGGCTGGATCTTTCTTAGCCTTGTTTATATAGATTTCAGCAAGCTTCATGAAGTCTGTAGGAGCTGCATTTGGATTCTTGTCCATGTACTGCTGGTTGTACTCCAAAGCCTTGTCTTCATCACCCAATTCCTTGTAAGCCTCAGAGATATACTGCAATGGCTTAGGATCGTCTGCCTTCATCTCCAATGCCTTCTGGTACTGAGCAATAGCCTCATTATACTGCTTGTTGCCAGCCAAAGCCAAACCATAATAAGCAACGATACTAGCATTCTTCTTGATAGAATCTGTATTCATTACGATGTTTGCATGCTGGAGAGCAGATTCAAAGTTCTTTACGTCAACAGCTGCGCGCATGGCCAAAACCTGCATAGCTGCATCCTTAGGGAACTTCTGGATACCAGTTTCGCAAAGGCTCAAACTTTCTTCCTTCTTACCAACGATATAAGCAGTGAAAGCATATTCGTACTGAGCATACTCTTCGAGTGTATTTGGCTTAGCCTTTGAGAAATACTCATAAGCCTTCTCGTAGTTGCCTGCGCTGAAGAAGTTGTGACCTGCTTCTGCCTCGATAGGGTAGTTAGGGTTGATTTCTCTCAGCTTGTTCAATGCTTCAGCACTAGCCTGTGGGTCAATCTTACGGTAAACGTTAGAATAGCTGATGTATCCCTGAGGATTCTTAGGATCCATAGTCATACACTGACCATACCAGGTAGCAGCCTCGCCACCATTGTCCTGCATTGCATAGATGTCGCCTTTCAGAATGTAAGCATCACCATAGTTCTTGAACTTAGCGATGACAGCATCAGCAACAGCATTAGCCTGATCATAGTTCTTGTTCATAGCAAGAAGGTTACCCAAAGCAACCAATGCCTTAGGATCCTTTTTGAACTCCTTCTGGTATTCCTTGATTTCCTTGGCAAAAGCCTTAGGATCTGCATTACCAGCCTTTAATGTAGTCTCTATAGGTTTCAGCATGTCCTTATAGTTGACATCCTGTGCCATTGCAGGTGCTGCCAAACCCATGACGAGCAAACCTGCTACTAAATATTTAATTGCTTTCATAATTCTACTTTTTTATATGCGTCTCTTTCTTAGCGTTTTACATTAACGGTCTTTATTGTGATGTCACCTCTGTATGGAAGTAATCCGGTTTTGAACAGGATGAGCTGACCTCTTGGTCCTGAAATGTAGTTTGCGAAGCTCCAAGGCAATGCCTTGTGAGGGTCAACTACAATAGCATATAATGTTCTGACGAACGGATATCTTCCATCCAGCAAGTATGCCTGATATGGTTGCCAACTGTTATATGGTTTTGCCACATCTTTGATAGATACTCGCATGACATGAATATTCTTCTTAAATGTAGTGTTGGTTGAATCACGGCGGTCGTTGAGCCAGTTAGATCCAATTACACCGATTGAGCCTGGGTTCTGATCCACATAGTCGATAACCTCTTTACTAGTTTTTGCGGCCATGATTTTTGCACCCATTTTAGCTCCGTGCAGTACAGAGTCTACTACATAATTGGTTGTTGCAGAGCGGGTATTATCGAAAATAACTTCGATGTCGCCTCTCTTTGAACCTTTCACAATATCACTCCATTTAGTTGCCTTACCAGTAAGGATACGTTTGATATCTTTTACCGTAATACAAGTATCATTGTTTTGCTTGTTTACAATAAATGCCAATCCATCGTAACCGATAGGGAAAACAGAAGGAATTACATTGCTTTTAGACTTCAAGTAGGCTATTTCACTATCTTTCAAATTTCGTGTAGTGAACAAGAGCGCTGTTTTGAAATCTTTAATCATCTGAAGTCCGGTGACTTCATCTGTATACTTCGGCTTGAGTTTAGCTTTCGGGAACTCATACTCAAACTGACTTCTTTCTTCGTCAATGATAGGACTCAAACTCTCGTCAGCCACAAATTCAATTGTGCCTGAAGTAGGAGTATCAGTTCTACCATCTTTGGCTTTCTTCTCGCCACATGACGAGAAGAAAGCCATTGATAGTACTGTTAATCCTATACCTAAAAAAATATAAGATGTTCTTTTCATTCTATTACTGCAATCTAAATACAACTGGTACAGTATACTTAACACGTACAGCAGAACCGTTTTGCTTACCTGGTTTCCACCTAGGCATGCTCTTAACGACACGCTGTGCTTCACGGTCAAGTGAAGGGTCTACGGAACGAGCTACCCTAACATCAGAGATAGAACCATCACGTTCTACCACGAATGATACGATAACACGACCCTGTACACCATTCTCCTGTGCAACGACAGGATACTTGATGTTGCTTGCAAGGTAAGACATGAGGGCGCCCTGTCCACCAGGGAATGAAGGCATCTCCTCTACAACGTCGAAGACCTTAGTAGCAACCTCAGGTTTTGGTGCTGGTGGTGGAGGTGGAGCTGCAACTGCAATATCATTTCTTACAGCTTCAACTGTACGGTCCTTCACACCTTCCTTGTTTTCAGTACCGACTGCAACTTTGTCATCCAGTTTATCCATCTGCTTAACCTGGTTTTCCTCTTTTACGAGTTCATCCTTCTTAATGACAGGTGCGGTAAACTTCTGAGTTTCGCGAGCCACAGGAATCTCCTTTTTCATTTCAACCTTAGGCTTCACTGGCTCCTTCTTCTTTTCTTCCTTCTTAGCCTGCTGCTGGAGTTTAGCCAACTCCATAGCTTCCATATATGCTTGCTGCTCTTCAGCCTGTTTCTGTTCAATAACCTTCCAAGCTAAAAAACCACCCACGAGAGCTGCAGCAATGACCAAGATAAGCAGAGCCTTGATGTTTCGGCCAGAAGTACCCTTACGGAGCTGGTATGCACCATACTCCTTGTTCTTTCCGGCGAAAACCATATCGACCCATTTAGGATCGTAAAGATCAATTTTTGCCATTTCTTTCTTGTTTTAATTGTTAGTACACATCTTACATCTTAACGTTTCTAGACTTGAGAAGCTTCTCGTCGTCTCCGTTAATCTTATCGATGACATACGTACCAATGTTCAAAATCTGCATTTCATCGAGTGCATCAACCATATTCTTATATGAAGCATTATCTGTAGGCTTGATGACGATAGTAAGAGTAGGAATCTTTCCGTCCTTCAAGTTACCAGCCTTCAAATCGCTCAACTTCTTCTGATAGATGCTATCAGGATACTGCTTAGGATTCTTCTGACGATCCATGTTCAACTCCTTTACAGCAAGTGCGATTCTCTCTACAGGACGTGTACCGTTTTCTGTAGCGTGCTCTCTCAAGACCTTACGGATACCCTGGCTTCCCCATGTAGTCTCCTTGATCCATGTAGGGTCATCGTACTTAGGAATACCAGCACCATAATAAATCTTGTTGTCTGCTGTTACGTAGAGTGTCACAGTTTCAGAAGCCTTAGCTTCGTTCTTCTGATCTTCTTGAGTATTCTCATCATTACTTGGCATAGTCAGCTCCATAGTCTGAGGTTTGCTCAAAGATGTACACAGCATGAAGAACGTGATAAGCAGCATGAGCATATCCACCATAGGCGTAAAGTCTACGCGGACATTCATTTTCTTTTGTTTGCTTTCTTTCTTAGCCATTTATTCGTCCCCCTGTTGTTTTAACTGTGTAATCATATAGTAATGACTCTCGTCCATATCCTGGAGTTCGTTCATCACTCTCTTAACGGTCTTGTAAGGTGTAGAAGCATCTGCCTTGAGGGCAATCTTGATGTCTTCGTTTACGTTACGAGCTGCGTCTACCCACTGCTGGAACTCGCTCATACCGCCCTTAATACTGTCGAGAGGAATACCTTTAGTCTGGAGATACTGTGGACGCTTTGAAGCGTTCATTGTCAGATAAGTACTCAAGTCGCCCATAGGTACGCCGAACATACCTTCGCTCTTGAATGTCTCAATCTGTTTTGGGTTCAATGACACGCCGAATGTACCTGTCATTGTACTCAGAGTAGCTCCCAACTGATCAGTATTATCAATACTCATAAATACTTGGCCCTCGCCGGTAGGATTACCAGCCTTGTCCTTTTCAGGATTTACCAAGATAGTCAAGACTCCGTTCTCAGGCACCTTGATTTCAGACACAGAACCTGGTGTGTTTACCTTTACAGGCTCATTCTTTACGAAAGTAGAGGTGAGCATGAAGAAGGTAAGCAACAGGGTCATAACGTCTGACATAGGCGTCATATCGATCCAGATGTCACTCTTCTTAATTTTTACTTTACCCATAGCGATAAAATTTTAAAGGGTTAGCAAAAATTAAGCCTCTTCTGCGTGGTTAGCTTCGTATGTCTGAGCAATTGAGTAACCTACCTCGTCGAGTGCGTATGTCAACTTATCAACCTTGTTGGTGAATGTGTTGTAAGATACAACAGCACACCAAGATGTCAAAATACCGAATGCGGTGTTGATCAACGCCTCAGAAATACCTACAGAAAGTGCTGCTGAGTCAGCGCCACCACCTTCACCCATGGCCTGGAATGACTTGATCATACCGGTTACAGTACCGAGAAGACCAGTAAGAGTACCAAGAGTTACGATTGTAGCGATGATAGGCAAGTTCATTGTCAGAGTAGGCATCTCCAACTGAGTAGCCTCCTCATGAGCCTGCTGGATCTTAGCTACCTTCTGAGCCTTCTTCAAAGAAGCGTTAGCGCCAGACTCCATTGACTTGTAAGCGTTCAAAGAAGCCATAACAACGTTGGCTACAGTACCGCGCTGCTTGTTGCAGAGCTGCTCAGCCTTAGCGAAATCGTTAGCGTTCAAAGCTGCCTTGATGTTTGCAACGAACTTAGGAAGAGCACCTTTACCAGTAGCGGTCTTGAGGGCCATCCAACGCTCGATAGTCATTGCCAATACGGTGAGCAACAATGTGTGAATTACAGGTACGATAACACCACCTTTGTAGATTGTACCCCAAATGTCTGCTGGGTGATCCTGTACACCTGGATCCTGGAAGTGCATGTCGTTTCCGAACCATGTGAAGAACAAAGTGAATGCGATGATAGCACATACCACGATGATCCAGAATGCGCCTCTTACTCCCTGAAAGCCCTCAGATTTTTTCTTAGGGGCTGCTTGTTTTGTAGTTGCCATAATTTTACTTTTTTTAAATTATTAGTTAATAAATTATTAATATTTTCTTTTTTTCTTTCTCGCTTCGTAGACCTTGAATGTGTCGTTTGTCAATAAACACAGTTAGGTTATCTATTTTGCTTTGGCAAAGATAATAAATTAAAGTTTACTATCAGCCTAATTAAGAAGTTTTAACGAGATATTGGCTTATTTTATACCAATATCTCGCATTTTTCTTACATTTTGACCCTTGAAAACGGTCTTTACGCCATTTTTTATTTCAACTTGCCCAAAGCTTCCTTGATGCGCTTGATAGCTTCAACGATGTTCTCGTCGCTAGTTGCATAGCTCATACGGAAACAATCTGGATCACCGAATGCGTCACCACCTACGGTGGCTACATGTGCCTCTTCGAGAAGGTACATGGCAAAATCGGTTGAGTTGTTGATGGTCTTCTCGCCGTTGCTCTTGCCAAAGTAGCTGTTGCACTTAGGGAAGAGATAGAAAGCTCCCTGTGGCATGTTTACCTCAAGGCCTGGAACCTCTTTGGCCAACTTCACAATCAGGTTGCGGCGACGCTCGAAAGCTACGCGCATTTCCTCTACTGCACTCTGGTCGAGTGTGTAGGCTGCTTCTGCTGCCTTCTGGCTAACAGAACATGTACCGCTGGTATACTGGCCCTGGAGTTTGTTGCAACCCTTGATGATCCATTCCGGACCAGCCAGGAAACCGATTCTCCATCCTGTCATGGCGTAAGCCTTAGATACACCATTGGCAATGATAACCTGCTCCTTCATACCTGGTTCCTGAGCAATGCTGTGGTGCTTGCCGATATAGTTGATGTGTTCGTAGATTTCATCTGCCAACACAAATACTTCAGGATGCTTTCTGAGAACTTCTGCCAGTGCAGCCAGTTCTTCCTTAGAGTATACGCTACCGGTAGGGTTGCTTGGAGAGCAGAGAATGAGCATCTTGGTCTTCTCTGTGATGGCATTCTCCAACTGCTCTGCTGTCATCTTGAAGTCCTGGTCGAAACCGGCATTTACAATGACAGGAGTACCGCCTGCCAGCTTCACCATCTGTGGGTAGCTTACCCAATATGGAGCAGGGATGATAACCTCATCGCCTGGATTTACGAGAGCCAATACTGCGTTGCAGACACACTGCTTGCCACCTGTACCAACGATAACTTCATTGGTAGTGTACTCCAAACCATTCTCGTTCTTTAATTTGGCTACAATTGCTTTTCGCAAATCAGGATAACCTGGTACTGGTGAATAACGGGAATAGTTCTCGTCGATAGCCTTCTTTGCTGCCTGTTTAATATTGTCAGGAGTGTTGAAGTCTGGTTCACCTACGCTCATGTTGATAACATCAATACCTTGAGCTTTCATTTCACTACTCTTCTGTGACATCGCCAGCGTTGCTGAAGGTGCCAATCTGTTTAAACGATCAGATAATTGTGCCATAATTTTATTCTTATATTTGTTTATCGTGTGCAAAAGTAAGCAAATTATTTCTTTTTCGGAAGAAAATTGAGCATTATTTCATGTTTTGTATTGAAATAATAACATAATTTTATTATCCGAGGTGCAAAGTGTGCCCCATGCGGTCTCTCTTGGTCTTGAGATAACGCTCATTGTACTTGTTTGGTACAACTTCGATAGGTACATTTTCTACGATTTCCAAACCGTATGCTTCGAGACCTACGCGCTTTACCGGATTGTTGGTGAGCAGACGCATTTTGTGCACACCGAGATGGCGGAGCATCTGTGCACCGCAACCATAGTCGCGCTCGTCTGGCTTGAAACCGAGATGGGTATTGGCGTCAACGGTATCGTAGCCTTCTTCCTGAAGCTTGTAGGCTGCAATCTTGTTCATCAGACCGATGCCGCGTCCTTCCTGCTGCATGTAGACAACAACCCCCTTTCCTGCCTCGTCTATCATCTGCATGGCTTTGTGAAGCTGCTGACCGCAGTCGCAACGTTTGCTGCCCAGAATGTCGCCAGTAGCGCAAGAAGAGTGAACACGGACCAGGATAGGCTCGTCTTCTTTCCATTCTCCCTTGATGAGTGCCATGTGCTCCAGACCATTGCTAGACTGGCGGAACGGAATAAGGCGGAAGTGTCCGTATTCTGTAGGCATGTCAACCTCTTCGCCCACTTCGATGAGTGATTCTTTCTTGAGTCGGTATTCTATCATGTCTTTGATAGAAATAACCTTGAGGTTCCATTCCTGTGCCATCTTCATCAGTTCTGGCAGACGTGCCATGGTGCCGTCTTCATTCATGATTTCCATAAGTGCGCCTGCTGGATAGAGGCCTGCCATTTTACAAAGATCGATGGCTGCTTCTGTGTGTCCGCTTCTTCTTAACACGCCGTTATCTTGTGCGTAGAGCGGGTTGATGTGACCCGGTCTGCCGAATGTCTGTGGGGTAGAGTTCGGGTCGGCAAGTGCTTTGATGGTTTCGGCACGGTCGTGTGCAGAAACACCGGTAGAGCAGCCTTCCAGTTTGTCTACGGTTATGGTGAATGGTGTGCCTAATACTGAGGTGTTCTCTGAAACCTGATGAGGCAAGTCGAGTTCATCGCAGCGGCTCAATGTGATAGGGGCGCAGAGTACACCTCTTGCGTGTTTCAGCATGAAGTTTACTTTTTCTGCATCTATCTTCTCTGCGGCAATGATGAGGTCGCCTTCGTTTTCGCGGTCTTCATCATCAACAACGATGACGAACTTTCCTTCCTTGAAGTCTTTTACTGCATCTTCGATGCTATTTAATTTGATTTCTGACATGTTTGATACCTTATTATATAGTTACATTTTTCTTTTTCTGTTCTCTAATCCGATGGATGATGTCCGTATTGGTCTGACTGATGACCTTGAGGTCACGGAACAAGCGCAGTCGGAATCGCCACATTCTCAAGTACAGCAGTGTGCCCACTGGGAAAATGATGGCTGCAATGATGTTGAGCCATTTCCGCTCGAATGGGCGTGTATGTGCCTTGACAGAAAGAACCGGAAATTGGTTCATGTCGTGCAGGATATACTTGTTGGCGGTGTTGGTCAAATCTTCTATTACCTCTTCCAATTCTGCATTGATTCTTTCTATCTCATGATCTGGCTCGTATTTGAAGAATACATTGATGAAGTTAGGAAGATGAACCAGTTTGTGCTCCTTATTATATAAGGTGATATCTTGGTTGATTCTTTCCAGTTTCTCTGCATCCGTCTGATAGTCTGGGTCGGTGATGATGACTTCCTTGCCGAAGTAATGGCGTTTCTGTCGTAAACCGAGCAGTTTCATGAAGAACTCTTTGTAAACATCCATATTGAATACGGAAGAGTCATTGGTTGCCTTGTAAGTTACGAAGATAGCCAAAGGCGTCAATACTGCCGGTGCAAGACCTTTACCGAACCAGATGGCCCACATTCCGCTTCTTGACATTCTGTATCCTGTATTGTCGAGGATAAAGAAGACGATGAACACAAGTACGGAGATGACGACAGGGAAACCCAGTCCTCCCTTTCGGATGATGGCTCCTAATGGTGCTCCGATAAAGAAGAAAATCAGACACGAAAGGGCTAGGGTGAACTTGTTGATAGCCTCTATCTTGTGCTGTCTTATCATGTAGTCTGCATCGCTCGTTGACATCGATTTGAAATCAAGGTCAGAAAGCTCCTGTTGTACGGTAGACTGTGCCTGGTTTACCGCCATGAGTTTCTTGTCCTGTGGCAACTTATTATATAAGGTGTCGAAAATGAGTTTTTCGCCCTTCTTGATTTCTTTGAGAGAGTCCTTCTTGTTGATGCGCTGTGCACCTCCATAGAATCTCACGTTGGCTTCGTTCAGATAGATTCTTCCGATAGAATCATATAATTGGTTGAGCGAATCGATGTCGTGGTTGATTTTCTCCAGACTTTTACCCTTCGCATTTCCTGAAAGCGAAGCTGCATCGGTCATACTGAAGTCTCCATCAAAGTCGAGAATGATTTTCTTGGAAACGAAAGTCTCTCGTCTGTATGGTACGGCAGCAGTGTTGGCAAGTGCACTGCTTTGCATGTTCTCAAACCATTCTCCGCTGTAGAGGCTCAGAACAAGATGCTTCTTTTCTGCTGTACTCTGGAGCATGCCTGAGTCTGCCAATATGATGGCAGCATCTTCATAGCTGTCGGTCATACGGTAAATCATGATGCCGTATAGCTTTCCGGTTTTCAAATCCTTCTTCTGCACATAAAGGTTGCAGTTTGGGATACCATCATAGAAGATACCTTCAGGAATTTCCAGTTCCGGGCTTTTCTGTTTCATGGAAATCAGAAGTTGCGCCAGTTTCATGTTCGACTTAGGTCCCACATTGTTCTGGAAATAGAATGAGCCAAACATGATGATGACTGTGATGACGATGAGTGAGCGGAAAGCCTGCATCAGTGAAATGCCGGCAGCCTTGATGGCAGTAAGCTCCGAACTCTCGCCGAGATTACCGAACGTCATGAGTGAAGACAGGAGAATAGCCAAAGGCAGGGCCTGTGGTACGAGCATCAGACCCATGTACCAGAAAAATTGAGCCATCACATCCATCGTGAGTCCCTTACCGATGAGGTCATCAATATATCTCCACAAGAACTGCATCATCAGCACAAACTGGCAGATGAAGAAAGTTCCCATGAAAAGGAGACCAAACTGTTTGGCAATAAATATGTCTAATTTCTTAATTCTAAGCATTTCAATATTCTGTTGTTTCAGACCTTTTCTTTATTTAAAAGAATAGCAGGTCTGTTATTCAGCGTGCAAAGGTAATATAAAAAAATAAGAAAACCTTTATTTTTCGTTTTTTTTATATATATAATTAGGTGAAAGTGGGGCTGGAATGTGAGAAAAGTGAGAAAATGAAACTTTTTTTGAAAATTTCTGCCGAAAAATTTGTTCAATTCAAATAAATGTATTACCTTTGCACCCGCAAATGAGAAATCAATTGCTTGGATGGCGGGATAGCTCAGCTGGTTAGAGCGTCGGATTCATAATCCGGAGGTCGAGGGATCGTGGCCCCCTCCCGCTACAAGATGAGAGACATCAACTTCTTAGTTGATGTCTTTTTTATGCTCTAAACTTTTCCACACTTATTCACTTCTCATAGAAAAGTTATCCACATATGTGTTGATAACTATGTTATTCCGTTGGTTATTAGATGTTTTTCCTGTTGGTAACTGGTGTGGAAAAGATAAATATGAAAGATTTTCCTATGTTTTTCTTGGTGTTTTCAGAATAAAATATTTGTAAAAAACTGACCAATGGGGCTAAAATACAAAAAAAAAGTTGTATATTTGCAGCGGTAAAGTTTTATTTTTAGGCATTTGTTGAATGCCTCTTCTTTATAAACAAAGAAATTGTATAAGCTGTATGAAACGAAAATTACACCTTATTATATATGTAGCGATCATCGTGTTGCTGACCGGTTGTGCTCAGAAGCCTAGGAAGTATGTCATTGGCGTATCCCAGTGTTCGGAAGATATCTGGCGCGATAAACTGAATGATGAACTGAAGATGGGCGAGTATCTCAACGATTCGCTTATCGTGAAACTGGCTTCTTCCAACGATGATAATGTGTTGCAGAATAAGCAAGTTAACCAGTTTATCGATGAGGGCGTAGATCTGCTTATCGTATCTCCTAATCAGCTGAGTGCTATATCCAAGTCGGTAGAACGTGCTTACGATAAAGGTATTCCTGTGATTCTCTATGACAGGAAGACCAATTCTGATAAGTATACGGCATTTATCGGCTGCGATAACTATACGATAGGTAAATCGATGGGAATTTTTATCGCCCAGCAGCTTCAGGGAAAGGGCCGCATCGTTGAAATCAGCGGTTTGGAGGGCTCTTCGCCTGCTTTGGAGCGTCATCGTGGTTTTATGGATGCTATCAAGCCTTATCCTGGGTTACAGGTTGTAGCCTCGGAGGAAGGAAACTGGAAAGAAGAGGGTGGAATCCAGGCGATGAAACGCATATTGAAACAGACACAGGACTTTGATTATGTCTTTGCCCATAATGACTTTCTTGCCTGGGGAGCTTATGTGGCTGCCCGCCAGATGAGGGTAAAGCGTAACTATAAGTATACCGGAGTAGACGGCATGGCTACCGAAGGTGGTGGTTTGGAACTTGTGCGCGATGGTATTTTCGAAGCCTCTTATCTTTATCCTACCAAGGGTGACGAGGTCATAGCGCTTGCCATGAAGATATTGAAGCATCAGCCTTATGAACGCGACAATTATCTGAGCACTTCTATCATAACCCAGGCAAATGCTGCCCTTACATTGATGGAGGCTAGAGATGCCGAGCGTCAGGCGCACAATCTGAAGACTTTGCATAAGCAGGTAAATCAGTATCTGTCTGATTATAACTCACAGAAAGTCATGCTCATAGGTCTGTGTCTGTTCCTGCTTGTTTGCCTTGCAGCTGCGGCTTTAATTTTCAGAGGTTATCTGATAAAGATGAAACTGAACGAAACATTGGCTAAGACAAATGGCGAGCTGAAGCGACTGAATGTAGAATTGGGTGAAAAGAATGGAGAATTGAAACGATTGAATGAGGAGGTCTTGGAACTCACTCATTCCCGTTTGGTATTCTTTACCAATATTAGTCATGAACTTCGCACGCCTTTAACCCTGATAGCCGACCCGGTAGAGATGCTGCTCGAAGATACCGGCATCAAGGGCAAGAGCCGCGAACTCTTGAAGATGGTGCAGCGTAACGCCCTTGCTCTCCAACAGTTGGTAAGTAACATTCTTGATTTCCGTAAGATTCAGAATGGCAAGATGGAACTGAAACTCTACCGCTTCGATATTGTGAAGACCTTGACGATGTGGGTGGGCGACTTCCAGCTTACTGCCGAGCGCAAGCAAATCAGACTGCATCTGGATGTTGATGACTTGAAAGGCAGCCATGAAATGATTGCCGATCAGGAGAAGATTTCCCGTATCGTGTTCAATCTGTTGAGCAATGCCTTGAAATATACGCCTGCTGGTGGCGAAATCTTTGTTTCGCTGAAAGATGAAGGTGCCAATCTCCGTCTTGATGTGAAAGATACGGGCAAGGGTATCTCGCAGGATGAGGCTGATAAGATCTTTGAACGCTTCTTCCAGGCCAAGGGTGCTGCCAGCGGTACGGGTATCGGTCTGGCTCTGGTGAAATCATTTGTAGAGTTGCATCATGGTGAGGCTAGGGTAGAAAGTGAACTGGGAAAGGGCTCTGATTTTATCGTTGTCATTCCTCGTGAGCAGGAGGGTGATTCACAAGTTATCCACAATGATGTGGATATTGTGGATAACTCTGTAAATACTTCTGCGTCAACTGGTAAGAATGTGGTAGATGAATCTGTTTTGCAATATATTGACGATGGAGACAGAAGTCATGGAAAAGTCCAGCAGCTGGTAAGCGAGAATACCAATCGTCCTACTGTTCTGGTTATTGATGATAATACCGATATCCGTCAGTATGAGCGTACTCTTTTGCAGGATGAGTATGTTGTTCTTGAGGCTGCTGATGGTAAAGAGGGTCTGGCTGTCGCCTTGAAAGAGGTGCCTGACCTGGTGATTTGCGATGTGATGATGCCTGTTATGGACGGATTGGAGTTTACTAAACAGTTGAAGACGAATACGGCTACCTCTCATATCCCTGTTATTATGCTTACGGCGAAGAACCTGGAGGAGCATCGCGCAGAGGGTTATGAGCATGGAGCTGATTCCTATATTACCAAACCATTCCACAGCAAGGTGCTTCTTGCCCGTATCGAGAATCTCCTGCGACAGCGTCAGCTTCTGAAGAATCTTTATCAGGGGGCTCAAGAGGCTGAGAAGGAGATTTCTGAGTCTCATCTGGAAGATCGTGACAAGCAGTTCCTCAAGCAGCTTCAAGCCATTATCCAGAAGAATCTTTCTGATAGTGAGTTTGGAGTTGAGGATATGGGACAGCAGATTGGCTTAAGCCGTGTGCAGCTCTATCGCAAGGTGAAGGCGATGACAGGCTCTTCTGTTGTTGACTTACTCCGTAAGGCTCGCCTTGCCAAAGCTAGGCGTTTGCTCGAAACCCGTAGCATGAGTGTCTCTGAAGTAGCCTATGAAGTGGGCTTTTCAGCGCCGTCTTACTTCACAAAATGTTTCAAGGAAGAGTATGGAATGTTACCTGGTGATGTAGGTAATGTGATGAAATAGAGAGAAATACGCTATACCTGAAGTATAAAATCTGTGAATATATGGATAAAAATCGTTCATTTCCTAGCATAAAAGGTACATTGTATCATTTTTATCACTATTTGAACGATAATTGTACCTGGGGTTCGCTGAAACTTACTATCTTTGCACCAGAATTTAGAAGTTTATAAATTGTTTCATGCAGAAGTAGTTGCATTTTCATAGGTTTAGGTTTTATGTTTTAAGGTTATAGGATTGAGTATTCATTAAGGTAAGTAGTTTTCTTTAAGGTTAAAAGTTTTGTTTTGGGAAATAACTAGTAATAAGAGAAAGCAGCTGTATAGACGGGATGTCTGACAGCTGCTTTTCGCGTATTATCTGGTTTGTTTCTTTTTAAGCGGGCATACTATAGCTTTTTAAAGGGGGCTTATTCCCAATCTTCGAATTCCAGTTCCAGTTCTTTGTATTCGGGTTTGAAACTGCTGTTCTCCTTATCTTGCTTCCTGGCTTCTTCTGATGAGGCATTGCTTACGGACAGACCAAGCAGACGGATGGGATGAGCAGAGGAGTAATCTACCTGTTTCAGTAGCCGTTTGGCAAGAGGCAGAATATCATCCTTCTTTTTCAGAACCTTTTCTTGTGAGATGCTTCGTGTTATCTGGGTAAAATCGGCAAACTTCACCTTCAGCGTCAGGGTTCTTCCTTCGAAACCGCTTTTGGCGATGCGCTCCAGCAGTTCGAGTACAGTATGGTACAGTTCGATAATCACAGCCGTTTTTAGATAGATATCTTCCAGGAAAGTCTGTTCGCAGCCTACCGATTTCCGCTCCCGGTAGGTGATGACAGGTCGTTCATCTATCCCCCTTGCGAAATCATAGAAGATGTGTCCGGCTTTTCCGAACACTTCTACGAGATGTTCCTCGGATACTTTCCTTAGGTCTGCTCCGTTGAAGATACCCATGAAATGCATCTTTTGCAAGGTTTTCTTGCCCACGCCCCAGAAATCCTCTACAGGAAGCTGGGCGATGAAATCGAGCGCCTTGTCGGGATGAATGGTGCAGATGCCGTCGGGCTTGCGGTAATCAGAAGCCACTTTGGCGAGAAACTTGCAGTAGCTGATGCCTGCCGAGGCGGTGAGTTCGGTTGCCTCCTTGATACGGGTTTTGATTTCTTTGGCAATATCCACCGCCAGTTCTATCCCTTTCTTATTCTGTGTTACATCAAGAAAGGCTTCATCTATGGAGATGGGTTCGATGAGGTCGGTATATTCCTGGAATATCTGATGTATCTGATGGGATATTTTAGCATAATAATCATGCCGGCAGGGCACGATGATGAGGTTAGGGCAGCGCTGCTTGGCTTGAGCGATGGATTGCGCCGAGTGAACGCCATACTTCCTTGCCTCATAGCTGGCTGTAGAAACCACACCACGTGGTCCGTCGAAGCCAACCGCTACCGGTTTGCCCCGAAGTTCCGGATTGTCTCTTTGCTCTACCGCAGCAAAGAAGGCATCCATGTCGATATGTATGATCTTTCGCTCAGTCATTCCTGCCTTATTTTTCCCAAAAGTACAAAAAAGATGCGTTTCCACAAAATCTAAGCTGTTTTTTATTGTTCGTTAACGTTTTTGGGTATTAGCCTACATGGCCCATCGAAACTGGCTGCGTTGAGCATCGCAAGTACTTGCGTTAGCCAACTCAAGTACTTGCGTTAGCCAACGAAGCTATCTGCGTCTGCTTCCTGAGTCGTCTCCGATAGCTTACGGAACCACTTGAGTAAGCTGAACCAGACACTTGACCTCACTGATTCAAGCACTTGACCTCATTAACTCAAGTACTTGAACTCATAAACTCAAGCACTTGACCTCACTGATTCAAGCACTTGAACTTATTAACTCAAGTACATCATGACACGCTCTTAATAGTCTGTAGTGATCTATATGACTCCCTTTGGCTGAAATAGAAAAGAGTTAGTTAAGAAGTAGAAAGTAGCAGAAAAGTGTGAAATTCCGTTCATGTAATAGCAATTATGTTACAATGAACGGAATTTTTTATTCGATGAAATGATTTTTTAAGCCGCTGTTCAGACCTTTATGTATTTTTGCAGCAGAAATCAAAACATTAACGCTAACAAATTAAACATTTAAAGTATGAACAACTTATTAAATGGAAAGAGCGCAGCCATGATGCTTGCACTTTCATTGGTAAATGTTACAGCAGCTTTTGCACAGGATGATAATTCAAGTGCTAAGGAAGAGGGTAATCGTAATGTGATGCTCAATGCAGCCAGTGCGAATGGTCCTCGTGAGATTCAGATAGGCTTGCCTTCTGCCGATGTCAACGTTTTAGAGAATGGTTTGCCTGTTACTTACGCAACCAATCCTCACTCTGTGAATACCATCTGGCGTGGCGATGCAAGTTTGAGCCATCAGGGTTTGCTCAAGATTGCAGAAACTGCCATCACTACTGGTAACATTGGTTATGCCGTGAACTCTTTTACCCAGAAGGGTCAGAAAGGATTCAATGGTACGCTGAACTATAAGAGCAATCACTTTGGATTGCAGGAATTCTCTTTGAATATGAATGGTGACTTGGGTAAGGACTGGTACTACAGCTTCAATATGTATCAGGATTTCGACCCGGGAACCTTTAAGATTAAGTCAACTCCTTATCAGGACCGTACTCAGATTTACAAGGCACTCCTCACCAAGAAGTATAACGGCAACCGTGGTGAGTTCACTGCCATGTATAAGTATGCCAATAGCCATAACGTGTATAGCTATGCTACCCAGAGTGCTCCATTTATCTATGTAGGCGATGGAAGCGTGAAGGAGTATGGAGATTTCAAGCTCGGAACTACCTCTTATCTTCCTGTAGATAATGATATGACCTATCGTGATATGCGTACTGGTGAGTTGAAGCAGACTTCTCTCTATGATGCCTGTCTGAACAAGACAAGCGAGGTAACCCTCATGAACAGCTACCGTTTTGACAACGGTTTAAACTGGAAGGCTACCTTGAAGTACGATCACTCACGTGGTGCGATGGTTTACCAGTCTCCAATGTCTATCATCGATTTGAAGAGCGCTGCCAATCAGGGCGTATATAATTATATGTATCTCGACATCAACGGACAGACCAAGGCTTACAATGGTCAGTATGTTCAGACCCGTATGTCTTGTCTCAATGCCGGTAAGATTGATGAGGCTCTCTTCACCACCGAGCTCAGCAAGAAATTCAGTACTTCCACCTTCCGTCTTGGCGTGAATGAGTGGTTCTACCATATCGATTATTGCTCAAATACAACCATGTATGATCAGAGCGTACCTGCAGATGGAAGCTATGCCTTGCGAGTTTGGGATGCAAAACAGCGCGACAGCTACTTCTACGATTTCAACAAGAACGCCTCTGAGTATTACAAGGGAAGCGAAAACAAGCTGGCTCTCTACTTCACCCACGATTGGGACATCACCAAGAAGTTCAATCTCTACTATGGTGCCCGTCTGGAGTGGCAGAAGCTGAAGGGTGAAAACGCAGCAGTGAAGAATGCGCAGGGGGATTACGTTGGTCGTTTCATTGATTACCATCTCGGTGCTAAGGCAGCAGATGGAACCGTGATTGCTCCGACAGGCTTGAGTTACAACTGGCTCAACTACGATTTCTCTGTAGCAGCAACTTATAAGTTGACCGATAACTTCGGCTTCACGGGCGATTTCACTTACATCGTTCAGCATCCTAAGTTCGAGGCTTTTGCCCCAGCTACATTGCCAAATACGGATAAGATTTCTGTGCCACTCGGTCGTGCAGGTATCTACTACAATAACTCATGGTTGAGTTTGACATCGTTGTTCTCTTACATCTCAAAGACCAACAACAACTCAACTCTGAACTTGCAGCATGGCAGTGAAATCAAGGCAGCTCCTATGGCTTACGATATTCAGACATGGGGTTGGACAACCGATGCTGTGGCTCATCCTTTCAAGGGATTCGATTTCCACTTCCTCTTCACTTATCAGAAGCCAACTTACAAGAAATATGAGACATCGGTTACCTTCAGTGATGGTACCCCTGGCAACATCAATGCCACTGGCAATATCGTTGCCGAGATTCCTCAGATTCTCATCGAGTTGGATCCAAGCTACATGATTACCAAGGACATCAAGCTCTGGACCAGTTTCCGTTACTTCAGCAAGACCTATGCCAACATTAATGAGGCATATTACTTCAACGGCCACTGGGAGACTTTCGGAGGTTTGAACTGGCAGGCAACCAAGCGTCTGGCTCTCGGCTGCACCGTAGTCAACTTCCTCAACCAGACTGGTGCCAAGGGTAGTATCGCAGGTGCCGAGCTGATTACCAAGGATGAGGCAAAGGGAATCAAGAATCAGATAATGACGGGTAGCTATCTTCGTCCATTCACTGTAGAATTCACAGCTTCGCTGAAGTTCTAAGCGATATAAATATCAATAAACATCATCGACAGCTCCTATATATAATATAATGTATAGGGCTGTCGGTAATAAGACAAACAATAATACGTTATAGATATAAACAATAACAATTAACAATAATAGTACAATGA
>JAJWFY010000053.1:0-23650 GCA_021615735.1 Segatella copri | reverse complement strand
TAATATAAGTTATTGATTTACAGACGATTAAATATTAATTTAACGCAGTATTGTTAAATGTACTCAATTAATAAATTGACAATGAAAAAGATTTTTGTTTCAGCGCTTGTCGCTCTTTGCGGTTTCACCGCCAGTTATGCCCAGCAGGCTTCCTTCTTGAGCAATAATCACTGTCTCTATCGCATCAGCCAGGAGAGTCAGAACCAGAAGTGTCTCTTGCTTCCTGTACAGGAGGATGCTGAGATGGCAAATATCAAGGTGATAGCTGACAACAAGCAGGTGAAAGCCCTCAATGTGAAGTTGGCTAAAGATCACGTAGATTATTACGTGCCTCTCTATATGGATGAGTTTGCCGGTTTGAAGGGCCTGGCTCTCGATATCCATGTAAACGGCGATTATAGCAAGGAGGGTTTGAACGCCCTCACTTGCTGGGAGAACATGAAGTTCTCTGATTCTTTCGATATGAAGAATCGTGAACAGTATCGCCCAGTTTTCCATCACACTCCTGTTTACGGATGGATGAACGACCCAAATGGTATGTTCTATAAGGATGGCGTATGGAATCTCTATTTCCAGTATAATCCTTACGGATCACAGTGGGAGAATATGACCTGGGGACATTCTACATCTACCGACTTGATACATTGGAAGTTCCAGGGTGCCCCTATCCAGCCAGATGCAATTGGTACCATTTTCAGCGGTTCTGCCGTTGTGGATAAGAATAATACCGCTGGTTTGGGCAAGGGTGCTGTTGTGGCTCTCTACACTTCGGCTGGTGAGAACCAGACACAGAGCATGGCTTACAGTACAGATAACGGCAAGACCTTTACAAAATATGAAGGAAATCCTATTATCACCAGTACTGTGCCCGACTTCCGCGATCCTCACGTGTTTTGGAATGAGGATATCAAGAAGTGGAATATGATTCTGGCTGCCGGTCAGCACATGGAAATCTATTCTTCAGATAACTTGAAAGATTGGAAATACGAAAGCTCTTTTGGTGAGAAGTATGGTAACCATGGCGGTGTTTGGGAATGCCCAGACCTGATGAAGTTGAAGGTTCGTGGCACCGATAAGGAGAAATGGATGCTCATCTGCAACATCAACCCTGGTGGCCCTTCCGGAGGTTCAGCAACCCAGTATTTCGTAGGTGATTTCGATGGACACAAGTTTACTTGCGACAGCAAGCCTGAGGTAACCAAGTGGATGGATTACGGAAAGGATCATTATGCTACAGTTACTTTTGATAACGCACCAGAAGGTCGCCACGTTGCTATCGCCTGGATGAGCAACTGGCAGTATGCTACTCAGGTTCCTACCCAGCAGTACCGTTCAGGCAACTCTATTCCTCGCGACTTAGGTCTCTTCGAGTATAAGGGTGAAACTTATTGCAGCGTGGT
Source organism: Segatella copri (assembly GCA_021615735.1). Taxonomy (GTDB): domain Bacteria; phylum Bacteroidota; class Bacteroidia; order Bacteroidales; family Bacteroidaceae; genus Prevotella; species Prevotella copri_Q. Next base: position 22,250 of record JAJWFY010000053.1, on the reverse strand, counting down.
TCCATCTCCAGAGATGACAGCAGCAAGAAGCAAGAAGGCAGGCAAGAAACTCACAGAATCTTGCGAGATGGTAGTGAATCTGAAGGGAAATGCTACTATCACTTTGAGCAACGACAAGGGCGAGAAGGTAGTGATGAACTACGATGCCAAGTCTGAGACTTTCTCTATGGATAGAACCAAGAGTGGTAAGATGGATTTCAGCAAAGACTTCGCTGCAGTCACCAAGGCTCCAACCTATGGCAAGATCAGCCAGCTGCGCATCTTCATTGACAAGAGCAGCATCGAGGCACTGGATGCTGACGGCAAGATGGCAATGACCAATCTCGTGTTCCCAAGCAAGCCTTACAACAAGGTTACTGTAAAGGGAAAGGGTAAGTATCAGGTTTACGACATCAAGTAACCTCATCTGTTAAGAACTGAATCTATAAGATAATTGTTTCTAAGAGTGTTACAGATGTAACAATGCAACATAAATGGTAGTCGATGAACGATATTTTATGATATATTGTATCGTTTATCGCTACCTTTGCACCAGCAAAATAGAAACAATAACGCTAACAATTATGAATAAATCATCAAAGTTATCAATCATCCCGGTGATGCTCTGTTTCTTCGCCATGGGATTTGTGGATTTGGTAGGTATTGCCTCCAACTACGTAAAGGAAGATCTCAACCTCAATGATGCAACAGCCAATCTGTTCCCATCGCTGGTATTCTTCTGGTTTCTCATCTTCTCGGTTCCTACGGGAATCCTGATGAATAAGATAGGTAGAAAGAAGACAGTACTCCTGTCTTTGCTCGTTACCGTTATCTCACTCCTTTTGCCCATCTTTGGCGAAAACTTTGAGCTGATGCTCGTGTCGTTCTCATTGCTCGGCATCGGAAATGCCTTGATGCAGACCTCCCTGAACCCACTGGTTTCGGTGGTGACATCAGGTCAGAACCTGGCATCCACATTGACCTTCGGTCAGTTTGTCAAGGCGATAGCTTCCTTCCTGGCTCCATACATCGCTATGTGGGGCGCCATGGCAAGCATTCCAACCTTCGGTTTGGGCTGGAGAGTTCTCTTCCCAATCTATATGGTTATCGGAATCGCAGCTACCTTCTTCCTGGCTGGTACACCTATTGAGGAGGAGAAGAACGAGGGTAAGGCGTCTGGTTTCGGCGAGTGCTTCAAGTTGCTCGGCAAACCTATCGTGCTGCTTTCCTTCATCGGTATCATGTGTCATGTAGGCATCGATGTGGGTACCAATACTACTGCTCCTAAGATTCTGATGGAGCGCTTGGGGTGGACGCTGAACGAGGCTGCCTTCGCTACATCGCTCTACTTCATCTTCCGTACCATCGGATGTTTCACCGGTACCGTTTTCCTCCGCATGATGAAGACCCGCACTTTCTTCCTCATCAGCGTAGTGATGATGGCTCTGAGTATGATAGGCATGTGGGTAGGCGAGAGCAAGATGATGCTTTATATCGCCATCGCCCTGGTGGGATATGGCAACTCTAACGTGTTCTCCATGATTTTCTCTCAGGCACTTCTAGCTATGCCTGATAAGAAGAACGAGGTGAGTGGCCTGATGATCATGGGACTCTTCGGTGGTACCGTCTTCCCTTTGATTATGGGCTTTGCCAGTGATGCTATCGGTCAGGCTGGTGCTGTGGCTGTCATGGCTGTAGGAGTTGTTTATCTCTTCACTTATATCCGCAAGTTATAATAAAAATCATCCGCAATCGTTTATATCGTATATAATAAGGTGTAATTATGGAAACAAAGAATTTAAATACAAAATATTGTGTAGGTTTGGGCGAAATCCTCTTTGATGTTCTCCCTAGTGGTTCTCAACTCGGTGGTGCTCCTGCCAACTTCGCTTACCACGCAGGTCAGCATGGTTTGCATTCTGTAGCCGTGAGTGCTGTGGGTAAGGATGCCTTGGGCGATACAGCTCTCCGCCTGCTCGATGAGAAGAAGCTCAAGTATGTGATGCCTGAGGTAGATTTCCCTACTGGTACCGTTCAGGTGCAGCTCGACAAGGAGGGCGTTCCTACTTACGATATCAAGCAGGGTGTAGCTTGGGATAATATCCCGTTCACCAGTGATATCAGGGAGATTGCTGTCAATGCTGGAGCTGTATGCTGGGGTTCTCTGGCTCAGCGCAGTGAGGTTAGCCGTAAGACCATTTATACGTTCCTCGATCATACTCCAGAGGATTGTCTGAAGATCTTCGACATCAATCTTCGTCAGAACTTCTATACTCCAGAGGTGATTACCGAGAGCTTGAAGCGCTGCAATGTGTTGAAAATCAACGATGAGGAGTTGATTACCATCGGCCGTCTCTTCGGTTATCCAGGTTTGGATATCGAGAACAAGTGCTGGCTGATTCTCGGCAAGTACAATCTCGATATGCTCGTGCTGACCTGCGGTGTAAATGGCAGCTATGTCTTTGCTCCGGGTGTGAAGTCATTCCAGGAGACTCCAAAGGTTGAGGTGGCTGATACAGTAGGTGCAGGCGACAGCTTTACCGGCACATTCTGTGCCAGCATTCTGAAGGGCAAGAGCATTCAGGAGGCTCACGAACTTGCCGTAAAGGTAAGTGCCTACGTTTGTACCCAGAATGGAGCGATGCCTCAGATACCTGAGGAATACACCCGTTAACCTCGCTTCCCCTATTGGTTATATAGCAATATAAGATGATAGGTTTAAAGAATAGTTGATTTAAAGTTAATGTTAGTTAGTAAGCTGCATCCTGTTTGCGAAGAATGGGTGCAGCTTTTTCATTTTCAGAAATACAATCTCTCAATTAGAATAAAAGAACCCCCTAAAATGGTGAAATGATGCCCCAAAATGGCAGAAATGAATAAAAAGATAACGTTTTCATTAAAAATATTATAAAAGAGTTGCAGATTAATAGATTATTTTGTACTTTTGCATCTAAAATATTAGTAGAACATTAAAAATATAGATGTTATGAAAGACTTAGATTGGTCTAATTTGTCATTTGGCTATCGCCAGACTGACTACAATGTTCGCTGTTACTATCGCGACGGCAAATGGGGCGAAATAGAAGTTTGCTCTGATGAGTATTTGAAATTGCACATGGCTGCAACCTGTCTGCACTATGGTCAGGAGGCATTCGAGGGCTTGAAGGCTTATCGTTGCCCAGACGGTAAGGTGCGCGTGTTCCGTATGGACGAGAACGCTGCCCGCTTGCAGAGCACATGTCGTGGTATCATGATGCCAGAGGTGCCTACAGAAATGTTCGAGGAAATGGTGAAGAAGGTGGTCCGCCTGAACCAGGAGTGGATTCCTACCTACGAGAGTGGTGCTACGCTCTATATCCGTCCGCTGCTCATCGGTACAAGTGCTCAGGTGGGTGTTCATCCTTCTAAGGAGTATTGCTTCCTTATCTTCGTAACTCCAGTGGGTCCATACTTCAAGGGTGGATTCTCTACCAACCCATACGTCATCATCCGTGATTTCGACCGCTCAGCTCCTCTCGGAACAGGTATCTATAAGGTGGGTGGAAACTATGCTGCTTCTCTCAGAGCCAACAATATCGCTCACGAGAAGGGTTATGCATGCGAGTTCTATCTCGACGCCAAGGAGAAAAAATACATGGATGAGTGTGGTGCTGCCAACTTCTTCGGAATCAAGAATAATACATACGTTACTCCTAAGAGTACATCTATCCTCCCATCTATCACCAACAAGAGCTTGATGCAGTTGGCTGAAGACCTCGGTATGAAGGTGGAGCGCCGTCAGATTCCTGAGGAGGAGCTGGATACTTTCGAGGAGGCTGGTGCATGCGGTACTGCTGCCGTAATCAGTCCTATCAGCTACATTGATGACTTGGATACAGGCAAGCGCTACAACTTCGGTGAGAAGCCAGGTCCTATCTCTAAGCACCTGTATGATACGCTCCGCGGAATCCAGTATGGTACTGTAGAGGACAAGCACGGTTGGACAACCGTAGTTATTGAGTAATCAATGACTTCTTTATTGCGTAAAAACCAATATTAGAAATATAATTATGATCAGGGCACTTTGAGGAGTTCATGCTCCTTGGAGTGCTTTTTTTATTTCTTTTTATGCCTGGGGGTTAACAGAGTTAACAGTTAACAGCTGTTTTTTCGATAGTCCCCCTCGCGCGTACCTTATTATAATATAATATATATATACTTATTTTTATATGTGTGGGGGGGAACCATGCATTTTTGGGGTGTTAACTGTTAACCTGTTAACCCCTCGCTCTTTTTTCACGTCTCTATGCTTTGCGGGGCGCAAGTCATAGAGTTGCGGGGGAAGAAGCTATGAGTTAGATTCCTTAACACATTTCAGTATCATGAAAAAGCCTCATGAAAAGCTACATAAAAGCCTCATGATAGCCCTCATATAAGCCTCTGCCCCATCATCATTTAAGCCTCAGCCCGGTCTTCATTTAAGCCTGAAAAACTGATGAAAAGCCTCTTATTTTGCAACTGGGAACACGTAGTATTCTCTGTCTACATCGTAATCCAGAACCCACTGGTCAATCATCACATTATCGTCTAAAGCCTTGATGGTTACGTTGTGGCTGCCGTCAGGCAGCGTAACGTAGAAGCTCTTCAGCGTCTGTCCGCGCCACAGGTCAAACTTCCAGTCCTTAGAGTTGTAAGCCTCCTTCAGCTGGCAGATTACCGGTTCACCACGATCTATGCTCACACTCACCCTCATATCCTTTACAGCGTTGAGGAAGCAAGGAATAACGGCGATGGTGAAACGCGCATCACCGCTCTTGTCGCAGTAGAAATCATAGCTCAGACTGGCTCCCTTCGGCAATTTCACAGCCTTGCCGCTGTGACCTAACAGCGGACGGACGGTAATCTTCTCGGCTCCTCTTACGGCAGCCTGGGCAAGCGGCGATTCTGTAGCCTTGCTCCATTCCCAGGCATTCTTAGCAATGATGTCGCCGGTAACTACAGAGAGCGGCTTGAGATCGTTGCTGCGGTCGAAGGCATCTGCTTTCAGCCGCTTGATGTCGGCAGCTGGGAGTGTGCCCGGAATCTGCGGAGCCTGCATCTCTGTACCGTTGGTAAGGATGAAATTCTTCCATTTGCCGTTTCTGATGCGACTGTAGTAGGCATTGAGCTGCTTCAGTTTGTTGTAAGCATCGATGCTCACAGCCGCTGCAGCCTTCGCCTCATCGTCTTTATTAAACAGCCCCGGACGGGCGATGTGTCTTGCTTCCTGTGCCTCCAGTTCCTTTTCGGCTACGAAGGCAGCCAGGAATATCGGATATTTCACTACCTCGAAGAAACCGTCTTTCTGGTTCTGAGGCAGCATGCGCTCGATGGATTCAGTCTTCGCCTTCAACAGGTCGTAGCGGTAGAGGAAACGCTCCAGTTCGTTGCCGAATTCGCCTGAATGGAACTCCGTATCGCCGTAAGGCATTGCCATATAAGCGGAATGACGGATGCTGGTAAGGCGGTAGTATTCTTCCATCAGAGGCATGATTTTCCTGCCCGTAACAGCGCCAAAGAATGAGTTGAGAGCGTTCTGGATATAGGTCTTGCAACCTGCTTTCAGGGCGTTTTTATTCCACGCCAGGTTCATCATCATAGCCAACTGGAAGGTAGACTGCTTCGGATTGGTAACATTGGCAATCCAGGCACAGTCTTCGTCGTTATGAGCCTCAGAGCGGTGCGATTTGCCGTGCTGGGCATTCTTACTCTCCAGATAATCCTTGCTGTTGAGCATTTCGAGCAGCAGGCCCGGCGAGAGATTGCTCATCTCCATCTGTGCATCCGAGCATACCAACTTCACATTCTCGATGGTTTTGCGGTGTTTCTTCTTGTGCTTCTTGCCCACAAACTCCGTTACCTTGTAGTTTTCCGCCACGCAGATGTCGAAACTGTCTACCACAGCCTTGTTGTAAGCAGCCTCGTGCCTGCCGTCTACCTGCCACAGCGTATTGGCTCTCAGGCGCAGCATCAATCGGGCGATGCGGCTGTAGTTCTGCGGTTTCATCCACTGGCTGTTGTTCAGGGCAAGTCCTCTGAATTCTATTCTCGGAACCTCTATCCACTGCTGGTCTACGGGTGTATAGAGGCTCTTGCGCTGAGCAGGCTGCAGGTCGTTCCATGCCGCCAGAGGCGAAACGCCAGCCAGCTCAGAGAGTTTCATGATGGCGTAAGCCGTTCCGCGGGCGTTGCTTCCGATAACGATGAGTTTCCCTTTCCTCGTACCGATGTAGAAAGCATCCTTTGCGGTGATAATAAGATGCAGCGGCGCTCCGAGTTTTTCTACAGCCGAAAACTCCTTGTTGGTGAGCTGGTCGAGCTGGTAAATCTGTATCGGGGCGCTTGATTTCTCTTTCGCTTCGAATCCTGTAACGGCCTTCATATCGCCCGCAAACTCTTTGAGGGCGATCTTCACTACAGGCGAAAGGATAGAGTTGGTGGTATAAGATACTCTTCCGTAGCCGTCGGTCCAGTAAACGTTGGGCGATGCGGTCTGAGTTTCCGTCTTCTTCACTTTGGTTTCGGTCAGCGCGTTGGCATTTAGGCTAGAGAAGCAGGCCAGAGCCAAGGCTACGCCTAATATAATCTTTTTATATTTCATTTTTCTTCCGTTTTTGTCTGTTCGGTTGTAGATTCGCTTTTGCGGAAACTACACATTTCTGCAATTTGCAAAGATACATAAAAGTGTTTAATATCTGAAATTATTTAGTTTTTATTTGCTTATTACATTATTTATTGTTACTTTTGCACCAAATAAATAAAAAGAAATGATGACATTATATCCAAAATTGATTGAAGAGGCGCTTGCTACGGTGATTTATCCAGGCACCAAGAAGAACCTCATAGAGAGCGAGATGCTGGCAGATACGCCTAGCATCAATGGTATGAAGGTGAAGGTGGTTCTTCTCTTTCCTCGTGATACGGATCCTTTCCTCAAGAGTACGGTGAAGGCGGCTGAGGCTGCCATCCATTATCATATTTCGAAAGATGTAGAGGTGGAAATCGTTACTGAGTTCAAGTCGGCTCCTCGTCCTGAGGTGGGAAAGATGCTGCCACAGGTGAAGAACGTCATCGCTGTGAGCTCTGGTAAGGGTGGAGTAGGCAAGAGCACCGTTTCTGCCAATCTCGCCATTGCCCTGGCTAAGTTGGGCTACAAGGTGGGCTTGCTCGATACGGATATCTTCGGTCCTTCCATGCCTAAGATGTTCGGTGTGGAGGAAGAGCGTCCTTATTCTGTTCACAAGGACGGCAGAGACCTCATCGAACCTGTCGAGAAATATGGTGTGAAGCTCCTGAGTATCGGTTTCTTCGTAAGTCCTACTACGGCTACTTTGTGGCGCGGCGGAATGGCTTGTTCTGCCCTGAAGCAGCTGATTGCTGATGCTGACTGGGGTGAGTTGGATTACTTTATCCTCGATACGCCTCCTGGCACAAGCGATATTCATCTTACGCTGCTCCAGACGCTTTCCATTACGGGTGCAGTTATCGTAAGTACGCCTCAGCAGGTGGCGCTTGCCGATGCGAGAAAGGGTATTGACATGTATCAGAATGATAAGGTGAATGTGCCTATCCTCGGACTTATCGAGAATATGGCTTACTTTACGCCTGCCGAGCTGCCTGAGAACAAGTATTATATCTTTGGTAAGGAGGGTTGCAAGAACCTCGCCAAGGAGATGAATGTGCCTTTGCTCGCCCAGATTCCTATCGTTCAGAGCATCTGCGAGGGTGGTGATGATGGTGCGCCTGCTGCTACCAAGGTTGATTCTATTACCGGTCAGGCATTCCTGAGCCTTGCCCAAAGCGTAGTAACGGTGGTGAACCGCAGAAATGCCGAGAAGGCTCCAACCAAGATTGTAAGTACTCATAAGTAAATGACCTGTTTGGAAAGGTCATATAAAATAAAAAGCTAGGATTGCCCTCAAGCAGTCCTAGCTTTTTTTTTATCAGAGGAGTTAACAGGTTAACAGTTAACAGCCCATTTTTTATAGTTTATAGTTGAAAGTTTATAGTTTATAGGGCTTAGCCGTTAGCAATATTGCTATAAACTTTTAACTCTAAACTCTTAACTATCAACTATTTCTTCCGCCTCATCCTCTTCTTCTGCTACTTCGGCAGTAAGGTTTGCCTTGAGTCTTGCCGATCTCAGTTGCTGCCTGAAAACCAGGCAGGTAGCGAGGAAATAGACACCGGTCTGAATCCAGAGTGCTCTGAATTCCGGCAGAATATCTGAAAGAGAAGCACCCATACTGCTGATTCTGAGGAACCCGCGGATGCCGAAAGTGGATGGGAAAACCCACGAAAATCCTTGCCAAAAGCCCGGAATATTGCTCAATGGCCATGAAACTCCCGTCATAAAAAGCAACGGAACGGAGGTAAATACCACCAGAAGCATCACATTTTCACGATATCTTACCAGACACGACAGCATCAGACCGAAGAAAACGCACGAAAGAATGTAAGGAAGGAGGAAACCGAGAATGGTGGTCCACGTTACCATACTTACAAAACTGAACAGCTTGGGAACCACCAGCGTAAGATACATTCCCATCACGGCATAAACCATGAAATAAACCAATGCCTTGCCGAAAACAATGCGGAAAATACCGCCATAATGCTCGCTTACCGGTATGAGTTCGCGGTTTCTGTTGAGTTCTCTCGAAGTTCCCGCTGCCATTCCTATGCCCAGCAGCATCGTCTGCTGCAGGATAAGAACCAGCACAGCCGGCAGAATGGCATTTCCGTAACCTCCTGTCGTGTTGAATATCGGAACCTCATCAAAGGCGAGCGGCTCGGTGGTAATCTCGTCGTCTCTATCTGTAAATCCTCCTGCCTGTGTTATCTGGATGCCCGAGTTGATGTGGCTGGCTACGGCTTGCGAGGTCTGATAAATCGCCTTATAGGTCAGCATCAGACTCATATCGCAGTAAACTCCCACATGCGCCTGTTCGCCCCGGTTCAGCTTCGTATCGAAGTCGGCAGGGAAGTAAAGAATTCCGTGAACTGCCTGCCTGCGCACCAGTTCCTTCGCCTCGTCCAGACTGTTGCAGTAATAGGTAGCCTTGGCATCTGGCGAAGCATCATAATCGCGAATAAACTCGCGAGAACTGTGACTGTGGCTCAGGTCCACAATCGCCGTATCCACTTCTCTCACCACCTCGTTGTTGTAAATCCACGAGTAGAGCAGCGGATAACCCAGCGGCACCAGAATGCAGAAGATGAGCACACCCTCATCGCGGAAAACATTGCGCATTTCCGTCTTCCAGATGTAGCACATATCCCAGATGCCATTGATAATCTTATATAATAAACTACTTTTCTTCATTACGGTAAGTATTTATATACCAGCATTGCCTTCTTGATGTTCCAGATAGTGAGCATCGGCAGGGCACAGAACAGCACCATTGCGCCCCAGTGGAGCACAGCATCGCCCATCGGGAAACCATTGAAGATGTTTATCTGGTAAATCATATAATAGTGACGCATCGGGAAAAGCTGGCCGATAGACTGAATCGGAGAATCCATCGAGAAGAGCGGATAGGTGGCTCCGCAGATGGAGAAACTCACCACGCCCCACAACGAACAGATACTCATCGACATGCGCAATGAAGGCATCAGCCCGAAGGCAAAGATGCCGAAACACTGGCAGGAGAGTACGCTCAGAACGCCTAACAGGATGATAGGCAGCGCGCCGCCCGGATGTGGAAACTGTAATACATAATAGATGTAGAATTCGAACAGCATGAAGATACTCAGGAAGATGAGCGTCTGTGGCAGCATCTTACCCGCAATGGCGAGATAAGGATTGTTGCCTGCCATCCGCATCCAGTCTCTTGCCCGGTTGAACTTCAGTTCCGTACCTATAGAATAAGGTGTAATCAGGAAGATGAACAGCATGATGATTCCCGGCACCATTACGCTCGAAAGATAATAGTTGTAGTTGGCGTATGGGTTACCTATCATGTGCAGATCTACGGCGATAGGCTGCAGGAAGGTCATGATTTCATCGTTCGTCTTTCCCAGCGCCGAAAGTTTCGCCATTCCTGCCGCCGCACCTCCCAGGGTAGAGATGGTTTTCAGATCGCGGAAGAGCAGGGAGCCGGCTGCCAGTGATACGCTGCTGTAATAGAATGAAATCTTAGGCTGCTTCTGGGCCATCAGGCCTGCCTCCGTTCCGTCAGGAATCAGCAGAAAGGCGTAGATTTCGTTCTTCTGGATAGCATGTCTTGCCTCTGCCATGTTCTCGTAATGAGCCACTACCTTGGTAGTCTGGAAGGCATCGAGCTTATGCACCAGCTGGCGCGATGTGGCGGAGTTGTCCTGATCTACTATGCCCACAGGCATGTCGGTAGGCACTCCTCCCTTCATCAGCGTGGTGAAGAAAATCACCACCACGATGGGGAAGATGACCATGCAGAAGAGATAAATGGGATTCTTCCACATGATGCCGCATTCTCTGAGGGCTATATGATATAATTTCTTAAACATAGATGTTATTTAATGATGAGTGACATTCCCGGGCGCAATCCCTCAATCTTTGTGACAGGACGGGCCTTCACCTCGAATGTCTTGCGGTCGTAGTCGCCATTATCCTTGGTTGCCTTCCATGTAGCGTAAGAGCCCTGGTCTTTCAGGTAGTAAACCTTCATCTTGATGTCCTTGTTGAAGGCAGGAACGTAAGCGGTGAACTCATCGCCCTTGTTCAGACCCTTGAGATGATCTTCGCGAACATTGAAGGTTCCCCACATATCGCTCATGATAGAGATGCTCATGATAGGAGAGCCGAGGCCTACCAGCTCGCCTACCTTAGGATAGACATTGCTTACCTCGCCTTCGCACTGGGCAATCTGAACGGTCTCTTTCAGAAGATTCTTCACTACATCCACAGCGCTCTTCGAAGCCTGGGTGTTGTTGGCAGCCATGCGCTTCTCCTGTTCGCGGGCGCCATTCTTCGCCATATCGTACTGACTTCTGGCAGCTGCTACCTGAGCCTCTGTAGCCTTATAGGCTGCGTAAGCCTCATCGCGCTTCTGACCGCTGATTACGCCCTCGTTGAAGAGGTTCTGCATGCGGTTGTAGGTCTTCTTGGCGATGGTTGCGGCAGCTTCAGCCTGCTGAACCAGTTGGAAAGCGCCCTGAATCTGCTCCTTGCGTGCACCTGCATCCGTCAGGTCCTTCATAGCCTCGGCTGCAGCGTTGGTAGCCTGGAGCATCTGTTCCTGCGATTTCATTTCCGGCACTTCGAGGATGGCGAGCGTATCGCCCACATGAACGTAATCGCCTTCCTGAACGCGGAGTTCTACCACGCGTCCCGGCAGTTTGCAGGATACTCTGTATTCTGATACTTCTACCTCGCCCTGAATGGTGTCATCCTTCTGTTCTAGGGTGAAGAAACCGATGACGCCTACGAGAATGACTACTGCTGTAAAACCGATTACAGCGAGCAATATGTTGTTATGCTGTGATTTCTTAGACATTTCCTTAATCTGAATTTAAATTTGTTATTATTATTACTGCAGGATACCGAGTGCCTTGTTCAGCCCAACCTGAGTCAGCTTCACGTCGATTTCTGCATCAATCTTCTGGCTCTGTGCTTTCTGCCAGGCAGTCTGTGCAGCCATCACGTCGGTAACCTCCATCACGCCTTCCTTGAAACCGAGGTTGGCGCATCTCAGGTTCTCTTCGGCACTGGCGATATTCTTCATTGCCATGTTGAGCTTCTTTTGGGCTTCCTTTACCTTAAACTGGCTTTGGGTAATCTGCAGATGAATCTTCTCTCTCGTATCATCCAGGTTCATCTGGGCGATATTGCTGGCAGCCTTGGCGGCTCTCACCTTGTAGGCTCCGTCGAACCAGTTCCATACCGGAACATGAACCATCACGCCTACGTTCCAGACTCCGGTAAACTTCTTCTGGAAACCATTGAATACGTTCGGGTTCGAAATCATGTAGCCGCCTGTCAGCATGACGTGAGGCAGATTGATGGCGCGAACCATATTGGTAGCTTCTTTAGAGATGTCGAGCGCATTCTGCAGCATGCGGAGCTCCGGACGGGTGTTCATCGCTGAATCCTGTGCTGCCACTTTCTGCTGCTCGGTGTCAACAGGAGTTCCTGATAAAGCCAGGGTTTCCTTATCTTCATCGGCAAGTGTGATTTCCTGGTTCATCGGAATGCCGCAGAGCTGGCAGAGTAGCATCTTCGACAGGGCGAGCCCGTCTTCTGCCTGGGTAATCTGCATCTCAGCCTCGTTCACTTTCACGTCTACCTTCAGTCCGTCTGCCTTGGTGGCTACTCCCTGCTGAATCATCTTATGAACATCCTCGTTCAGTTTCTTTACGAGGTCGCGGTAACTGATGGCGAGTTTCTGCTTCTGCTTCAGCGAAACGGCGAGCCAGTAAGCCTGGTCTATGCTGTAGAGCGTGCTCTGGGTCTGCTGGTCGAGATCATTCTCTGCAATCTGCTCTCCGATGTCGGCAATCTTGTTGGCTGCAATGATGGCTCCACCCATATAGATAGGTTGGCGAACCATCACGCTTCCTGCCCAGATATTGCGGGTGTCGGTGCGGAAAGCATCTACCAGTTTCTCTCCCAGCGCATTGCCTTGCTGCTGCAGGGGTCCCAGTTTCTCATTCATCAGTCCGCCTATCTGCTGCGCTATCTCCGGGGTAATCATTCCCTGACTTACAAGTTGGCTCATCAGATTGCTGGCTCCTCCCGATATTCCTCCGGTAACGGTAGAGCCGATATTGCTGAATGTTGATTTCTGACCGTCGTTCAGCAGCGAAATCTCCCTGCTGAACCATTCGTAACCGCCTAAAGCATCTACTTTAGGAAGATATTTGGTACGTGCCGATTTCTTCATGTTGTACGCCACGTCTTTCTTGAGCTTCGAGGCATTGAGCTGCTTGTTGTTGCGCAGCGCCATGGCACGGCAACTGTCAAGGCTCAGCGTTTGTGCCTGAGCCCCGGCAGGAATCAATGCTCCCATCAGCATGATAAGAGTTATATATTTTTTCATCCTTTGTTTATAATATTATATAATATTGGATGCAAAATTATGGAATTATTCTTAAATGACAAAGAAATTTTGTTTATCAAATCTTTAAGAATCAAAAAATATATTGCATTGTGGAAAAATAGAACATACCTTCTGGTTTTCCGTAATCCCTTAATCGTCTGTTTCTTAGAAATTCACCCGTTCTGTCTCGCCCCAGGTAGGGTCTACGGTAATGCCTATTCCACCACCCGTACTGTCGTCTCCGCCACCGAATCCGTCAGCAATGGAAATCTCGGTATAGGCTGCCTTGTTCTGATGGATTTTCAAATCGGCTTTTTCAAAACTCTTTACCACCTTTGCATCGGCATCCAGAAAGCTGATACTCATCTTGATGTTCTTCTCTTCTTCATGTGGGAAGGTGTAGACGGTAAAGTCTCTGCCGCCATCTTTCATACTGAAATTCTCGGTCTGACGGCTGTTCACGCAGCCGAATCCGGTGGTTGCATCCAGGGTGCTGCTGCCGCCAGTATAATAGAACTTGATGCTCCTGATTTCTTCGGGAATGGTTTCGTCGGTAATATGTAACTTGAAGGCGCCAACTGCTCGCCTCAGGTTGATGTCTGTGGTGGCGCCCTCTTCGTTTACGCTCAACCTGCCGTAATAATAAAAGGTGTCGGTAAGTTTGTTGCTTGCAAACTTCACCTTCTCGGGTGCGCTGATAGAGCAGTTTCCCTTTCCGTTATGGGCAATTACCACGAGGCGGTATTCTCCTTCGTCCAGACTCACATGGGCAGTTCCGAACCCGTTGTCGGTAGAAAGCTGGTTCGCCGACTCCAGTTTCTCCTCTCCGTCAAAGATGGCAAACGTCAGTCTGGTGCACACATCGCCTAGGGCAATCTGCTTGTCGGCAGCTTTGGTTGTCAGCAGACTTGTGCCTTCTATTTTCTGCACATGGATAGTTACATTGGCGTTTGCCTCACGTGATTTTCCGGTTGTTTCGTCAATCGAAAACTTCTCGCATGAAGTAAGCGTCGCTACGAGCATCAGCAACAGGGATGCCAGTAACCGATAGGGCTTCTTACTCATAACCGTTCTTATTAACTAGTTGCTCTATGCGTTATCTCGGAGTTTCCTCGGGCATAAAGATGTGGCAAATATACGTTTTTTCTCCTTTCGATGCAAGTAAAATCTAATAAATCTTTATATTTTTTGTCATTTATCTGTTTTTTCGTATTTTTGCATCGGTTTTTCTGTACTTACAGAGCCGATTTTGCATTATATATATAATAAGGTATAGAAGATATTGGTATGGATAAGAAGATAAAAGCATTGTTTTTCGATATTGACGGCACCCTGGTGAGTTTCAAGACCCACAAGATTCCGCAGAGCACGGTAGATGCCTTGGAGCAGGCTAAGAAGAATGGGGTAGAGGTGTATATTTCTACCGGTCGTCCGCAACTCATCATCAACAACCTCGGTCAGATAGAACATCTCATCGACGGTTACATCACCACCAATGGAGCCCGCTGTTTTGTAGGCGATAAGGTGGTGAGCCAGCACGCCATCCTTCCTGAAGATGTAAAGAAGATTATCGAGGCAGCCGACCGTGATGATTATCCGGCAATCGTCGTAGGAGAGCATCATCTCGCTATCCATCATTATACTGACGAGGTTTATGAAATCTTTGCCAAGGGACTGGGAGTGGATTGTGAAATCTTCCTGACCGATGTGAATGAACTGGGAGATGAGCAGGTTCTGCAGGTTACTCCTTTCTGTTCGGTAGAGCAGGAGGCGCTCCTGATGCCTACGCTTCGCAACTGCACCTCGGGCAGATGGCATCCTGCCTTTACGGATATTACGGCAGCCGATGCTGATAAGGGCAAGGGCTTGCATGCAATGGCTGATTATCTGGGTTTGAACATAGAAGAAACCATGGCTTTCGGCGATGGCGGCAATGATATTTCCATCGTCCGGGAGGCAGGCACCGGTGTTGCGATGGGCAATGCGGGAGATAATCTCAAGCAGATAGCCGATTTCATTACGACTCATGTGGATGAAGATGGTGTTAAGAATGCGCTCCTCCATTTTGGCGTGATTTAAATTCCCGGCGTTATTGACTCTTTTTTCATAACTCCCTATATATAATAAGGTGTAATCCTGATGAAGCCTTTTTGATAGGCGAGTTTCATTTTGATAAAATAATAAAGGCAAACGTGTCATTTGTTGTAGCGAATGGCGTGTTTGCCTTTCTGTTTTTAAAACTTCCCTTTTGTACCCAGTTTCTTCTCGTTATTTACTTTTTGGGGGAATAAATGTCAAAAATACTTACGAAAAGTAATAAAATATGCGAAAAATATACATAAAGTACCATAAAGTTGGTATTTTATATCAAATTGTTTACTAAAAATTTGTTTAATTAGCAAAAAGTATGTATCTTTGCACCCGATATTTGTAAGTTGTTTAATTTTTAAGAGAGAGAATTATGGTAAAAAGATTGACCATGCTCATGGGGGGGGCTTATTCTTTCAACAGGAATAGCCCTCGCTCAAACTACTGTTACAGGTAAGGTTATTTCTCAGGAAGATGGTGAGCCAGTAATTGGCGCATCAGTTAGAATTGTAGGAACTAAGACTGGAACAGCGACTGATGTCGATGGTAATTTTACGCTTCCTAATGCCAGCAAGGATGCTGTCTTGGAAATCAGTTACCTCGGTATGCAGACTAAAACAATGAAAGCATCTGCTAAAATGAAGATCATTTTGGCTTCTGATGCTAGAAATCTTGACGAGGTAGTTGTTACTGCCTTGGGTATGAAACGTTCAGAGAAAACTTTGGGTTATGCTGCCAGTACAGCCAACGCTTCTGAGTTGACTGTTGCTAAGTCTGGTTCCCTGATGAGTGGTCTTCAGGGTAAGATGGCTGGTGTGCAGATTTCTGGTGGTGGTGTTACAGGTACCTCTCAGAAAGTCGTAATTCGTGGTATTTCTTCTGTTTCTAGCAACAACCCATTGTATATTGTTGATGGTGTGCCTATCAACAATGACCGTTTGGGTGATAACTCTGTTGACTTTGGTAGTGGCGCAGGCGACATCAACCCAGAGGATATTGAATCGGTAACTGTATTGAAGGGTGCTTCTGCTACCGCTCTTTATGGTTCTCGTGCAGCCAATGGTGTTATTATGATTACTACAAAGAAGCCACAGGGTGACAAGAGGGCTTCTATCACTTACGATGGTTCTTTGACATTTACTGATGTGCTTCGTGTGCCAATGACTCAGAATCTCTTTGGTCAAGGTTGGGGTTCCTGGTCTAATGAGGAGAATGGTTCTTGGGGACCTCGCCTCGATGGTCGTGAGCACTGGTATGGTTCTACCGGTCTTTCTAACGGCGAGACTTTAACCAAGCCTTTTTCTTATGTTAAGAACAATATCCGTGACTTCTATCAGGTAGGTAAGGAATGGAACAACAACGTATCTCTCCGCTATGGTGATGAGAAAGTAGGTATTGTTGCATCTTACGGTAATGTAAGTTCTAATGGTATTACTCCTAATGATGGTGATACATATCATCGTAATACCTTCTCACTCCGTGGTTACGCCAATATCGACAGATTCCATCTGGACATGTCCCTGAACTATGTTCGCAAGGATATGCGCCGTTCTCGTGATATGTATATGGAGTTGCTTCAGGGCGCTTCTGATGTGCGTTTCACAGATATGAAGGATTACAACCTTGAGCGTAACAATGTAGATAACTACTATACATTGTATGCTACCAACCCATATTATATGGTAGATAACTACTATTCTACTTACCAGGACGACCGTATTTATGGTAAGCTGGAGTTGTCATACGATATTACCAAGGATATCAAGGTAATTGGCCGTTTCGGTGGTGATTATACCAATTATAAGACCGAGCGCATCGAACCACGTATTCTTTATACCGAGGGTTCTTATCAGGCAACTGGTAATGGTACAACTGTAGGTAACCAGGGTTACTATTCTAAGTATCGTTCTCAGCGCGGACAGATTGACGCCAGCCTCTTGCTGACCGGCAATCATACTTTCGGTGATTTCTCGTTAGGTGCAACCTTAGGTTGGAACTTGAACCAGAGAAACTATGATAATGTAGGTGGTTATAATGAGCAGTTGGATATTCCAGGTTGGAATTCCTTGAGTAATACATCTTCCTATTCGATTACTGATACTGACTCATGGAATAGAAGATTGTTGGGTCTCTTGGGACAGGTTGAATTGGGTTATAAGGATTGGGCTTTCCTGAACCTTTCTGCCCGTAACGACTGGTCTTCTACTCTTCCTATGGGTGATAACAGCTTCTTCTATGGCGGTGCCAATGTGTCTGTGCTTCTGAATCAGGCTATTCCTGCTTTGAAGAATGTCAAGCAAATCGACTTATTGAAGGTTCGTGCAGCTATAGGTCAGACAGGTAATGATGCTGATGTATATATGACTAATTCATATTATCGTCCATTCCAGTCTTATTATACATATTTGCCAATTTCCGGTGTTTCTGGTTTGACAGAGTATAACCGTTTGCCAAATAAGTCATTGAAGCCTGAGATTACAACTGAGTATGAGCTTGGTTTGAGCGGTACATTCTTTGGCAACCGTTTGAGCTTCGATGTGGCTTACTATGATCGTACAACCAAAAATCAGATTATCTCTGCTACTTTGGCTCCTGAGACAGGTTATACTTCTAACACCCGTAATGTAGGTAAACTTCAGAACAAGGGTATTGAGGCGATGGTTAATTTTACTCCTATCCGTACTAAGGATTGGGAGTGGAGTGTAGGTGCTACATACGCTAAGAACTGGAGTAAGGTGAAGGAACTTTGGGATGGTCTTGATGAATATACCATTCCTGTAGGTACTACAAGTACTGGTTTGTATTCTTCTATGCGTGGTGTATCTTACGTATTGAAGGTTGGTGAGCCTATCGGTATCTTCAAGTTGCCAGCAACACAGAAGGTAACAGATAAAAACAGTCCTTATTATGGTTATAGAATCGTAAATGGTAATGGTTTCTTGCAGTCTAGTACTACAGATTATGATTATCTCGGTTCTTCTCAGCCAGATTTCGTAATGGGCTTCACCACACATCTGAAGTGGAAGAACTTGAGTCTTGCTGCAACGGGCGACTGGCATAAGGGTGGATTGATGTATTCTGAGACATCTTATATTACTCACTTCAATGGTAACTCTACAGAGACCGTATTCAATGAGCGTGATGCTTTTGTTTATCCTCATTCTGTAAAGATTGTTGGTGGAGAGTATGTTGAGAATAATATTCCTGTAACTTCCACTTATATGAATTATGTTCAGGGTAACTATAGCTACAACCCGGAGGTGCGTCGTGATTTCGTTGTAAGCCGTTCTTACTTCAAACTCCGTGAGTTGGCTTTGACATACGATTTCCCTAAGACAATCACAAGTGCATTGAAGGTGCAGAAGTTGTCTTTGAGTCTCGTTGGCCACAACTTGTTGCTCATCACTCCAAAGCATCAGAATTATATCGACCCTGAGTCTTCTAACTTTGGTAATGATATCAGTTCTGAGTTTGGTGAGACTATGGGTTCTGTGTCAACTCGCAACTATGGTATTAACTTGAAGGTTGTATTTTAATTAAAGGAGATTTCTTATATGAAAAGATATAAATTTTTAAGCGCAGCATTGCTGGGAGCTGTCTTGACAATGGGTACTGTTACTTCTTGTAGCGATTCTGGCTATTTGGATATCAACTACAACCCAAACTATCCTTCTACAGCTTCCTACAAGCAGTTGCTTCCGGCTGCCGAAGGTTCTATCGTAGCTGTCAGTGGTCTTTATCAGCAAATTACTGGTGACTTCTGGTGCCAGTATGTAACACAGGGTAATAGTACAAACCAGTATAATACATTGTCTAATTATGCTGTAACAACATCAGGTTCAATTCCTCCTGTTACTACGATTTGGCAGAATACATATGCCAACAGTCTGGAAGATTTAAAGCTGGCTTTGGCTTCTGCTGAAGAAAGTAAGGCTTGGAACTATTGGATGGTTGCCAAGATTCTTCAGGCCTATAATTTCTTGGTATTGACTGATACTTATGGTGATATTCCGTTTACAGGTGCTCTTGATGTCGAAAACAATCCACATGCTGCATTTGATGATAGTAAAACCGTAGTATATCCGGGTATTCTGGAGATGCTGGATGCTGCCATTGCCAAACTCGATGATGCTAAAGCTGCAGAAAAAGCTTCACCTTTAGGAACTGCTGACTGTTTCTTGGGAGGCAGTATGGATAGCTGGGCAGGCTTTGCAAAGAGTTTGAAGTTGAAGATGTATCTCAAAGACTTCGACGCTCATAAATCTGATATTCAGGCTTTACTTAGTTCAGGTGGTCTTTTGGAGCAGGATTGTGCTTGGGTAAATTGGGAAGATGGCACTAATAAGGGTAATCCTCTTTATGAGTTTAATATCCGTCAGTTGAATACTACTGAGAATATTCGTGCTTGTCATACTTTCTTAGAGTATCTTTTGGATAAGAAGGATCCTCGTATCATCAAGTTGTATGAGGTAACTGCTAATGCCAAAAAAACTCTCGGCTATTCTTCTGATGAGGAACTGATTGCTCACATGGATGAATGCTATGAGGGTCTTCCTTGTGGAACAAAACCAAATACTGATGAAACTACAGAGGGTGGTATTGGAATCTCTAAGTCTTCTCGTATGAAACAGGCTTATGATGATGCTGTCTATCTGATGAACGAGGCTGAATGCGAATTGATGATTGCTGAGGCTTATGCTCGTTTGGGTAATGCTGAAAAGGCTGAGGAATATTATAATAAGGGTGTTCTTGCTGGCTTCAGCCGTTGGGGATTTGATGGCACAGCATTCGTTGATGGTGCTTACAAGTTCGATAAGGCCGATATGCTTCATAGTATCGCCATGCAGTATTGGGTAACTTATGCTGGTGCGAATGCTTATGATGGCTGGATGACCCGTAACCGTTTGGGTATTCCTGAGGTTCAGGCTAATATTACTGTTCGTAAGTCTACAACTGCTTTGCAGCGTGAATTGTCTGATGGTTATGTGTTAGGCAATTTGGTTGATCCAGGTGCTAGCAATATGAATGCCGGTGAGTATCCTATGCGATTGCTTTATCCTACAGCTACTACATTGTATAACTCTGCTGCTGCCAAGTATGTAGAAGAGAATGGAAACTCGCTGACCAAGAAACTTTGGTGGGAGAAGTAATGATTATTAATGTAATAAACGAAAAGTCATGAAGAAAATATTATATTTTTTGAGCTTTGTTTTCGTAGCATTGTTTACTGCATGCTCTGAGGGAGACGATTTCGATATCGATTATACTCCTATTGCTCCTGTTGGTGGTGAGTATAGAATCAATGTGGAGAGAGGTTATGATGCTTCTAAGACAGATGCAGAGTATTGGGCTTCTAATCCAACAGATGCTGAATTCATCTTTAAGACTGATGGTACAGGAACCACTTCGGGGGTTCTCTATGCCTATCTCAGCAATACTACCGATTATGATAAGGATAAGGCGTGGATTCGTGTAGGCTCAGCTGCCTCTAAGGCAGCTTACGCCATCAATGCTAAGGTATCTATTGATATGAGTGCTTATACTTTCGGTGGTGAGAATGTGGATGATTTCATTGGTAACTCTGCTACAGCTACCGACAAGGTAACTGTTAGCGGTAAGTGTGGTCACAATACTTATACTACTGTATCTGGTACTGTGACAGATGCGATCAGTTTCACCTATTCCCGTTCTGACCAGCCTGGATATCATTATAGAGTAACAGGATTTAAGTCTACTGGTTGGGCTGAGGACAAAAAGTAATATACTTTTGCAAGATATAAATTATTCCTAGATGATGTTTCTAATGATATTGTCTAGGAATAATATTAAAGATATAAGGCAAAGTGATTTGCCTCGTTGTTGACCAAGTCAACACTTATATCTCTCTCGTCTTGGGGACTGGCAGTGGCCAGTCCCCTTTTTTGTCTTTATAAGAGAGATTTCTTGGTTAATGAGGGTGTGTCATAAGTTTGGATAATAGTTGGTGTATAACAGTTGGCTACCGCATGCACAACAGGTGTTGTGCATGCGCATATCAGCTGTTATGCAAGCGCACAACAGCTGTTGTGCGACCGAAGATACTGACTGTCTCAACAACATATCCTATCTCTTCCAACAACTTATCCTATCTCTTCCAACAACTTATTCTATCTCTTCCAACAACATATCCTATCTCTTTCAGCAACATAACCCATGTTTACCAACGACAAGAAGAGGGTGAATCATAAACTTATGACACATCCTCTTTATTTGTAGATGAAGTAGCTGCCTCCATCACTCTGGCAATATTTTTTCAGAAGCTGGATAATGTATTCGGCATTCTCGCGAACGTGCTGTTCGTCTCCGTCATATCCGTTGATGAGAACCACCAGATGGGTGGTGTCAATACTCATTTTGGTTCGCTCGTTGTCGCTGGTCGGGGTTCCTACACCACCTGTCTTGTCTCTGTAAACAGGCAGACCTTCTATATTAATCATGCCTCTGCCGATGCCTTCGTATGGTTCGCCGGCTTTGCCTACGCCCAGGGTCAGGGTGTCGCCTTCAAACTTGTCTGCATCAAATCCGCCGATGCTGTAGCCGTATGCAATGCTCGCCAGATTCACCAGATCCACCAGCGTATCTCTCTGGTAGAGTTCCTTGCCCTGCAGCATTCTGCGGATAAGGGCTTCTGATGCAGGACGGTAGCGAGATGGATCCTTGCCGCAGGCACGGTACACCTTTCGGGTGGCGGCAATTCCACTCATCTCTTTCAGTGATTCCGTGGTCAGCGTCTGTCTGTATTTCTCACTGAGGGCATTGATTTCATCCCAAAGTTCCTGACAATAAGGGGTGTTTACCACATTGGCTTCCACGCATGCTCCCACAAAGGTGGGACATACCGATTCGATTTCTTCTGATACAATAATTTTCATGATGAATTTCCGTTTTCTGTTAAACCTAACTGATTGATAGGGCAAAAGTACGAAGAAATATTGGAATAGCCAAAAGTTCAGTCTATTTATATATATATAATAAGGTGTAAAAATAGCTTAAATGTTTATAACTGTTAAATGTTTGACTAAAATGAAACTTTTTTGCGAAAAGATTTGGTGGAGTGAAAAATAGTTAGTACTTTTGCACTCGCTTTTGAGAAATCAAGCATTACTCAAA